>JBEKEK010000016.1:0-72672 GCA_050013875.1 Trebonia sp. | reverse complement strand
AGCGGCACGGTCTGCAGGTGCTCGATCTCGATCCGGGGAATCTCGCAGGCCGTCGGCAGCAGGTAGTCCATGAACGTGGCCGACTGGTAGTTGCCGTCCTGGTCGTAGGCCGACCGCTCGAGCAGCACGGCGCCGATGCCCTGCGCGATGCCTCCCCGGATCTGGCCCTCGACGACCGCCGGATTGATGAGTGCGCCGCAGTCCTCAGCCGCGACGTACCGTTCAACCTTCACGATTCCCGTTTCGACGTCGACCTCGACGATGGCGCAGTGGCTGCCGCCTGACCATCCGCCCTCGCCGCCGTCGAACGTGGCCTCGATTTCCAGGCTGGCGTCGACCTCGGCCCCGAACCGGCCCGACGCGGCCTGCCGGGCCACCTCGGCCACCGCGATCGCGCTGTCCGGATCGCCGCGGACCACGACCTGGCCGTCGGTGATCTCGAGGTCCTGGGCGCTGGCTTCGATGAGGAGCGCCGCGACGTCGAGTACCTTGGCCCTCAGCTGCCGGGCGCCGTGCAGGGTGACGCCTCCGGTCATGGTGGCTGACCGGCTGCCGCCCGTCAGCCCGAAGGGGACCGCGTCGCTGTCGCCGATGACGACGCGGACCTGCTCGAACGGCACGCCGAACTCGTCGGCGGCGATCTGGGCAAGCGTGGTCTGGTGGCCCTGCCCGTGCGGCATCTGGCCGGTGAACAGCATCACGATGCCGTCTTCGGTCAGCCGCAGCCGCATGGACTCCTGGCCAAGCGCGCCGCCGGAGCCTTCGGGCGCCCGTGGGCCGGGGGCGGCCTCGATGAAGGTGGCCACGCCGATCCCCAGGTAACGCCCCCGAGCGCGCTCCGCGGCCTGCCGGCGCCGGAACGCGGGGACATCCACCAGCTGGGCGACTCGCTCCAGCGACTCCCGGGTGGTGACTCCGCTCAGCGGGCGCCCGGTGATCATCATGGCCGGCGGGCTGGTGCGCGGGGCGACGTTGCGCAGCCGGATCTCGAACGGGTCGAGGCCGAGGTCTTTGGCCAGCAGGTCGAGGACGCGTTCCCGCACGAAGGTCTCGGACGCCCACGGCCCGCGGTAGGCGATGTAGGACGCCTTGTTGGTGATGACCGCGGTCGACTCGAATCCGAGCGCCGCGATCTTGTACGGGCCGGGCAGCATCGCCTCGATGATCGACGGAACCATGGTGCCCATGACGGGGTACGCGCCGGTGTCGATCACCATGCTGACGTCCAGCCCGAGTAGGTCACCGTCGTTGCTGACGGCCGCCCGGACGTCGAAGCTCTCCTCGCGGGCCTGCCCGGATACGGTCAGGTTCTCGCTCCGGTCCTCGACCCACTTGACCGGGCGGCCGAGCGCACGCGACGCGGCCGCGACCGCGAGCTCCTCACGGGAGGCGCCGATCTTCAAGCCGAACGATCCGCCGATATCGCCGGCCAGGACGCGCACCCGGTCGGGGGCGATACCAAGGCACGCGGCGACGCCCATCCGGGTAATGTGCACGCTCTGCGTGGCCGCGTGCATGGTCAGCACGCCCGAGTCGGCGTCGTAACTCGCCACGCAGCCGCGCCCCTCCATCGGCACGTTCTGGTGACGGTGCACGTCGAGGTGGAACTCGGCGATCCGGTCGGCGGCGGCGAATACGCCGGCCACGTCGCCGAACTCGCTGCGCCGGTGCGGGCCGATGATGTTGTCGCCCAGGTTGGCGAACACGGGCGTGCTGCCAGCATCGAGGGCGGCGGCCGCGCTCGCGACCGCGGGCAGGTCCTGGTAGTCGACCTCGACCAGCTCGCAGCCGTCCTCGGCCAGGTAGCGGCTCTCGGCGATGACCACCGCGACCGGGTCGCCGACCAAGCGCACCTTGTCCGTCGCCAGCAGGCTGTACTCGGCCGTGGGGCCGCCGCCGCCCATCAGCGCCAGCAGCGGATCGGGTCCGCGGACCGTTATCTCGTCCAGGTCGGCCCCGGTGAGCACCGCGACGACTCCGGTCAGGGCCCGGGCGGCGGAGGCGTCAACCGCGAGCACGCGCCCGTGGGCCAGCGGTGAGCGCACGAAGGCCGCGTGCAGCATCCCTGGCAGCTTGATGTCGTCGACGTAGCGTCCCGCGCCGGCCAGGATGCGCAGGTCTTCCGAGCGCTTGACGCTGGTGCCGGTGTAGCGCTGGGCCGCGATCTGAGTCATCCGTCACTCCCTACCTCGGCCTTGCTCCGCTGCACGGCCAGCAGGACGCCGTCGATGATGCTCTGGTAGCCGGTGCAGCGGCAGATGTTGCCGGACAGCGCCTCGCGGATCTCCTGTTCCCCGGCGTCCGGGTGCGCGCCAAGGAACGTTGTGGCCTGCATGACGAATCCGGGTGTGCAGAATCCGCACTGGAAGCTGTGCGAGTCCCGCATCGCCTGCTGCAGCGGGCCGAGGGCGCCGTCTGGCGCCAATCCTTCGATCGTGGTCACCTCGTGGCCGGCGGCCTGTACCGCCAGCATCAGGCACGAGCGCGCCGGCCTGCCGTCGACGATGACCGTGCACGCGCCGCAGACCCCGTGCTCGCAGCCGACGTGGGTCCCGGTGAGGTCGAGGTCGTCACGGAGGAAGTCCGCCAGCGTCTTACGCGCCTCGACCGAGCCAGTGCGCGGGGCACCGTTCACCCTTACGGTGATATCCGTCATCGCTCACTGCCTCTCGTAGGCGTTGTCGGCGGCCGCCCGCAGCGCGCGCCGGACCAGGACGGCCGCGACCTTCTTCCGGTAGTCAGACGACCCGTGCAGGTCGGCAGGCGGATCGAGCGCGGCCGCCGATCGGCGGGCCGCCTCCGCGAACAGCTCCGCCGACGGCTGCTGGCCCACCAGCAGGCTTTCCGCTTCGGCCGCCCGGACCGGCACGTCGGCGACCCCGGAAAACGCCAGCCGGGCATCGGTGATCGTGCCGTCGGTCAGAGTCAGCGACGCCGCCAGGCCAACCATGGCAAAGTCGCCGTGGCGCCGGGCGACCTCCTGAAAGGCGACGCCGGTGCCCGGTTCCGCCACCGGGAAGCGCACCTCCACCAGGATCTCGTCGGGACGGCGTGACGTTGTCAGGTACCCCTCGAACCATTCCGCCGCCGGGATGACCCGCTCGCCGGACTCGCTCCGCACGACGAACTCGGCGTCGAGGGCCCGCGCGACGGCCGGCAGTTCGGCCGCCGGATCGGCGTGCGCCAGGCTGCCCCCGAGCGTGCCCCGGCTGCGGATCGCCTCGTGCCCGATCAGCGGCAGGGCGGACGTGAGCAAGGGCACCGTCTCGGCGACCGTCACAGATTCCTCGGCCACGTACTCCCGGGTCAGGGCGCCGATCGCCACCCGGCCGCCGGTCACCGATACTCCGGACAACTCGTCCACGCCGTTGATGTCGATGAGCACCGCGGGGTGCGCCAGCCGCAGCGCCAGCAGCGGGATCAGGCTCTGCCCGCCCGCCAGCAGGCTCGCCTCATCCTGATGCTCTGCCAGCAGGGCGATCGCTCCGGCAACAGTCGCCGGCGCCTCGTACTTAAAGTCTGGCAGCTTCATCGCCACCGCCCTTCAACGCCGCAGGCCTGCCGAATCCGACTGTAGCGAAATTCCGTCCCTGAAGACACGTTCGGGGAGATGGATTCACGTGGCCGGGTGGACCAAGGTTACTGGGGAGACCTCGGTGCCTATCCTGCCGATGCTGCCCGGCGACGGGCATCCGCCCCTCACCGCCGCGAGGTGCCGGCCGGGTCGGACGCGGCACTCCAGCTCGACATGGCCCTCACCAGGGCGTCGACGAGGCGGTCGAAGCTGCGGTCGATGCTGACGGGCATGCCGAAGCCGCCGTTGGCCTCCAGCGAGATGAACCCGTGCAGGGCGGACCGGAAGACCCGGATGGCGTCGATGGCGTCGTCACCGTGCAGGCCGTAGCCGGCCATCACCGCTGCTATCACCGCGACGAACCGGTCAGAGACCGCTTGGTGATCGGCGTCGCCGGGGGCCGGAGCGCGCTCGGCGATCTGGTAGCGGCCCGGATGGTCGCGCGCCCAGGCGCGCCAGGCGTGCGCCATCGCGACCAGGGCATCGTCGCGGGCCAGGCCGATGGCGGCCCCTCCCAGCACGTCGGCCGCCTCGGCCGTCCCCCGCTTGGCGATGAGCTGCCGGAGGGAGTCGAGGCTGGCGACGTGCTTGTACAGCGATGGCTGGCGCACCCCGAGGCGGACGGCGAGGGCCGCCAGGGTGAGCTGGTCCGGCCCCGCCTCGTCGGCCAGCTCCGCCGCCGCGGCGACCACCCGGTCGGTGGTCAGTCCAGCCCTAGGCACGAGCGGAGTCCTGCTGGAGGAAGGCGAGCATGAGCGCAACCACCCGGTCGGGGAACTGGTCGTGCGGGTAGTGCCCGGCACCCTCGATCATCTCAAGGCGGCCGAGGCCGGACGGCAGGGCAGCAACGACCGCCGAGCCCTCGGCGCGCGGGTCGGCCCAGTCGGGGTCGAGCGTGCCCATCACGACCAGGACCGGGCAGCGGACGTTGCCGAGCTGCGCGCCCGCGTCGGCCGGGGCGCTGCGGAACATGCCTCGCAGTGCCTTCATCCGGCCCGGCTCCCGCAGCATCGAGTCGATGCGGGCGAGCCGCTGCTCCCAGCCGCCCGGCTTCACGCCCGGGTAAGCCACCGTGAGGTATGAGAGCCAGGACCGCACGCTGCCGAACGCCGCCACACCGAGCAACCGCAGACCGCCCTGCCGGAAGCGCTTCACCCGCAGGTCGCCGAGCCGCGTCGACTGCTTGCGTGTAAACGGCCCTAGCTCGACAACCGCGGTGATCAGCGACGGCTCCCGCGCCGCGGCGATGGTGGCGGCGCCGCCGGAGACCGAATGGCCGACGATCACGGCCGGGCCGCCCAGGTGGCGGATCACGGCGACCAGGTCGCCCGCGATGGCGGTCCGGCTCCAGGCCGCCCAGCCGACGCTGGACTCGCCGCAGCCGCGCAGATCGACCGCGGCGACCCGAAAGCCAGCAGCCGCCAGCGGCGCGATCACGGCGTGATAGGCGGCGCGGCTGTCGCCCATGCCGTGCGCGAGAACGACCAGCGGACCGGAGCCCGTCACCTCGTAAGCGATCGTGCCGCCATCGACGGCAAGGTACTCGGTCATGATGCCCTCCCGATCAAGCTAACTCAGTTAGCTTCAAGCTAGTATCTATAGCTATAAGCTAGAGCATCTAGCCAAATCCGTCAAGGGTCAGCGTCTTCATGGTGACGTAGCTGGTCACCATGGCCACGCCGGGCAGGCTGGCCAGCCGGTTGGCGTGGAAGTCCTCGTAGGCGGCCAGGTCGGCGACCTCGACCTGGAGGAGGTAGTCGTAGTTGCCGGTGACGTGGTGGGTGTGGACCACTTCGGGCAGCCGGATGACCGCACGCTCGAACGCGACCACATCCGCGCGGGCGTGCCGCACCAGCCGGACACCGGCGAACACCCGCAGGCCGCGGCCGATTGCGGCGGGATCGATCAGCGCCCGGTAGCCGCGGATCACCCCGGACTCCTCCAGCCGGCGCACGCGCCGCAGACACGGCGATGGCGACAGGCCGACCTGGGCGGCGAGTTCGGCGTTGCTGATCCGGCCATGCTTCTCGAGCACGGCCAGTATTGACCGGTCCACATCATCCACGTTGGCAGATTATTGCTCAACTGCGATGCCCACCACACTCGGATGCCTCGGCAGGTGCGCTACTTGCTGCCAAAGTTGCCGTGATCGGCCCGAGACGGCGTGCCGGTCGGTCACGCTCGTGACATCACATCAAATGGTCCGCCGGGAGGGAACCATGCCGGGAAGCAGCACGATTGCCATTCACGCCGATCGCGACGTCCATCCCAGCCGCGCAGTGGCACGGCCCATCTACCAGACGGCGGCGTTCTGGGCCGAGGACGCGGAGCAGTTCGCGCAGGTCGCCGTGGACCGGCGGGGCCATGATTTCTACACCCGCTACGGCAACCCGAACCACGCGCAGGTCGCGGCCGTGGTCGCGGAACTGGAGCACACCGAGGCGGCAATGGTCACCGCCTCCGGAATGGCCGCGCTCACCACCGCCGTGCTGGCCCTGGTGTCCGCCGGCGACCACGTGATCGGGCAGAAATCCACCTACGGCGGGACGGCGTCAGTACTGCTGAACCTGCTGTCCCGGCTGGGCATGTCGACCAGCCTGGTCGACCAGACCGACCCGGAGTCGTTCGAGAAGGCACTGACCCCGCGGACCCGCCTGATCCTGGTGGAATCGCCGAGCAACCCGCTGTTGCAGGTCACCGACCTGCGTGCCGTCGCGGCCCTGGCCCGCGCGCACAACGTGCTGACCATGGCGGACAACACCTTCGCGACGCCGGTCAACCAGCGTCCGGCGGACTTCGGTATCGACCTGGTCTGGCACAGCGCCACCAAATACCTCAACGGCCATACCGACGTGTCCGCCGGGGTGCTGGCCGGGCCGGCCGAGATCCTCGACCGGATCCGGGACGTCGCCCTGCTCACCGGCGCCGTACTCGGCCCCTTCGATGCGTGGCTGCTGCTGCGCGGCCTGCGCACCCTGCCGCTGCGCGTGCCACGGCACAACGCCAACGGCCAGGCTCTCGCCGAGGCGCTGGACGGCCATCCCGCCGTGGCCCGGGTGCACTATCCTGGCCTGGCGACCCACCCGCAGCATGCACTGGCGGCCAGCCAGATGAGCGGTTTCGGCGGGGTACTCGCCCTTGAGCTCGCCGGCGGTTTCGAGGCCGCCGACGCATTCCTCGGCCGGCTGCGCTATGCCCGCCGGTCCGCCAGCCTCGGCGGTGTGGAATCCCTGGCCGTACATCCTGCGTCGATGTGGCGCGGGATGCTCAGCGAGGACCAGATCGCCGCGTCAGGGGTTCCGCTCGGCCTGGTCCGGCTGGCCACGGGCACCGAGGACACGCCCGACCTAGTCGCCGACGCCCTCGCCGCGGCCGGCGCGGCGGCGAGTACCTGACCACCCGGCGGTCCCGGAATCCGCTCGCGGAAAGGCCCTTGCAAACTATGCCGCGCTCACGTGCGTTCATGCAGGTCGACGTGTTCTCCACCACCCCCTGTCTCGGCAACCCGGTTGCCGTCGTCCTCGACGGCACGGACGTGAAAACCCAGGAGATGCAGCGCCTGGCACGCTGGACGAATTTGTCCGAGACCACGTTCATCCTGCCGCCCACCGCGCCGGAGGCAGACTACCGGCTGCGGATATTCGCCCCTG
Organism: Trebonia sp.; assembly: GCA_050013875.1. Taxonomy (GTDB): domain Bacteria; phylum Actinomycetota; class Actinomycetes; order Streptosporangiales; family Streptosporangiaceae; genus Trebonia. Next base: position 65,448 of record JBEKEK010000016.1, on the reverse strand, counting down.
GTGGTGAACTGCCGTTCGCCGGGCATCCCACCCTCGGTTCCGCACGCGCATGGCTGGACAATGGCGGCACACCACGGCACCCGGGCCGTGTCGTGCAGGAGTGCGCCGCTGGCCTGGTCAGCGTACGCCACGGCGAGGGCATCCTGTCCTTCGCCGCCCCGCCGCTTGTCCGCGACGGCCCACTCGGGGAACAGTTCGTCGGCCAGATCGCCGTGGCGTTCGGCATAAACCGGGACCGTGTCCTCGCCCACCAGTGGGTCGACAACGGACCCGGCTGGGCCGTGATCCAGTTGTCCACCGCCGAGGAGGTCCTCGCCCTCGAACCCGACCTTTCCCTCATCCCGACCGCGATGGTCGGCGCGATCGGGGCCTACCGCGACGGCTCCGGGCACGCCTTCGAGATGCGAACCTTCGCCCCGCGCGTCGGCGTCACCGAGGACCCGGCCTGCGGCAGCATGAACGCCTCGGTCGGACAATGGCTCACCGCCGCCGGCGCCGCACCACCCACCTACCGGGTCTCCCAGGGCACGCGCATAGGCCGGGCCGCAACCATCGAGATCACCGCCGATCCGGACGGCACTGTCTGGGTCGGCGGCGCTGCCACCGCCTACATCCGCGGCACCATCACCCTGTGACACGCCCGGTGCCGCGCTCCACGATCAACCGCGGCACCCGAACACCCCGAGCCAGAGCCTGGCGACGGCCCGAACGGCACAGAACAGCCAGTTCGGCGGGCGGCACGGGCAGTGGATCGACATATGTAGGCTACATGTGTAGGATTGCCATGTGAAGCTAACCGGGCCGCTGGAGCGGGTGCTGAGAGTGCTTGTCGCCGACCCTGCCGCGCAGCATTACGGCTATGACCTGATGAAGGCCGCGAGGCTGCCAAGCGGCACCTTGTACCCGATGCTCGCCCGCCTGCAGCAGGAAGGCCTGGTCGACTCGGAGTGGGAGGAGCAGCGCCCGGACGCTGGCGGCCGGCCACCGCGCAAGTACTACCGGCTGACCGCAGAAGGCGCCCGGGTCGCCCGCCTTGAGCTCGCCCGGGCCCCCGCTGCGCGCGGCCGGACGCGGCACGTCGCGGCACGGCCGGCGCACGGGACGCCCGGGGTTGCGCGGTGAGCGGGCCCCGGCCTGTGCAGCGGGTCGCCGAGCGGCTGATCCGCTCCGCGTGCGGCCGGCTGCCGGCCGACGCCCGTGCCGAGCGGCTCCGGGAGTGGAGCGCCGAGCTGCCCGCGATCCTGGACGATGAGAGCATCCGCCCGTCGTGGCTGCGCGGGCTGCGGGCGCTGGCCTTCTGCGCCGGCATCTCCCGGGCGGCCAGGCAGCTAAGCCGGCCGGCGCCTACCAGTTCCCGGCGGGTCAGAAACTCCCGATGGCGGAACGGCGCGCCGCGGACCCGGCCGAACGACACGGCCGTCCGCGTGTCCATCGGGCTCGGCGTCTACGTCGTGGTGGTGGCCGGCACCATCACCGTGCTGATCGCGCATCCGGATCCGCGCGGCTGGCCGTTCCTGCTTCTCGTAGCGCTCGGGATCGGCTTCGATGGCTACTGTCTGGCCGATATCGCTCGCGCCAGTCAGGTGCGCTACCTGCCCAAGTGGGCGTGGGCGCTGATCTGCCTTGCCCAGACGCCCGGAGGCGGCATCGCCTACCTGTGCGCTGGCCGGGTCGGCCGGGCACGGTCAGCCCCGCCCGGCCCGGCACCGCGGCCATGATCGAGCTGAGACGGCTCACCAAGCGGTTCGGTGCTCTCACCGCTGTCGATGACCTCAGCTTCACGGTGCGACCGGGGCACGTGACGGGCTTCCTGGGCCCGAATGGCGCCGGCAAGACCACGACGATGCGCATCATCCTGGGGCTGGCCGCCCCGACCGCGGGCACTGCGCTGGTCGGGGGCCGTCGTTACCAGCAGACCTTCCGCCCGCTCCGGCAGGTCGGCTCGCTGCTGGACGCGACGGCCGTGCACGGCGGGCGTGCCGCCTACGACCACCTGCTGTCGGTGGCGGTCAGCAACGGCATCGGCCGCGCCCGGGTGACGCAGGTACTTGAACTGGCCGGCCTCAGTGCTGTCGCAACGCAACGCGTCGGGGGCTTCTCGCTCGGCATGAAGCAACGCCTCGGTATCGCAGCAGCGCTGCTCGGTGAGCCGCCGGTGCTGATGTTTGACGAGCCGGCCAACGGACTCGACACCGACGGCGTCCGCTGGATCCGCCTGCTGCTGCGCCAGCTCGCGGCCGACGGCCGCACGGTCCTGGTGTCCAGCCACCTGATGAGCGAAATGGAGCTGACTGCCGATCACCTGATCATCATCGGACGCGGCAGGCTGCTCGCCGATATGCCGGCCGACCGGCTCACCAAGTCAAGTATGCGTGCCAACGTGCTGGTCAAGTCCCCGCGCGCCGACGACCTGGCTACGCTGCTGACCGCCAGCGGCGCGGCCGTAACTCCCGAGGACGGCGGCGGGCTGGCCGTGACCGGCCTAGACGCGCCGGCCATCGCGGGCCTGGCTGCGACGAACGGCATCGCCGTGCACGAACTGGTGTCGCGACAGCCGTCCCTGGAGCAGGCCTACCTGGACCTAACGGCCGCCAGCACTGACTACCGGGCCGGAGCCCCGGCAGCCGAATCCGAGGCAAACCGATGACGGCAGTTCAGATCCGCTCCGCTCAGGCACCCTCGCTGGCGGCCCGTGCGCATGACATAGTCGCATTCGAGTGGATCAAGCTTCGGTCGGTCCGCTCGACCTACATCACGCTGCTGATAGCGGCCGTCGTGACCATCGGCGCCACCGTCATCGTCGCGCACGCCATTGCATCGGTGCCCGAGCCCCCGCCGGGCGGCTTCTCGGCGCTGAGCGTGAGCTTCCTGGCTTACGCCGAATACACGGTGATCCCGGTCAGCGTGCTGGCCGTGCTGCAGTTCACCTCCGAATACAGCAGCGGCCTGATCCGCACCACCTTTGCTGCGGTGCCGCAGCGCTGGACGGTGCTCGCCGGCAAGGCCGCTGTCGTAGGCGCGGCTGCCCTCGTGATCGGCGAAGTGCTGGCATTCGGGTGCTTCGCGCTCGTCCAGGCGATTTTGTCCGGCCGGCACCGGAGCGTGTCCCTAGCCCAGCCAGGCGTGCCCGGGGCGGTGCTCGCGGCCGGATTCGTCCTGTGTGCCTGCGCGCTGACCGCGCTCGGCCTGGCCGCCATCATCCGGCACACCGCAGGCGCGATCACAGCCACCCTCGTGGTCATCTATCTGGTCGCCGGCTTGTGCCTTTCCCTGCCATCACCCTGGAAGGCCGACATCGGCCGTTTCACCATGGCATTCGCCGCCTCCCAGGTAACAGCACAGCACCCACAGGCAGGCTTGTTCTCCCCGGGCGGGTCGATGCTGGTGCTCGTCGCCTGGCCGGCAGGCACGCTGCTGGCCGCGGGCCTGGTGATTACCCGTCGTGACGCCTGATGAGTTCCTGCCGGTCGGGACTCCCCTATGGGCGGGGAAGTAGCTCCGCCAGCTGTCCGGCTGACATCGACGGCGTGGCGCTGAGTGGGCCCGGTGTGCGCAGGCCCGCCAGGTGGATGTCGAGGAACCGCTGCCAGGTACCTGGCGAGACCTCGCCGGTTGTCTCGGTCAGCCCGCGCATGCCCCAGACCAGTGCCATCACGTCGCCAACGGTCACGCTGGGGTTCAGCGTCCCCGCGGCCAGGGCACGGCCGGTAAGCTCCTGGACCGCGGCACGGATCTCCCGGGCGGCGCTGCCGTGGGCGCTCCGCTCGAGCAGCAGGTGCGCGTACTTCGCGTGCGCGGCGAACAGTGCCCCGAGCCCACGCAGGAACTGCTCGAGACCATCGCCGCCCGGGCACGCCAGAGCCTGCCTGGCCTCGGCCAGCGCCTCGCACAGGGACAGCCGCACGAGCTCGTCGATCAGCGCGTCCTTGTTGGCGAACCGCCGGTACACGGTGCCCACGCCGACCCCCGCCCGAGCGGCGATCTCCTCCATGCTGGCATCGGCACCGGACTCGCCGAGCACCTCGCGGGCCGCGTTGAGGACCCGGTGGTAGTTGCGGACCGCGTCGCGCCGGCCAGGCGGGGACGGGGGCCCCGCCAGATCGCTCCCCGAGGGATCGCCGGCCACCTGCCCCTCCCTCACTCGCCCAGTTCGCTCGCCACCGTCTCCCCGGCGGCGCTCTCCGCGGTCACCGCGTCCCCGGACATTGCCAGGGTACCGACGGCGGCCGCCTCGGCCGCCGCGGCGCCCGGCCGCCGTTGCGACGGGATCAGCAGCGCGGCCAGAGCCGCCACCACCAGCACGCCGGCCATCACCCCGAACCCGGTCGTGTAGCCGGATCCCGTGGGCAGGCCGGACGGCTCCAGCTTGGCGGTGACGATGCTGGCCATCACGGCGGCGCCGATGCTGCCGCCGATCGTGCGGATGTTCGCGTTCATGCCGGTGGCCACGCCGGTCTCCTCGGCTGGCACCGCGGCCACGACATTCGCGGACATCGCGGAGAAGGCCAGCCCGAACCCGATGCCCAAGATGCCGGTGGCGACGTAGATCTCCCACTGCTGGGAGTGCGCGAACGCGAACATCGCCATCGCCACGCAACCGACGGCGCAGCCCGCGACCACCAGGACCTTGCCGCCGAAGCGCCGGGTCAGGGTCCCGACGTACAGGCCGGTCACGAACATGGTGACTCCCGAGGGCAGCAGCATCAGGCCCGAACGGGTGATGCTGGCGCCGAACCCGTACCCAGCCGCGGAGGGGGTCTGCACGAACTCGGGCAGGAATGCGAACATCGCGTACAGCCCCACGCCGATGAGCAGCGCGACCAGGTTGTTCGTCCAGACCCCAGGGCGGCGCATCATCTTCATATCGATCAGCGGGGTGGCCGCCCGCAGCTCGGACCAGATCCAGGCGGCGGCGAGCAGCACCGCCGCCGCGAACAGCCCGAGGACCGTCGGCGAGCCCCAGCCCCAGTCCGATGCCTCGCTCAGCGGCACCAGCAGCGCCACCAGCCAGCCCGACAGCAGCACCGCGGGCAGCCAGCTGATCGTGCCCCGGCTGCGGGCCGGGGACTGGGGGACGAATAGCACCGCGCCGACCGCTGCGATCACCGTCGCGATGCCCGGCAGCCAGAACAGCCAGTGCCAGTTGAGCGCGTTCACGATCGGGCCGGCCAGCACGATTCCCAGGCTGCCGCCGACCGCGGTCAGCGCCGCGAGGATGCCGACGGCGCCGGCCACCTTCTCCCTGGGGAATTCGTCGCGGATGATCCCGAACCCGAGCGGCAGCGTGCCGCCGCCCAGCCCCTGGATCACCCGGGCCACGATCATCACCCCGAGGTTGGGGGCCACCGCCGCCAGCACCGACCCGACCGCAAGGGCGGCCAGCGCGGCCACGAAGACCCACTTCTTGCCGAACATGTCACCGACCCGCCCCAGGATCGGCGTCATGACCGAGGCCGACAGCAGGTAGGCCGTCAGTACCCACGTCACGGCGCTCTGCGAGGTGTGCAATTCCAGCTGCACCGTGCTCAGCACCGGGATCACCAGCGACTGCAGCAGCGCGAATGCGCCGATGCCGATCGCGAGTACCCCGAACGTCACCTGATAGTGCGGCCGCGGCGCACTGTCCATGTCAGGCCCTCCTGGAAACGGAATCATCATTCCGCTGCAGCTTACCGTAGCGGAATGATGATTCCGCTACGGGGCCGCAACCGCGCTTCCGATGCCCCGATCGGCCGCGCTCAGGGTGTCGGGTGGCCAAACCGACGCGGGGAGTAACATCGGCTGCAGCCCTGGCGTCAGCGGGGTGCGAGACCCAACCAGTGGAGGTGCCAGGTGGCCGAGCTCCCACCGCCCCCAGACGGAATCTTGCTGTCCCACTTCATCGTCTCAGACGACGTCGAGCGCTCACGGCGCTTTTACACCGAAGTACTCGGCGGTAGGGTGGCCTTCCCCGGAGATCCGGTCAATGTCGCGCTAGCCAACAGCTGGATCGTCATCAATAGCGGCGGAGGACCGACCGACGACAAGCCCACGGTCATCCTGGAGACGCCGCGTGATCCCGACCGGGTCAGCAGCTTCCTTAATATCCGGGTCAAAGACATCGACGCCGTGTACGCCGAATGGAGCGCCCGGGGTGCTGAATTCCTGACGCCGCCGAAACAGCACCAGTACGAGAAACGCTGCTACATCCGCGATCCCGACGGTCATCTGATCGAAGTGGGGCAAACCACCGACCCAGCGGGCGACTGGTCGCCCGCTCACTGGCCATCGAGTACGCCCGCCGAGGAGTCCGGGTGAAGGCCGAGATCACCGGCGCAATCAGATGGTGAACCTCAGGTTCCGCGCGGTGCGTTCGCCGAGCTGAGCGTTCCCGGTCCAGGTTACGAGGCCGGCGTCGATCTGCCGTTGCGGGTCGATCCGGCCCGCCGCCAGCTGGATGAAGGTCACCGTGTCGGTCGTCAGTTCCACGTCCGGGTGCTCGACGTGGTCCACCGCCCTGGCCCGGCCGTCGACCACGACCGCCAAGTCGCGCGTGACCGGCCCGGTGAGGTGGAACACCACGCTGGCGCCGTCTGGCAATCCGATCTTCTTGCCGACGATGTAGCCGATCGAGGCCACCACCTGCCCGAGGGCGATCTCCGCGCGCGGCCCGGTATCGTCGGACGGCCAGCCGAGCGGCGTGCTGATGTCGCGCTCGTGCACCCAGAAATCGAAGATCCGGATCTCCAGGAACCCTCCGTAGCTGCGCGGCCCGACCGGCGTCCAGGACTGCCTGGCCAGGTCGGACTCGGTCAGCGCGGCCAGGTCAGCCCGGCGGACGGCGAAGATCTCGCCGATGCGTGCCGCGAACGCCGCGTCGTCAAGCGCGGCCATCTCGTCGTGGTACGGGCCGATCCGGTCCAGCGGCGGCAGGTCGCCTGCGGACTCGGGCAGCCAGCCGGCCATCACCCGTTCCATCATCCCGAGGTGGGCGACCACGCCCCGCATGTCCCAGTCCGGGCACAGCGACTGTGCGCGCCACCGGGCGGCGTCCATCCGCCCAGCCAGCGACTCGATCGCGTCGTAGCACTGCTCAAGGGAGGTCCGGATGGTGGCCAGCCCGGTCACGGTGTCTCCTTCCCGATGGCGGTCCAGTCGCGCGCCTCAAGGTAGGGCAGGAAGGTCTCCGCGATCACTATCAGGTCCTGGAAGTCGACGGCGCCGATCGGATCGGCCGCTGGCTTGGCAGGCACGCAGCTAGCGCTATCACGGTCCCGCCGGAATGTCCACGCACGACGGCGGCCCCCGCCGCCAGGACGGGCGCCGCCGCTTCGCGCTGCGTCTGCTGTTACTTCTTGAACATCCCCATCAGGGTGTCCATGCTGAAGCCCTGCTGCGGCACCGCGCCGCCGGGCGTCGCCTTGTCGACCGCCTCCGGCAGGGCCTGGGCGACGTGGTCGGCGACATCATCCTGCGACATGCCCGACTGCTTCGCCACCTGGGCCAGCTGCTGCGGGTCGACCGCGTTCTTGATGTCCTCACCGGTCACCGGCTCGTTCTGGCCGTGCCCAATCCAGGACATCACCTGCTTGTCCATGCCGCTGGCCTGCAGTTTGCTCAGGATGCCCTGCATGCCATCACCGTCGAACAGCTTGGAGATGGCGGCGAGGCCGCCCTGCTCCCCGTTCTGGCCGCCGAGCTTGCTGAGGATATCGGTCAGAGCCACTCGTTTCCCCCGTTGGTCGACTCTAGGTCGGTTGTACCACTGCGGTCACAACCGGCTAAATTCTTCCCAGCTAACACTCCAGTAACCATCTCGAAATCATCTGGTGACCGATCGTGACCTGGTCTGCCCCAGCCGTAGGCCGTGTGACGGCCGGCGGACGTCCGCGGCCCCGGCAGCGTTACCCACCGGGGCGGTGCCCGGCGGTGACCACGGGACCGGTGCCGACCGAGGGGCCGCGGCGACCACGTCCCGCGCTAACCGCGTCACCGCAGCATGAGCGGACCCACCTAACTCAGCTCAGAGGCAGCGCGGCAGCAAGTGTGCCAGCGTGCCTGAATTGACTCCGATGCGGCCGACGGTCCCATCCGCTCACGTTGCGTGACACGACAAGCAAGCGGCGCGCCACCGGATGTAATCAGGCTGGATCGCCTGTTGGAATCATCGGTTAAGTATGGTAGAGGAATTAACAGGAACTTACGTAAGGTGTGTTAGCGGAGGGATTCTTGGTGGTGGATCTATCGCTGTTCCCGCCGACTACGGTCATCGATGGCGCAGACCTTAGAGTCGGAGGCTGCTCGCTCACCGCGGTAAGCAAAGAGTTCGGCACCCCCGTATTTGTAATAGATGAAGCGGCTCTAAGGTCTCGCACCCGCGAGTATATAAAAGAGTTCAAGCGTCAGCACGCAAGGAGCCGCATCTGCTTCGCGGTGAAATCATTTCCATCTGCCTCAATCATTAGGGTCCTCGTAGAGGAAGGGGCAGGTTGCGATGTAGTAGGGGCTGGTGAATTGCGCATCGCGCTAGCCGCGGGGGCAGATCCAGCCACGATTGTCATGCATGGTAACGCCAAGACAGACGATGACATCCAAGCGGCCATCGATGCCCACATTGGTCACATTGTGGTCGACGGTTTCGATGACATCCGCCGAATTGAAGAGTTCGCGACAGAGCGCGTACCTGTGCTACTTCGGGTATCCCCTGCCATCGCGGTAACCACCCATGACGCGCTTGCTACCGGCAGTGCGGCATCGAAATTCGGACTCCCTATTGATCAGGTGCCGGAAGCGATTTCGCGTATGCGATCGGTCCCTACAATTGATTTGCAGGGGCTTCACGTGCATATTGGATCTCAGATTCTCAACCTGGAACAATTCGAGGCCGGACTCGCCGTGCTCGCAAAGCTGGAGCGCTTCGGTGTATATGATCTTGGCGGCGGACTAGGAGTGCGCTATGTGTACGACGACAAAGCACCAAGCATAGGCGAATACGCTAAGCGATTGACTGGAGCATTGCACAAGGAAATTGGCGTGGATACAGACCTTCTAGTTGAGCCGGGCCGTTCGCTGGTCGCCCCCGTCGGCCTTACTCTATATCGCATCGTCACGGTTAAGCGGACCGACCGAACTTACGTTGCGGTTGATGGAGGAATGGGCGACAATTTGGAGCATTCTCTCTACGGACAAGATTTCGCTCCACTTGTGGTCGGCCGTTGGAATGAAGAGCATGTGGTCGCAGATCTGGTTGGACGCCATTGTGAGGCTGGTGATGTCATCACTCCTCACGTTGCACTGGCTAATCCACATGTCGGAGATCTCATCGCTGTCCCCGTTACTGGGGCCTATTGCTTTACGATGTCGAACAATTATAATGCCGCACTGCGACCACCTGTTGTCTTCTGTAGTGAGGGAATTGCGAGGGTGGGGGTCAGGCGCGAGACACACAATGACCTGATCGCTCGCGAAGTAAGTTAACGCTCCACACGACGCCAACGACTCCACGGCAACCGACTTCAGCCAGGAAGCATGATCGACAGATGCCGTTCGAACACTCTTCGCTCAGGTTTTCGCTTCCGGTCCGGCTCGGCCGAGGTGCCAGTGATCGTGCGGCTATCCTTATAGGCAATGGGGGAGCGTGATTCCGTGAACATTACCCGTGTCTTCCCCAGCCCTTGTCAGCTATTGCGCGACAAGGGCGGTGTATGGTGAAATAATGCCACGATGGTTAGGGTGAGGTAATCGCTATGAATCGGATTCGCGCGTCCATGCCGTACCGAAGAAGCGGAATCATCTCACCGTGCCACTGACCATAGGAGAGGTACACACAGGCCTCCTGCTGACCTCCACCGCGGTGCCGGTTGACACCGCTGTGGAACTGCTCGCGATCGTGCCCGGCGGATCGGTGCGGACACGGCAGCGTCCAATTCGCTACACGTGGTCCCCCGAGGTGCTGACCGGGGTGGACTGTGCCGCGCCGCTCGCTGAGCGCCGCGAGGTCCGGATCGTCGGTACCCCGGTCACGCGGTTGTCGCTAACCGACGGGCGAATCATCCAGGCCGGGACCCATGCGACCTTGCGCCAGGACTCCGCTGGTCGCCGTCGCCCGTGGTCGCACTATCTCGCTCAGCCAGGAGTGCTTGAACTTCTCGGTATGGCGTCCGACGAAAGCCTGGCAACAGGTTTCCTGCGCGGTCCGGCGACCGCGACGGCCCTGGACCTGGGTGCGGTGAACGTGCGGACACTCGCCACGATTCAGCGTAGTGAACGACTGGATCACAACCCGCCGTTTCGCGGTCGACCGACACGGTTGCGTTGGTCGGCTGAGACTTCGGATAGTCAGCAGGAGATAGTTTTCACGCTCGGAGCGGATGGCCTGCGAACCGTGCGGTTGCGCGCGCCGGAGCCGAATCCCCGAGCGCTCGCGGACTTCTGCGCCGACCTCGCCCTGCATGACTGGCTGCTTTCTACCTTGCTGGACATCGTGGACCGGGCCGTCGCGCGCAGTCGTCCCGCCGCCGAACTGATCAGCTTGCTTCGCCCCGGGATCGACAACCTCGTGCACGCCTGGATGCCGGCCGCGCACGCGAGCAGGACCCTGGACAGGATCTGGCAGGAGTTGGATCTCGGGTCAGGATTCTCGCTGCAATGGCAGAAGACCGTCGAGCGGATACGCGATCAGTTGTCAGTCGGCCTTATAGAGGCACTACAGCCGTTTACCGAGTCACCGAGGTCGGAGTCCGTATGACCAACCGAAGAATGCAGCAGAGCCTCGGGCAGGGAATCGGCTTGAAAGTCGGGTTCCCGCTACTCGTCGGACTGATCACACTCGTCGCCGCTGATATCGGCGGAATGCACGTCCAAAATTCCCTGGAGCTAGCCGCGGTGGTCGCGTTTGCGGTCGCGCTTGTTCTCTTCATAGTGGACACTGAGATACGGATCTCGGCGGTCGGCGAGCGCGTGACCGCGGGTTTTGCGCAGATCGGCAGGCTGGCTGAGCTGTCTGGCAAGATGGAGCGGTCCAGCCTGGGCCCCGCACTGCTGGCGGATTTCCTGGAGACGGCCGGCCAGGTAGATGAACGGGTTAACCCGTTGCTCCAGCGCCTCGCACGACGGGAGGTTGACCGGGTGGCCTTGTTCCTGCGCCAGCTGCCTGCCGGCATCGAGATCGGCTATGACGGCGAAGACCGGGACTGGATGCTCGGTCTGACACGAGAGGCCCAGACCTCAATCGACGCGATTTCGCTGTCCACGGTGGACGCCGGGGTGCTCGGCCTCGACGGCGGCCTCTGGACGAGCGATCTAGGCCTGCGCTACCTCGAACTCCAGCGTGAGGCGGTCAGCCGGAACGTCCGCATCCGGCGCATCTTCGTGGTTGAGCCAGAGCACGAGGAAATGGTCGGTGATGAGAGCTTCCTGAGGATCATTCAGATGCAGCGCGATATCGGGGTCAAGGTCCGAATGCTGGATCATAAGCTCATCCTGGACTGGATGCGGTCAATGATCTTCGACTTCATCGTCTTCGACGGAGCCGTCAGTTACGAGACAACGCCGACCACATCGTTCACATCCGGCCAGAATCAGCCGGGCAAGCTCCGCACCCGGCTGGCGCCGCAGCCGGCTCGGGTTCGTGACCTTGAGGGGTGGTTCGAGAAGTTGTGGGACCGAGCCGACCCCGAGCGCCAGATCGACGAGTGAACAGGGACGCTGCATCACGCCGGGTCGGTGTCTCCCGGAGCCGCGAACACGTATCGGATGCGGTCGACTAGTTCGTCGGGCAGTTTCATCGCGTCGCGCGCGGCCCTGCCAGTTGCCTCCGCGAGGATGTTACGGTCGCAGGCGAACTGGCTGAGGATGGTCCGGACCGCCAGTTCGACCGGCAAGAAGCGCGGCGACAACACAGACAGCGTCGTATAGGCGGCGAATGCCGCAGCGTCGGGCCTGAGCCGGATGACCGCGGGAAGGTCGTCCCAACTGTCGGGGAAGCGCGGATCGGTCCAGTCCTGCGGCGTCACGACCGGGCGTCCCCGATCACGCAGGAGCCCCAGCCGCATCAACTGCCAGACGGCGGCAAGCATGGGGCACGACCAGGTGCGGTGCCCGTCTCGCTCGTCCCAGAGTTCGACGTCGATGAAGATTGAGTGCCGTCGGCGCGCGCTCTCCTGCGGCGGCTGCCACCGAGTGCGCCTCGCCATCGCCTCGCCTCGCGAGGTACTCGGCGACCGCTGCCCGTTGGTCAGCCAGCCGGTCTCGGTGAGCGGCGGGCGCCCGCCGGTGGTTCCTGGCACTGGCTCGGTTACCAGGCTGCCCACCGTCAGGGTGGCCGGGCTCATGCCGTCCGCGTCCGCGCAGGCCGATTCGCGCGCCAGGTAGTCGATCCGCACGCCCTCCCGTTCCGCCGCGGCCAGCACCATCGGGAGCACCGCCGCGGGGGACGAGAACCGGCTGAAGTAGTCGTCGATGAGGAAACACGTGCTGACCCGGACGGATCGCTTGCCGCAGCCGACCGCCTGCGGGGTCTGCGCCGTCCGGACCCAGGGAGCCGTGGCGGCGAAGGTACGCCGAACGGCGCCCTCGCCGTCGATGAAATCCTCCATGTAAAGGTGTCCGACCTCGACCGACACGTGGGACAGCGGGAGCGACTCAACCTTGACGTCGGCGCTGCTTTCCAGGAACTCGGTCTTGACCTCGCTCACAACTGTTCCCAGGCGGACTTGTCGACTATCTTCTTGGCGATCGAGCCGAACGCGTCGATGGTGGCCTGGTTCGCGACGTGGCGGGCCCAGACGTCGCTGTCAGTGAGCAGCTGCTCGCGCCATTGCAGGACCGGGTCCAACGGCACCTCGCCGAGCATGGCGCTCCGTCCGACGTTCAGCTCGGCGGCCAGCCGTTGCAGCCCCCGGTTAGCCTCGCGGAGCCAAGCGAGCTGCGGTGGCCGCAGCCCCGCGAGGTCCGGCGCGTTGGCATCCACGATCGCGGTACGGACGAAGCGGATGTCATCGATGAACTGCTCGCGGCCGCGGCCGTGCGCCTCGCTGATGTCAAGCAGTCCCCGCCCGCCGAACACCAGGCCGTTCGCGGCCAGGATGTGCTGCCGGGTCCAGCGGTGGAACACCAGCCATCGCGTGGTCACATTCCGCAGCTCGGGCGACGTGGTCGCGGCGATCACAATCTCCGCGGCGAATGACCGGCCGGCGCTCAGGTCCACCAGCACGACCTCGAACTCGCTGTGCAGCCGGAGGAAGAGGTCGATGCACCGCTCCACCACGTCGTCGTCGAACGCGAACTCGCCTCCGCCGGCGTCTCCAGGCACCAGCACTAGCCGGCCGGTCCCCGGCGGCCGCTGCCGCAGGCTCGTGCGGTCGGAGTGCTGCCAGACATCCCAGATTTCCTCAGTCGACGAGCGGCCGAGTAGGTAGGAGTGCGTGCCCTTGCCGGACGTGGTGCCGCGAACGAGCGCGCTGATGCCGAAGATCGCCCCCGCTGTCGGCGAACCGAAATCGAAGTCGACGTAGCACACGTCGCCGCCCTGCAGGGCCCGCCGGTACACGACGTTGCTGCTGGTCACCGAACGGCCGGTGCCTCCCTTGTCCGAGGTCGCGATGACGATCATCGCTAGCTCATCCTGGCCGTATCCTGCCGGGCCGCGTCGATCGTGTCGAGTTCGCGGAGCACGTCTCCGGCCAGCACACTCGCGGTGCCAGGCCGGTCGCGGAGCAGTTCACGGGCTCGGCGCAGCTTCGTTCCCACCACCTGGAAGCTCTCCCGCATCTGCTCCCCGGTGTCGTTCGTGCCCCGCAGCCGCTCCCGGTCGAATAGGTACTCCGCCTCGGCGAGGAGCTGCTTGGCGATCACGATCAGTTCGTCGGTGGCGGTTGGCGCCCGCTGGGTCACGTTGGCGGCGGCGACGAGCGCCTCGATGACGCGCTCGGTGTGATACCAGGACGGCTTCCCGTACGGGGTGTACAGCGTTCCGGTGAACACCTGCGTCGGCTCATCCCACAGGCCGCGCCCGTTCCCCGCCTCTATCTGGCGGGTCTCGATGTGCGCCCAGATCAGGTCGGCGAGATCGAGGAACCTGGTCCTGGCGGAACTGTCCTCAAGCAACTCTGCCACCCTGAGCACCCGCTTGAGCACCAGCAGGGTGTAGCTGGAGACGGTCCACTGGAGCCGGGGCCCCTCGGCAACCTTCTCGCTGCCGATCAGCCGCAGCCGCATGCCTGGTATGTGGAGGTCGATCCCCGGGTCGTTCTCCGTCGGCCTACGGGTGACCCGTCCCCGGTTGGCAAGTTCCTCAAGCAGATTCCCGATCCGGTCGACGTCGACGTTGACGTTCCGGTCGCTGCCCGCGCCCTCGATGACGATCGAGGTGAGGAGCACTGAGTAGTAGTCGGACTCGCGGCCGTCGGTGGTCCGCCACGGCAGGTCCTCAAGCGGCCACCGGCCGCCGTGGCCGAAGGTAGAGATCTTGGACCAGAACTGCCTGGTGAGGTCCGAGCGCAGCTGGAGTGCCCGGGCCAGCCGCTGCTGCTCCTCATCCAGCAGGCCGAGAAGGCGGGTCCGCTCACTGAACAGGTCCTGGATGCCGTCGAGGGCGACCACTGTGAAGTACAGGTAGGGGCGCGCCTCGGCCACACCCGTCGGCTGCGCGCCGACATTGCTCGCGGATTGCACCTCTGGTGCCCCGTCGACGATGCCCCAGGACCAGCCGCACTCGAACAGCCGGCCTCGGTTTTCCAGTTCCTCGGCCTCCTGGCCGAGGCCGATCGTCAGTTCCTGCCGCAGACCGGCACGGATCTCGGCCAGGTCCTCGAGCAGGTCGTGGATGAGGATCTCGGTGGCGACACCGCGCTGGTTGATCATCGCGCACAGAGTCTGGCCGGGCGGGTCGTTCGGATCGAAGGTGTTCACGGTGAAGCTGCGCAGTAGGCCAACCATGGCCGCGGTCAGCCGTTGCGAGCAGAGTTTCTGCAGCTCGTCGACCTCTTGGATCGTCTTCGTGCTCCGCAGGCCTTGCAGGCCCTGCCGGTAGACCTGCAGGAAGCCCAGCGTGGCCAGGCACAGCGTGACGGACATCGAGTAGGAGTCCACGACGTGCAGCAGGCGTTGCCCGTCTTGGACCTTTGCCTCGGAGTCCTCCGGGTCGAAGTAGGTGTCACCGGAAAAGTCGGGCGTCCCGTCGACCAGGTAGGTGCGCATGTACTCGGCGATGAACTTGATCAGCTGGCGCGGGATGTCCATCGCATTGCCGAGCGAGCGCAGGTGGTCGAGGACGTCGTCCGCCGTCTCGTCGACGCTGTCGACGCCTAGCGACTCGATGATGGTGGCGGGATACAGGATGGTCAGCAACTGCTCGGCGTCCATGATCGAATTCCGATCGCTCCGGCCGCCCCATCGCCATTTTCCATCGCGGTAGCAGTGCTCGGCCGTTGCGCGCCAGATCTCTAGGATGTGCCGCCGTGTCTGAATCTCCATGGCTCTCCGGCCTTAGCTTCCCCGGCCTTGCCTCCGGTTACCAGCGAAACCGGTGGCTACGATCATTCCTGCGTACCCGTCGCGTACCCGGTGGCTTGTCTTGAGCAGTTCCACTTTCGGCTGGACCACGCCGAGAGCGATGAGGTGCCCCATGACGTCGTCTGGGGTGATCGGCACAGCCGGGAAGACGGTCTCGGCTACCTCATACCCGTCCGAGCCTGCCATGAAGGCCGCGGCGAACGGTGCACGGGGCGTCAATGCGCCGACGAAGTGCCCGACGGCAGCGCGGAACTCCTCGGGCTTCTTCGTGATCGACTCGGCGACGAAGAACATCGTGCCGAGGTCCCACCGTGCCTCGGGCAGGTCGAACACGCTGCGTTGCTCGATCCCCGCGAATTCGGGCTCGCTGACACACACCTCGCGCAGCAGCTCGCGCGGCCTGTCGACGTCGCTGTAGCCCTTCGCCTCTCGCATCTCCTGCCAAAAGGGCAGCCAGGTCCACCTGGAAGAGTCATCGGCGAGTTGCTCACGAAGCCAGCGGATATTGCTCGCGGAGTAGTCCGTCAACAAGATCTGCTTGGTCCACGGAAGCATCAGCAAGGCAGGATAGAGGTTCGTCCCGGAACCAACGTCGATGCACCGCTGAGCCAGCGGGCGTTCCGCGAACACATCTATGAAGAAATGGCTCACCAGGCGGATGATTTCTTGATCTTCCGGCTGCAGTTCGCGGTAGTTCCGGCGCCAGTAGTCGTGGGACGAAAACGTGTTCCATGGGGCGTCGGCGTTGAGAAGCTTCTTCTGGACAACGTCGGCCATGGAGATAAACGTTAGCGCACCCGAACTTGTGTCATTGATGCGTTGCGGCATTGTGACCTCGGCTCGCAAGCCCGACCCCCTAAGAATCATAACAGCTCGTCATGTCACGGAGTATGCCTATATCATGATTCACCCCGCCTCCGGCGAGCGCCGTTCCCGGCGAGCTGCGATCAGCTAAGGCGGGTGGTGTCCCTGGGGCGGAAGCAGGACTCTGCTGTGCCGCGACGAATCCGGTAACGAGCAGCATCGCGTCGTATCCGCGCCTCAGTCGCCGGATAGAGTTGTCCGTCCGGAGAACACTGGTCCCCGTGACGGGAAGGACGGCGAGCAGTGCGTGCAGGGACCCTGGGGTGATCTTCACCGACGGGAACGGCCTGTCACGGACCTCGTAGCCTTCGGAGCCCTCCATGAAGGCCATCAGGAACGGCGAGCCCGGCAGCAGTGCCTCGAGGAACTTGAGCACCGCGGCCTTGAACTCCGCCTCAACGGTGGTCATGCCGTCTGCCACGAAGAACATGCTGCCGAGGTCCCAGGTCCGCTCAGGCAATTCGAAGATGCTTTGCATACGGATCTCGTGGGCGGCCGCTAGCCTGCCCCTGGGATCATCGATGGCCCGATAGCTGGGCAGGTCCGCGACCAGGTCCCAGAAGGGCTGCCAGCGCCACTCGCCTGGCGCGTCGGCCAGATTCTCCTGGAGCCAGCCGATATTACTCGACGCGTACTCTGTGAAGACGATGTGCTCGGCCCAGGGAAGCATTAGCAGCGAGGGATAGAGATTGGTGCCGGCCCCGACGTCCACGGCCTGCCTGAGACGTGCGGGCGGCCCGCAGGCCTCAATCAGGAACTTGCTGGCGCACTCCATGATTTCGGCGTCTTCCGGCAGAACCGAAGCGTAGTTGATCTTGTAGTAGTCACCGGCGTCAAAGTCTGACCACCGTACTGCCGCGTTCCGTATTGGCTCACTATCCGCCATAACAATTAGACTACAGCGCAGAAAAGATCATAGGTATCCCTGGCTGTGTCGAATAGGCGAGACTAGACAGACAATAAGTACTGGTGAGCCTGGCGGTGACACGGCCACGGGTGGTGCGTATATCTCATGGCCAGGAGTGGTGCCAGTGCCGCAAGAGCCTGATGCGAATACCGGACCATCGCGTCGTCAGCCGGATAGGTACCGGCCTTGGACGCGGCGGCAAGTTCGGACTGCCGACTCCTGGCCAGCCCGCCGGGACCAGCCGGTCAGCGTGGCCCTGTCACCTGTCGGCGACCGGCTGGCGCTCTCTGTCGGCCCGCGGCTCAGCGTCCTGGACATCACCGATGGTTCCCGCGTGACGCACCTTCCGGTGGCCTGCGCGCTGGCACCCGGCCTGGCCTGGTCGCCGGGCGGCGACAAGCTGGCATTCAGGGACGACGCGGGTCACGGACGAGTGGCGGACCTGTCGGTGCGGGCCTCCACCCAGGATACGGAGTCCCGGATATCGGCTCTCGGGCCGGCCAGCGCGATGGCCTTCCTGCCGGACAGCGACTGGCTGGCTTTGCTGGAACCGACATCGCCAGGCCGGATGACGCTGATGGTGATCGGGCCGAACCGGGAGGCGATCTGGGAAGAGGTACTGACCAGGAAGCGGAATGCTGGTTCCCACCCGGAGGGGGTCAACCTGGCGCTGTCGCCCAGCGGGCATCTGCTCGCCTGTACCACGGGGACGTCAGCGGTCTGGGTATTCGAAACCGCCACCGGGCAACAGGTACGGCGATTTGACGACCATACGCAGACCGTCACGGGGGTCAGCTGGATCGACGATGATCGAGTACTGTCCGCCTCCACGGACGCGACGCTGCGGGTATGGCGCGTGGACGACTCGGTGTCCTCCACCGTCGTAGAGACCATCGCGGCGGTCGGGATGGTCTTCGTGCGCGAGAGGCGCACCGCGCTGATCTGGTCAGCGCGAGGTGAACTGCTCTCCTGGTCCCTGGAGGAGACCCCGGCTCAGCTCTGGGACAGGGAGCCGCCGTCCCGGAGCGTCGGCGCGTACTTCAACCGGCTGGCGGTCAGCGCCGTGGACGGACTGCTCGCGCTGATCGACGCGGGAGCGGCTGAGCTGCTCTTGGTCAGCGCCTGGGAGCGGGTGGTCGGTGCTCCGCCCGCCACCACCACTTACGCGAACGCCAAGGTCCTGCTGCTCGGCGACTCGGGGGTCGGCAAGTCGGGCCTGGCCATGGTCCTGGCCGGAGAAGAGTTCATGCCCACCGAGTCGACCCACGGGCGGCGCATCTGGCTGCTCCAGGCAGCCGACCCATCGGCCGACGAGCAAGACTCCTCCGGCGACAGCCGCGAGGTCATGCTCTGGGACCTGGCCGGCCAGCCCGGTTACCGGATCGTTCATCAGCTGCACCTGGAGGGCGCGGCCCTGGCGCTCATCCTGTTCGACGCGAAAAGCGAGACCACGCCCTTGGCCGGAGTACGGCACTGGGCGCGCGCGGTTCGGCACGCCCATCCGGTGGCGGAAGGCGGGCTGCCCACCTTCCTGGTCGCGGCCCGGGCCGACAGGGGCGGCATTAACGTTTCTGACCAGAGAATCCAGAAACTGATGGCGGACTTCGGGCTCGCTCAGTACTTCAAGACCAGCGCGAAGGAAGGGATGGACACTGACCTGCTGCGTTCCCGGCTCCTGGCGGCGATCGACTGGTCGCGGATTCCGGAAGTCACCTCGACTACTCTTTTCGCCGCCGTGAAGAAATTCGTCATGGAGCAGAGATCCAGCATCCTGCTGACCCCCATCAACGAACTGTGCGGGCTATTCCAGGCGGAGGTGCCCAGCGGGGTGCAGTTGCTGACCAGGCAGGAACGCATCCAGGAGCTGGCCGGTGATACCCCGTCGGCCCCCTCCCCCGCGGGGCTGACCTCGGTCTTCGAGGGGTGCATCGCCCGCCTGGACTCCGCTGGACTGGTGAAGCGGCTGAAGTTTGGTGACTACGTGCTGCTGCAGCCCGAATTGCTTGACGCTTACGCTGGCGCGATGGTGAACGCCGCCCGGGACGAGCCGGACGGGCTGGGAAGCATTCTGGAGACCAAGGTGGTGAACGTCGACTTCCCGCTCCCGGCCGCGGAACGAGTAGACGACCGGCTGCAGGAGCGCCTGCTTGTGCTCGCCACCTTGGAGGAGCTTCTCCTGCGTGAACTGGTGCTTCGCGAGCCGACTAAGGACGGCGTTCAGCTGGTCTTCCCCTCGGCCTACCGACGCGACCTGCCGACGTCCGAGATACCCAACGGGGGCGGGGTCGTCTTCCGATTCGAAGGTCCGATAGAGAACATCTACGCGACCTTGATCGTCCGGCTTACCCGCAGCGACCGGTTCAGGAGAGTGGACACCTGGCAGTCGGCGGCTAGGTTCGCCGCCGCGGAGGGCACCTGCACCGTCGCCCTGAGATTCGAAGTCGAGGGCGAAGCCGAACTGTTGATCGGGTACGACCGGGTACCTGACGACACCCGGAAGCAGTTCGAGCGCTTCGTGCACACGCACCTCGAGCGCTGGGCCACGCCAGGAACCATCACCAGGGAACGCCAGTACAGTTGCCCGGACTGTGGCGTGGCGTTTACCTCGGAGATGGTCCATGAGGTCAATCGCCGCGGTCGACTGAGCATCTTGTGCCCAGTCTGCGAGAAGAGAGTCCCGTTGCGGGACGACTACGAGGCGAACGGCACCGATCAGTCGACCGCGCAGATGGACGCTTCAGCGGATGCCGGCCGGGAGATTGAGGCCGCCACTGCGGTGCTGCGGGGGAAAACCGCGGTGCTGCGGGGAAAAGAGAATGTTGCGGAGTACGACGTCTTCCTGTCCTATCACTCGCCGGACAGGGGCGCCGTCCGCTCACTGGCCCGGCAGCTCCGGAACCGCGGCCTGCGGCCGTGGATGGACGAGCGCCAGCTCCGGCCGGGGGCTCCCTGGCAGCCGGAGCTAGAGGAAATCATCGCCCGCGTCCCGGCAGCGGCGGTGGTCATCGGCGCGCAGCGCGGTTCATGGCAGATGAGGGAGATCTACGCGTTCATTCAGCAGTCCGTCGACCGGAACTGCGCCATCGTCCCGGTGCTGCTGCCAGACGCCAACACCGCCAACCTGCCGATCTTCCTCCAGGCACTGACCTGGGTAAACCTCGCTGTGCCGGAGCCGGACCCGATCGACCAGCTGGTCTGGGGCGTCACCGGCCAACAGCTCAACCGGTAGTCCGCGTGGGGCTCGGCGGTCTTAGGTGAAACCACGGGCCGTTCTGGCGACTGTTTTTGATTCTCCGAACGAAAGGTGGTCTTACCTGACTAGGCGTGGCAGTTTGCCGGGGGCCCGGATCAGGTCCAGGCGGGATACCCGGCCAGCTGCCACTGTCACGGAGACGACGGTGACGAGTTCGCCTTGCCGGTAGACGGCGAACCCCGGCGCGCCGTTGACGACGACGCGGTCGATCACGTCGCCTGGCTGTTCCCTGGTGAGGACGCCGAGCAGGAAGCGGGCGACCCGGTCCGCGCCGAGGACAGGCTTGCGGGCGGACGAGACCAGGCCGCCGCCGTCGCTGACCAGGACCACGTCCGGGTCGAGCACGCGGATCAGCGTCGCCAGGTCGCCTGAGGCCGCCGCCAAGGCGAACGCCTCGACCACGCGCCGGTGCTCGGCCACGTCGGCCGATGGCGGCCAGGGGGCTTGCCCGCGGACGTGCCGCCTGGCGCGGGAGGCGAGTTGCCTGACGGCCGCCGGCGCCCGGCCGACGATGGCCGCCACCTCATCGAACGGCACGCCGAACAGGTCGTGCAGGACGAACGCGGTCCGCTCGGCCGGCGACAGAGTCTCAAGCACCACCAGGATCGCGTAGCTGACCTCGTCGGCCAGTGTCACCTTGTCCGCCGGGTCCGCAGCCGCCTGATCGAGCGAGGTGACCACCGGCTCTGGCAGCCATGAGCCGACGTAGCGCTCCCGCCTGACCCGGGCGGACCGCAGCACATCAAGCGCCATCCGCGACACGGCCACGACCGCCCAGGCCTCCACATCGCGCACTGGTTCATCCGCATCCGCGGCGGCCAGCCGGAACCAGCAGTCAGCGACGACGTCCTCGGCCTCGCTGTGGCTGCCGAGGATCGCGTACGCCACGCGGACCAGCCTCGGCCGCGCCTGGCTGAAGGCGGCGGCGAGCAGGTCCGGCTCTGTCGTCACAGCGTGCCCCGTGCCCGCTGCTCGATCACCCAGTCGGCGAAGGTCTGCGTCCCGCGCGGCCCCGGTTTGCCGGGCAGCCCGCCGCCCGCCGCCATGGCCTTGCCCGCCGCGCCGGGCAGCCGCACCGAGACGACGAGGCGTCTGTCCCCGCGTGCGCGGACGACCTGGCGGATCATGTCCGCCATCATCTCTTCCCGCGGGCCTGCGAGCTCCGACCTGGCCACTGGATCGCCAGCGGCGATCCTGGCCAGCGCGGCGCCGACCTCGCGGGCGGCGACCGGCTGGGCACGCCAGCGGGGGACGATCACGACAGGCCCGGGCATCTTGGCCAGGTACTGCCGGGCGAACTCGTGGAACTGCGCCGCGCGCAGGATGCTTACCGGCATAGGCGACTCCTGAAGGACCTGCTCTTGGCGCAGCTTGCCCTGGTAGTAGCCGTACGGCACCCGGTCTATCCCGATGATCGAGAGCGCGACGATGTGCCGCACACCCGCCACGGCCGCCGTGCGCATCAGCGTCCGTGCCGTTGCCGCGAAGAACTCGCTGCTGGCCCGCTTGCCCGACGACGCGACGTTGGTCGCGTCGATCACCGCTTCGGCGCCCGCGAGCGCGGCCTCAAGGCCGTCCCCCGTCACCAGGTCAGCGCCGGCCGAACGGGCGATCACGATCGCCTCGTGACCATCGGCCCGCAGCGCCTCGACCGCCCAGCGTCCGGCGACGCCCGTTCCGCCTGCCACCGCGATCTTCATCTGTCCACCTCTACCGCGACGATTACTACTGACGGAAGTGGACGGGACCGGGCCGCGGAGTGTGACATCCCGGCCGCACGACGATCGAGGTCATCTCGCCGGGCTCGTAGTCGGCCACCGTGATGCCTGGTTTGTCCGGCGTGGGCGGACCGCCGGGGTTCATGAGGATCCACGAGTTGGCCAGCTTGACGACGCACGGGTTCTCCTCCATGACCACGGCGCCGCCAAGCACCCGCGAGTAGAAATCCCGGGACCGCGCGATGCTGCGAACGGTGATGAACGTGGTCACCACGAGGCCTTCGGCGGGATCCGGCAGGTTGGCGTAGTCAATGCGGGGCGCATGTTCTGCCACGAGACAACCCTTTCCGCGATCGGTACGGCGCGCACTCTGCGCATCGGCCCCGTACCCTCGACGCCCCCGTACCAGTCTCGCCGGACCTGTCGCGGTCGATCCGGGAGGAGCCGGCACCGAGGACCTGGCGGCTCCGGCACCGCGCGTCGGCCCGCTAGAGTGGGACGGACATCCTGCCCCTTCCAGCGGGCGCGGCCCGGGGCGAGGAAACGATCATGTGCCCCATGCCTGGAGATGATGTGACACCTTCCGTTACGCCAGGGCCCCGACCGTCCCACCACTCCGGCCCCGGCTATGTGGCGAACCACAAAGCGCCCGACTTCGAACTAGACGAGCCGCTGAGAGGCGCCGCGGCACGGTGGCTCAACCTTGTTCCCGCCGAACACCGCCATGATGGCCGGGAATCGGCGGAGGATGCCCTGGAGACGCTGCGGGAACACACGCGCAGTTGCCCCGATCATCCGCTTGGCGCCTTGTGGGTGGCCCATCGTCACCTGGGGGATCCGGTGCCCGCGGTCCGGCTAGCATCGCTCGTGCTCGCCTCGGAGGCGCTGTGGTGGCTTGGGCATTTTGAGGATGCACGCCGGGCCGCCCAGGCGGCGGCTGACGCTGATCCGGCGTCTGCCCAGGCGCTCTGGCGCCTGTCGGTCGCGCTGTACCGTCAGGCTCGATTCGAGGAGGCGGGCGAGCGCCTCAATGACCTTCTGAAATTGGCCAGCCGGTTCGCTCCTGGGTGGGCGCTCCGCGGCCAGATCAAGGTCTGGCTGGACGCGGACAACCCTGAGGCGGGGCGGGCCGACTTCGCCGCCGCTGCGGCGCTGAGCTCCGGTTCGGGCACCTGGGTGGTGCCGTACCGGATGGCCGGTGCTGACTTCCAGGCGACGGTTGATGCACAGATCAGGGTCCATGACGCCGAGGCGGGCGGTTCCTCCGGCGAGCCTGTGGACGTGGTGTGGCTGCCGGACAAGTCGCGGGTCGAGCGGGGCGTAGATCCGGATCGCCGGTGGCATCTGGAAGGGCCAAGCACTGGGGGCGGCGATTCTGACAGTCAGTTTGGCGGGCTGGGCGGGGACTTCGCCGCCGGGGCACGCTCGCGAGTCTCCTTCGGGACGAGGTTCGTCTTTTACCAGCGGAACATCGAGAACCTCTGTCGGGACAGGGCGTCTCTGCGCGAGGAGATCCGCAAGTCGGTGGCTGAGCTCTTCGACGCGGCTCTCGAGTCCCACGCGGCGATCGCGGTCAAGGGTGCGCCTGAGCAACACGCCGAAGGGGCAAACGTCCCAGGGGATGAAGACAGCTAGCGCTACATCCAAAATATGCGCCGGCATCGGTCTCGAGGCGGCTCCTTATTCCCGCCGGGTAATGCCGGTGACCTCCCATGCCCGACCAAGGGCGCTGCAATACAAAGCCACAATGACGAGGACCAAAGCATGTTGCAGCCTGGCACTCTGGGTGTTCGCCAAGAGCGCTAGGGCGAGACCGAGCTGCACTGCGTAGCCTCCGGCGGAAATCGACGCGAAGGCGATATTCAGCTTTCTGGTTGGAAAGCCGCGGGAGAAATTTCCAGCCCGCTTTGCCCTCGGTATCATCCGTCGGGTGGACAGCAGGCCGACCGCTGCCATTGCGAGGCTTGATAGCCCCAGGGCGACTGAGCCACCGGTCAGGGCCACGATCGAGACGAAGAAGATGTCTACCAGGGCAACAAACGCGGTGCCGGCCAACACCGTTCGCCGCTCCCGGGTGGTGGCGTCCGAGTCATCCGCGTTGACGACGGAGACGGCGACGACCAGCAGCCCCAAGATGGCAGCGGACGCGCCCGCGCTTGCGATGAAGAAGTTCCCGTAGTGCCCGACCACAACACCATCCTGCTGACATGGACATTAATCGTTGTACGCCGTCGCCCTGCGCTATAACAAGGCGTCCCGCCCATCGTTGCAGCGCAGGGCGTAATTTCAACGCTTTCGCAGGAACTTAGTGCTCTTGGGCGGCCTGGGTGATGACAGCGGCCACGACGGCCGGGTGGGACACGTAGACGGCGTGGTTGGCTGGAGTCTCGGTGACGGTCGCCTTGGCCCGCTCGGACATGACGCGCTGGGAGGGCGGCGGGATCATGCGGTCGTTGGTGGTGAGCAGGTACCAGGACGGCTTGGCCCGCCAGGCCGGCTCTGAGATCGCCGCGTTCAGCGCGTCGATGCCAAACCCGACCTGAGAGTCGGCCATGAACGCCGCCAGCTTCTGGGGCACATCGGCGGCGAAGGCGGCCGCGAACCTGTCCCGGTCCAGGAACAGGAGCCCGTCCTTGGGCGGCAGGATCGGCGGGGCCGGCACGTCGGCCGGCGCTTCGGCAATCAGCGTGCTGAGCGACTCGCCCTGGTCGGGCACGTACGCCGCGATGTAGGCGAGCGCGGCGACGTTGGGGTGGTTGCCGGCCTCGGTGATGACGGCGCCGCCGTAGGAGTGGCCGACCAGCACGGCCGGGCCGCCGAGGCCGTCGAGGATCTGGCGGGTGGCGGTGACGTCGCCCGCCAATGACAGGGTGGGGTTCTGCACGACTGCTACCCGGTAGCCGTCAGCGGTGAGGAGGTCGTAGACGCCCTGCCACCCCGATCCGTCCGCGAAGGCCCCGTGCACGAGCACGATGTTCCTGATTGCCAATGATCGCTCCTGACCTGAAGGGACAGGCCTTTACGCCCGTCCCGGTGTGCTCAAGTCAACCGGCGGGGAACCGGCCAGAACAGGCAGACCAGCACGCAGAACTGACGCGCAGAATTGACCAGGCCGCGGCGCACGACGAGATCAGGAGGCGGCAAGGGCGGCACAGCGGCCGCTCGCCTCGGCGTCATCGATCGCCTTGAAGACCTCCGCCGCCCGCGCATAGGCGCGGCGGCTCTCGCGGGTGCGGCCATCCTCGGCCAGCAGCGCCGCCAGCGACTCCAGCGCATCGGCCTGCCGGAAGTCCGGCGGGAGCGCCTCCATGAGACCGATCGCCTCGGTCAGCGTGGTGATCGCTTCGGTCCGGCGGTCGAGAGCTCCCAGGCACTGGCCGATCCAGAGCAGCGCGTACGGCCGGCTCTGCGCGGCCAGGGTCGGTGTCATCTCCAACTCCTCGTCGTCGATCAGGGCCAGGGTCTTGCGGAAGTAATCCAGCGCCTCGCCGTAGAGTTCCTCATCACGACGGCAGAGTCCAATGAGGAAGAGGCACTGGACGTAGGAGCCGATGTCACCGAGGGTCTTGAACGTCTCCGCCGCCTGGGACGCCGAGGCGGCAGCCTCGGCGAGTCGTCCGAGCGTGAGCTGCGCTCGCCCGGTGTACTGGTGTGATGCGGCGATCTGGGCTGTGGCGCCGCTCCGGGTCGCCAGGTCAAGCGCCTGCGTCGCGTACCGCAGGGTGGCCTCGGGGTCGCTGGGCTGCACCCAGTGCACCCAGGCCAGATGGTTCAGCTGGGCCGCCTGCCGCGGCAGATCACCAAGCGCGGCGGCAGCCTCCGTGCCCAGGTTGAACACCTCGTGCCAGTGCGGGGCATGCGGCCACCGGTCGCAGAACCAGTGCATCGACTCCGTGCAATCCAGGACCAGGGAGTGCTGTCCGCTGACCGCCGCCGACCGCAGGGCACCCAGCCAGTTGTCCGCGTTCACGCGCAGCCACAGCTCGGCATCCTCGGTGGAGGACACGATGGCGAGATCCGGGTCAGGCCGGGCGGGACCGCCGAAACCGGGCTCGAACCACCGCCCGGCCGTCGTTGCCATCCGCAGCAGCCACGATGTCACCGTCCCGGTCAGTGCCTCACGCTCGGCCACCGACTCCTCCTGAAGCCGTGCACGGGCAAAGAAGCGGACCAGATCATGGAACCGGTACCGGCCCGCGGTGCTGTCCTGCAGCAGGCCGAGGTCGACGAGCTCGTCCAGAGCGTCCCAGGCGTCGCCGGCCGGCATCCCACCCGCGACCGCCGCGAGGGGGGCGTCGAAGTCCCGGCCAGGTACCACGGCCAGCCGCCGGAACATCCGCCGGGCGGAATGCGCGAGCTGCTCGTAGGACGTCTCGAACGCGCTGGCGACCTTCAGGTCGCCAGCCTTGAACTGATCCAGACGGCGCTCCTCGTCCGCCAGCCGGGCGGCGAGTTCGGCGGCATCCCATCCGGGCCGGCTGACCAGCCGGTTCCCGATGATCCGCAGCGCCAGAGGCAGGCCCTCGCACAACTCGGCGAGCCTGGTAAGCGCCGGTTCTTCGTCGGAGTCGGCACGTTCACGCAGGATCCCGGTCAGCAGCTCCTTGGCCTCCGGCAAGGCCAGGGGCCCGAGAATGAGCCGGCGTACGCCCTCCAGGCCGGCCAGCAGCGGCCGGGAAGTGATCAGCGCCCGGCTCGCGCTCTCACCCGGCAGCAGCGGGCGCACCTGCTCCTCCGACCCGGCATTGTCCAGAACGACCAGGGCGCGCCTGTCCCGCAGCAGCGACCGGTACAGCGAAGCGCGCCCCTGGATATCACCCGGGACCTGCTCATCCGCGGCACCGAGCGCGCGAAGCAGCAGCCGCAGCGCGTCACCGGCGGCCATGGGCTGTTGGGCCATACCAAGCAGATCGAGGAAGAACACTCCACCAGGAAAGCTCGGCCGCAGCCCATGGGCGGCCCGGACGGCGAGCGTGGTTTTACCCATGCCCCCCGAGCTTGTGATGAGGCCCACCACACCGGCACCCTGCGAACTCTCGGCATACGCTAGCTCGCTGATCCAGGCCAGCTCGGCGCCGCGGCCGGTGAAGTCGTCAACCAGCCGTGGCAGCTCGCACACACCAGCGGGACGTGTCCAGTGATCCTGCAGCCGGCCATCACGCGCCAGCTCAATAAACTGCTTGCGAGTATCCCCCGCCAGCATTAGCGCATCCGCCAAAGCGGTTACGGTCCGGTGCTGTGGCCCCTTGCTCCGTCCGCGCTCCATATCCGACAAAGTCCGGACGCTGACCCCCGACACTTCGGCGAGCTGCTCTAGCGTCAGACGCGCCGCACGACGATGACCGCGCAGCACTTCCCCGAAACGCGGATATCCAGTGATGGAGCACACCCCTCCCAGCGGGCAGACATTCCACCCGCCACAACCGGGCCGTAAGCCTACGCCGACCACCCTAAATCATGTTTACGTGGCGGGGATGACCACAACCGGGCAGTGGGCGTGCTGGGTGACCTGGGTGCTGACGGAGCCCATCAGCAGCCGCTTGAACCCGCCGGCGCCGCGGCAGCCGACGACGAGCAGGTCCGCGTCAGCGGCCGCCTCAAGAAGCGCCTCGGCGGGGAAGGCGACGACGGCCCGGACGGTGACCGACGATGGCCGGCACTCGCGACCAACCTTCTCGAGCGTGCTGTTCGTCTCTTCCTCGGCCATCTTGAGTGCCAGCCTGGCCAGGTCCTGATCGTATGGGTAGGGGATGGGAACGGCGGCACCCACACCCCAGTACCCCGTGGCCGGCTGCTGGACGGTCAGCACGGTGAGCGGTGAATGACGGACCGACGCTTCCCTGATCGCCCACTCGAGGGCGCGGCAGGAATGATCAGAGCCGTCGACACCGACGATGATTCCTGGCATCTTGCTCTCCTCCTTGCGCGGACCTGCTTCTTCACCTGCAACGCTAGGCGTACCGCCCGATAACGGTCAGGGGCGCACGTCCCGGCGCCCAGGGGCATCCGTCCTTGCCTGAGGGGCGAAAGGTCTCTAGGCCGCGGCAAGCCTCCCGGATCATGCTGGGTAATAGCGAAAGGTCTAGACCAGTACGACTGGCGCCGCGGGGTTCCGCTGCGCGGAGAGGAACGACCGTGAGCGCGACCACCGAGTCAATCCAGGTTGAAGCGGCTGCCACACCGACTGGCCGGTGGCCGGGCTTCACCGGCGGTCGCTGGCAGGACCTCGTCGACGTGCATGACTTCATTCAGGCCAACGTGACTCCCTATACCGGCGACGCGGCGTTCCTGGCCGGGCCCACGGAGCGCACCGGCGCGCTGTGGGCGCTGCTGTCCGGGATGTTCCCGCAGGAGCGTGCGCGCGGCATTTACGACGTCGACGCCCGCACCCCGGCGTCGATCACGGCTCATGCTCCCGGATACATCGACCGGGAGCATGAGCTGATCGTCGGGCTGCAGACCGACGCTCCGCTGCGCCGCGCGATCATGCCCAATGGCGGGCTGCGGATGGTGGAGAAGGGCCTCGCCGCCTACGGCTACACCTTGGACCCGGCCGTACGGGAGATCTTCACCAAGTACCGCAAGACCCACAACGACGGCGTATTCGACGCCTACCCGGCCGATGTGCTCGCCGCCCGCCGTTCCCACGTCATCACCGGCCTGCCCGACGCCTACGGGCGCGGCCGCATCATCGGCGACTACCGGCGGGTGCCGCTATACGGCGTCGGCCGGCTCATCGCGGTCAAGCGCGCTGAGAAGGCCGCCCTGGACGCCCGCCCATCCACCGAAGAGATCATCCGGGACCGCGAGGAACTCGCCGAGCAGATTCGCGCGCTCGGCGAGCTGACCCAGATGGCCGCCTCCTACGGCTGCGATGTCAGCCGTCCCGCGGCCACCGCCCGTGAGGCGATCCAGTGGCTTTACCTGGCGTACCTCGCCGCGGTGAAGGAGCAGAACGGCGCGGCCATGTCGCTCGGCCGCACGTCGACGTTTCTGGATATCTACCTTGAGCGCGACCTGCGGGCCGGGCGGCTCAGCGAGACCGAGGCGCAGGAGCTCATCGACGACTTCATCATCAAGCTGCGTATCGTCCGGTTCCTGCGCACGCCAGAGTATGACCAGTTGTTCTCCGGCGACCCGACCTGGGTGACCGAGTCGATCGGCGGCATCGACCGCGGCGGGCGCCCGCTGGTGACCCGGACCAGCTTCCGCTACCTGCAGACGCTGTACAACCTCGGCCCCGCACCTGAGCCGAACCTGACCGTACTGTGGTCCCCGGCCCTGCCGGCCGGGTTCAAGCGGTTCTGCGCGCAGGTCTCCATCGACACCAGCTCGATTCAGTACGAGTCCGACGATCTGCTGCGCGCCCGGTGGGGTGACGACACCGCCATCGCCTGCTGCGTTTCTGCCATGGAAGTCGGAAAGCAGATGCAGTTCTTCGGCGCCCGCGTCAACCTGGCCAAGACCCTGCTGTACGCGATCAACGGCGGCCGCGATGAGATCAGCGGCGACCAGGTCGGCCCGGCTCTGCCACCGCTCACCGGCGACGTACTCGACTACGCCGAGGTCGTCGCGCGGCTCGACACAATGCTGGGCTGGCTCGCGAAGACCTACGTCGACGCGCTCAACGTCATTCATTACATGCACGACAAGTACGCCTACGAGCGGCTGGAGATGGCGCTGCACGACTACGGTGTGCTGCGCACGATGGCTTGCGGCATCGCCGGCCTGTCGGTCACCGCCGACTCCCTCGCCGCGATCAGGTACGCGGCCGTGCGGCCAGTGCGCGACGGCACCGGCCTCATCGTCGACTACGTGACCGAGGGCGAGTTCCCGGCCTACGGCAACGATGACGATCGCGCCGACGACATCGCCGTCTGGCTGGTGCGGACCTTTATGGACAAGGTGCGGGAGCACCAGACATACCGCGGCGCGCTGCACACCCAGTCGGTGCTGACCATTACCTCCAACGTCGTCTACGGCAAGCACACCGGCAGCACCCCGGACGGACGGCCAGCCGGCCAGCCGTTCGCCCCGGGCGCCAACCCGATGAACGGCCGCGACCGGCACGGCCTGGTCGCCAGTGCGCTATCGGTGGCGAAGCTCCCCTACAGCGAGGCCGAAGACGGGATCTCGCTGACCCAGTCGATCACCCCGGCCACCCTCGGCCGCACCCGGGCGGAACAAGTCGGTAACCTCGTCGGCGTCCTGGACGGGTACGTCTCCTGCGGCGGGTTCCACATGAACGTCAACGTGCTCGACCGCGCCACCCTGCTCGACGCGATGGACCGCCCGGAGAACTACCCGCAGCTGACTATCCGGGTTTCCGGCTACGCGGTCAACTTCGTCCGGCTCAGCCGGGAACAGCAACTCGACGTCGTCAGCCGCACCTTCCACGAGGCGGCGTAACCATGACCGCCGTCATCAAGCCGGGCGGCGTGCGAGCGCAGGCCATCGCCTCTCAAGCCCCGGCCGAGGTCACTGGTTCGGTGCATTCCTGGGACATATCCACCGGCGTCGACGGCCCCGGCACCCGGTTCGTCGTCTTCACCGCGGGCTGCCCGCTGCGCTGCGTCTACTGCCAGAACCCAGACACCTGGAACGGCCGGGACGGGCAGCGGATGAGCGCCGCCGACCTGCTCGCCCGGGCCGGACGGTACCGGCGGTTCATCGGGGCCGCGGGTGGCGGGCTGACCGTTTCCGGTGGTGAGCCGCTGCTGCAGCCAGCGTTTACCCGCGCCGTCCTGACCGGCGCTAAGGAACTCGGCCTGCACACCGCGCTCGACACCTCCGGCTACCTCGGCTACCGGGCCGACGATGCGCTGCTGGACGCCACCGACCTTGTCCTGCTCGACATCAAGGCCTACCACCAGGCCATCGCCCGGCGGGTGACCGGCCGCGGCACCTCCCCGACGCTCGCGTTCGCCCGTCGGCTCGCCGCCCGCCGCCAGACCGTCTGGGTGCGTTTCGTTCTCGTCCCCGGCTGGACCGACGACCCCGGTGACGTCGCCGCTATCGCGGGATTCACCGCCTCGCTAGGCAACGTCGAACGGGTCGACATACTCCCGTTCCACCAGCTCGGCGCCGTCAAATACGCCGAGCTCGGCCTGCCTTACCCCTGCGGAGAGGCACACCCGCCCACGGCCGGGCAAATAGACGAGGTCCGCGCGGCGTTCACCGCCGCGGGCCTCCGCACAGTCTGCTGAATACGTCAGGGAAGCCCACGCTGAGCCCGGGCTTGACCGCGCGTTCGATGAACACCTCTTGAGCACCCATCCGGTACTCGCCCGCGGCCGGATGCCTGAGGAGGTACCCGCCGTCTGGCTGCATGTCCCAGGCCGAGCAGTTGTCCTCCTCGTACGTCCGCAGGATGGTCTCAAGTTCGGCCTTGATGACCGGATCGCAGACGGGGGCGACAACCTCCATCCGCCGGGATAGGTTGCGCGTCATCCAGTCCGCCGAGCCGATGAAGAACTCGGGCGTGCCGCCGTTCTCGAATCGGTAGATCCTGCTGTGCTCCAGGAATCTCCCGAGGGTGCTGAAGACCTTGATCGTCGGCAACACCCCCGGGACCCCTGCCCGCAGGCAGCACAGGCCGCGCACGTTGCAGGCGATGGGGACGCCGGCCAGGCTGGCCTGGTAGAGCTCCCGGATCATCTGGGAATCCTGGAGCTGGTTCATCTTGGCCCAGATACCGCAGGGGCGTCAGGCACGGGCGTGTTCGGCCTCACAGCCGGGCCGTTCCCTCGTGGTAGTTTCCCGTGCCGACGTGGACGTACCGGCGGATGCCGTCTGGCTCCTCACGTACCACCAGGGCCAGCTTGATGTGCGTCTTGACGCGCTCCACGCCGTACGCGACGTGAGCTCCCGCCTCTTCGAGCTCCTTGCCCCAGCTGATGTTGGGCGCCTCGTCGAAGCGTGCCGTGATCTCAACGAGGACCGCCACCTGGTTGCCGCGGCGGGCGGCCTCCTTGAGCGCCTGGATGATCGGGGAGCGGCGGCCGGTGCGGTAGATCGTGAGCTTGATCGCCAGAACGGCAGGATCGACGGCGGCGCTCTGCAGGAACCGCAAGATCGAGGTATCGAAGCTGTGATAAGGCAGGTGCACCAGGAGATCGCCGCGGCCGATCTCGTCAAACACCGCGGCCGGGTCGGTGGGGTCGAGGCCCCGCAGCCGCGGATGAGTCACCGGCTCGTGCGGAGCATCACGCAGCTCGGCATGGCCTTCCACGGGCAGGTCCATGAGGTCGCCGAGGCCAAGCAGCCCGGGAGTCGCGATGACGTCGGCAGGATCGGCGCCGAGCTCAGCCGCGAGCCAATTCCGCAGATCAGTGGGCATGTCGGCGCCGACCTCGAGTCTTCGGCCAGCGCCAGCACCCGCCGGGCGAAGCTAAGCCAGCTCAGCTCCCGGTTGATGACGGCCGCCGGAGAGTCCGGCGTGATTGGTCTAACCTCTGTCATCTGCCTGCACCTCGGCACACTCGCCTCAGCACAAGGCTCCCTCCGGGCGACGAAGGCCGTCTAGGGCCGAACGTCCCCACGCCCGGTTTGACGTAGGCCGATCACAGGTGGAAGGCGGCGGTCATAGTCGCGGCTGACGACGCCGAGCGGAGCTTGGGCAGGCCGAGTAGTTGCTCGGCAGTGGCCAGCAGCGAGTAGTGGTCAAAGAACGTCCGGGAGGCAGTTCCGGCCGGAGTGCTCGGGCTGATCACGATCGTTGGCACCAGGCAGCTCGTATCGGTGACCCCCGGGTCGTCGCAGTCCTCGATCGGGTACCCGCCGGAGCCTTCATCCCAGGTGATGAATACGGCGGTGGTCCCGCCCTGGTACTCAGGGCTGTTCAAGATCGCCGGTAGGTTCCTGGCCAGCCATGCGTCCCCCTGGGCGATGGTGCCGTCATGCATGTCATCGATCAGGTTCGGGGTGATGAACGAGAACGCGGGCAAGGCGTTGCGGGCCAGATCGGCCCTGAGTTGGGTGTAAGGGACGTCGCGGCTGGCGCAATTGGAGAGCGACGTGTAGTAGGCCGCGGGGTTGTGCCGCACCGTGTACTCGCCGGAGTCCGAGTTGTCGCAGTTGGCTGGCATGGATTCCTGGTAGGCCTTCCAGGTCTCGCCCTGCCCGAAGATGCTCCGGGCCGAGGTGTCGCAGATCAGCGAGGGGCTGCAGTCCAGGTAGGACAGGAACGGCAGGTCAGACTGAGCGAGACCGGAGGTGGCAGCGAGGTAGTTGGGCAGGCTGGGGTGTGTGGTGTTGTGGTAGTTGGTGGCCAGTCCGCAGCTCGCGGCGAGAGAGTTGAGGTACGGCGCCTGGGACTTGTTGCCGATGATGTCGCGGAGGCTGTGGTTTTCCATCCAGATCCAGACGACGTGCTTGTAAGCGGGTGGCCTGGTCGCGGTACCACAGGGACGCGAAGCAGCTGCGGCCGGGGACGCGGCCGTCACGCCGCCCACCGTTCCGATCGCCGCGAGCGCGATGGCCACCGCGACAACGAGTTTGTTACGCACAAGCACCTCCGGCGAACGCTGTCTCGTCCTTGGGAACAAGCGTGCCTTCAGCACGCCGTTGCGGCCACCAACTCCAGTAGAACACCTGAACACAGCTGGACGGTGCGGGTGAGCCTGGCGGCCCGGCCGAATCGCGGTTAATGAGGTGTTCACGCCGTCTGACGGCGGATGCTTGCGCCCGTAATCCTGTCGGCGTTCCCTGGATGCATGACGACTGTGGGTGTTGCATATTCCGTCGCCACACTGTGGCGTTACCCCGTGAAATCGATGCAGGGGGAGGAGCTCAACGCCGCCGACATCACGGCGGGCGGGCTGCTTGGCGACAGGCAGTTCGCAGTCATCGACCCGGCGACCGGAAGGGTCGCGGGCGCGAAGAACCCCCGCAAGTGGCCCGGGTTCTTCTACTTCCGCGCCGCCTACACCGAGCCGCCGCGCGCGGGCTCAGCGCTGCCCGCCGTGCGGGTCACCATGCCGGGCGGCAGCTCTGCCACAACGGATGAGGACGGTCTGCCGCAGCTGCTGTCCGAAGCGCTCGGCCGCGAGGTCACCCTGTCCGCCGCGCTGCCGGCCGCGGCCGCCGAGGAGTACGTGATCGACGACGACGAGGTGGCGTCGTTCGACCTGCCTGCCGGGACGTTCTTCGACGCGGCCGTCGTTCACCTGGTGACCACCGCAACCCTCGACCGGCTGCGGTCCCTCTACCCGGAGGGCAGGTTCGAGCCCCGCAGGTTCCGGCCGAACATCATTGTCGCCACCGGACCGGACTCGACCGGCTTCGTGGAGAACGACTGGGTGGGGCACGAGATCCTCATTGGCGAGCATGTCCGCCTTCGCGTGACTATGGCGACTGGCCGCTGTGTCATGACCACGCTTCCGCAGGGCGACCTGCCGAAGGATTCCGGAATCCTGCGCACCGCCGCCCAGCACAACAACGCGCAGGTCGGCGTCTACGCCGAGGTCATCTCTGGCGGGCCGGTCCGGCGCGGAGAGCCCATCACGGTGCTCCGGCGGCCGGCGGGATAGGCTGGCCCGCATGATCGCTGAGCCCGGCTGCTGACCATGAACCGCGGCAGGCTCGAGGCGTTCAGCGACGGGGTGTTCGCTGTCGCCATCACCCTGCTGGCGCTGAACCTCCCGGTGGACGGGCCCGGCCACGGATCGCTTGCGGACCAGCTGGCGGACCGGTGGCCGGCCTTTGTCGCGTACCTGATCAGCTTCTTCACCATCGGGATCATCTGGGTTAACCACCATGCGCTGCTATCCAACGTCGCGGCCGTGTCCCGATTGCTGCTGTTCCTGAACCTCGTACTCCTGCTGTTCGTCGTGCTTGTCCCGTTCGCCACCGTGACGGTGGCCGACTACCTCGCGCACGGGGGCTTCGACGCCAAGGTCGCGGTCGCGGTCTACGGCATAGTGCTCGAGGGGATGTCGGTCGGGTTCGCCTCGATGCTGGAGTGGTCGCTGGGCGAGGGGCGCACCCACGCCGCGGTGCCGCCGGGTCGGCGCTGGGCGGTTCGGCTGCGGTTCACCTGCGGAGGGCTGGCCTACCTGCTGGTCATCGGCGGCGCCTTCCTCAGCGCGCCGGCCGCGCTCGGCTTTTCCGGGCTCGTGGCCGTGTATTACATGTTTGAGCGGACGCCTGCTCTCGCGCCCGCCGGGCGGGACGCGCCGGAAGACACAGACGAGCCGCCAGCTGAGCAGGACCAGCAATAACAGCCCGTCCCCGTCGTATCGTGGATCGCATGCTTGTGAGCAAGACCGCGATACGCGACGAGCTCGGCAGCCGCCTGGCTGAGTTCGCTCCGCCCGGGGAGCGGTTGCAGGGGCTGTTCGTGGACGAGCGCGGGCAGATCCCATTCGCCGATTCGACCGGTACCCCGGTGTATGTCCTGCTCACGACCAACTACGTGATCTTCGTGGGGATTAAGAGATTCAGCAACACGCCTACTCGCACGCTGGGTACGGTGCCGCGTCAGGCGATCTGCTTCAGTCCGCCGGACCACGGCATCACGCACTTCTCGGTCAGGGCACTGATACGGGACCAGCAGGGGCGGCCCCATCGAATCCGGTTCAGGATCCATCAGAAGTGGCGGGCCGAGGCGACCGCGCTGACCGCCGCCGCGAGCGGGTCACAGCCCGGGTAGCGAGCGCCAGAACCAGGCTCAGGGTATTGAACCCAGGGAGTTCACCACGAAGCGGTCACTACCGCCGACAAGGGCGATCCCCGGCCAGGGTGTGCTCTGGCCGGGGATCGCTGGCCGATACGGCAGGTCAGAACTTGCCGGCGGCGATGTCGGCCAGGTTGACCCTGGTCACCACGTAGCTGACGGTCACGGCGACCCGGCCGGCCGGCCCGCCGGCGACCTGCAGCGGGATGCCGGTGTCGGCGTTGATGGTGATCGCCTCCTGGTAGGCCGGCCCCGCGGCAGCCTTGGGGTTGTCCGTGTCGACCCCCGCGTACCCCACCTCAGCCGCGCCAGCGGTGAGGGTGATGACCTGCGCCGATAGCCAGCCGGGGACCGGGGTGGTGTCGGGGGCCCAGGCCATCTTCAGCGGCGGGCCGGTAGCCGGGGATCTGTCCCGGGCTGACGGCGGGCTAGTGGACCAAGGCCTGCTTGACCCCGCGGAGTGCTACTACGTCTACGGGCAGCCAGCGCCATCGCCGGAGGGCCATTCCGGCTACTGGGCCGATCCCCGGGTCTGGCACCAGATCAACCAGATCGCCGCCGGTGAAGGCGGAAATGCACCGGTCACCGCGGCCCGGGCCGCCGCATCTCGCGGGTGAAGCGCTTGACGAAGACCGAGCGCCTCAGGAAAAATGCGTTCATGGCGGCGACCGGTCGCCGAGCTGTGGAACATCCGCCCCAGCCGGGGTTCCGTCGGCAAAGGGGATTCGCCCTCTCGGTCGTCATTGCCGCAGGCCATCTTCCTTTCACCGCGCCGCTGGGGGGCGAGGGTGTCATGGGGAGGCTTGTCATGACCAAGGATGCCAGCTTCAAAAAGGTTGTCAGGCGCCACGCAGGGGAGACTGGGCAGCGCTACACCGAAGCGCTGGCGGATATCGAGGGTCTCGGCGCGCGGATGGACCACGAGCCCGTTGCCGAGCGCCTTCTCGCCCATCTCCGGGATCGCTACGGCATTGACCCGGTCGCGGCGACAAAGCTCAGCGTGCACAAGACCTACGTGTTCCGCATCGACCGCAATGACGGAAGCCCCTGGGTCGCCCGCGCGTTTCCGCCGGCTCGGCCGCGGGCCGCGGTTGAGGGCGACGCCGCGATCCTCGCATTCCTTGAGCGGCAGGACTATCCCGCGGAGCGCCTGGCGGCCGATGATGCCGTATCTGACTTCGAAGGCTGCGCGGTGCTCGTGACCCGGTTGGTCGAAGGCGTCCAGCTCCCCGACGGTGCCGCGAAGTTCGCGATGATGGGTGAGCTGCTCGGACGGCTGCACGCACTGCCGTACGACGATTCGGCGAGCCGCCCGGGCGGAGCCAGCGGTGAGGACCCGAGCCGTACGGGCACGCCGCGTCAGGACCTGCTGGCCGCCCTGTCGTTTCTCGATGCGGTTGACACGAAGGTCGCGGCGGCCGGGCGCGAGCGATTCGAGCGGCTCCGCGACCAAGTGCGCTCGGCCGACGACGGTCAAGGCCTTCCGGAAGGCCTGCTCCACGGAAATCTCCTGCACGCCCCCGACCACGCCGTGCTGAGCGAACAAGGGCCAGTCGCGATCAACTGGAAGGCGTCAGGGCGCGGGCCGCGCCTCGCCGACTTCGCGTACCTGATGTGGGGCACGGGTTCGTGGAACCCACGTCGGCCGAACCAGGAGTGGGTCGACGCCGCCGTCAGCGCCTACCGCGGGCACATCGAGCCGACCGACGACGAACTCGGCCGGCTCGAGGCGGTCATGTACATCAGGCCGCTCTACCTGGCCTGTTTCGGCTACCGACGCGCCCTCAGCAACGGCCGCCCATTCCGCGAGTGGGGCTTCATCGAGCCTGCCGAGTACTTCAGCGCCACCGCCGCCGCAACCCGGGCCGCGTTCCGCCGGTAGGCCGCCGGGCCCGCTCGCCCGTCGGCTACCGTTGCCCTCATAGACCGTCATCGGGAGGGCGCATGCCGCACGTCGTCGACTTCGAGAACGTGTCCACCGCCGGCTTGGACTCGTCCCCGGTCGCGGCGGCTCTGGCCGGACTGCGCGCCAACGAGGCACGCTACTACAAGAACAAGTACGGTCACGTCTTCACCGTGAGCCCCGCCAGCGAGGAGCCGGAGACGCTCGGCTGGATCAACCGCGTCCTCGCCGACGAGCGCGGAATCGTCATCTCCGCCACCCCGCTCGAGGTGACTTCTTTCGAGGTAGACGGTTTCCGGATGGCTTACGTGTTCTACGAGTCCGGCTTGTCGATCAACGTGATGTACGGCATCACGGACGAGAAGAAACGCGCGGTCGGGTTCAAACTCTCAGAAGGCATGGAAGTCCCCGAGGAACTGGCGTCACGCTTTAAGTTCGCGCGCCAGAAGTCAAAGCTGGCCGGAGTGATCCGCGGTTCCTTCTTTGTGATCAAGGGCGAATACTGAGCCGGAATCTGCTGGCTGGCGGGGAGAGCCGCGGGCTTGCCACGCCCACTCCAACTGTTCTATAACTCTATCATGAGTTCTATAACAGTCAGCGCAAGCGACGGCCAGCCGGCCGGCCGGTTCGGCGGCTACGGCGGGCGGTACGTGCCGGAATCCCTGATCCCCGCCTGCCAGGCCGTGGCGGATGCGTTCGCCCAGGCGTGGGCCGATCCCGGGTTCCGTGGCAGCCTCACCCGGCTGCTCTGTGCGTACGCGGGCCGCCCCACCCCGCTGACGCCCGCCCTGCGGCTGTCGGCCGAACTTGGCGTGACCGTTCTGCTCAAACGGGAAGACCTGACGCACACCGGCTCGCACAAGATCAACAATGTGCTTGGACAGGCGATGCTGGCCCGGCGCATGGGGCGTGCGCGGCTGATCGCCGAGACCGGCGCGGGCATGCACGGCGTCGCCACCGCGACCGCGGGCGCCCTGCTCGGGCTGCCAGTGAAGGTCTTCATGGGCGAGCGGGACGTGGAACGCCAGGCGCACAACGTGTTCCGGATGCGGCTGCTTGGCGCCGAGGTCGTCCCGGTGACCACTGGCAGCCAAACCCTCAAGGACGCCACCAGCGCGGCGATGCGGCACTGGGTCACCGACGCCGACGAGGCGTACTACTGCGTGGGTTCGGTCATCGGCCCGCACCCCTACCCGACGATGGTGCGCGAGTTCCAGCGCGTCATCGGCGACGAGGCCCGGCGGCAGTGCGCGGCCGAACTGGCCGCCGCTGTCCCCGATTACGTCGTTGCCTGCGTCGGCGGGGGCAGCAACGCGGCGGGGACCTTCGCGGGCTTCGTTGACACGGCCGCAAAGCTCGTCGGTGTCGAGGCCGAAGGCGGTGCTGGCGCCTCGAACGGCGAGATCGGTGTGCTGCACGGCTTCCAGTCGCTATTCCTTCAGGATGCCCACGGGCAGATCAAGGAGGCGCACTCGGTCGCGGCCGGGCTGGACTACCCCGGCGTCGGCCCCGAGCACGCGTACCTGCGGGATCTGGGGCGCGCCAGCTACGTCACGGTCTCCGACGCGGAAGCGATCGCGGCGGCCATGCGGCTCGCCCGGACGGAGGGCATACTGCCCGCGATCGAGTCGGCGCACGCCTTGGCCTGGGTGATCCACGCCGCCGGGACATCGGTCCTGCCCGGCGGCTCGACCGTCCTGGTCACGCTCTCCGGGCGCGGCGATAAGGACGTCACCACCCTCATGACGGAGGCAAAGCTGTGACGAAGCTGCTGATGCCCTACATCACCGCAGGCGTCCGGCCGGACTGGGCTGCCTATCTGACCGCGTTCTCCGGCGCCGGGGCTGACCTGATCGAGGTCGGGCTACCGTTCTCCGACCCCACGGTGGACGGCCTGACGATCCAGGAGGCGTCCGACGCGGCGCTCGCCCGTGGGGTCACGCCCGCGTCCGTCCTGGCGGAGCTGTCCGCAATCCGCGTTGGCATCCCGCTCATCGCGAGCACGTATGCCAACATCGCGCTGCGGCCGGGCTTCGCCGGCGCCCTCCGTGCGGCCGGGGTTACCGGGCTGATCGTGCCCGATCTGCCGCTCGACGAACTGGCCGGGCTGACCGCACCGGGCATCGAGGTCAGCCTGCTCGCCTCCCCCGCGACCCCGGATGACCGTCTGGCCGAGATCGGGCGGCGCAGCCAAGGCTTCGTGTACGCGGTCTCCGTCATGGGCGTGACCGGCGAACGCGACCGGCTTGCCCCGTCCGCCGCGGCCCTCGCCGCCCGGGTCAAGCAGGTCACCGAGCTGCCGGTCCTGCTCGGCTTCGGGATCTCCACACCAGAACAGGCGGCCGAGGCGGCGGCGGTCGCCGACGGCGTCATCGTCGGCGCCGCCGTCATGCGCCGCATCCTCGACGGGGCCGCCCCGGCCGAGGTCGGCGCGTTCGTGGCGTCGCTGCGGGCCGCGCTTTCCGCGCCGGTCACCGTGCGATGATCGTCGGCGGCGAAGGGCGAAGAGAAGGGAGCAGCATGGCACGCTACCGGGCGATCGCCGAGGACCTTGCCGCGAAGATCCGCGATGGTCATTACGCCCCCGGCGAGGCGCTGCCCGGGCAGCGCGAGCTGAGCGCGGCCTACGGCGTCACCCTGATGACGCTGCGCCAGGCGCTGCGGGAGCTTGGCGCCGAGGGGCTGATTGTCCAGCGGCCGGGCAAGGGCACCTTTGTCGCACCGCCCCATTTGGCGTACCAGCTGGGATCTTTGCGGAGCTTGGCCGACGACTTGCGCGAGCAGGGCCACCAGGTCCGCACCACGGTGATCGCCCGCGCGCAGCGCCCCGTGCCCCCGCGCATCGCGGCCCGGCTGCGGGTACGCGAGACCGAGACCGGGCTGCGGCTTGAGCGGGTCCGCGCATTTGCCGGCCGCCGGGCGATTCACCAGGTCTCCTGGGTACGCGAGCCGCACGCGGACAGGCTGCGTGACGTGGACTTCACCGCCACGTCGTTGTACGCGGCGCTGGCCGACGCGGGGGCGGTAGTGGCCCGGGCGTCGGAGACGATCCGGCCGGAGGTACTCGACGCGGACCTGGCCCGGCACCTAGACGAGGGCGCGGGCGCGCCGGTGCTGGTCAGCGACCGGATCACCTACGGGCCGGACGGGACGGCCCTGGTAGCGGACAGGGCGACAATCCTCGGCAGCATGATGCAGATCACCGCGGACCGCGCCGCCACCGGGCTGTCCCTGCACTGGGGAGCGACCCCTTCGCGTTGATCCCCCGCGGTCAACCCGGCCGGCGCGGGCCGCTGCCGGTTCACGGCCCGGGACGAACGCATCTTCCCCTACGGGAATGGTCTGGCCCCCCGGCATGGTTAACTACACCTGGTCGTAGCTTCTGTGTAGGTGCTTTCATGACGCGCTCGCGGATTTACTGCCAGGGCTTCCGCGCGGTGCGGTGGCTCACTGTAGGTAGGGAGAAATGCGCGTGGCGCAGGGAACAGTCAAGTGGTTCAACTCGGACAAGGGGTTCGGGTTCATCAGTGTCGATGGTGGGGGTCAGGACGTCTTCGTCCACTTCTCCGCGATCGAGTCCAACGGCTACCGGAGCCTGGACGAAAACCAGCGGGTCGAGTTCGACATCACGCAGGGCCAGAAGGGCCCGCAGGCCGAGCACGTCCGCGCGATCTGATCCTGATCATCAGATCCAGGTAAAGCCACCTTCCGTTCGGCAGAAGATCTTTTTCATCCCGAACGGAAGGTGGCTTTTCCTATCCCCGCGGGAGTCTCGCGGGCACGTGGTCACGCCTGGCTGTCCGGCGATTCGCCCGCGGGCGCCAGGCCCGTGGATGCCGCTGCCGTCGCCGCGGCCGGCCGACGGGGAATGAGGACCGCGATGACCAGGCCGATCAAGGTGATGGCGAGCATCATGCTGAGGGCCACGGCAAACGGCTTGCCCTCAGGCAGTTTGACGGCGACCAGG
Source organism: Trebonia sp. (assembly GCA_050013875.1). Taxonomy (GTDB): domain Bacteria; phylum Actinomycetota; class Actinomycetes; order Streptosporangiales; family Streptosporangiaceae; genus Trebonia. Next base: position 23,669 of record JBEKEK010000016.1, on the reverse strand, counting down.
ACCGATCCGACCAAGGCGGTACCGAGTGACGAGCCGAGGTTGGAGACACTGCGGGACAGGCCGGATATCTCGCCCTGGTCTTTGTCGGGGAAGCTGGACTGGACCACGTTGACCGAGGAGGTCAGCATGGTCCCGATCCCGCCGCCGAACAGCAGCAGTCCTGGTATCCAGCGCCAGATGCCGGCGTGTGCCCGGACCAGGATCAGCAGCAGGATCAGGCCGGCCGCGGTGACCAGGAACCCGGCGATGATCAGCCATCGTTGCGGGTGCCGCCGGGCGAACCGCCCGGCGGCGGCCGAGGCGGCCAGGATCCCGATCGTGGCCGGGGTGAGCATCAGGCCGGTTTGGATCGGGCTGTAGTGGTTGACCTCCTGCAGGTAAACCGAGACGGTGAAGAAGCACCCCTGCAGGACGAGCCACTGCACCGTTTGGGTGCCGAGCCCCAGGTTGGCGACCTTGTTGCGGAACAGCCGGAGGGGCAGCAGCACGTCCCTGCCTTTTTTCTGGCCGGACCGGACGTCCAGGAAGAACCAGAGCAGGAACAGCGCGCCGATCGCCACGTACAGCCACACCGGGGAGAGCGAGCCCTTCGGTATCACCACCGTGGCGCCGATGGAGAAGTCCTGCCGTGACTTGCCGAAGCCGTAGGTCCGGGACTGCAGCAGCCCTAGCACCACGAAGAACAGGCCCGCGGCCGACAGCACCGCCCCGGTCAGGTCGAACCGCGGCGCGGGCCCGGGCCGGCCCGGGTCGGTGATCTTGCGGGCGAGCACGATGATCCAGGCCACGACCAGGACCTGCAGGCCGAAGGAGGCGCGCCAGCTGATCGCGCTGGTCACCAGCCCGCCGATCAGCGGCCCGGCGGCCGCGCCGAGGCCGCCCGCGCCGCTGACCACCCCGAAGTACCGGGCGCGCGACTTGACGTCGGGGAAAGTCACGGTGACCAGGATGTAGATGGGCGGAATCATCAGCGCCGAGCCCACGCCCTCCAGCAGCGAATACCCCGCGACCAGCAGCGGCAGTCCCTGCGAGAGCGCCGCCAGCAGCCCGCCGGCCGCGTAGACCGCCAGGCCGATTACGAAGCACCGTTTGCGGCCCCAGATGTCGGTCAGCTTGCTGCCGGGAATCATCAGTGCCGCCATCGTCAGGGTGAACAGCGTGATCGCGGTTTGCACCCCGCTCACCGTCGTGCCCAGATCGTTGGCGATGGCGGTGATGGCCACGTTCATGTTCGTGGCCGCGTAGCTGGCGATGAACTGCGCCAGCGCCAGCGGCAGAATCATCGCCCGCGCGGCCGCGTCCGGCCTGGACGGGTTTTCGGTCACGCCGGCTTCGCCCGGGGATGACTAATCGCGCCGATCACACCCTCCGCAGAGCCACCCCGGACGTCAGACGGCGGCCAGGACCTTGGCCTTCTCCTGGTCGAACTCCTGGTCAGAGATGACATTGCGATCGCGCAGGTCGGCCAGCTTAGCAAGCTGATCGGCGGTGCTTGACGACGGCGTTCCGTTCTGTGCGAGGTAACCGTCGTACGCGGTTTCCCTGGCCTGCACGACCTGCGCGGTCCGTTCGTGCATTCCCCCGCCCCGGACGATCAGGTAGGCGACCACCCCGATGAGCGGGATGAGCAGGACGAACAGGAACCAAAGAGCTTTGCCCCCGCCCGACAGGTCGTGGCTGCGGAAGATGTCGATGAAGACGGTGATCAGGATCCAGAACCAGGTGATCCACAAGAAGATCTCGAAGATCGTCCAGAAGACGTTCAGCAGCGGATAAGACATGGGTCGCCCCTTCATTTCCGGCACCGCGTCGGCACCTACTGCTGATATATCTCCGTTCGCGCGGACGGGCCCATCACCCCCGCCGGGTGATGTTGCCTCCTGACGTGCGCTGCTAGTGGATGGGAGGGGGTGGCCGCATACGGTTCTGGCCAGCCGGGTCGGCCTCCACCGCGGCTTGCTCGCCGGGCCCGCGGCCGTTGCCGTGGCCGTTGGGGTGCCCGTTGGGCGCGGCAGCGGCGGTCTCGGCGAAGGCGCGGTTGGCGATCGCGCGGGCGCGGCCGGTGAGGCCGCGGGTCTGCGGCGCGGGCACACCGTTGCCGTCGTGGGAGCCGGGCACCGGCAAGAGCGCGGGCACTGTCTTGGCCTGCAGCGGCTCGCGCTCTTGCTCGGTCAGCGGCCGGTGCTCCTCGATGAACTCGCCGTCGGGCAGTTGCCTGATGATGCCGGTCTCCAGCCCGTGCTCAAGCAGTCCGTTGTCCTTGCGCTGCAGGCCGATGCAAATACGCCGGGTGACGATGAATGCGATCGCCGGCCCCACGATGACCATGACCCGCGCGATCCAGGTGAGCGTGTACAACGGGATCTTCAGCTGGTCGGCGATGACGTCGTTGGCGCTCTCGGCCCACAGCACCCCGTAGAAGGTCACCGCCGCCATCCCGGTCGCGGTCCGGATCGGGGCGTTGCGCGGCCGGTCGTTGATGTTGTGGAACGACTTGTCGCCGGTCGCCCACTGCTCGAAGAACGGCCAAAGCGCCGCCCCGCCCAAGATCAGCCCCAGCGGCAGCAGCGCCGGGATGAGCACCGACAGCGACAGCGTGTGCCCGAGGAAGTTGATCTCCCAGGGGGGCATGATGCGCAGCGCGCCGTCCAAGAGGCCCAGGTAGAAGTCGGGCTGGGACGCCGACGAGATCGCCAGCGGCGTGTACGGACCGTACTCCCAGACCGGGTTGATCTGCGCGAACGTCCCCAGCAGGGCCAGCGCCCCGAAGATGAAGAAGAACCAGGCCTGACCCTTGAGCAGGAAGTACGGGAAAAACGGCTGCCCGACCACGTTCTTCTCGGTGTTCCCCTTCAGCGGCATCTGCGTGTGCTTCTGGTGGAACATGATGAACAGGTGCGCGGTGATCAGCGCCAGGATGATGCCCGGGATCAGCAGCACGTGCAGGATGTACATCCGCGGGATGATCTGCGTCCCGGGGAACCCGCCGCCGAACAGGAAGTACGACGCGTACGTGCCGATGATCGGGATCCCCTGCAGTATCCCCTCGAGCACTCTAAGGCCTGCGCCGGACAGCTGGTCGTCGGGGAGCGAGTAGCCGAACAGGCCCTCGACCAGGCCCAGCGTGAACAGCACGATGCCGATCAGCCAGTTGACCTCGCGCGGCTTGCGGTAGGCACCGGTGAAGAACACCCGCAGCATGTGCGCCATGATCGCGACCATGAACAGGTCGGCCGCCCAGTGGTGGATCTGCCGCATCAGCAGACCGCCGCGGACGTCGAAGGAGATGTTCAGCGTCGACTGGTACGCCTGCGACATCGTGATGCCGTCAAGCTTGGTGTACGAGCCGTGGTAGACCACGTCGGCCGCCGACGGCTGGAAGAACAGCGCCAGGTAGGTCCCGGTCAGCAGCAGGATCACGAACGACCAGAGCGCGATCTCGCCCAGCATGAACGACCAGTGGTCGGGGAACACCTTGTGCATCAGGGTCCGGACGCCCTTGGCGCCGTGGAACCGGTCATCCAGCCAGCCGCCCACGCCGTCCAGGGGGGCCGGGATCTTAACTGCGTCGTCGCTCATCCGCGCTCCCAGAAGCTCGGTCCGACCGGCTGGGTGAAGTCGCTCGCCGCCACGATATAGCCGCTGGAGTCAAGCGCCAGCGGCAGTTGCGGCAGCGGGCGGGGCGCCGGGCCGAAGATCACGGTTGCCCCGGTCGACGCGTCGAAGGTCGACTGGTGACAGGGGCAGAGAATGTGGTGGGTGGTCTGCTCGTACAGCGCGACCGGGCAGCCCACGTGGGTGCAGATCTTGGAGTAGGCCACGATCGAGTTCTCGAGCGTCCAGTTCTGCGTCGAGACCGTCACCCCGCTGACGACGTTGGTGGGGACGTTCAGCTGGCCGGGCTCGAATTTGATCAAGATCACGCCCGCCTTGGCCAGCGCGTCCTGGTCGTCCTGGTACCCCTCGGGGATCACCGTGATCATCGACCCGGGGGTGCTGATGTCGGCCGGCGTCAGCGGGCGCAGGCCGCCCAGGGTGACCGCCCGCAGTCCCTTGCGCCAGACCGTGTGCCGCAGGTCGGTCTGCGGCAGCGGGCCGAGGTCGCGCAGCAGCACCAGCGGCGCCAGCGCCAGCGGCGCGGTCGCCAGCAGCATCGTCCGGCGGACGAGCGGCCGCTTGGTGATCTGGGAGTAGGCCGCGCCCTCGGCGAACGACCGCTTGAAGGCGGTCCGGTCGGCCGGCGCGGACGGCATGTCGTGCCGCTCCTCCTCGATCTCGACGTTCGGCGTCAGGTGCCTGACCCAGATCATCGAGCCGGCGCCGAGCGCGAGCAGCGCGACGGCCAGCGACGTGCCGAGCGCCAGGTTGGACCGCAGCGCGGCGACGACGGTGTTAGCGCCCTTAGGGAGCGTGGACGACCCGACCTCGAGCCCCACGTAGGCCGCGATGAACCCGCAGCCCGCCAGGAAGGCCAGGATGAACAGCGCCGCGACGATGCGCTCGGCGTTGTTGGCATGCTCGGTCTCGGACGGGGCGGCGTCGAACTCCGGCTCCTCGGGCCCGACGGGCACGTCGACCGACCTGGGCGCGGGGGAAGGAGTCCCGACTACCCGGCGCGGACCGGAGGGCTCCTCCGGAAACTCACTCATCAGTCCTGCTCCGATCCAGCTCGGACGGGGTCACGCCGCTTGGCGGTGAGCCACATGGCGACAAGTATGAGGAAGCCAAGGCCGCCCAGCCAGGCCAGCAGGCCCTCGGTGACCGTGCCGGTCCGGCCGAGGGAGAAGCCGCCGGGGTTGGTCTCGTTCCGCGTTTGAATGATGTAGGCGATGATGTCCTTCTTCTCGGCGGGCGTCACCGTCCCGTCGCCGAACACCGGCATCGCCTCCGGGCCGGTCAGCATCGCCTCGTAAATCTGGGTGGGCGTCGACGCGTTGAGCGACGGCGCCGTCTTGCCGTAGGTCAGCGCGCCGCCCGCGCCGGCGAACCCGTGGCACTGCGAGCAGTTCGTGCTGAACAGCTGCTGTCCGAGCGCGGTGTTGGCGCCGGCCGTCGAGACCTGGCTGGCGGCCGGGATCGCCGGGCCGCCGCCGAGGGAGGAGATGTAGGTGGCGATGGCGTAAATCTGCGACGGCGTGAAGTCCGACGGCTTACGGTCGTTCTCCGCGCCAAGCTCCTTGGCGGGCATCCGGCCGGTCGACATCTGGAAGTCCACCGCGGCCGCGCCCGCGCCGATCAGCGACGGCGCCACCGACGTGCCCTGGGCGGCCAGTCCGTGGCAGGTGGAGCAGCTTGCTTCGAACAACGAATGACCGTACGCGGTCCCCGTGCTGTTCTGGGCAGGTGCCGACGCCGACGCGAAGCCGCCGGTCAGCGCGGTATAGCCCACGCCGACGGCGACGAGGCCGGCGACGATCGCCGCGTAGCCCGCGGCCGGGTGCCTGCGCCGGGCGATGATCGAACTCACTCGGTTTCCCCTGGGTTACTGGATGAGGTAAATGGTCGTGAACAGCGCAATCCAGACAACGTCGACGAAGTGCCAGTAGTACGACACCACGATCGCGCTGACCTGCTGTTCATGAGTGAATTTCTTGGCGGCGTAGGTGCGCCCGAGCAGGAACAGGAACGCGATGAGCCCGCCGGTCACGTGCAGGCCATGGAACCCCGTGGTCAGGTAGAACACCGACCCGTAGTTGCTCGACGAGATCGTCAGGTGATCGCGCGCGACCAGCTGCGTGTACTCGTACGCCTGCCCGCACACGAAGTACAGGCCCATCAGGAAGGAGAGCACGTACCACTCGCGCAGCCCCCACTTCATGAAGTTCCAGATGCTCGCCGCGCGCCTGATCTGGCCCCGCTCAACCGCGAACACGCCCATCTGGCAGGTAACAGACGACAGCACGAGCACGGTCGTGTTGGTCGAGCCAAGCGGGATGTTCAGATGAGCCATGGGCCAGAGCTGGCCTTGGCCTTTGTCGACCGAACGGATCGTGAAGTACATCGCGAACAACGCAGCAAAAAACATGAGCTCGCTGGACAACCAGATGATGGTGCCCACGCTCACCAGGTTCGGTCTGCTGGCCGGGGTGCGCGGTACCGGTTCGGTCTCGGTCACGGATGCTGTCGCCACGAACGTCATTATTACGACACCCCGTAGGGGATCTGCAGCCGACCCCCCAACTTCGTTAGCTAACCGAGCGGAAACTGAGCGGGCCGGGCCCCGATTCGCGCCGTTTGACCAGCGGCTCGCTAGCGCGCCGACGCTGGCCGCAATCGCCTGCGCAGGGGCGCATCCGGCTGCGCCCCGCCCCCCGCGGACCAGTAGGATGACCGTCCATGAAGGTCGTTGTGTACAGTCACGACGCCGACACGCGGGCGGAAATGAAGCTCGCGATCGGCGCACGCCCGGCCCCCGATGCGCCGGAAGCGGAAATCATCGAGGTGGCGACCGCGCCGGCGCTGTTCCGGCTGCTCGACGCGGGCGGCGTGGATGTCATGGTGCTCGACGGCGAGGCGCAGCCGGCCGGCGGCATGGGTGTCAGCCGCCAGGCCAAGGACGAGATCTACAACTGCCCGCCGGCGCTGCTGGTCATCGGCCGCGCCGACGACCGCTGGCTTGCCACCTGGTCGCGGGCGGAGGCGGTGATCAGCCACCCGATCGACCCGGTCGCCCTGGCCAGGGAGGTCGCCGGGCTGATGCGCTCGCGGGCGGCTGGCGCGATCGCCGAGAAGTAAGAGAATCAAAAGCATAACGATATTGAACGGACCGTGGCTTCGCCGGTCAGGTGCGGCTGTCTCCTGACTCCTGAGTAGGTGCTGACGATGGATAGACCGAGCTGGCCAGCGCTGATCCGCGCTCTCATCGGCGGCCGGGCGCTGACCGCCGAGCAGACGGCCTGGGCGATGAACGAGATCATGGAGGGCGCGGCCTCGCCCGCCCAGATCGCCGGGTTCGGCGTGGCGCTGCGGGCCAAGGGCGAGACCGCCGAGGAGATGGCCGGCCTGGCCGCCTCGATGCTGGCCCACGCGAGCCCGATCACCATCGCCGGCCCGGTCACCGACCTGGTCGGGACCGGTGGCGACGGCCTGCTCACGGTCAACGTGTCCACGATGGCGACGATCGTGGCGGCCTCGGCCGGTGTGCCCATGGTCAAGCACGGGAACCGGGCGGCGTCCTCGGCCTGCGGCTCGGCCGACGTGCTGGAGGCGCTTGGCGTGGTGATCGACCTGCCCGCGTCCGCGACCGAGGTGCTGTTCGGTGAGATCGGCATCGCGTTCCTCTTCGCGGCCCTGTACCACCCGGCCTTCCGGCACACCGGCCCGGTGCGCAGGGAACTTGGCGTGCCGACGGCCTTCAACTACCTGGGGCCGCTGACCAACCCGGCCCGGCCGACGTCGCTGGCGGTGGGTGTCGCCGACCCGACGATGGCCCCGGTGCTGGCCGGGGTGTACGCCAGCCGCGGCGAGTCGGCCCTGGTGTTCCACGGCGGGGGCCTTGACGAGCTCACCACGACCGGGCCGTCGACCGTCTGGATCGCCGTCGACGGCGCGGTGACGGTCGCCGACTTCGACCCGGCCGCGCTCGGGCTGCCCCGCGCGACCGTCGAGGACCTGCGCGGCGGCGGCCCCGAGGAAAACGCCGACGTGGCCCGCCGGCTGCTGGCCGGCCAGACCGGGCCTGTTCGCGACATCGTGCTGCTGAACGCCGCCGCCGCGATGACCGCGGCCGGCGGGCTGTCCGGCGTGACGTCCCCCGACGCGCTGGCCAAGGCGCTCGGCGACGGCCTCGCCCGGGCCGCCGCGGCGGTCGACTCGGGCCAGGCGGCCGCCCTGCTCGACCGGTGGACCCAGGTCAGCAACCGGCTGGCCACCCCGCGCCCGCGCAGCTAGCTACCGCCCGCTGGACCCTGCGGGGCGCTTCTTGCTGTTATCCGGCATCAGGCGGGCTCGCCCTGGATCGCGAAGGCCGACAGGCGGCGGGTGGCGAGGATCAGGGCGCCGACCGTCACGATGGTGCCGAGGATCACCGAGGTGGCCAGCGTGAGGCCGGCCTGCAGGTTCTGGTCGGGGTGGATGGCGTTGGCGATGCCCAGGCAGTAGTGCGCGATGGACAGGATGCGGGCGCCGCCGACCAGGTTGCTGAGCAGGCCCTCCCAGATCAGCACGTACAGCAGGCCGTACGCGATCGCGCGGGTGGTCAGCACCGAGGCCAGCACGAATACCGCGCTGTAGATCACCGACCCCACCAGCGCGCCGACGAACAGGGCGACCGCGAGCCCGCTGCTGTTGGGGGCGAGCAGGCCGGCCAGCAGCTCGGGCACGGCCGCGAAGAGCGCCGTCACCACCGCGGCGACCGCGAACTTGGTCACCACGATGGACCCGCGGCGGACCGGCGTCGCCAGCAGGTGGATGGCGCTGCCGTCGTCGATCTCGGCGCCGAGCACGCCGGTGCCGACGATCAGCGCGGTGAACGGCAACAGCACCGAGAAGCCGAAGTCACCGAGCACCCGGTCCGGCCAGAGCACGCCGGGCCCGTTCCGTGATGCGCGCAGCACCAGGGTCAGCGCGATGAGGACCACGGCCGGGATCGCGAACAGGAACGCGCGCCTGCGGCCCAGCGTGGCGCGGACGGTGAGCGCGGCGACCGTCGGGTTGAAATACGCGGACATGTCGGTTCAGTTCCCTTGGCTCGAGATCAGGTAGCCGAAGACGCTCTCCAGCGATTCGTCGGTGGGCAGCAGCTCGCGCAGCGCGATCTTGTGATCCTTGGTGAGCAGAGCGATCTGCGCGCAGAAGGCGCCGAAGTCGCTCGTCCGCACCTGCAGGCCCTTCCCCGTGAGCTCGACCGCGGTGGTGTACGGGCGGCCGACGAGCAGCGCCGCGAGCGTGCGATCGTCGGAGGACCGGACGTTGAACACGTGCGGGCGGCTGGTCATCAGCCGCCTGATGGCGCGGAAGTCCCCGGAGGCGGCGAGCCGCCCGGCCACCATCACCTGGATGGTGCCCGAGAGCCGTTCCACCTCCTCAAGGATGTGGGAGCTGAACAAGATCGTGCGGCCCTCCGCGCCGAGCCTGCCAAGCAGTTCCATCATGTGGATCCGCTGTCTGGGGTCCATGCCGTTGAACGGCTCGTCGAGCAGCAGGATCTCCGGGTCGTGGACGAGCGCGGCGGCGACCTTGATCCGCTGCCGCATGCCCTTGGAGTAGGTGGCGATCCTCCGGTCGGCCGCCTCCGACATGTCCGTCATCCCGATCGCCTGCCGGGTGGCCGCGTCCGGGTCGGCCAGGCTGTGCAGCTTGGCGGTGGACCGCACGAACTCCTCGCCGGTGAGGAAGGCATAGACCGAGTCGCGTTCCGGCACCAGGCCGAGGCTCCGGTATATTTCCGGATTTTGCCAGGTTGGCATGGGTTTAGATGACGCCGTGCGCACGGTCAGGGTTCCCCTGGACGGCGCCAGGAAGCCCGCGATCATGTGCAGGATCGTGGACTTGCCCGCGCCGTTCGGGCCGAGCAGGCCGGTGACGCCGGGGCCGATGTCCATCGTGATGTCGTTGACCGCGACCACGTTGCCGTACCAGCGGCTGACGTTCCTGATCTCGATGACGGTCATGACAGCCGCGCCTTCCGGTAACGGGCCGCCAGGCCGGCCAGGCACAGCGCCGTGATGATAACGAGGACGAGAGCGTAGACGGCGCCGAAGCCGCCGGGTTTGGGTACGTTGTCGGCTACGTCAGTGCCGCCCAGCCACATGCGCACCCCGTCGAACAGGGTGAACGGGCTGAACAGGCCGGACACCTTCTCCGCCAGGCCCGGCGGCGTGATGGCCGCTGGCCCGACATAGACCGGGCCACCGCCGTTGACCGCCTGGACCCCGGGCGCCTGGGGCTGCGCCTCCACCTGCAGCAGGATCTCGGCGAGGGTGAAGGTGAGCAGGAAGAAGATCGCCACCCCTCCGGTGGCGAAGGCCCGGCGGCCGGTCAGCGAGGCGAGGAACAGGCTGATCGCGGCCAGCACGACCGCCCACATCAGGCCGACAAGCAGCCCGGGGAACAGCGCCCGGGTCTGCGCCCAGACGGCGGCGCCGCCGTGCACGTTGGCGATGCTGCCGCCGTACAGCAGCAGCAACGGGACCTCCAGCATCAGCAGGCAGGCGGCGGTGAACGCGAGGTATTTGGCCAGCGGGTAGTCGATCGTCTTGATCGGGCGGGCGAAGTACAGCGGGAGCACCCGGCTGCGCAGGTCCCTCGACACCAGCTCGGGTGCCTGGACTGCGACGAAGATCGTCATGACGATGTCGCGCAGGGCGGGCGCGTAGGTGTCGTAGTCCACCACCCGCGGGTTCCCCTTGGACATCGCGAAGGCGTTCACCACCGCGGGCAGGCACATCGCGACCAGTGCGACCAGCGGGACGATCTTGGCCTTGGCGCCCCGGCCGAAGCCGAACGCGGAGCGGAAGCTGTGCCAGGCAAGCGCCCTGACGATCTGGGTACGGCCAAGCCGCGGGCCGTCGTAGCGCCGGTAGCCGAGGTCGTGGATGACGCTGGCGGCGGCGGTCGGGCTGGCGGACGTGTCAGCGGGCATCTGCTGCCTCCGGGGTAGCGCCTGCGGCGGTGGCGTTTTCGTCGGTGCCTGCGTCGCGGAACAGCTCCTCGACCTGGTGCCGGCGCTGCTCCATCCGGCTGAGCGGCAGGCCGAGGTCGGCGACGGCGTCGCGGACCTCGTCGTAGGTGGCGTCACCGCCGATCGGCACGAGCAGGCTGCGCTGGTAGACGGTGGGCCGCAGGCCGCGCCTGGTCAGTTCGTCGTGCAGCGCCGCCAGCCCCTCCTCCACCTCGATGAGGAGCGTCTGGCTGGCCCGGGTGAAGCTGTCGATGGTGTCGGCCCGCAGCAGGCGGCCGCCCTCGATCGCGACCAGCCGATCGCAGATCCGCTCGATCTCGCCGAGCAGGTGCGAGGCGACCATGATCGAGATCCCGAACTCCAGGCCGATCCGCTCGATCAGCTCGAGCATCGCGTTCCGGCCGGCCGGGTCGAGGCCGTTGGTCGGCTCGTCGAGCAGCAGCAGCCGGGGGTCGCCCGCCAGCGCCTGGGCCAGCTTCACCCGCTGCTTCATCCCGGTGGAGTAGGTGCCGATCTGGCGGTAGCGCTCCTCGTGCAGCCCGACGTGGCGGAGCGCCTCGGCGGCGCGTTCCCTGGCCGCGGTGGCGGGCAGGCCGGTCATCCGGCCCATGTGGGTGACGAACTCCGTCGCCGAGACGTCCGGCGGCAGGCAGTCGTGCTCCGGCATGTAGCCGACCGCCTGGCGGATCTGCTCGCCGCCGGTGACACAGTCGTGGCCGAGTACCTTGGCCGTGCCAGCGGTGGGCGCCACCAGGCCGAGGAGGATCTTGATGAGCGTGGATTTTCCCGCGCCATTGGCCCCGATCAGGCCGGTGACGCCGGGCGCGAAGTTCACCGTGAGGCCGCCGAGGGCGGTGACGCCACCCGGGTAGATCTTGCTCAGCTCGATCGCCTCGATGACGGCCGGGGCCGCGCGGCCGGCGGCGCCGTCGGCGTTGGGTTTGGTGCCCGATCCTGTTGCGGGGGTCATGGGCCAAGGGTCCCAGGACCGGTGGCCGGGCGCGTCCCTCTGCACGGTGAGATTCACGTCGCTTCTTGATGCGGCGCCGGCTCCCGCGTAAGCACCGGGGGTTACGCCTGTGGGATGAGGCATGGCCGCCGTAATGCGGTTACCTTAGATTCGTGGCCTCCGAACGCGACATGTCTTCTCCGCGCTCGCTGCCGACCTTTCCACCGGGAAGGCCGGCCGCGGTGCCGCGGCCGCCGCATCCGCCGCTGACCCAGCGGATGCGGACCGGGCACTGGATCGTCATCGACTGCGTGGTGGCCGGGTTCGCCGCGGTGATCATCATGGCCGCGGTCCGCCCGTACATGCTCGCGTACCCGGGCCGGCCCTGGTTCCCGGTCGGGGCGCTGGTCGCGGCGGGCGTCTTCGTCCCGGTGGCGCTGCGCCGCCGGGCCCCGATGATGGCCTTCGGCGGCCTGCTGGTGCTGGCCGCGTTGGTCTCGGGGATGGCGATGGCGGCGGGCGCGGTGATCTTCCTGGCCGTTGCCTACACCCTCTACGCGGTGACCCTCAGCAGCAGCAAGCGGACCGGTGTGGCCGCACTCGGCCTGGTGCTCGCGCTGATGGTGATCATCACCGTGGCCGGCCGCGGCCGCCCGCAGTTCCTGCTCGGCGGCGCGTACGCGCCAGTGGCGCTGGCCAATGTCCTGGCCTGGACGACGGCCTACTCGGTGCGGCAGCGCCGCCTGTACGTGGTGCGGTTGCAACAGCAGGCGGCGAGCAGTGCGGTCGCCGACGAGCGGCTGCGGATCGCCAGGGAACTGCACGACGTGGTGGCGCACAGCATGTCGGTGATCGCCGTGCAGGCCGGCTACGGCCAGTACGTCATCGACGACAGCCCGGAGGGCGCCCGCGAGGCCCTCGGCGCGATCCAGCTCACCAGCAGGGAAGCCCTCGACGAGATGCGCCGGATGCTGGGCGTGCTGCGGGCGCAGGACGCCGCGCCCGGCCAGGGCCTGAGCGACCGGCCGGGCACCGGGACCGGTTTCCGGATCGACGGCGCGGCCGCCGCGCCGGGTGCCGGCGCCGGTTACGCCGCCGCCGGTGGTTCCGGCGAGCACGCGGCCACCCGGCTGGACGGCCTGCCGCCCGGCCCCGGCTTCGGCGGCGCGGCGCCGCTGGCGCCCGCCCCGGGTCTGGCCAACCTCGACCGGCTCATCAAGCGCACCTGCGGCGCCGGGGTCCGGGTGACCCTGGAGGTCTACGGGCAGACCCGCCCGCTGCCCGCGGGCCTTGACCTGTCGGCCTACCGGATCATTCAGGAGGCGCTCACCAACGTGGTCAAGCACGCGAGCAGCGGCGCCCGCTGCACGGTCCACCTCGGGTACGACGAGGGCGTGCTGGCCATCCGGGTGACCGATGACGGCGGCCAGTCCACCACCACGCTGCCCGGTTACGGCGGTGCGCACGCAGGCGGCCAGCCGGCCCCGGCCGCCCTAGTCCAGGCCGACCTGGCGGCCCGCGACCGCGTACCCGCCGCGGTGGGGGTGAGCGTGGCCGCGGGCCAGGGCATGGCCGGCGGCTGGCGGATGCCCAGCGAGCCCTCGGTCAGCACCGGGCACGGGATCATCGGCATGCGGGAACGGGCGCACCTGTGCGGCGGCGAACTCACCGCCCGGCCGTTGCGCGAGGGCGGGTTCCAGGTGACCGCCAGCCTGCCGCTGACCTCCGCGTTCCCCGCCGACGAGACGATGGCATGACGATCTCGGTCGCCGTCGCCGACGATCAGGCACTGGTCCGGGTCGGGTTCTGCGGGATCATCGCCGCGACCGAGGGCCTCACCGTCGTCGGTGAGGCCGCCAACGGCGAGGAGGCCGTCGCCGTCGCCCGCGCCGCCCGCCCGGACGTCGTGCTGATGGACGTGCGGATGCCGCTACTCGACGGCATCGAGGCAACCCGCCAGATCACCTCCGCGCCGGAGTCATCGGGAGTCCGGGTGATCATCTTGACCACCTTCGACCTCGACGATTACGTGTTCGGCGCGCTGCGCGCCGGGGCCAGCGGTTTCCTGCTCAAGGACACCCTGCCGGCCGACCTGATCACCGCGATCCGCGTCGTCTCGGCCGGGGAGGCGCTGCTCGCGCCGAGCATCACCCGCCGTCTGATCAGCGAGTTCGCCCGGATTCCGCCGCTCGGGACCGCGGGTCCGGTGGCTTCATCACTGCCGACGGTCAGCCGCGACGCCGATCCGGCCGGCTACGGGTCACGGCTACCGGGCGCCGGGCCGAGACCGGCGGGCGGACCGCCGTCCTGGGGAACGCGAGCGCCGGCCGAGGCGGCGCCGCCCCGGGCGGACAAGGTCACCGGCCTGCTCACCGATCGCGAGTGCGAGGTGCTCAGCCTTGTCGCGGCCGGCCTGTCCAACGCGGAGATCGCCAACCGGCTGTGCATCTCCCCCGCCACCGCGAAAACCCACGTCGCCCACCTGCTCACCAAGCTGGATGCCCGCGACCGGGTCCAACTGGTGATCATCGCCTATCAAGCCGGCCTAACCGGCTGCTAGGACCGCGCCGCCCGGCTGCCGAGACGCCGACCGCCGGAACACGGAAAAGGGAACGGGCCGCGTAGAACCACGGCCCGTTCCAAAAGAATCTGATCTTCGATTTTCTTCGCTCTCAAGGCCGCCCGTTAGTGGGCGAAGCGGCCCCGGTAGTACTCGAAGACGAAGCCGATCGACGTGAGGAGCAGGGCCACGAAGCCGATCAGGACCATCCACCAGCCGAAGGCGAAGCCGACCGCGGTGAACGCGGCGGCCGCGCCGACGAAGAGCGGCCACCAGCTGTGCGGGCTGAAGAAGCCGATCTCGCCGGTGCCGTCGGAGACCTCCGCCTCGGTGTTGTCCTCCGGCCGCAGCGGCAGCCGCCGGCCGGTGAACATGATGTAGAACCCGGTGAGCAGGCAGAGCCCGACCGCGAGGGCCAGCGCCGTGGTGCCGGTCGGGTCGTAGGAGGTGTACCAGTAGACGATGTCGGCACCGATGAGGAAGACGCCGCAGCCGAGGAAGAGCCAGCCTTCTACTTTCATGTCGCGTGCTCCCTGCTACTTCTTGCCAGCGCTGATCGCGGGGATTTCCTGTTCGAGGCCCTTCGACGCCATACCCGACTTGATGTGCGGGTAGTGCAGGTCGAAGGCCGGGCGCTCGGAGCGGATCCTCGGGATCCGGTAGAAGTTATGCCTGGGCGGCGGGCAGGAGGTGGCCCACTCAAGCGAGGAGGCGAAGCCCCACGGGTCTTCCTCGGTGACCTTCTTGCCGTACCTGGTGGTGACGTAGACGTTCCAGATGAACAGCAGCACCGAGAGGGCGATGATCCACGAGCCCACCGTGGAGATGATGTTCAGCGTGGTGACGTTGCCCGGCAGGAACGGGTAGTTCGCGGTGCGCCGTACCTGGCCCTCGACGCCCGCCCAGTGCTGGACGAGGAACGTCATGTTGAAGCCGATGAACAGCAGCCAGAAGTGGACCTTGCCCATCTTGTTGCTGAGCATCTTGCCGGTCATCTTCGGCCACCAGAAGTAGAAGCCGGCGAACATCTCGAACAGCACGGTGCCCGCGAGCACGTAGTGGAAGTGCGCCACCACGAAGTAGGAGTCGGAGACCGCGAAGTCCATCGGCGGTGACGCCAGGATGATGCCGGTGATGCCGCCGAAGAGGAACACCACCAGGAAGCCGATCGTGAACAGCATCGGCGGTTCGAACGTGATCTGGCCCTTCCACATGGTGCCTGCCCAGTTGAAGAACTTCACGCCGGTGGGGATCGCGATCAGCAGCGTCATGAACGAGAAGAAGGGCAGCAGCACCGCGCCGGTGGTGAACATGTGGTGCGCCCACACGGTCATCGACAGGCCGGCGATCGCGATCGTCGCCGCGATCAGCGTCTTGTAGCCGAACAGCGGCTTGCGGCTGAACACCGGCAGGATCTCGGTCGCGATCCCGAAGAAGGGCAACGCGAGAATATAGACCTCTGGATGGCCGAAGAACCAGAACAGGTTCTGCCAGAGGATCGCGCCACCGCTGTTGGCCGAGAAGACCTGGGCGCCGAGGCGGCGGTCGACCTCAAGGACGAGCAGCGCGGCGGCCAGCACCGGGAAGGCGAGCAGCACCAGCATCGAGGTGAGCAGCGCGTTCCAGGTGAAGATCGGCATCCGGAACATGGTCATGCCCGGTGCCCGCATGCAGAAGATCGTGGTGACGAAGTTGACGCCGCCGAGGATCGTGCCGAAGCCCGACAGCGCCAGGCCCATGATCCACATGTCGGCGCCCACCCCGGGCGAGTTCGTCGCGCTGGTCAGCGGCGCGTAGGCGTACCAGCCGAACGCGGCCGAGCCGCCGGGGGCGAGGAAGCTCGCGAACAGGATCAGCCCGCCGAACGCGAACAGGTAGTAGCTGAGCAGGTTCAGCCGCGGGAACGCGACGTCGGGCGAGCCGATCTGCAACGGCACCAGCTCGTTGGCGAACCCGACGAACAGCGGGGTCGCGAAGAGCAGCAGCATGATCGTGCCGTGCATGGTGAACAGCTCGTTGTACACCTGGTCGGACAGGAAGTTGCTGGTCGGGCTCATCAGCTGAATCCGGATGAGCAGCGCCATGATCCCGGCGAACAGGAAGAACACGAACGACGTGATCAGGTACATGTGCCCGATGATCTTGTGGTCCGTGGAGGAGAGCCAGCCCGCGAGGACCGAGCCTTTACGCTCGGTGCGTGCTGCCCTGGCCACCGCGCCGCGCGCGGCCGGCTCGTCAAGGGTCGTCACTGGGTACTCCCTGAAGCGGTGTTCTGGAGCGCCTTTTCCTGGGCGATCCACGTGTTGAACTGCGCCGGCGTCACGATCTTCACCGTGAACAGCATCCTGCTGTGGTAAAGGCCGCAAAGCTCGCTGCAGTGCCCGGTAAAGGTGCCCGTCTGGGTGGCCGTGATCGCGAAGTGGTTCGGGTGACCGGGGACCACGTCTCGCTTGAACAGGAACTCAGGCACCCAGAACGAGTGGATCACGTCGGTCGAGGTCAGGTTGAACTCGATCGTCTCGTGCTCGGGAATCTCAAGCAGCGGCAGCGGGCCCTGCCCCCACATGTACCCGTCGGTCGTCACCCCGGTCTGTTTCCCGTTCACCTCGTAATTGAACTGCCAGGACCACTGGAAGCCGACGACGTTGACCGTCACGGCCGGGTGGGCCGGGATCGCGTCGATCGTGTTCTCGTCCTTGGCGGTGTAGTAGAACAGCACCGCGATCAGCACGAACGGCACAACCGTGTACAGGATCTCGATCGGCATGTTGTACCGGACCTGCTGCGGGAGCTTGTCACCGCGCTTGCGGTGGAAGATCACCGACCACAGGATCATGCCCCACACAACGGCGCCGACCAGCAGGCCGGCGATCCACGAACCCTGCCAGAGGCTGAGCGTGACCTTGCCCTGCTCGGTTATCGGGTTCGGGAAGCCCATCCGGGTGAACGTGTCGTTCGGTGAGCACCCGGCGAGGCAGAGCAGCAGGACGGCAAGCGCGCCGACGCGCAGCGCGTTGGCCCGGCGGCGCGGGCGCTTGGCCGCGCCGCGCGGGGCGCGGTCGCGCCCGTCTGGCGCGGCCTGCCGGTGAATCAGAGTCAAAGGAGGCGCCTTCCCAACAACGTCGCCCGGTGCCTTCTTATGGTTGGGTTCGGCACCGGTCCACGGTCTTCTACAGCGTGTCGTGGAAACAGTATCGCGAGCCTTGGGAGGGTTGCATCCGGCCCCCGGCGTTCGGAGGGTTGGAGTCGCAATTGTTCACTGTTCGCGTCCGGATCACCCCTTTGCGTGTTCTATGGCGTAGGAATCGACTGGCCGGGGCACCATTGACACCGTGAGCGTGATCTCATGAGCCCGATGTGGCTCGGACGCAGGGGCAAGGCGGAGGCCCGGCGGGGTACTCCCGGCGGATCGCCCGGTTCCGCCCGCGACTCGCTCGTCTCGCCCGTCACCGAGGCCGCGCGGACCGCGGCGGCAGGCGCCTGGGTCCCCGGCACGGTGCCGCCGGGCGCGACGCCGCTGCTGAGCATCGACGCCCTTGGCCGTAAGTGCCCGATCCCGATCATCATGCTCGCCGAGCAGATCCGCGACGTGCCGATCGGCGGCGTCATCGCCGTGCTGGCGGACGACCCGGCGGCGTACACCGACGTTCTCGCCTGGTGCACGCTCAAGTCGCACGAGTGCGTGTTCCGCGCCGACCTGCCCTCGGGCTGGGCCTTCGGCATCCGCCGCGGCTACTGAGCAGCGAAAACTTTCCCAGACAGGGCTGATCGCAGCGACGGCTATTGACCCCGGTCCTCTTTAACGGACCGTGGTTTCTGCCGGCTCCCAGACGAGAACCCGGTGATGGTGGATCGTTGTGTACACGGGGATGTACACAGCGATCCATTATCTTGACCAGACGGCGGCTTACGCGTTCTTGAAGCGGTCGAGCAACCGCGGATCGGTTTCCCACCAGGGGCGCTCGTCATCGCCCGCATCGTCTGCCTCGGCAGGCACGGTGTCGGATTCGGCAAGCGCACTGTCCTGGGCGGCCGCGGTCGCGGCGGGGCCGGGGGCGGCGGCGGGCGCGGAGCCGGGGTCGGCGACGGCGGCGGCGGGCTGCTTAGCGCGGGCGGCCTTCCTGGCCGCGTCCCTTTCCGCGTCGCGGGCGTCCAGCTCGGCGTCGATGGCGGCCGCCTCGGCCTTGTCCTCGCGCATCATCTGGATCAGCTGAACGGCGAGGAACGGCAGGCCGACGGCGTCCCCGAGGATCCAGATGATGCCGCCGCCGAGAACCTGGCTGGTGGCCAGGGACGGGCCGAACGGGTAGCCGACCGCGTGGTAGTGCGGTGCGGCGATCAGGTTGGTGTCGGCGATGATCGCGATGCCGAAGAACGCGTCGCCCACCACCTCGGCCGCGGTGATCCACATCGCCACGCCGTACGGGTACCGCTTGGGCACCGGGTCCACCCGCAGCAGCGTCCAGAAGAAGACGCAGCCGGGGACCATCAGGATCAGGTAGGTGAGCTCGCGGACGGTCCCGCTGTTGAAGACGGCCGTGTACCAGGAGGTGAAGTACATCGTCATCGGCACCGCGATGAGCAGCAGCGTGGTGATCGCCGGGAACGTCACGATCTTGGCGACGGGGCTGCGGATGGCCGCCGCGACGCGGCCGCCCACCGCCGGCTGGGCCTCGATCAGCAAGCTGACCGGCTTGCCCATCATCAGGAACAGCGGTGCGACCAGCACCAGCAGCACGGTCTGGGTGGCCCGCGCGTAGAACAGCGCGCTCTGGTACACCCCGACCCAGGACATCGTGGCGATTACCCAGAACCCCAGGCCAAGCCCGATGAACGCGATCGTCCGGCCGATCCCCCACTGCCCGCCCTGGCGCCTTACCTGCCGCGTGGACAGGACGTACCAGCCGCCGATCACCAGGATCAGCACCAGCATCGGGACGTCAACCCGCCATTCGGTGAACGCCCGCACGAGGGTCAGCTTGGGGGGGCCACTGTACTTCGGGAGGGCACTGTAAGCGGTCGCGAGCGGGGCCATGTTCCAAAACTACTCCTTGTCGTAGACGGCACCGCGATTCAGGTCAGCCCCCCCGGATGCGGAGAACCCCGCTAGGAGGTGTTCCCTAGCGGGGTTCTCGCGTTGGTCGCTACTAGGCCGGAAGGTGCTCGGCTAGCTCGGCGGCCGCTTCAGCGCCGTAGTTGCTCTTCGCGCGGTCGGCGAGCAGGCCAGGGACGAGGTCGTACTCCTGGGGGCCGACCGTCTCCAGGGCGTGCACGGCCATCAGGTTGCCCAGCTGGACGGCGCGCTCGATGGACAGGCCCCAGGACGTCGCGGCCAGGAAGCCGCAGCGGAACGCGTCGCCCGCGCCGGTGGGCTCGACGAACGTCGCGTCCTTGACCGGGCCGACCACGATCGGCTCCGCGTCCTTGCGCTCGACCCGGGCGCCCTCGCTGCCGAGGGTGACGATCCGGGTCCCGACCCTGGCCAGCACGTCCTGGCCGGTCCAGCCGGTCTTGGACTCGATGACGGCCGCCTCGTACTCATTGCAGAACAGGTAGGCGGCGCCCTCGATCAGCGTCCGCATCGCGTCGCCGTCGAGGAAGGCCACCTGCTGCGAGAAGTCGGCCGCGAAGGGGATGCCCGCGGCACGGCACTCGGCGGTGTGCAACTGCATCGCGACCGGGTCGCCCGCTCCGATCAGCACCAGTTCGATGCCGTTGGCGGCGGCGAACGATGTGATGTCGATCTCACTGTCCTCGCTCATCGCTCCCGGGTAGAACGAGGCGATCTGGTTACCGGACTCGTCGTTGGTCGCCGTGAAGCGCGCGGTCTGGCTGGTGGCCGAGGTCCGCACGCCCGAGGTGTCCACGCCGTGCTCCTCGAGCCAGCCACGGTACTCGGCGAAGTCCGGCCCGACGCAGCCGACGAGCAGCGGCTTGAGGCCGAGACAGCCGAGACCGTAGGAGATGTTCCCCGCCACGCCGCCCCGCCTGATCTCCAGGTTGCCGACAAGGAAGGACACGGAGATCTTGTCCAGCTTGTCGGCGAGCAGCGTGTCGGTGAACTTGCCGGCGAAGGTCATCAGGTGATCGGTCGCGATCGACCCGCAGACGGCTATCCGCATCGTTGAGGGATCTCTATTCAGGTATGGCCGGTCCGGCGATCAGTGGAACGAGTCGCCGCAGGCGCAGGACCCGGAAGCGTTCGGGTTGTCGATCGTGAAGCCCTGCTTCTCGATCGTGTCCACGAAGTCGATCGTCGCGCCCATCAGGTACGGGGACGACATCTTGTCCGTCACCACGCCGACGCCGTCGAAGTCGGCGACGACGTCGCCGTCGAACGCGCGCTCGTCAAAGTAGAGCTGGTAGCGCAGGCCCGAGCAGCCGCCCGGCTGCACTGCCACTCGCAGCCGCAGGTCGTCCCGGCCTTCCTGGGCGAGCAGCGCGCCGATCTTGGTCGCGGCGGCCTCGGTGAGGTTGACACCCTGCTTGGTCACTTCGTCCTGAACGGTCATCTGGGACTGGCTCCCGTCATAGTCGTATGTGCTGAGCCGCCGGCGCGGCCTCGTCGTTCGCTTTCAACTCTACGCACCCTACGGGCATTCCTCCACGGGGCGGCTTCTCCGCCGGCGGTGGGCGGGTGGCCGTGTGAGAGGGGTCACAACCCGGGGGCGCCCCAGAGCGCCATCCACTTGGTGAGATCCGGCTCGATCTTGAGATCCTCGCTAAGCACGCCCCTGACCTGGAGCTCAAGGGCGTTGTCACGGTTCTGACCCGCCCCGCCACGCGGGGCGAACGGGTAGAACGTGCCCCGCTTGTACAGGTAAACCAGGGCCATCCGGCGGTGGTTCTCATCCGAGAACGCGACCAGGGTGCAGAGCAGTTGCGGGCCGAAGCCGTTGTCGACCAGCGCACTGTTCACCGCGTGCAGGTCGGTGACCAGGGTGTCGACCTCATCGCTGAGGTGGTTGCTGACCAGCCAGGTGTACCCGTAGCTGTCCTTGGTCACCTCGACCGGCAGCCCGCCGGCCCCGCCCGGCCTGCTGTTATCGGTGTCAAGAAGCTCGCGGACCTCCTGCTGGATGTCCGCGAACGTCTTGCCCTCGACCGCCCGGAAGCAGACCGAGCCCGAGCCGGTCGGGGTGAACCCGGTGGCCGCCTGGAGCTGGATCGCCGCCGACGGCAGCGCGAACAGGTCGTCGAGCTTCGGCTGGACCGGCTTGGTCCGGCCGAGCAGCACGTCGAGGAAGCCCACTACCTAAGGCCCTTGGTGCCGCCCGGGCTGACCTCGCCCAGCTGGGCCTGGATCTTCGCCAGCTGCTCAAGGCGCTTCTCAAGCGACGGGTGGGTGGAGAAGAGGGCCGACAGGCTGGGGCCACCGTTGCCGCCATTGCCGCCGCGGGTGAGCCGCATCGCCGGGGCGAAGTAGAACGCGTTCAGCGACTCGGCCTTCCGGAGGTCATCATTCGGGATCCTGTTCATCCCGCCGCTGACCTTCTGCAGCGCCGACGCCAGCGCGCTCGGCTGGCCGGTCAGCAGCGCGCCGCTGCGGTCAGCGGCGAGCTCCCGGTAACGCGAGAGCACCCTGATAAGCAGGAAGCTGATCGCGTAGACGACCACCGAGACCACCATGATGATCGCGATGATCGGCAGCGCGTTCTGGTTGTTGCTGCGCCGCCCGCCGCCGAAGATCTCGGAGTAGAAGGCGAACCGCACCAACAGCCCCGCCACGATGGCGAGCAGGCTGGCCACGGTCATGACCTGGACGTCCTTGTGCGCGACGTGCGACAGCTCGTGCGCCAGCACGCCCTCAAGCTCGTCCTTGGTCAGGCCCAGCTGGGGGCTGAGCAGCCCCTGGGTGACGCAGAGCACCGAGTTCTTGCTGTTACGGCCGGTCGCGAAGGCGTTCGGCATGGACGTAGGGGCGATCGCCACCCGCGGCTTGTCCATGTCCGCCAAGGCGCACAGCCGGTCCACAATGCCGTGCAGCTCGGGCGCCTGCTGCGGCGATACCTCGCGCGCCCCGGCTGCCGCCAGCGCGATCTTGTCGCTGTAGAACAGCGAGATGAAGGCGGACCCGCCGCCGAAGACTAGCGCGATGACCACGATGAACGCGGCCGACTGGTGGGAAGCCACCATGACGCCGATGATCGCGGCGACAAACGCGACGAAGACTAGTCCGAGGAGGAACATCGTCGCCGTCATCCGCACGGTCAAACCCCGGTCAGGGGCATACCTCGTACGCGTCGCCATGACGCACCTCCGAATCCCGCCAGGCCAGCACCGGGCACGGTCCGCCCCAGTCTGCCTGGTTCTCAATTGGCAATCTATCTCAACAACGCTAAACGCCGGCTGAAGCGTTCCGCTGAGGAGGCTGAAAGCGGACATTACCGTTGCGCCCACGGCGAATTTTCGCCGTGGGCGCTGGCGCGGCGGACGGACAGGTGCCGCAGGCAGCCGGCGGCGGCCGCTGTGGCGACTGCGGCGGGCCGGCTAGGGGTGGCCGAGCGAGTCCCCGTGGATGGTTCCGTCGGCGAGGAGCTTGCGCACCTCGGCGACGGTGGCGTCGGAGAACGGGAGGATGTAGTCCGCGGTCACGAACTCTTCCGCGGCCACCGGCGTCCCTTCCGCCCTGACCAGCGATACGGCGGCACCAAGGGCGAGCCTGAACGCGGGCTCGTCTTCGGCGTGCACGGCCGCGTCGAGGTCCTTGTCAAGCACGGTCAGCTTGGCGGCGGTGTCGTCGTTGACACGGAACTGGCCCTCGCCGAGAACGCGCACTATCACAGCCCGTCACCGGCCTGCGGTTGCTGCGCCGCCGGAGCCCCGGCGGCTGACGCCGATCCGCCGCCATCGCCGTTGCCGTTGGCCTCAAGCTGCTTGGGCGCGTTGTTGGCGATCTCGCGCTTCATCGCCTCGAGCTCGGAGTCCACGCCGCTGCTGGCGCCGAGCTTGTCCAGTTCGGCCTGGATGTAGTCGGCCCCGCCGCCCACGTGATCCTCGAGGGCACCGGAGGCGAGCAGTTCGTCGATCGCGCCGGCCCGGGCCTGCATCTGCGCCGTCTTGTCCTCGGCGCGCTGGATGGCCAGGCCGACATCGCCCATGTCCTCGGAGATGCCGGAGAAGGCCTCGTTGATGCGGGTCTGCGCCTCGGCCGCGGTGTAGGTCGCCTTGATGGTCTCCTTCCGGGTACGGAAGGCCTGCACCTTGGCGTCGAGCCGCTGGGAGGCAAGGGTCAGCTTCTCCTCCTGCTCCTGCAGCGACGCGTACTGGGTCTGCAGGTCGTCGTACTGCGTCTCCAGCTGTCCCCTGGCCTGCAGCGCCGCCCTGGCCAGATCCTCGCGGCCCTGCTCAAGCGCCGTCTTGGCCTGGTTGGTGCGCTTGGTGATCTCTTTCTGCAGTGAGGTCATCTGCAGCTCCACCCGCTTGCGCGAGGTGGCGACGTCCGCGACACCGCGCCGTACCCGGGTCAGCATCTCGACCTGCTGCTTGTACGAGTAGTCCAGGGTCTCGCGTGGGTCTTCCATCCGGTCCAGCGCCTT
>JBEKEK010000015.1:0-96145 GCA_050013875.1 Trebonia sp. | reverse complement strand
TGGATCTCCGCCAGCGGCAAGGACGCGTTCAACTCGGTCGGGGTCGGCGCGTTCTTCAACGTGATGAACTTCGGCCAGATGCTGATGTGGCACATCGTGCTCGTCCCGATCGTGCTGATCGCCATCGTGGGCGCGCACGTGCTGCTGGTGCGGGTGCACGGGGTCTCGCACCCGATCAACGCGCATGACGCCGAGGTCACCGCGAGCGGGCGGCAACGCCGGCGGGCCATCGCCGCGGCCGACGCCGCCCCGTGGCGGGGCCCGAACCGCCGCTACGACATCCTCAAGGAAGGGACCATCGCCGCGGCGATCGTGCTGGTGCTCACGCTGGGCCTGGCCGCCTTCCTGTCCTCACCTGACGTGCCGCCGGTCACGATCGCGACCTGGGCCAGGATCGCCCCGGCTGACTTCCTGGCCACGGCGGCGAGCGAGCTGAACGGGAGCAGCGAGACCGCCCTTTACGGTCCGCCGTACAACAACCAGAGCGGCAGCGTCCAGCGGCTGCTGTTTTCCCCGCAGACCATCCCGGGCGTAACCCAGCCCGTCGACGCCGCCCAGGACTTCGTACTCGGACCGCTAACGACGCTCGCCGCCACCGACCCGGGCGTCGCCGCCCCGCTCGCCGTCTACCAGGCCGCGCCGGCCGCCCAGCAGCTGAAGTGGGCCAACGCCTACTTCAACGCGGTGACGAACGTGAAGTTCGTCAACGGCAGCCCGGTCGTCCCGGCCGCTAGCGACGGACCGGTCCCGGCCCTGATGGCCGGCGAGCTGAGCCTGGCGCGCAGCGGGGGACTGGACACCGACCTGCTGTCACAGCAGCCGTTCTACGGCACCAACTTCACCAAGCCGCTGCTGTTCCTGGAGGACGGCTCCTACTTCTCCGACCAGGCCCAGGCGCTGGGCCTGACCGGCAGCCAGTGGGGCGTCATGAACGAGAGCGGCAGCTACCCCGGCCAGCCCTGGCTGTGGCTGTACACGCTCTGGTACCAGGTGCCGGGCTGGACCAACTCGGCCAACATCGACATGATCGCGGTCTACATGACCGGCGTGGGAACCATCCTGCTGCTCTGCATCCCGTTCATTCCCGGACTGCGCGACATCCCCCGCCTCATCCCCGTGCACAAGCTCATCTGGCGGGGCTGGGACGGCTCACCGCCCGAGCCCGGCCCGGGAACCGGGCCGGTCAGCCCCCAGAGCCCCGACCACGTAGAAGCGGGGCAGGGGCAGGCCTGAGCCAGTTGACGCGCGCCAGCTATTGGCCGCGTTGGCAGCGGGAGCGGTACTAGGAGTCGTTAGCCCTGCCACTGGGTACCGGTTAGGCGCTCGTAGACCTCGATGTAGCGGGCGCGGGTGGCGTTGACGATCTCATGGGGGATCTCGGGGCCCGGCGGCTTCCGGTCCCAGCCGGTGATGCTGGCCGACCAGTCGCGGACGAACTGCTTGTCCAGGTAGTGCTGGGGACCGCCCGGCTGCCATTCGCTCGCTGACCAGAACCGCGATGAGTCCGGGGTGAGCACCTCGTCGGCGAGGACGATGGTGCCGTCGGGCGCCAGGCCGAACTCGAGCTTGGTGTCGGCGATGATGATCCCGCGGGCGGCGGCGATCTCGGCGCCGCGGCGGTAGACCTCCAGCGTGAGCCGCTTGAGCTCAAGGGCCGTGTCCGCGCCGACCGCCGTCTCGACCTCGGGGAGGTCGATGAACTCGTCGTGCCCGACGGTGGCCTTGGTGGTGGGCGTGAAGACGGGCTCGGGCAGCTGCGAACCTTCCGACAGCCCTTCGGGCAGCGGCACGCCGGAGATCGTCCTGGTTGCCTTGTAAGACTCCAGGCCGAGCCCGGCCAGGTAGCCGCGGGCGATGCATTCCACGGGGAGCATGTCCAGACGGCGGCAGCGGATCGCGCGGCCGGCCCATTCTGGTGGCACGTCGGTGGCCGAGATCACGTGGTTGGGCACCAGGTCGGCGAGCTGGCCGAACCACCAGAGCGAGAGCTGGGTGAGGATCTTGCCCTTGTCCGGGATCAGCGTGGGCAGCACCACGTCGTAGACGCTGACCCGGTCCGAGGCGACAAGCAGGATGTCGTCGCCGTCGGCGTAGACCTCACGGATCTTGCCGGAGTGCAGTAGTTCCATACGGGTTGCCCCCAGGGGTCAGCTGAAGGCGATCCGCGGCTTCGACGGCTCCTGCCGCTGCACCGTCGGTGCAGTGAGCGCCCTCCGGTTAAGTCCTTAATTCCGAGGCAAGGGTACTAGGTCTCCTATCCAGGGTTGCCTGCAGGACACGCATCGCGCACTGCACCGCCTGCTGGTCGGCGCCGTGCCGGGCGCGCGCGGTGAGGCTGATCGACTGTGCGGGCGGCAGGCCGGCCACTTCGACCAGGCCCTCCGGCGGCGGCCCGGCCAGGGCCAGCAGGCTGATGCCGAGCCCGGCGCGGGTCGCGTTGAGGACGCCGCCGAGAGCAGCGGCTTCGCCGACCACCGTGGCCGGGATGCCGTTCTCGTCGAGAACGGCGAGCGCCCGGCCGCGGATTGCGCAGGGCTCTTCGATCGCGATTAGCGGCCATGCTCCCGCCCCTGCCGGGGGCTTCCAGCCCGATGCGGCGCACCACACGAGCGGGAGCGAGCCGACCAGTGTGCCCGTCTGCGCGCTTGCCTCGGTGATGAAAACCGCCAGGTCGATGATGCCGCGGTCCAGCGCCTCGTTGAGCGGTGTGGTCCGGTCGAAGCGGAACTTGACACTCAGGGCAGGCGAGGTCACGCCGAGTTCGGTGACGATAGGAGGCAGTATGTGGTCGGCGGCGTGGTCGGTCGTGCCGATGATGAACTCCGGGCCCTCGGCCGGCGCCAGTCGCTGCAGCGCCTCGTCGTGAACCGTGACGATCCGGCGGGCCTCGGCCAGCAGCGCGACGCCGGCCTGGGTCAGCCTCGCCCGGCGGCCGTCCGGCTCGACCAGCGGCCGGCCCAGCGCCTTCTCCAGGCGGCGGATGTGCTGGCTCACGGCGGACTGGCTGAGCTGAAGGTCCGCCGCGGCGCGGTGAAAGCCGCCGGCGTCAGCCACGGCGATAAGGCTGCGCAGCGGAACGATGTCTAGCACTCGCGACATTTCCACCTCAGTTCCACTGCCCAGCTGCACTGATAAGGGTTCGCGATCGAAGGCGATTCGAGATCGTCGTTGGACGCTCCCCAGATATCCCTACTATTTTAATCGATATGGATGGAAAAGCTAGTCTTGGCGGCGGCCAGCGATGACCCTGGTCACCAAGCAGGCCACGGCGGCGTACTGGGCCGGGCCGGAGGGCATCGCCCCGCGCGGCACGCTGGTCCTGATCCCCGGCCGGGGAGAGTCGCCCGAACTGTACGAACGATTCGGGCGCCGGGTCGCCAGCGACGGGTACCGGGTGCACGCGGTCGCCGATCCCGTCGCGGACCCCGCGCTGGCCACGTCCCAGGTGCTTGCCGTGGCAGCCGGCGTGCGGCCGTTCGTGCTGGTTGGATCGGACACCGGGGCGTTTTTCGCGGCCGGGCTGGCCGCCTCCGGCCAGGTCACCGGGGTCGACGCGCTGGTGCTGGCGGGATTGCCGACGGCGGAGGGGCCGGCCGGGGGTGACGAGTCGCTGTCCGGCTCGTGGGAGGCCGAGCTCGCGGCCCGGACCGCGTGCCCGACTCATCGCGGACGGCTGGCAGGTCAGGGGCTACGCCGGGGCGCGCTCTATGAGCCGGTCCCCGGTGGCTGGGAATCGCTGGCGGACCTGGGACGGCTGGAGCAGCCAGTCCTCGCCTTGCATGGGGCGGCCGATCCGGTCAGCCCGCTGACCGACGCGCGCGAACGCTACGCTCAGGCCCCGCGGGCCGAACTGGTTAGCATCACCGGCGGCGTGCACGACGTGCTGAACGACGTCACCCACCGAACGGTCGCGGCGACGATCGTCTTGTTCCTCGAGCGACTGCGGCTGGGTACGGACGTGCTGCCCATCGCGATCAGCGAAAAGCTGTGAGCAAGTATGTCATCGTCGGCGCGGGCGGCATCGGCGTAACATTCGCTGCCGAGCTGCACCGCGCCGGCCGTGCTGTCGTGCTCGTCTCCCGCGGCGCGCAGCTGGCCGCGCTGCGCGACGCGGCGGTGCGGTATTCACGGCCCGACGGGACACGGCAGCTCGACCTGCCCGCCGTCGGCGACCCGAGCGAGATCGAGCTGACGGCAGGCGACGTGCTCGTGCTCGCGACCAAGACGCAAGACGTCGAACCAGTGATCGCGCAGTGGGCGCCGCGCCCGGTGCGGCGGGCCGACGGCACGGTATCGACGGCCGGGGCGAGTATCCCCGTGCTGACGCTGCAGAACGGCCTCGAGGCCGAACGCGTCGCGCTGCGCCGGTTCAAGACCGTTTTCGGCGCTGTCCTGTGGCTTCCGGCCAGCTACGTCCGGGTCGGCGAGGTCAGCGCACCGGGCTGGCCCGCTGTCGGCGTCGTCTGGCTCGGGGCGTACCCGGGCGGCGCGCATCCCCGGCTGGCCGCGATAGCGGCCGACCTGCGCGCCAGCTCGTTCGAGGCGCAGGTGGTCGAGGACATCCAGCGCTGGAAGGCGGCCAAGCTGACGTCCAGCGTGACGTTCGCGCTGGCCGCGCTCTACCCGCCAGGGGAACTTCGTGACCGCGCGGCGCAGCTGCTCCGCGCGGAGGCGCGCGAGATCCTCACCGCGTCCGGCCTGGACATCGCCGACACGGAGCGGGAGTCCACGGCGGACACGGCCCGGGTGAGCGTGCGCAGGGCCGCGGGCGTGGAGTACGGCGGCAACTCGACCTGGCAGAGCATCACCAGGTCGAGCCCGTTGGAGACGGATTTCCTCAACGGCGAGATCGTGCTCGCCGCGCGCTTGCTCGGCCGGGCGGCCCCGGTCAACGAAGCGGTCGCCGAACGCGCCTACCGGGCCTGGCGGGACGGCGCCGAAGCCGGCACCCTCGGCGAGGACGACCTGCTCGCGACCGTGCCGCAGCTGCGCTCCGGCGACGTCCTCATCGACGCGGTCACGCTGCGAAAACTGCTTGACGGCGCTGGACCGCCAGCCGTTCTCGACGTCCGCTGGGCGCTGGGCGACACAGCCGGACGTGAGCACTTCCTCGACGGCCACATCCCCGGGGCCGTTTACGCCGACCTTGACACCCAGCTCGCCGCGCCGCCGGCCGCGGCAGCCGGGCGGCACCCGCTGCCTGACCCGGCCGTGCTCCAGGAGGCGGCGCGCTCGTGGGGCGTGCGGACCGGGCAGCCAGTCGTCGTCTACGACAACAACGGCGCGCTGGCCGCGGCGCGGGCCTGGTGGCTGCTGCGCTGGGCAGGGCTGCCCGATGTCAGGATCCTGGACGGCGCCCTCGCTGCCTGGACCGACGCCGGATTCGAGCTGCGGGCCGGCGATGAGCAGCCGGACCGGGGCGACGTCAGCCTGGTCGGCGGCCACTTGCCGGTGCTGACCGCCGACGAGGCGGCGGCCCTGGCCCGCGACGGCGTGCTGCTCGACGCCCGCGCGGGTGAGCGGTACCGGGGCGAGACCGAGCCGGTTGACGCGCGGGCGGGTCACATCCCCGGCGCGCGCAGCGCCCCCGCGGCCGGCAACCTGACCGCCGACGGCCGTTTCGCCGCCCCCGAGGTGCTCCGGGCCAGGTACGCCGGGCTCGGCGCCGTGCCCGGGGCCTCGGTCGGGGTGTACTGCGGTTCGGGTGTCACCGCGGCGCATGACGTCGCCGCGCTGCGAATCGCCGGCATCGACGCCGCCCTCTACCCAGGATCGTGGTCGGCCTGGTCGGCCGACCCGCAGCGCCCCGCGGCGACCGGGCCGGAGCCCGGCTGAGCCGCACCCACCACCGGAGGAAGGCCCGAGATGCGCCGCTGGTCTTCCACGGGAGCCGGTTCCGGCGGCTCGAGCCGTGAGCAGAGGCTCGCCGCGCCAGCAGCCGGCCGCCGCGGTATTCACCAATCGATCAGCGGACGCGATCAAATTCGATTCGGGATCGTCGTTGGACTGCCGGCAGATATACCTACTAATCTAATAGGTATGATAGGAAATACGGGATCTGGGTCACAGCCCGCGGCCGGCGCGAAGAGGCTGCTGCGATGACAGTCGAATTCATCAGCCTCATCAACGTCTGGGAATCCAGCGAGTTGTTCCCACGTCCCGGTGGCGCGCCGGATGCCAAGTACATCAAGAAGTACGCGCGCAGCCTTGAGGACGGCGGGTTCGACTACACGCTCGTCGCCTATCACTCGGCCGGCTACGACCCGTTCACTGTGTCGGCGACGATCGCGGCTTGCACGGACCGGATCAAGCCGATCGTCGCGCTCAGGCCGAACACCATGTACCCGACCGTGGCCGCGCAGAGCCTGGCGACGCTTGACCACCTCAGCGGCGGCCGTGCGGTGGTGCACATCATCTCCGGCGGCAACGACGCCGAGCAGGCGCGGCAGGGCGACTACGTGCAGAAGGACGACCGCTACGCCCGCTCTGAGGAGTACGTGAAACTCCTCCGCCGCGCGTGGCACGAGACCAAGCCGTGGGACCACGACGGCCGTTTCTACCGGTTCGAGAACTTCGTTGCGGGCTACCGGCCGGTCAACGGGACGATCCCGGTGTCCATCGGCGGGTCGAGTGACGAGGCGTACCGGGTCGGCGGCGCACTCGGCGACATCTTCGGCCTCTGGGGCGAGCCGCTCAAGGAGACCCGCGAGCAGATGGACCGGGTGGCCGAGCAGGCCCGCCTGGCGGGCCGGGCCGACGTGCCGCGCACCTGGGTGACGTTCCGCCCGATTGTCGCCCAGACCGACGAACTGGCCTGGGAGAAGGCGCACCGGACGATCGCGGTACTCGGTCAGACCTACAGGTCGGCCGACTTCCGCAAGGTCCTGGGCGGATCAGGGCCGCCGCAGAACGTCGGCTCGCAGCGGCTGCTTGAGATCGCCGCCCGCGGCGAGGTGCAGGACCGGGCCCTCTGGATGCTGCCGGCTCAGGTCACCGGGGCCATGGGCGCCTCCACCGCGCTGGTCGGCGGCTACGAGACCGTCGCCGCGTCGATCCTCGACTACATCGACCTGGGGGCGGACCTGGTATCGATCCGCGGCTACGACAACCTCAACGACGCCATCGACTACGGCCGCTTCGTGCTCCCGTTGGTCCGTCAGGAGCTCGCGCACCGGGAGGCGACCGGCCAGCGCAGGCAAGTCCAGGCCGGGGCGTCGTGACCGCGACGGCAGGCGCACCCGCGCGCCCCGACACCTCGGACGCCGCGTTGCAACGGGTGACGGACGCGCTCGCCGCCAGCGCGGAGCGGTACGACCGCAGCGCCGAGTTTCCGTGGGAGTCCATTCACGCGGTGCACCAGGCGGGCCTGCTCACGCTGGGCATCGGCAGCCAGTACGGCGGTCAGGACCTGACAAGCACCGAGGCGGCGCGCGTCCTGCAGGCCCTCGGCCGGGGTGACCCCTCGGTCGCGCTGCTCACCGCGATGACCGTCTTCCAGCACGTGAGCCAGGCGAAACTGCCGCGCTGGCCGGACGCGCTCTACCGCCAGGTTGTGAGTGACTCGCGGCAGCGGCCGGTGCTGCTCAACGCCGTCCGGGCCGAACCGGAGCTCGGCGCGCCTGCCCGCGGCGGGCTGCCGGCCACCAAGGTCACCCGCACGGCGCACGGCTGGCTGCTCAATGGCCACAAGGGATACGGGACCGGCTCCGAGGGGCTGGCGTACCACCTGGTGTGGGCGGTCAGCGAAGACCCGGAACCGCTGCTTGGGCACGTGATCGTGCCGGGCGACTCGCCGGGCATCAAGGTGATCAGGACCTGGGATCACTTCGGGCTGCGGGCTAGCAGCACCCACGACATCGTCTACACCGACGTCGAGGTGCCGGCCGATTACTTCCCCGGCGTCCCGGTCGCCGAGGCGGGCAGGGAGTCGGCCGCGTTCGCCTCCGTCGGGATCTCGCTGATGGCGCTCTACGTGGGCGTCGCCAGGGCCGCGCAGGAATTCTTCATCCAGTTCGCGAACGAACGGGTGCCCACGTCGCTCGGCCGCCCGATCGCCACCACCGAGCGGATCCAGACCATCGCCGGGGAAATCGAAGCCCAGCTCGTGCAGGCGGAGGAGGTCCTCTACGGGCTCGCCGCGCGCGTCGACGCCGGCGATCCGCAGGGGCTGCAGCGCGCGGCCATCGCCAAGCTGCTCATCACCCGGGCCGCGGTCAACGCGGTCCAAGCCGCGTTCACCGCCCTCGGGAACCCGGCGCTGACCAGGGGCAATCCCCTGGAGCGGCACTTCCGTGACATCCAGTGCTGCCGCATCCACCCGCCGCAGGATGACGCGGCCCTCATCAACGTCGGCCGCCGCACCCTGGCCGCCCCCGGCCGCACCTGACCAGTGCTGTCAGGTCAGCACTGCCCGGACAGCGTCGTAGTCCAGCCAGGGATCTTGCAGGAACTCGCGCCACCGCTGGTCGTGGCCGAAGCGCTTTAGCCGGAAGTACACGGCGCGCCGGGTAGCCGCCGCGGTGTTGCCGCCGATGTTGTGACCCAGGAGGTAGTGGGCCAGCAGCAGGTCCCCGGCCCTGCCCAGGACCTGCTCGGGCTCGGGCAGCTGAATCGGCGGGTAGCCGCCCGCGGCGAAGAACGCGTCCGGCCCGTGCTCGCGGAAGTACTCGGCATGCCTGAGGTGAGTGCCCGGCCACACCCACAGGTTGCCGGCGTCCCCGTCGAGCTGATCGGACATGAGCACACCGGCGAGCAGAGTGAACGTCCCCGGCCGGCCGTCGGCCTCAGCTGGCGCCCCGTCGATGTGGTGCATCCCTGGGCGGTGCGGGAACGGCGGGATGTTCAGCGCGACCTGCACCTGCCAGGGCACCTCAAGCGTCCCCGGACCGGTGAGACTCCCGGCCAGCGCGAACGCCGGGCTGTCCATGAGCAGCGCAAGCAGTGCCGGTGCCCGCGCCGACTCGGGGAAGTAGTTGCGGGGACCCCGGGCATCGGGTCCCGGAGGCGTGGCTTCGATCAGCCCGTCGATCGCACCGGACGCCGCGGCTACCAGCCCCCGCGATACGGCCTGCGGCACCAGCACAAACCCGCGCTCGGCAAACTCGTTCAGCTGCTCCCGTTCCAGCACGCGGTAACCGTAGGCCAGTGCCGGCTCCGTTTGCGACTCATTTTCTGCCGGTCGCGGTGCTCGGGGTGTGCCTGCCAGGACAGTTCAGGTGGTCATGCCCAGGAGCTGGCGGGCGTAGGAGTCCCGCAGTTCGGTCACGAGCCGTCGCTGCCAGGCCCGGCTGACGATTCCGTGGGTGAGGCGCCGGGCGGTCCTGGGCCGGGCCATGATCTGCGCGGCGAGGTCGAGGGCGCGGGGCATCAGCTCCGGCCGGGGCAGGATCTCGTTGACGATGCCGAGGCGTTCTGCCTCCTGCGCGGGGATTCCCTGGCCGGTGTAGACGACGTGACTGGCTCGTTTCGGGCCGGCCAGCTCGCTGAGTGCGATGAACATGCCATCGCCGGGCGCGGAGCCCGCGCGGAAGTTGCCGTCTCCGAAGACCACGTCCGGGGTGCAGAGGGTGAGGTCACACAGCAGCGGCAGTTCCAGTCGCGGGCCGGGGCCGTTGACCGCGGCGATGGTCGGCACGTCGATGTCGAACACCAGCCGCTCGAGGATTTTGACTCCGTCGTTGCACTGCTCGATGACGAGGTCAGTGTCCCATCCCGACAGGGGTGCGGCGAAGGAGCCGGCCTCCACCCCGGCCAGCCAGGACTCGCCGGTGCCGGTGATGATGACGACCTCGTTCTCCCGGTCCGCGCCCACCTCCCGCAGTAGCAGATTCCAGGCGTTCAGCAGTCCTCTGGACCAGCGCGCCGCTTGCCCGTCGCTGTGCATGCGGATGGTGAGGATGCCGTCCTGCCGGTCCACCTGGAAGTGGGACCCGAACCGGGACCGGTAATCGCCTAGTGATGGCCCAGGGATGAAGTTCCCCAGGTCCCTGTCCCGCCCTGCGATCGCCTCGGACATACGCGCCTCCCGCGAGGACTGTTCAATGGGGCATGCCCCGTGAAGGTGATCGTAGCCGGGCCCGGCCCTCCGGCCTGGCTGCCCCCAGCTCATCCAGCTCGCAGGCGGTTCGCCTGATCAGCGGCCGTCGAGCAGGGGCTGGCGCGGGTTCCAGGTGGTGCCGTCGGCGGCATCCCGCCGGCGCCGGGCGATTCCGGACAGGGCCTCGAGCACGACCCGGTTGGCCAGGAACGAGGTGATCTCCGCGTGGTCGTAGGGCGGCGAGACCTCGACGACGTCGATCCCGGCCACCGGCAGCTCGTAGGCGATCCGCCGGACCGAGTCAAGCAGCTCCCGCGCGGTCAGGCCACCGGGTTCCGGCGTGCCGGTGCCGGGAGCGTGCCCGGGGTCGCAGACGTCGATGTCGACCGAGAGGAAGACGCCCTCGCAGTCGTCGGTCGCGGTAACGAATGCCTCGGTGAGGCATTCGCCGAGCCCGCGGGCGCCTATCTCGGTCATCTCATACGAGCGCATGCGCTGGCGGGCCATCCACTGCAGCGTCTCGGGCCCCGGCCAGTAGCCACGCAGGCCGATCTGCAGGAAGCGGTCGCCGCGCACGGCGCCGGACTCGATCAGCCGCCGCATCGGCTGGCCATGGCCGATCAGCGATCCGAACTCGATATCGCCGGTGTCGGCGTGGGCGTCGAAGTGAATCAGCGACACCCGGCCCTGCCCGATGTGCTGGGCCACGCCCGCGGCGTCGGGCCAGGTGATGGTGTGATCGCCGCCGAGCACCAAGGGGATCGCGCCGGACGCGGTCACCGCGTAGACCGCTTCCTGCAGATCGCGCACCGACCGGGCGGCGTCGCCGGAGAACATCTCGACATCCCCGGCGTCGTAGACCCGCAGGTCCTGCAGCGCGTCGACCCGCAGCGCGAGCGAGGGCCGTGACCCGTCGTGCGGCAGGTAACAGGTCTGCCGTATCTGCTGCGGCCCGAACCGCGTGCCCGCGCGGTGCGACGTGCCGCCGTCGAACGGCGCGCCCAGGATGACGACGTCGGCGTCGGCGTAGGTATCCGGCGCGGTCCAGTCGCAGCGCTCGGTGCCGAGGAAGGTGATGTCGGGGCCGAATTGCGCACCGTAGCGGGTCATGGTCGCTCCTCAAGGTAACGGTCGCTCCTCAAGATAATGGTCCCCTCGCCAGGTAACGGCCGATGATAAGGCGCGGCCGCTGCGGCCGAGGCGGCCCGTGCCCGGGGGCAGGCCACGCGAAGGGGGGCTCACGCAGCCGGCGCATGCTCGCGTGGTACAGCTCGTGATTCGACCCGATGATGGTATCGAGCTGACTGTGCCGCCCCCCGAGGCGGCCTCGACGACGGCACTCGGTCCCGCGCCGGCCGCGAGGCGGCGCCTGATCCGCCCTTAACCGACGAAGCCGGGTCATTCTGACCGCAGGCCGCCGCCGGCCGACGGGCGTGCGACTGCCAACCACGCGCATACGCCTGCCGGTGCTGTAGACCGGTATAAGCCCACACTCTGGACTCGGCGCAATTTACACCCCTACTCCTCTGAAGCCGTCGAACGTATAGCGGACGAGCTCGCCGAGTTCACCCCGGACCGATGAACGAGGCCGCCTGCGGACCGAATCCGGCGGGAGCGGCTGCCCGGGGGGTGGGAGCGGCTGCCCGGGGAGATGCTGTCCGGTGAGCGGGGTCGGCGGGCCCGGCGGCAGCTGCCCGAGGATCGGCGGCTGTCCTGGGAGCATGCCTGGTGGCGGCATGCCGGGCGGGCGTTGCCCGGGGGGCGGACCCGGCGGCAGCTGCCCGAGGATCGGCGGCTGTCCTGGGAGCATGCCTGGTGGCGGCATGCCGGGCGGGCGTTGCCCGGGGAGCGGACCCGGCGGCGGCTGTCCCGGGAGCATGCCCGGCGGCGGCATAGCGGACGACTGCGGTGGAGCGGAGTGCGCCGGCACGACTAGATAGTGCTTCATCACGGCGGGGAAACGTTCGAAGATCAGGTTCCTTGGACGCTCCCAGGTGATGCCGACCTCCTCGCACACCTGCCTGACGGTGGCCTCACTAGCCAGGTTGGTGAACCCGGAGCCATGCCACGGCAGGACGTGGTGGACGCGGTGCGGGCTGAGGCCGGCCGAGAGGAAGAGGTCGATCCAGCGGTTGCCGACCACGCTCAGGTCGTAGCTCAGGCAGATCTGCTGGGCGGCCCAGTCATTGCGCAGCGGCTCGGGGATCATCGCGAGCTCATCCTCGGTGACCGACTCCTCGAAGTCATGACTCGCCACGACGAGGAAGGTGTTGAACCAAAGGGTGATGAAGAACTGGATCAGCCAGGCCACGACGTGACCGGTCGCCAGGCACAGGGCGAACTCGGCTACCAGCCACGCACGGATGATCCAGAAGTCGGCCCGGCCCGCGTCCCTGGTGAACGACTCGGCGGTCTGGCCTGGCTTGGGACGCTCGAACTTGGCGATCTCCCTGGCCCTGAAGGGCAGCCCGGTCAGGCATATGCCGAGTTTGTGGAGCGTATAACCCGGGACCCGGAGTACGGGATGCAACCGGAGCATGCCGTCGAAGAACGTCTTCTTCACATCGGCCCCGGAGCCGAGGTAAGGATGGTGCAGCAGCACGTGCCCGTCGCTTCCGATCAGGCTCGTGCCGACGTAGTTGATGTCGAAGAGTGCTTTTCCGAACGGAAACGTGAACCTACGGCCCCGCCGCTGCTTCCATTTCCGGTGGAGGTGGTAATGGCCCGCGCCCGCCAGCCCGGTTCGCGTCACGACCATGATGATGATGAATGCCCAGGCAGGTATTACCCCGGCAATCAGGAGGGCCAGCGCGGCGACATGCGCGATACCGATAGCCCAGGTCACCCCGTCAAAGGCGCGGTCGTACCTCTTCAGGGTCTTCTTGGGGAACTTGGCATTCACCCTGGTACGGATTTCCGCGAGCAGGCTTTCCTGGTCTTCGTAATTCAGCCGCGGCAGATCCGTCCTGGCGTCGAAATCCGGCGCCAGCAGGAAAGGAGGTACCCCGAGCTTGGGGAGCACGTCGCTTACGCTGAGCTGGCGCGCCGCGCCGGGTTCCTTAATCTCGTATTTCGCAAGGATCCTCCGCAGCCGGGCCGGCTCCCGGTGGTACGTGTGCAGCAGGGCGCTGATATCCCGGCCCTGAGTTTGCTGGAACCACACCGTGCCGCCCGGGTGAAGGCTCATCCACTCGGTGAAATCGTAGGCTTTCCCGTCCACGACCCAGAACGGCCGTCCCCGCGGAAGGACGGTGCCCGTGTAGGGCGAACTGCGAGTCGCGCTACGGCTGAGAGTTTCGGACATTGATTTACTCCTTCGCTGATCGCGCTCAGCACTCCCCGGCCTGCCCGAACTCGAGCAGCGCGGTTTCGATCTGGGCTCCCGGGCCCATCGTGACCATGACGCCTAGGTCGCCAGCCGACGCACAGTCTTCCGCGAGCAGGCGTTCCAGGCTGACCAAGAAGCTGCCGCTAGAGATGTTCCCGTAGTCGCGCAGCACGGAGCGCGTGTGCCGGACATCGTGCTCATCGAGGCCCATGCTGAGCTTGACGGAGTCGATCACCGCGCCGCCGCCGGTATGCAGCACCCAGTGCCTGATGGCGGAGAAATCCAGGCCGTTGCGCGCTAGCAGCCTCTCCACCGGCTGGCGGACATTGAAGCCGATCACGTAAGGGATTTCTCGGTCGAGGTAGAAGCTCCACTTCCCGGCGCTGTCGTTCCAGTCGAACCGCATGGCCCCCCATTGCTCGGGTAGGCAGAAGCTCTCGAAATCGAGCACGCAGGGCACCGGCCTGGACGGCAGTGGTCCAATGCCGTTCCCGGCGTAGCTGGTGAGGACCGCCGCGGCCGCCCCGTCACCGAAGAGGCTGTTGACGATACCGGTGCGGACGGTCTCGTCAACGACGTACATCGCGGAGTTAATCTCACAGCAGACAAGGAGCGCCACCCGGCCCGGATGGTTCTTGACCCACTGGACGAGCGGGTTCATCCCGTTCAGGCCCGCGTTGCAGCCCATTCCAACGATGTCCGCGCGGACGAGCTTGCGGTCAAACCCGAGTTCGCGCGAGAAGAGCGAGCTGAGCCCGGGGACCATGAAGCCGGTTGAGGTGACGCACAGCAGGTAGTCGACGTCCGCTGTAGACAGGGATACGGCCTCCAGCGCGTTACGGATCGCACGCGATCCGATCTCGAGTGCCCCGTCCCGGAACTTGGCATGGAGGTCGGCTGCGGACTCCGGGAGCAGGTGCCCGGTCCTGACGTCTTTCGCCGGAAGGTAAATGTGCCTCTTCTGGATGTGCGGCGAGCGGAGAAGCTTCTTTACGACCCGGTTCTCCAGGCCGAGGAGCGCTCCGACCTCGTCTTGCGAATAAGACTGGTCCGGAAATGCGCTCCCGACCGAAGCGATCGCTGCCGTCTGTCCCCGCGAAGGGGCTGGGAGTTGACCTTCGATGGACTCCAATGTTGCCAGGTCGGACTGAACGAATGGATTCTCTCGGGCCACTTAGAGAGCTCCCCGTACATAGCTACGTCCCGCGCGCAGGCTCAGAGATAGATTACGACGGTACGAGTCGATTGCAACAGGCCTACGTGTTTCATGCAGTTCACTGGTGCTGGAGTCCGGTGCGTGCTGCCGATTGAAGGCGTAGTTTGAAGTGACGGGTGGTGCAGAGACTGACGGCTTTTTATGCTGATGTACTGGAGCCCGGTGAAGGGTGTGCGGTCCCGAGGGCGCTGTTAAGCTCTCCCCATGCCAGCCACGCCCCCTGACCTAATCCACTATCTGTCGCCTGGCGAGGACAGCGGCCGGTGGATCGGATTTCGCTTCCGGCCTGGCGACATTGTTATCAGCACCCGGCGCAAGACCGGGACGACCTGGGTACAGATGATCTGCGCGCTGCTTATCTTCCAGACGCCCGAGCTGCCGGATTCCCTCTGGCACCTCTCGCCGTGGCTGGATAACACGGGCATGCCGCCTAGTGTCCAGTATGACCAGCTGGCCGAGCAGCAGCACCGGCGCTTCATCAAGACGCATACGCCGCTGGACGGGATTCCGCTCGACCCAAGCGTCACCTATATCGTTACGGCCCGGCATCCGCTCGACACGTTCGTGTCACTCTGCCATCACAACGAAATCTTCGGCCACCCGCCAGAGGGCTTCGGTCACCCGCCGGGGGGTTTCGGTCACCCGCCGGGGGGTTTCGGTCACCCGCCGGGGGGTTTCGGTCACCCGCCGGGTGGTGTCGGTCACCCGCCGGGTGGTTTCGGCCCTCCGTCAGAGGGTTTCGGCCCTCCGCCGGGGCGTTTCGGCCCTCCGGCGCCGCTCAAGCACCCCCCCGGCCAGCCCAGGCCACCGATGCCGGGCGGGCCCAGGCCTCCCGCACCCCCGTTGCTGCCCCCGCCGGCGGCACCGGGACCGCCCATGTCACCTGAGATGCTGCACGACGCCCTGCTCGACTGGATCGCCGGCGATGACGATCCCCGCCGAAACCTTGACTCGCTGCCCGGCGTCCTGTGGCACCTGTCAGATGCCTGGGCCAAGCGTGGCAGGCCGAACGTGCTGATCGTGCACTACGACAACCTGCTCGCCGACTTGGAGGCACAGATGCGCTGGCTCGCCGGGAGGCTCGGGATAGCCGTTCCGGAGAACGTCTGGCCCGCGCTCATCCAGGCGGCCACCCTGGAGCACATGCGAGACCGCGCGGAGAGCCTCATTCCGA
This sequence comes from Trebonia sp., assembly GCA_050013875.1. Lineage (GTDB taxonomy): Bacteria > Actinomycetota > Actinomycetes > Streptosporangiales > Streptosporangiaceae > Trebonia. Next base: position 80,391 of record JBEKEK010000015.1, on the reverse strand, counting down.
TCCCGCCGGGGGCCGTCAAAGAGGCTGCCTCCTTCTTCCGCCGGGGCGCTTCGGGGGCCGGACGCGAGATCCTCAGCGACGAGGAGATGGCTGGCTACTACGCGCGTGCCGCCCAACTGGCTCCGCCCGACATGCTCGAATGGCTGTACTCGCCGTCCAGCCGGGAGGGCTGACTGCCTCATCGGCGAACTCCGGCCCGCGGCCGGTCACGAGGGGCTGAACGGGCCGGGGCCAGGCGGCCCGTACCGTGGCCCCTCGTGCCCCGGTCGTCCAGGCCCCGGCATCCCGGGCCTCGGCATCCCGGGAGGACCCAGACCATGACCTCCGGGCGGCGGATGCGGCGGGAAATGCCCGCCAGGCGGGCCCCAGCCGATGGGCTCCTGGCGGGCGAACTGGGTCCGGTACAGGTCTGCGTACAGCCCCCCGGACGCGAGCAACTCGTCGTGCCCGCCTCGCTCGCGGATCCGGCCCTCGTCGATGACCAGGATCTGATCGGCCTCACGGATGGTGGACAGCCGGTGGGCGATGACCAGCGAGGTGCGGCCGGTCAGGGCCGTCTTGAGCGCCTGCTGGACAGCGGCCTCCGACTCGGAGTCCAGATGCGCGGTGGCCTCGTCCAGCACCACGACGGCCGGTGCCTTCAGCAGCAGCCGGGCCAGTGCGACCCGCTGCTTCTCGCCGCCAGACAGCCGGAAGCCGCGGTCGCCCACGATGGTGTCCAAGCCATCGGGCAGCACTGAGACCAGGTCCCAGATCTGCGCAGCCTGGCACGCCTCGATCAGTTCCTCCTCGGTCGCCCCACGGCGGGCGTACGTGAGATTGGCCCGGATCGTGTCGTGGAACAGGTGCGCGTCCTGGGTGACCACGCCGACCACGTCGTGCAGCGAACGCTGAGTCACGTCCCTGATGTTGAACCCGCCAATGCACACCGTGCCCTCGTCGGGGTCATATAGCCGTGACACCAGGTGAGTGATCGTCGTCTTGCCCGCACCCGAGGGCCCGACCAGGGCAGTCAGCTTTCTGGCGGGCGCGGTGAAGCTCACGTCGTGCAGCACGCCCGACCGCACATCGGTGCGCTCGGGCACCGGCAAGGCAATGGACTCCAGCGACGCGAGCGATACCTCCGACGCGGCCGGGTAGTGGAACGAGACATGGTCGAAGACGATCTCGGCCGCGAGTGGGACGGTGCCGGCCGATCCGTTGCCTTGTGTCCGCTGCGTACTCCGTGCCGCGAGCACGAGCGGTACCGCGCCCGGACGGTCCTCGATCAGCGGCTTCAGGTCGAGTACCTCGAACACCCGGTCAAAGCTGACCAGCGCGGTCATCACATTGACCTGGACGTTGGACAGCGCCGTGATCGGCCCGTACAGCCTGTTCAGCAGCAGGGCCAGGGAAACCAGCGTGCCGACCTGGAAGGCGCCGCCCACCGCGAGGTCGCCGCCTACCCCGTAGACGACCGCGAGGGACAGCGACGCGAGCAGCGTCAGCGCGATGAATAGCGTGCTGCCGATCATCGCCTGGACCACGCCGATGTCCCTGACCTTGGCCGCCTGCCCCGCGAACAAGGCGGACTCCTCCGACGGCTCGCCGAAGAGCTTCGCCAGCATGGCGCCTGCGACATTGAAGCGCTCGGTCATGGTCGAGCCCAGCACCGCGTTGAGCTGCATCGACTCCCTGCTTAGCCGCTGCAGTCGGCGTCCGACCAGGCGGGCCGGGAAGATGAACATCGGTATCAGCGCCAGTGCGACGACGGTAACCAGCCAGGAGAAGTAGAGCATCGTGACCAGCACCAGAATCAGCTGGAGCGTACTGGACACGGTCGACACCAGCGTCGTGGTCAGCACCTCCTGCGCGCCGATCACATCGGTGTTTAGCCTGCTGACCAGAGAGCCGGTCTGCGCCCGGGTGAAGAATGCGATCGGCTGCCGCTGCACGTGAGCGAATACCTGTGTGCGCAGGTCGTAGATCAGGCCCTGGCCAACCCGGGCGGTGTCCCAGCGCTGGACGAAGTTGAGGAACGCGTCGAAGATGGCCAGCGACCCAGATCACGACATCGACCCGCTTGGGCAGGACGCCGCGGTCGATCACCCACCCGAGCAGTACCGGGATCGCCACCGTGATCACCGCGTCCAGCGCGGCGGCCACCAGGAAGATGACTAGATCCCAGCGGTAGGGCCGGGCGTACCCCGCGATCCGCCGGACGGTTCCCGGCTTCAGCTGCTGCTTGGTTACCGACTCATCGGCGCTGAACCCGCGCAGCATCTGGAGCGGGCCAGGACCAGGGCCGGGGCCAGCGCCGGGACCGGGTTGCATAACCGGGGGAACCTCCTGACGGCTGGCATTCTTTCCGGGTCAGTTCCTGAGCAATTCTTACGATATGACCGCGATATATCGGCATCTTAGGATGCTGGGGTCGGACAGACAAGATTCGGTGTCCGAGGGGCTAGTCCTGCTCGCCGCTCATGTCATCGGCCAGGATCAGGTACAGCCTCCGGCGGGTCTGCTCCAGCAGCCGTTCCGCGGCGTTGATCTGCTCGGGCGTGCCGACTTGGGCTACCTGGACGATGCCGCCGCCGAGCCTGGCCGCCACCGCGAACAGATCAGGCAGCTGCCAGGCCTCCTGCTGGTCGATCAACTCCCATGCGCCGCGAGCCATCTCGGGGTTCTGCTCCACGTAGGCGCGGCCCGCATCGGTAAGGCCGAATGTCCGCCGTCCGCCGGATTCCCCCCCTACGATCAGGCCCTCCCGGGCAAGCTGCGACAGGGCCGGGTAGACCGCGCCCGGGCTTGGCCGCCAGGCGCCACCGCTGCGCTCATCGATCTCGGAGATGATCTGGTAACCGTTGCGGGAGCCTTCCGCAAGCACGGCCAGGATCGCCGCGCGCACGTCTCCCTTCGGGCGCCGCGGCGGGCCGGGCGGCCCGGGCCACCAGCTGCCCGGTGGCCGGCTGAAGCCGCCGCTCCCATGCCTCAATGCCCGGGCCTCTCGGTCCGCATAATTCTCACGATATGACCACGATATATCGCCAGGTTACGACGCTGGTGTCAGGTAGACAAGAGTCGGCCGAGGGTGAGATTGCCCTAGCCCGGCCGGATGCGCGTTGGCTCGTGGCCGCCACCCGTATCAGGTCTCATTGTCGGTCTCCGGGCGGCCTCGAGCGAATTTCTCGGCGTGCATTCTTGATCATGCCGACCGACGCCACCATTAGCAGGTTCGACCGGAGCGGGAATCTTCAGCCGGGCTACTGCAGGCCGGTGCGGACGGACGTGATCCGCTGGGTGTTGAAGCCGAGCCAGTGCATCCGGCCGACGTAGCGCGCGTGCTCCACCTTCAGGCAGCGGTCCATGATCACCGTCACCCCGCCGTCCTCGGCGATCCTGGCGCCCTCGGCGTTGATCACGCCGAACTGGCACCAGAGGGCGCCGGCCCCGATCGACACCGCGTCCCGCGCGATGCCCGGCAGCGCGTCGGGCGCGCGGAAGACGTTCACCACGTCCACCGGCACCGGCACCTCGAGCAGGCTCGGGTAGCTGGTCTCGCCCAGGATCTCGGTCTCGCGCGGGTTCACCGGGATCACCCGGTAGCCGTGCCGCTTGAGGTAGTAGCCGACGAAGTAGCTGGCGCGCAGCTCGTTCTTGGACAGGCCGACGATCGCGATCGTCTTGGCCGTGTGCAGTACGCGCTGGATCGTCATCGGGTCCTGGTACCGCGCCAGGTCCAGCTCGGTGTCAAGGTCGGTCATGCCGTCGCCACCCTCTCTCCGGCCGCCGAGCCCGTTGCCGAGCCAGCGGCCGAGTTCCCCGCCGAGTTGGCTGTTGCCGCCGCCACCCGCTTGAAACCCTGCTCCAGATCCCAGATCAGGTCCTCGACCGATTCGGTGCCGACCGACAGCCGGACGGTCCCCGCCCCGACCCCGGCCGCCCGGAGCTCGTCGTCGCTCAGCTGCCGGTGGGTCGTGCTGGCGGGATGGATGATCAGGCTCTTCGCGTCGCCCACGTTGGCCAGGTGGGACCAGAGCGACACGCCGCGGATGAGGTCCTGCCCGCCCGCCCGGCCGCCGGCGCAGTCGAACGAGAACACCGCGCCCGCCCCGCGCGGCAGGTACTTCTCCACCAGCGGCCGGTACCTGCTCGATGGCAGGCCGGCATAGGTCACGTTGGACGCCAGCTCGTTCGACTCCAGGAACGACGCGATCGCCAGCGCGTTGACGACGTGGCGTTCCATCCGCAGCGACAGCGTCTCCAGCCCCTGCAGGAACAAAAAGGCGTTGAGCGGCGCGAGCGTCCCGCCCAGATCGCGCAGGGTCTCGGCCCGGAGCTTCATCAGGTACCCGTAGGTGCCGAACGTCTCGTGGAATTGCAGGCCGTGGTACGCCGGCGAGGGATCCGCGACCACCGGGAAGCGCCCGTTGGACCAGTTGAACGTGCCCGCCTCGACGACCACGCCACCGATCGAGGTGCCGTGGCCGCCGATGAACTTGGTCGCCGAGTGGATCACGATATCCGCGCCCCATTCGATCGGGCGGCACAGGTACGGCGTCGCGAACGTGTTGTCCACGATCAACGGCAGATCATGGGAGTGCGCGATCGACGCCACTGTCTCGATGTCGAGGACATTCCCGCCGGGGTTGCCGATCGTCTCGCCGAAGAACGCCTTGGTGTTGGGGCGCACCGCCTGCCGCCAGGCGTCCGCATCGTCGGGGTCGACCCAGGTCAGCTCCACGTTCATTTTGCGCAGCAGGTGTTTGAGCTGGTTCACCGTCCCGCCGTAGAGGGCCGAGGACGAGACGACGTGGTCGCCCGGCTCAAGCAGGGTGAAGAGCGCGGCCGCCTGGGCCGCGATCCCGCTGGAGAACGCCACCCCGCCCGCGCCGCCCTCCAGGTTCGCCACCCGCTCCTCGAACACCGCCACGGTCGGGTTCATGATGCGCGAGTACGTGTTGCCGTACTCCTGCAGGTTGAAGTAGGCCGCCGCCGATTCCGGGTCCTCGAACACGTAGCTGGTCGTCTGGAAGATCGGCACCGCGCGCGCGCCCGTGTTCGGGTCGGGCCGCTGCCCGGCGTGCAGTTGCCGTGTCTCGAAGCCGAACGCGTGATCTTCGTCGAAGCGGGAGTGGTTGTTGTCAGTCACGCAAGAATCCTCTTCCTTGAGGTCAGCCGCCGGAAAGTCACAGGCCCAGGAACTCGCGGATGACGGGCGTCTGCCGGGCTTCCTCAAGCAGGAAGCAGTCATGCCCGTAGGGCGCCTCGATCAGATGGAACTCGACCGGCTTGCCGAGCGCGCGAAGCGCCTCCTCGATCTCCTTCGACGCGGACGGCGGGTACAGCCAGTCGGAGCTGAACGCTATCAGCAGCGTCCGCGCGGAAACGTCCTCGAGCGCGCGCGCCAGCGACCCGCCGCCGTACTGCCGCCCCAAGTCGAAGTACGTGAGCGCGCGTGACAAATACAGGTAGGTGTTGGCGTCGAACCGCTTGACGAACGAGTCGGCCTGGTGCCGCAGGTAGTTCTCGATCTCGAATTCCGGTTCGGTAAGCGTGTAGCGGATGTCGTCGGCGAACTGCAGCCGTCGGCCGAACTTGTCGCTCAGCGCCTGCGCCGACAGGTACGTGACGTGGCCGACCATCCGGGCCACGCCCACCCCCGCATCGGGCGCCAGGCCGGTGCCGTAGTAGCGGCCGCCCTGCCAGGCCGGGTCGCGCATGATCGACTCGCGCGCGATCGCGTTCCAGGCCACGCCCTGCGGCTGGAGGGCGTGCGTGCTGGCGATCGACACTACCCGATCGACCTGATCGGGAAACTGGATCGCCCACTCGAACGCCTGCATTCCGCCGAGCGAGCCGCCGGCCACCGCCGCCAGCCGATCGACGCCCAGCTCGTCAAGGAACGCGCGCTCGGTCCGCACCATGTCCGCGACCGTGATCACCGGGAAATCCGGCCCGTACTCCCGGCCCGTCGCCGGGTCGACCGACGACGGCCCCGTCGTCCCCTTGCACCCGCCGAGCAGGTTGGTGGAGACGACGAAGAAGCGGTCGGTGTCGAACGCCTTGCCCGGGCCGATCATCCCGTCCCACCAGCCGAGCCCCTTGCCGGCCGAGCCGTCGCGATCGGTCGCGCCGAACCCGTCCCGCGTGCCCTCAAGCGGCGGCGTCTTCGCGAAGCCGGCCGCGTGGGCGTCGCCGCTGAGCGCATGGCACACCAGGATGACGTTGTCACGCCGCGGGGACAGGGTGCCGTACGTCTCGTACGCCACCCGCACTGGGTGCAGATCCCGGCCGCAGTCGAGCCGCAGCGGCTCCGGCAGGTCGAGGTACTGCGTCTGCGCAGTTCCGACCGAGCCGGCCGCGAGGGTCGACGCAGGGTCTGACATGGGAGCTATCGTAACTGGTACGGGCCGGTGTATTGTCAATCGATCCCATAGGGAATCCGGCGGTGGAAATCCCGGCAAGCGGGGGAAACCAACCCGCGAGCCAACGGGCGCGCCGGTGCCTGGACTGAGGAGCGAGGCGGTTTTGTCCGAGCGACGAGGGAAGGCACCGGGTTAAAGCGCCCGGAGGCGAGCGGGTAAAGCACAGAGGGGCATCAGATATGACCACGGCTACCAATGGCGTTAACGTGCAGGCACTGCTCGAGGCGCGCGAAGTGCTGAAGGGCGCACCAGAGGCCGCCCAGTTCACTTGGCGGGCGGCCGCCAAGTGGCAGAGCGGCGTGCACAGCGAGATCAAGGTCCAGAGCTTCTTCGGCCTCGGCCAGGAGCAGACCCACAAGCAAGAGTGGACGTTCCAGGCCGACCACCCCGAGGTCTTCGCGGCCGAGGACGACGGCATCACGCCGATCGAGTACCTCCTCGTCGGCCTCGCGAGCTGCCTAACGGGCGGAATCGCGTCCGTCGCGGAGAACCGTGGCATCCAGCTGCGCTCGGTCGAGTCGGTGGTCGAGGGCAGCCACGACATCCGCGGGATCCTCGGCGCCGACAGCGACGTCCGCAACGGCTACAACGACATCAAGGTGACCTTCAACATCGACGCGGACGCGTCCAAGGAGGACATCCAGGCGCTGGTGGCCCAGTCCACGAAGCGTTCGGCCGTGTACGACGCGCTCACCAACCCGACCAACGTCACCGTCGAGGTCGCTTGAGCAGGCAGTCCACCGAGACCGTAACCACGGTCGTCATCGGGGCCGGGCACGCGGGGCTGGCGGCGAGCCACTTTCTCAGCGCGCGGTCGGTCGACCACGTCGTGCTCGAACGCGGCGAGGTGGCGAACTCTTGGCGGCGCGAACGCTGGGATTCGCTGCGGCTGCTCACTCCCAACTGGCAGAGCCGCCTGCCGGGCCTTCGCTACGAGGGCCCGGATCCTGACGGCTACATGACGGTGCCGGAAGTGACCGAGTTCATCGAGCGCTTCGCCAAGGTCTCGCGCGCCCCGGTCCGGACCGGCACCAACGTCACATCGGTGCGGGAATCCATCGACGGGTACCAGGTGACCACGGACCGGGGCGAGATTCGCTGCCGGACCGTGGTCATCGCCAGTGGCGCGTGCAACCAGCCCTCGGTGCCGCCGCTGAAGGACGCGGTGCCGGCGTCGGTGGCGCAGCTGACACCGTTCGGCTACCGCGGCCCGGCCGCCCTCCCCGACGGTGGCGTGCTGGTCGTGGGCGCGTCGGCCACCGGCGTGCAGCTGGCGGCGGAGCTAAGACGGTCGGGCCGCCCGGTCGTCTTGTCGGTGGGGGAGCACGTGCGGCTGCCCCGCATCTACCGAGGCCGCGATGTGCTCTGGTGGATGGATGCGTCGGGGGTGTGGGACCAGCGCTATGACGAGGTCGATGACCTGACGCGGGCCCGGCGGCTGCCATCGCCGCAGCTGGTCGGTACCCCCGGGCGGACCACGCTCGACCTGAACGCGCTGACGTCGCTCGGCGTCGAGTTGGTCGGCCGGCTGGCGGCCATCCGCGACGGCCGCGCGCTGCTGTCCGGCGGCCTGCGCAACGTGTTCTCGCTGGCCGACCTGAAGATGAACCGGCTTCTTGACACGTTCGACGAGTGGGCCAGGTCCAGCGGGCAGGATGACCTGCTCGGCGCCCCGGAGCGCTTCGAACCGACCCGTGTCCCCGAGTCGGCCCGGCTCCAGCTTGACCTGGGCGACGGTGAGATCACCGCGATCGTGTGGGCGACCGGCTTCCGTCCCGACTACAGCTGGCTCGACATCCCCGTAGTCGACGCGAAGGGCCAGCTGCGGCACACCGGCGGTGTGGTCGACCGCCCGGGGCTGTACGCGCTGGGGTTGCCCGTGCTGCGCAGGCGGAAGTCCACCTTCATTTACGGCATCGAGGACGATGCGCGTGAGGTGATCGATCACCTCGTCGGCTACCTGTCGGCCACCAGCTAAGCCGGGGGCTGACGTCCGGAGCAACGTCCCGTGCGGGCGGGCGTTTCGTGAGATGCCGGGCTCCGTCTAGGCCCCCCCACCGGCCGGTTAAGGATCGGTCTCGGGCTCCCCACCCCGGAGCCTTCCCTAGACGGCTCCCGGCGCCTCACGAATAGAAGTAAACCTTGCACCGCCCGTCCCCGCCATCCCCGGGTTCGGGGGTGCTTGCGGCGGCGCCCCGGTTCTACACTGATCCAATGGCAGCGCACGTCAGTACCGCGTCTGGCCAGGTCATCAGGCTCACCGAAGGCAGCCATCTGGTGTTCGGGCGCGGCCCCGAGGTGGACCTGGCGATCACGGCTGGCCGCGGGCTGTCCCGGCGGGCCGGGGTGATCAGGACGACACCGGAGGGAGCCTGGATCGCCAACATCAGCCGGACGCACGCGCTCTACGTGGCTGGGGACGGCTACCGGATCCGGCTCCCGCGGATGGAAGCTGACGGGGATCCGGCCGGGGGCTGGCTGATCCACGAGGGGACCGCGATGGTCGGCTCGCGCGCGATGATGGACGACGGACTCCAGCTGGCGATAACGGTTCCTGGCCGCCACCGCCGGGCCGCGGCGGCAGTGGGCACAGCGGAGGAGCCGGCCGACGGCGACAGCACCCTGCTGCCGTTCTATCTCGACCCGAAGACCAAGCTCTTCCTGGTGGCGCTGATGTGGTGCAGGCCGTGGCTGCTCGACCCGAGCGCCGCCTCCCCGCTGCCGCGCACCCCGGAGATCGCCCGGGCCGCGCTCGAGGTCACCGGCGCGCACCATGAGCTGGACCGGTTCGACAGCGATTCTGAGTTCCGCGACCGGCTTTCCGCCCGGGTGGCCGAGCACATCAAGGTCCTGCGGCGCAAGATCAGCGAGCGCGGGCTGGCCGGGCCGGACGTCCGGCTGTCGGACGAGGTCGCCGTCCGGGTGCTGATCGAGCACGGGGTGGTCGCGGCCGGGGACCTGCGGCTGCTGGCCGATCCCGCCTGGTGTTCCCGGCAGGAGGATCTGTGGTGGACCCGGGAGTTACGGCGGGCCGTCCGGCGGCGGTCCCTCGCCCGGCGGCGGGCTGGGCGGCGCGGTGTTGAGCGGTGGCTCGGAGTGGACGCTGTAGACGACGAACGTGGTGCTGGCACTGCTCCGGCCGGGAGCGGTGACGACCACGGTGTACGACCCGGTCGGCAGCGGGCCGCGGTAGAAGTAGTGCCCCTGGTCGACCGCGTAGTTGAACGTGCCCTGTTTGTCGGCGTGCGGGCGGTCAGGCGAGACGCGCGAGACGCCAGGACCGACGAGCTTGACCGTGACCGGCGTGGAAGGCTGGTAGCCGTTACCGTGAATTATGTACACGGTGTTACCGTCGCCGAACGGCTGGCTCACGCAGATCTGGGGCGTGCCGGTGACCACCACGGCCGTGCACGGCGGTCCGTCCGAGGGAGGGGCCGCCTTGGCCGTCATCGCGCGCAACAAGAACCCGGCGCCGATCCCGGCGGCCAGCAGCGCCGCCGCCAGGACCGCCAGGGCCGTCCACGCCAGCCGTCGTTTGCCTGGCGCGGTTCCCGCGTGGACGCGCGGGAACCGCACCAGTCGGCGGCGGCGGCCCAGGTGAGACGGCAATGCCGGCTCGGCGTGGAGGGCGGCAGGCGACTCGAAGCCCGGCAGGGCGGTATGAGACCCGGACGTCGCGTCATTGGCCGCCAGGAAGGCCGAGCCATCGGTTCCGCCGCTCACCGAGTCCTTGTCCTTGTCCTCGTCCTCGTCCTCGTCCTCGTCGCTGACGGTCGTGGCGTCGGCGGGGAAGCCAGGGTGGCGCATGTACTCGGCCACCAGCGCCATCGCGGAGTCCGGAAGATAGGAGTGGCCGGGACCGGTGGGGAGGGCGAATGAGCCGAGCTCGGCCAGGATCGCGGCCTCGGTCGGGCGGTTGCGCGGCACCCGCTCCAGGCAGGCGGCGACCAGATCGGTCAGCTCGGCGGGCAGGCCCGCCAGGTCCGGCGGCTCGGTCGCGAGCCGGACGAGGATGTCCATGGCGGTCTCGCCCTGGTAGGGCGGATGGCCGGTCGCGGCGAACACCAGGGTGGCGCCAAGCGAGAAGACGTCACTGGCCGACGAGACCAGCGTGGAGTCCCTGGCCTGCTCCGGCGCCATGTACGAGGGCGTGCCGGCCGACCCCCGGGTGGCGGTGAGCTGCACCCGCTCCGCGACCCTAGCCACGCCGAAGTCGATCACCTGCGGGCCAGTCGGCGCCACCAGCACGTTGGACGGCTTGACGTCGCGGTGCAGCAGCCCGACGCTGTGAATGGACTGCAGCGCCTCCGCGCAGCCGGCCGCGAGCCAGCGCACGGCCGGGACCGGCAGCGGGCCGCACCGGCGCACCAGCGTGCTCAGCGACGGCGCCGGCACGTAGGCGGTGGCCACCCAGGGCAGGTCCGCCTCCGCGTCCGCCTGGATCACGGCGGCGGTGAACACCCCGCTCACCCGGCTGGCCGCCGCCACCTCGCGGGCGAACCTGGCCCGGTAGCCGGGTTCCTCGGCCAGCTCGACCCGGATCGTCTTGACCGCCACCAGGCGCCCGGCCGTGGAGCGCGCCAGGAAGACCTGCCCCATCGCCCCGGCACCGAGCTTCCCTATGATCGAGTAAGGCCCGATCCGTTCCGGATCCCAACGGCGCAGCGGCTGCACGACTGACTGTGGCACCGTCGGCTGTCTCCCCTCACGCGACTGACAGACACAATCTCGCACAATCAGCCGCATGGCGGGCAGAGAACACCGCTTACAATTTGGCCGGCATTACCGATAGACACGGGCGATCAAGTTGGGACCAGAGAGGAAGGCCAGATGACGGCCGATCAAGGGGAGCGGCCGCCGCCGGGCGAGCCCGCTCAGCAGGCGGTGCGCCGGGCCGAGGTCGCTCTGCGGTCAATGGGGCAGCCGAATTCGATCACTCACCAATTTGACTTCACCGACGACAGCTACAATTGGCGCCGATTGTTCTCCGAGCTTCTCGGTACCTTCTTCCTCGTCCTGGTCGCGGTGGGGAGCGGGATGGTCAATGCCCGCTTTGGCGGCCATGCCGTCCCCTACAGTGCGCGGGTGGTGGCGCCGGGGCTGATGGTCGCGGCCATCATCTTGTTCATGGGCACCGTGTCCGGTGCGCACCTCAACCCCGCGGTCAGCGTGGCCTTCGCGCTGCGGGGCGATTTCCCCTGGAAGCGGGTCCCGGCCTACGTCGCCGTCCAGCTCGTCGGGGCCGTTCTCGCCACCCTGCTGCTGTGGGGGCTGATCGGCAAGCAGGGCAGCGCCGGACTGACCCTGCCGGGCAACGGCATCTCAACGACCACCGCGATGATCTGGGAAGCGGTACTGACGGCCGGGCTGGTGAGCGTGATCCTGGGAACCGCGTCCGGCGCGCAGCAGGTCGGCTCGCTCGCCGCCTTCGGTGTCGGCAGCTATATCGCGCTGGCCGGGCTATGGGGGGCGCCGGTCAGCGGCGCCTCGATGAACCCGGCCCGCTCCCTCGGGCCCGCCCTGGTGCTTGGCGACTGGACCGGGTGGTGGGCGTATCTGGCCGGGCCGGCCATCGGCGCCGTCGTCGCGGTTGGCATCGCCTATGTGCTGCGGGGACCGGGTGGTGACCCGAGTGCGACCCAGGCCGCGGCGGGCACGCTCGGCATCCGCTGGCGGCCCGGGTATATCGGCAATCCCGAGCCGGGCCCGGTCGCCACGTCGCGTCCCCCGGCCGGACATCCCGATCGGCCCGAGGCGCCCCAGACCGAAGGGCCGAACCCGGTCGGGCCTTGAGCGGCCGGCCGTTGGCCGTTGAGTTCTTCACCGGTCAGCCGCTGGCCGGTCAGCCCTTGGGCCCGCGAGGCGCGATCCGGCACGGCACCGGTTCCTTCTCGTCCAGGTGGTAGCTCGTGCAGACCCGATGGTAACCGTCGGCGACCCACAACGGCGTCCCCTGGACCAGCAGCACCGGGGAGAGCTTGATGCCCTTCCTGATCTTCTCAAGGTCGGCGGCGACCTCGGAGTCGTCGGCGGGAAGCAGCGGCAGACCCGCGGCCCGCAGAATGTCCTTAGCGGCAAATTGCTGCACCGCCTGCGCCTTGCGCAGGGACTTGACCAGCCTGCCCGCGGCCTTAAGCCCGATTAGCAGGGAGAGATAGGACTTCGCGGCCGGAAAGTCCTGCGCCTCTGGCTCGTCCTTCCAGTGCTCGCTAGCCATGGTTCCCACTCTCCTCGCGTCACCGGCGGCCGCCGTGCCTTCGTGCATCTGCCATGCTCCTCCGCCGGTATATACCGCTTACGCTGCCGGGATATTCGGATACGGACCGCGGACCGGGCCGATGCCCGGGCCGGACGGTGGAAGAGATCACGCTCATGGCGGTGGACGGCAAAGGCTGATGAGAGGGTGTGCGCCAAATGAGCGGTTCTAGGCTAATCTCGGTAGTGCGGGAAGCGATTACAGGGGGAGGACGCGACCACGGTGACAGAACAGCAATCGCCGGGTACCGGGGAGCCGGCCGACGATCTCAGGCTGGACACCGGGGTTCCCCAGGTCGCCAGGGTCTACGACTACTGGCTGAGCGGGAAGGACAACTTCCGGGCGGACCGGGTCGCCGGCGAGGAAGCGATTAAGGCCTTCCCCGGGATACGGCTGTCCGCCCAGGCCAACCGGGCGTTCCTCCGGCGAACGGTGCGTTACCTGACCGGTTCTGAGGGGATCCGCCAGTTCCTCGACATAGGAACCGGGCTCCCCGCGGCGAGCAATACCCATGAGGTGTCCCAGTCCGTCGCGCCGGAAAGCAATGTCGTCTACGTCGACAACGACCCGCTGGTGCTCGCCCACGCGCGCGCACTGCTGACCAGCAGGCCGGAAGGTCACACCGCCTACCTGGACGCCGACCTGCGTGAGCCGGGCACGATACTCGACCAGGCAGCCGGGATCCTGGACTTCACCCGTCCGGTCGCGATCATGCTGCTGGCGATCCTGCACTACATCCCCGACCTGGAAGACGCGCGACGGACGGTGACGCGGCTGATCGAGGCGGTGCCCCCCGGCAGTTTCCTCGTCATCTCTCACGCCGCCACCGACCTGCTCCCCGATGACACGGCCGCATTCGAGAAGGCCCTCAACGCCCACCTCCCGCCCGACCACCACCACGTCGCCCGTTCGCACGGCATGGTGTCGAGCTTCTTCGACAGCGTCGAACTGGTGGAGCCGGGCCTGGTCCGGGTAAGCGACTGGCGCCCCGATTCCGACGAGGAAGCGGCCACCCCCACCATCCTCTGGGGTGGCGTAGCCAGAAAGCCCTAAGGCACCCGGTGGACTGCCTTGGGGCCAAAGTTGTACACCCAAACGTCGTGAAAACTTGCTAAATATCCCTTTTGCCGATCAGTTGGGCGTGCAGGATGTGCCCTGAGGCGCGTCCCGGGGGAGCCGGCACCCGATGGGGGGCCGGCGATCTGCCGGTGTAATCTCGCCACAGAGGCGGCTAGCAGTAGTCGCGCGATAACTCCCGGGAGATCACGATGTCCAGATTCATGGTCCTTTACCGCGCGCCCGAGTCTGTGCGCGAGCAGATGGCCAGTGCCACCCCGGAGCAGTTGCAGGCCGGCGCGGAGGCCTGGCGGGCGTGGGCGAACAAGGTCGGGTACGCCATCGTCGACCTTGGCACGCCGCTCGGGCACACCACCCACGTCGGGCCCGGCGCGGCCGGCCGGGACGGCGTGTGCGGCTACTCGATCCTCGAGGCGGGCTCGGCCGAGGAGGTCGAGACGCTCCTCGACGGTCACCCGCAGCTGACGATGCCCGGCGGCGGGTCCATCGACGTGTTCGAGGTCATTCCCGTGGCTGACATCTAACCTGGCGCACGCGGCCAGGCGGGGGAAAATGAGTCGCCACTGACCCCCGCGCCGTTGGATCATGCGGCTATGAGCGATGATCTTGCGGCGGTGGCCGTCTTCTGCGGCAGCAACCGAGGTGCCAGCCCGCGGTACGCGCAGGCGGCCAGGGATGTCGGGCGGCTGCTGGGGGAACGGGGCATCCGCCTGGTGTACGGGGGCGCGGGCGCTGGCCTGATGGGCATCGTGGCCGACGCCGCGCTCGCCGCGGGCGGGGCGGTGACCGGCGTGATACCGCGCAGCCTGGCCGTCGAAGAGCCGCCGCACGAGGGGCTGAGCGAACTGCGCCTGGTCGGCAGCATGCACGAGCGGAAGGCGCTGATGGCGGAGCGGTCAAGCGCCTTCCTCGTGTTGCCGGGAGGGCTCGGCACCCTCGAGGAGGCGTTCGAGGCCATCAGCTGGACGCAGCTCCGCCTGCAGGACAAGCCAACCGGGTTCCTGAACGTCAACGGGTTCTTCGGGCCGACCGCGGAGCAGCTTGACCGCATGGTCGCCGAAGGTTTTGTCCGGCAGGAGCACCGCGACGGCATCTACTTCGATGACGACCCATCCCGGCTGCTGCGGCAGCTAGCCGAGTTCGAATCACCGGACCTGCACAAGTGGATCGACCGCGACGTCGCGCTTTAGGCCGGGGCCAGCCATCCATGTCAGACCTGGAGGTGCCGCTGACCGGCGGCAACATGAGCAGCGGGGTGGTCCGGGTGGGCGACACGGTGCGGCGTCCGGCCGGGCCCTGGACGCCGGCCGTGCACGCGCTGCTCGGCCATCTCCATGCCGTCGGCTTCCACGGCGCACCCAGGCCGCTCGGCATCGACGAGCGCGGACGCGAGGTGCTGACCTTCGTGCCCGGCACGGTCGCCTGGCCCGACGGTTTCTATCAGCTGGACGGCGACGGCCAGCTCCGCCGCGCGGTCCGGCTCATCCGCGACTTCCACGACGCCGTGGCCGGCTTCGTACCGCCGCCTGGCGCGCAGTGGCAGGTGCTCACGCCGGCCGACGGGGACGAGATCATTGCCCACCACGACCTGGCGCCATGGAACCTCGTCATCGGCGACCGCGAGTGGGCCTTCATTGACTGGGACGTGTCCGGGCCTGGCACGCGGCTGTGGGATCTCGCCTACGCCATGCACGGGTTCGCGCCGCTCAGCGCCAACCCCGGCTATCAGCGCGATGACGCCGGCCGCCGGCTGCGCGTCATCGCCGACGCTTACGGTCTCACCGGGCAGCAGCGCCTGGACGTCATCCCGCTGCTCGCCCGCCGCACCGGGGCCATGTACGACTTCCTCGCCGCGCAGGCCGCCCGCGGCACTCAGCCCTGGGCGCGGCTCTTCCACGAAGGCCATGGCGACGCCTGGCGGGCCGATACCGGCTACATCCGCCGGCGTACAGGCCAATGGCACCAGGCCCTCCTCGGCTAGCCGAGGTCAGCCGGAGGCTTGGCGGATATCCCTTTGTTCCCGGTTAGCCACTGCCCTGTCGTCAAGGCATGCGGACCGAGGACGAACGAGCCGGGCGGCTGCTGGATGCGCAGGCCAGCGCGCCGCCGGCCTCCCGGTCATCTTCGGCGCGGGGCGGCGCCACTTCGCCAGCCACCAGGAGATCGCCGGCCCGCAGCTGCACGCGGAGATCGCCCGGCTGGCGGGCGAGGCCGGGCGGGTGTGCCACTGGATCCTGGAGATCCATCTCACCGACCCCGCGCGCGGATTCGGCGGCTCCTACGAGCAGCTCCTTGACCTTGGCTAGCATCGCCCTTGCGGACGGGCAAGCGGGTGGGACGGCCGCATGCCCGGGCAGGCGATCCGAAGGTGCAGGATCGGGTGCCTGTCCCCAGCCCCGGCGCGACGGCCGTGCCGCGGTGCGCCGCCCGCGCGGCACTGGGGATAGGAAGCGCCCCGGTTACTTCTCGTAGCTGCGCAGCGCATTGCCCAGCCCGAAGAAGGTGGGAGCCCAGTGGCCGACGAAGATGCCCCACCGGTCGGCCCGGTCGGTCCCGGCGTCCTCCGCCCTCATCGAGGTCGCCCAGGCCAGGAAGGACAGGCCGATGCTGGCGAACCCGGCGATGTAGGCATACTCGGACTTGAAGCCGGCGCCGTGCAGTTGCTCGATCATGGTTTCTCCCTCGTGAGGTTCTTATGTGCTGCTTGTCGTGTACCGACTACCTCCTGCTGTCCGCTGGGCGTAAGATCAAACACGAGTTGCAAGAAAACTTATGCATTATGAAGAGGTTAGCATCATGGGTGAAGCGGAGAATGGGCTGGCTATCGGTGAACTGGCCGAGCGCACGGCGGTGCCGGCCGCGACGCTGCGCAGCTGGGAAGGCCGGTATGGCTTTCCCCGCCCGCAGCGGCTTGAGGGCGGCCACCGCCGCTACGACCCGGGCGACGTCGCGCTGGTCCAGGAGGTCCTGCGGCAGCGGGCGGCGGGGATGAGCCTCGAGGCCGCTATCGGCCGTGCCACTTCGCGCAGCGTGGAAGCCGAACCCTCCGTCTTCGCCGGCCTGCGCCGCCGCCAGCCGGACCTGCTGCCCCAGGTCGTCCGCAAGCGCACGCTGCTCGCCCTGACCCGGGCGATGGAGGATGAGTACTGCGCTCGCGCCGAGGAGGCGGTGCTGTTCGCCAGCTTCCAGCGCGAGCGCTACTACCGCCATTCGCGCGAACGCTGGAACGAACTGGCGCGCACCGCCTCGGTTGCCGTCGTTTTCGCCGACTTCACCGAGCCGTCCGCGTCCGATGCGGCCCTGCTTGAGGTGCCGGTGCCCGCCGGCGCACCGCTGCGCCGGGAGTGGACGCTGGTCTGCGAAGCCCGCGATTATCCCGCCTGCCTTAGCGCCTGGGAGTTCCCCGGCCAGGACGGCACCGCCGAGGCCGACCGGCGCTTCGAGGTCTTGTGGACCCTCAGCCCCCGCGCCGTGCGAGACGCCGCCATCATCTGCGCCCAGCTGGCCGAGCTTTTCTCCCCAGGCCTGCGCCTGATGGACCGGCTGTCCTCCGATCCGCCGCCGCCCGCCTCCACTGACCTGCAGCAGGCCACCGGCCTGCTCAACCGAATGATCAGCTACCTCGACGCGGCAACCAGGAATTGATCCCCGGGCCCGGAGCGGCGGCGGGGCTGGTTCAGGGCGGCCCGGCCGGGAGGCCGAAGCGGGCGAAGAGTTCCGCACCTGGGATCCAGCCGCCCGAATCCGCCCGGCCGAGCAGATCAGCGGTCAGGAAGCCGGTCACCGCGGCGATCTTGTCTCCGTCGATGGTGAGCACGTCGATTGCCCCGGGGATGAACCGGCCGGCATCCTCGTCGTACGCGTAGCCGGCGACGGCGAGCTGGCCGTTGGCCCGGGCCGGCCGGTGCTTCCAGCGATCGGTGAGCGGGTACCTGACCAGGAAATCCCGGACCGACGGCAGGCCCTGGTACCAGGTCGGCACCGGTGGCATGGACCAGGTCACGCCCTGGGTGAGCATGCCGACCAGTGTCTCGATGTCGCCGGGCTCCATCGCGTCCGCGTACCGGCGGACCAGATCCCTGGTCCCGCGGTCGCCCAGCGCGCGCAGGGCGGACTGCCGGCCGGCAGCGAGGGCGGCTCGGTGAGCGGCCCGTCCAGCTCGGCGCCCAGCGCGGCGGGCGTCCCCATGGTCCACCGCGAACTCCCGCCGGGACCGCTGCCTGGCGATGTCGAGCGCGGTGTTGGTGGCAATGGAATACAGCCAGGAGCGGACCGAGCCCCGTCCCGCAAAGCGGTCGATGCCCTTCCAGGCGCGGACCAGGGCCTCCTGCAGCGCGTCCTCCGCGTCGTGCACCGATCCGAGCATCCGGTAGCAGTGCGCGCGCAGCTCCGATTGGTGAGCGGCGGCGAGTTCGGCGAATTCGTCTTCGCGCATCAGTCGGTGAACGTCGGGTCGGGGCCGTGCAGGCGCGGCGCCCGGCCCTTGGGCTCCTCCCAGTCCTCCTGCCGCCCGAGCGCCGTCAGGTCAAGCAGCGAGTAGGTGCTGCCGACGGAGTCCGTGCCCCGCGCCCAGGTCGAGTAGGTGTGGAAGATCTGGTCGCCGTCGCGCAGGAAGCAGCTGAACCCGGGGACCTCGGTGGAAGGATCGTCCGCCACCAAGTCGGGCTCTTCCCGGAAGTTGTAGACCAGCTGCTGCCGGTCCCGGTCCAGGGTGGCCTGGAAGTCGTAGTTGAAATCGCTGCCGTAGGAGGAGTACCAGGGGATGGTCCAGCCCCGGACGGCCCGGTACTTCTCCAGCTTGTCCAGCGGTGCGCGCGAGACCAAGACGAAGGTGGTGTCCCTGGTCCGCAGGTGCGCCAGGATGCCGTCGGCGGTCTCATCGATCCCGGACGTGCAGCCCGGGCAGGCGGCGTCCCAGTCCGGGCCGAACATGACGTGCTGCACGATCAGCTGCCGGCTGTCACCGAACAGGCCGGCCAGGGTCACCCTGCCCGCCGGGCCCTCGAAGGTGTACTCCTTCGCTACCGCGACCATCGGCAGCCGCCGCCGCTCGGCGTTGAGCGCGTCCCGTTCGCGGGTCGCCTGCTTCTCGCGGACCAGGAACTGCTTCCTCGCCTCGAGCCACTCCTCGCGGGTCACGATCTCAGGGAAGGCCATGCCAACCTCCTAGCAGGGGTTCGGTGTCTCAAGTGATTGGACTGGCCGTCCCGCGCGGATTAATCGGTCACGGATCAACCGGGCCTAGTCAAGTGCGGCGTAGATCGCCTTCCCGTACTCCTCGGAGCGCGGTGACCCGATGATGCCGGGGGCCATCTTGTTCATCATGTAGGAGATGGTCATCTTCCGTCCGACGTCCATCACGATCATCGAACCGCCCCAGCCGCCCCAGAAGCAGATCTTCTCGTCGGCGATCCAGGGAAGCGTCGCCGGGACCGGCAGGCCGTAGCCGATGCCGAAGCGCAGCGGGACCCCGAGCACCAGGTCGGTGCCGCTGGTCTGCTCGCGGAAGATCAGCTCGATCGTCTCCGGCGAGAGCAGCCGCACCCCGTCCACCTCACCGCCGCGGGAGATGACCGACAGGATACGGGCGACCGAGCGGGCGTTGCCGTGGCCGTTCGCGGCACCGATGTCGGCCCGCCGCCAGCCGGGCGTATTGGCCTCGGCGGCGCCGACCGCGGGCCCGGTGAAGGTCTTGACCGCCAGGTTGTCAGGGCCGAGGGCCGCCAGGTCGAACGGCAGCGGCGGTGGCGGGATCACGTCGGCGATCCGGCCCCAGTCGCTCTCGGCCGCCCCGATCTGGAAGTCGGCGGCGAGCGGCCCGGCGATCTCGTCCGCGACGAACTGCTTCAGTGACGAGCCGGTGATCCGGCGGAGAACCTCGCCGATCAGGTGCCCGAAGTTCAGCGCGTGATAGCCGGACGCGGTGCCCGGCGCCCACCACGGCGCCTGGGCGGCGAACCGGGCGGTGGACTTGTCCCAGTCGTACAGGTCAGCGGTGACCGCTGGCTGGTCAAGGCCCGACACCCCGGAGGAATGCGATAGCAGGTGGCGGACGAGCACGTCCTGCTTGCCGTTGGCGGCGAACTCCGGCCAGTACGCGGCGACCGGGGCGTCCACGTCGAGCTGGCCGCGCTCGGCCAGCATCAGCGCCGCCAGGCTGGTGACGGTCTTGGTGGTGGACCAGACATTGGTGATGGTGTCGCGCGTCCAGGGGACCGCCCCGGCCTCGTCCCTGAAGCCACCCCACAGGTCGATCGCGATCTCGCCGTCGAGGTCGAGCACGAGGGACGCGCCGACCTCCTCGCCGGAGTCGATGTTCCGCTGCAGCGCGTCCCGCACCGCGGTGAAGCGCTCATCGCACGAACCGCTCAGCTCAGCCATGGTAGTCAGCCTTTCTCTGGTGGGGCGTCCTACGGGATCTAGCACATCGCGCCGCAGGTGGGAAGGCCGGGCGGGCCGCGCTCTGGGCCGTCAACGCAGGTCTATGAGCGGGTCAGGGTAGCTGAGCTGCCTGCGGTGCGCGGGCGGAAGCCGCCACGGGGTGTGGATGAAAGGGGCGGCCAGGCTGGCCAGTTCGGGCACGTAACGGCGCACGTAGCCGCCGTCGTGGTCGAATCTGGTGGCCTGGCGGAGCGGGTTGAGCACCCGGCCGGGGCGCGGGTTGTTGCCGGTTCCGGCCACCCACTGCCAGTTGCCCGCGTTGCAGGCCACATCGCCGTCGGCCAGCAGGCCGGCGAAGTGCCGGTAACCGTGGCGCCAGTCGATGCCCAGCGTGCGGGTGAGGAACGAGGCGGTGATCATCCGCGCCCGGTTGTGCATGAACCCCTCGGCGGCGAGCTGCCGCATGCCCGCGTCGACGACCGGGACGCCGGTCTGCCCCGCCCGCCACGCGTCCAGCGCCTTCTCGTCGGTGGTCCAGGTCCGGGGAGCAGGCCCCGGGCCGACCCGGTAGTCCGCCCGCGCGATGTCAGGGAACGCGGCGGTCACCTGGTGGAAGAAATCACGCCAGGCCAGCTGCCGGCCGAATTCCTCGCCGCCCGCGAGCGGCAGCGCGGCCGTCACGAGCTCAAGCGGCGACACGCAGCCGAACCGGAGGTATGCGCTCAGCCGGGAGGTCTCATCGGCGGCCAGGTCGTCCCGGCCCTCACCGTATCCGCCAAGCGGGCCGTCGAGCCAGGCCCTGACCAGTTTCCGGCCCGCCCGCTCGCCGCCCGGCGCCAGGGACGGGGAGCCGGCCGCCGCCAGGGCGGGCAGTACCCCGGCGGCGACCCCCCGGTGGACGCTGATGGCCTGCGGCGCCGGGCAGGGCTGGCGCCAGGCGGCGGCGCGCCAGGCGTGCCAGTACGGGGTGAAGATCCGGTAATGGTCGCCGCCGGACGGCCGCAGATCGCCGGCCGGCACGACCGCGTGTCCCGGCGTGATCTCGAGCGCCAGCCGGTGCTGGCCGCACTCCCGCGCCAGGCGCTGCTGGCGCCGGGCCGCGTACCGGGAGACGTCGGCGGCCACGAAGACCGCCTCCGCCTCGGTCCGCCGGGCCAGCCGGATCACCTCAGAGACCGGCTCGCCCTGCCGGATCACCAGGTCCCCGCCGCGCTCGCGCAGTTCGTCCCTGAGCACCTCGACCGATTCAGCCAGGAACCGCGCCCGGTTCGGTGGCACGGTCAGCGCCGGGTCGAAGACGAACAGCGGCACTACCCGCCGGGCGCGGGCGCACGCCAGCGCCAGCGCCGGGTTGTCGCGCACCCGCAGGTCACGGGTGAAGAGCACAATCGCCGTCTCCATCGGGTCTCCCTCGATCTCCTCTGACCTCGGTTCGCAGGGGCGGCCGTCCGCCGGGCTACCGCGGCGGGACGCGTCGCGGCGGAAGGGGGATGAACCCGCTGGTCCGGGCGGCGTACGCAGCGTAGCCGGGGCGGCTCCCCGCCATCCGGCGATCGGTCATCCGCTGGCCGGTGCCCCTGGTCAGGATCCACGTCATCATCAGTGGCGACACCACCGTCACCAGCTGGATCGGCGATCCGTAGCTGATGGCGAACAGCCCCCACCACATGCACGCGTCGCCGAAGTAGTTCGGGTGCCTGGTGTAGCGCCACAGCCCGCGGTCCATCAGCTGTCCCTTGTTAGCCGGGTCACCGCGGAACTGCGCGAGTTGCCAGTCGCCAACGACCTCGAAGACGAACCCGGCCAGCCAGACGACGCCGCCGATGACCGTGAGCGGGCCGGCCGGCGCGGCCGCGGTCATGCCGGCCGTCAGCGGCAGGCAAGCCACCCACAAGATCAGCAGCTGGGGCAGGTAGACCATGCGCAGCGCGTACAAGTTCCGGTTGCCCGGCGCTTTTTTGAGCAGCTCACCGTAGCGTGGGTCCTCGCCCTTGCCGCGTGCGCGGACCGCTATGTGCAGCGCCAGCCGGGCACCCCAGAGCACGGCCGCGGCCGCCAGCGGCCAGCGGCGGCCGGGAACGCCGTGCCCCATCGACACCAGGAAGCTCACCAGGCCCGCCACCGCGATGCTGGCGCCCCAGGCCACGTCCATGATGCTGTGCTTGCCGGTGCTGGCGCCGATGACGAAGGCGACGGCCACCACCGCGAGGACCGCGCAGGCGGTGACCAGTACCGTTAGCCAGAACACAGGGCCTCCGTCATGCGCGCCTGGCCGCGAGGATCTGGTCGACGCCCATCCGGCCCTCTTCGAACGCCAGCGCGCCGCCCGCCAGGTACAGCCTCCACAGCCGGGCGCGCTCCGGCCCGATGATGGCCTCGACCTCGGGCAGCTTCCGCTCCAGGTTGTCCAGCCAGGCCCTGATCGTGCGCACGTAATGCGGCCGCATCGCCTCGACCCCGAGCACCTCAAGGCCCGCGTCCTCGAGCAGCCCGACCGTCTCACCGACCGGCCGCATGTGCATGTCGGCGGCGACGTAGGACTCGATGAAGGGGCCGCCGCCTGGGTGGTTCCCGCCGCGTGACATCTGCTGGATGAGCAGCCGGCCCCCGGGGCGCAGCAGGCCGTGCAGCGCGCTGCAGAAGGCGGGGTAGTTGCCTGCCCCCACGTGCTCGCCCATCTCGACCGACGCGATCGCGTCGTACGGGCCGCCCGAGGTATCCCGGTAGTCCTGGATCAGTACCTCGGCCTGGCCGGCCAGGCCGAGCCCGCGCAGCCGCTCGCGGGTGTAGCCGCCCTGCTCCGCGGAGAGCGTGACCGCGGTGACGCGGGCTTGGCGCCGCGCCGCGGCGTGCACCGTGAGCGACCCCCAGCCGCAGCCCAGGTCAAGCAGTGCGGTGTCCCGGCCGAGCCCGAGCTTGCCCGAGATCAGCTCGAGTTTGTCCCGCTGGGCGTCGGCCAGGCCGTAGCCGGGGGCGTCGCTCTTCCAGTAGCCGGAGGAGTAGGCCATTGAGGAGTCGAGGATCAGCCGGTAGAACGAGACCGGCAGGTCGTAATGACCGGCGATCACGGCCCGGTCCCTGGCCCGGCTGTGCGGTCGGCCGGAGTGCCTGATCTCGGACTCCGGTGGCGACGGCGGCGGGCCGATTATCCCGAGGCGGCTCGCTGCCAGCGCCGACGCCGACACGGCGTCCGCCCACCGGCCCGGTCCCCAGCCGGCCCGGCCGCCCGGGGCCTGGCGGCCGGACTGAGCGGCGCGGATCGCGCCCCAGGCCAGCCGCAACCCCTCGGTGAGGTCACCCTCGACGTCGAGATCGCCGCTGACGTAGGCGCGCGCCAGCCCAAGCTCACCGGGCCGCCACAGCGCGCGGCGCAGCGCCAGCGGTGAGCGCAGCACGACGGTCACCGGGCCGGCCGGGCCGGCCTCGCTCTTGTCCCAGGCGCGCACCCGCACCGGCAGGTCGACGCCGGCCCGGGCGGCTGCCCAGGCGATCGTCGTCGCCGCGTCGGCCCGGCGCGGTGGCCTCTCGGGCTCGTTCGCCTTCGCCCGAGCCGGAGTGACCGGAGCCGGAGTGACCCCGGCCGGAGTCGCCCCGGCCGCCGCGGTCATGCCCGGTCCAGGGTGAGCTGGCTGACATTCAGGTACCCGGCGCGGAAGCCAGCCTCGGCGTAGCACAGGTAGAACAGCCACATCCGGCGGAAGACCTCGTCGAAGCCAAGCGCGGCCACCACGTCACCACGGGCGCCGAACCGGTCCCGCCAGATCCGCAGGGTCTCCGCGTAGTGCGGGCCGAAGTCGTGCCGCCCGCTGACCCGCAGCCGGGTACGGCTCAGGCTGGCCTCGATCGCGGTGACCGAGGGGATCAGGCCGCCGGGGAAGATGTACTTGTGAATCCAGGTGTAGGTGCGCCTGGTCGCCATCATCCGGTCGTGCGGCATCGTGATCGTCTGCAGCGCGACGCGGCCGCCCGGCGCCAGCAGCTGGTCGAGCCGGGCGAAGTAGGTGTCCCAGTAGCGGTCGCCGACCGCCTCGATCATCTCGACCGAGCAGATGGCGTCGTACTGGCCGTCCACGTCCCGGTAATCGCGCAGCTCCACGCTGACCCGATCGGCCAGCCCGGCCTCGGCCACCCGGCGGGCGGCGAGCTCATGCTGGGCCGCGGAGATCGTGACGGTTCGGACCAGGGCTCCGCGCTTGGCGGCCTGGATCGCCAGCTCACCCCAGCCGGTGCCGATCTCGAGCAGCTGGCAGCCGGGGCGCACCCGCGCCTCGTCGAGCAGCCGGTCGATCTTGCGCTGCTGCGCTTGCCCGAGCAGCCGGTCGGCCGCGGCCGGCGTTCCGTCGGCGCCGGGCTCGAACAGGGCCGAGGAGTACGTCATGCTCTCGTCGAGGAAGAGGGCGAAGAAGTCGTTGGAGAGGTCGTAGTGGCGGCCGATGTTGCGCCGGGCGCCTGCCTTGTTCTGGTCGTCGGTGGTTGGCTGCCGGCGCACCGCCAGGCTGCGCAGCCGCTGGAACGGCGTCGGCACGAGGTCGCTGACGTTGCGGGCGAAGACGGTCAGCAGGCCGGTCAGGTCCTCGCAGTCCCAGTCGCCCGCCATGTAGGATTCGCCGAACCCGATCAGGCCGCCCGCCCCCACGCGGGTAAAGAAGGCAGCGGGATCGCGGACCGTCATCAGCGGCGCGTCCGGCGCCCCCGCGCCGAGCTGGCGGCCGTCGGGCAGCCGGACCAGGATGGGAAGCCGGGCGGCGGCCGCGCCGAACAGCAGACGGGCGATCTCCGCGCGCGGCGCCGAGCCCTGCGCCACGGCGATGTCGGGCCACCGGATCGGGTCGATAATCAATCCGGTGTCGTGCTGGGTATTTATCGTGTCGTGCTGGGTGCTTATCACTGGACCCCCTCTTGCGGTCGGCGGTGCGGTCGCGGCACCGGCCGCAGCCCCCGCGCGTACAACTTGATCCCCTGCCAGCGGATCCGCGCGGACACCATGACGGTGGAGCACGGATGCCGCACGGCGGCCCGCAGCAGGGCTAGCTTGGTCGCGGGCACGGCGGTGCCACGGACGCTGGCGACGAACCGGTGCCCGTTCGGGCGGTTCAGGGTGATGGTGACCGCCAGCCGCTCCGCCGGGCGCGGCAGGCTCATCTGGTACCAGCCGTCGACCGGGTGGTACGGCGAGACGTAGAGCTCCTTGTCCGCCCGCCCGCGGCCCTGGCTGTCGGTGTGCACCAGGTAGGCGTGGCGCTGATGGTAGGTGTTGTGCACCTCCGCGATCACGCAGGCGAGCGTGCCGTCGGCGCGGTGGCACCAGTACAGGGTCAGCGGGTTGAACACGTACCCGAGCACCCGGGCCTGGGCGAGCATCAGCACCCGGCCGCCACCCAAATCCACGCCGCGGGCGCGCAGGAACTCGTCGACGTTGGCCCTGATGCTCCGCTCCGGATCGCCGAGGTGATCGCGGGCACGGAAGCCGGACAGCAGCGACGCCCACCCGCCGGGCCGGGGCAGCCTGTCCAGGTCGACCAGCCACTGGTAGCTGCGGTAGTTGAACGCGTGGCGCAGCGGCGACTGCCTGACGTGCGCGATCCGGCACTCGTAGAGCGCCGCCCCCTCGGCCAGCGGCCGGCCCCAGCGAGCGGGGAGAGCAAGCTCTGTACTGGTCACCAGACGCCGCCCAGTGCCAGCGCCGCGGCCACACCCGCCTTGCAGCCATCCTCGTGGAATCCCCAGCCGTGGTAAGCGCCGGCGAACGCCGTCACCGGGGTATTCAGCCCCGGCAGCCGGGACTGCGCGGCGACCGACTCGCGGGTGTAGGCCGGATGGGCGTAGTCCATCACGGCGATGATCCGCTCCGGGTCCACGTCCTGCCGGCCGCCGAGCGTGACGATGTAGTCCTGGTCAGGCGGCAGCCCCTGCAGCCGGTTCATGTAGTAGCTGACCCGGGCGGGCGCCGAGGTCTGACCGCCGGCGCAGCTGAGGGTGTAGTTCCAGGACGCGCGGACCGCCGCGTACGGGGGCAGCACCCGGGTGTCGGTGTGCAGCACCGCCTGGTTGGGTGTGTAGCGGAACGCGCCGAGCACCGGGCGTTCCGCCCCGATGGGCGGGTCGAGCAGCCGCAGCGCCTGGTCGGGGTGGGTGGCGATGACCACCGCGTCGAACGCGAGCAGGTCGCCGGAGGCGTCCCGCACCTCAACCCCGTCGGGGTAGCGGCGGACCGACCGCACCGGGGAGGAGAGCTTCACCTGCGTCAGGCCGGCCGCGATCCGCTCGACGTAGCGCCTGGACCCGCCGGTGACCGTGCGCCACTGCGGCGACCCGGTGACCGACAGCATGCCGTGATTGGCGAGGAACGCGAACAGGTACTTGGCCGGGTAGCCGAGCGCCGTGCCCTGCGGGCAGGACCACACCGCCGCGACCAGCGGCACCGCGAAGTGGGTGATGAAGTAATTGGAGAAGCCGCCCTCGCGCAGGAAATCGCCGAGCGTGGGACCGGCGTTAGGCTCCGCCCCCTTCGGATCGGCGACGGTCAGCGCCGGGCGGGACGGCACCGACGCAAGCAGCCGCCGGGCGGCCCGGTGGAACTTCGGTACCTCCGCCAGCATCTGCAGGTAGCGGCGGCCGCCGCCGGGCAGGCCCAGGCCCAGGCCGGCCAGGCCGCGCTTGCCCGCGTAGCGCACGCCGCAGCCGGTGCAGCTGACCGACATGCTCATCTCCGACGCCTGGGTCGCCACCCCGAGCTCGCCGAAAAGCCGGGTGAGCAGCGGGTACGTCTGCTCGTTGTAGACGATGAAGCCGGTGTCGACGGGCACCTGCCCCCCGCCCGGCGCGTCGGCCAGGTGCGTGTCGGCGTGGCCGCCGAGCCGCGCGGCGGCCTCGAAGAGGGTCACCTCGTCAGTCCGCGACAAGATGTGGGCCGCCGTGAGCCCGCTGATGCCGCCCCCGATAACGGCGATCCTGCGTCCGGTCACGGTCACCTGCGTCCTCCTGATTCAGCGATACGCCTTACCTCTGCCTTCGGTCTGTGGGGCTATCCGGATTGGTGGTGCCGGGGATCGGCGATGGTTGCCGGCCCGCCTCGGCGCCCCGCTGGCGTGGTATCTCCGGGCTTGCGGTGGTCTGGGTGCGGCCGAGGACGTGGCGCAGCCCGCCGTCCAGGTCCGGGTACCTGAACGGGTGGCCAAGCGCGGCGAGCACCCCCGGCCGGGCCCGCTGGCTCGCCTCCGCCAGCTCCCTGGCTCCCTCGTCGCCAAGCAGCAGCCGCGGCGCCATCGGTGGCACCGGGATCAGCGTGGGCCGGCCAAGCACCCGGCCGAGGGTCTTGGTGTACTCGGAGTTCCTGGCCGGCTCCGGTGCGACCGCGTTGACCGGCCCGGTCAGGGCGGGGTCGGTAACGGCCCGCAGGTAGATGTCGAGCAGGTCGTCGATCTCGATCCAGGGCATCCACCCCCTGCCGTCCCCGATCGGCCCGCCCAGGCCGGCCTCGAAGACCGGGTAGAACAGGCGCAGTACGCCGCCGCGCGGCGTCTGCACGATGCCGGTGCGGACCTGAACCGACCTGATCCCCGCGGCCGGGGCCGGGGCGGCCGCGTCCTCCCAGGCGGCCGACACGTCGGCCAGGAACCCGTCGCCGCGGCCGCTGTCCTCGGTCAGGATCTCGTCGCCGCGGTCGGCACCGTAGAAGCCCACCGCGGACGCGGTGACGAAGGCGCGCAGCTGGCCGGCGTTCCTGGCCGCCAGGGTGGCCAGCGCGCGGGTCGGGCCGATCCGGCTTGACAGGATCTCCCGCTTGCGTTCCGGGGTGAAGCGGCCGCCGATCGAGGCGCCCGCCAGGTGGATCACCGCGTCGACGCCGGCCAGCAGTTCCCGGTCCGGGCCGTCGGGCCGCCACTGGCGTTCGCCTTCGTTGCGCGGCACGTGCCGGACCAGCCGGATCACCCGGTGGCCGCCGGTGGTGAGCAGCGCGGCCAGCGCCGAGCCGACCGTGCCGCCTGACCCGGTGAGGGCGATCGTCAGCGGCTCTGGGCATACCTGCCTGGCCCGCGCGTGCGCGGCCAGGTCCGCCGCGAGCTGCCGGTGCCGGTACCCGAACATCGGCCGAAGTGCCCAGGCCGGGACCGGCGTGGAGACGACGTCGACCACCCTGGTGCCCCCTGGTACGGGCTCGAACAGATGGGTGTGCCGCCAGGACAGCGCGGCCCCGAGCGGCCGCTGCAGGACGTCAGCGAACTGGCGGGGCGGGTCGTAGCTGGCCGGATCATGGCCGGCCACCCAACGCAGCCCGCCGGGCAGTGCGAGCACCGCCTGGCCGTCGCGGACCGAAGGTGCTTCCTGCACCACGCGCACCGGCTGCCATGGCGGCATCAGGCGCGTGATGGCCCCCGGCAGGGTGTGCCAGGCGAACACCTCGTCCGGCTCCGCGTACACCACAGATGAGTACGTCAGTCCCATATTGTGCCGCCTCCTCCGGTCCGCGACCTATAATCAATACTAAGCCACACTAAAAGTAATCATGACTAAAATTCACTAAAACACAAAGGTAGGAGTACCCGCCATTCAGCTACGTGACGCTGCCGACAGGCTCGGGGTGCACTACCAGACCGCTTACGGCTGGGTCCGCCAGGGCACGCTGCCGGCCCGCAAGACCCCGCGCGGCTACGAGGTGAACGAAGGCGACGTGGCCGAGCTCGCGGCCCGGCGGGCGGTCGGCGTCGAGCCGCGGCAGGAGCTCAGGGTCAAGGACTGGGCGATGCAGGCCTACCGGCTGTATGAGGCGCTGGTTACCGGGGATGAGACGTCGGCCCGGCGCGATTTCGCCCGGCTGTCCGCGGGAGCGCCCCTTACCGAGCTGTGCGACCTGGTCATCGCCCCGGCGCTGCGCCGGGTGGGGACGGCCTGGGCCGCCGGTGAGCTGTCAATCGCCGCGGAGCACCGCGCGACCGCGATCTGCGAGCGCCTCGTCGCCGCCCGGATGCACCAGCCGCAAGGCCGTCCGCGGGGCGTGGCGCTGGTCACGACGCCGCCCGGCGAGCGGCACGGGCTGCCGGCCCTGATGGCGGTGGCGGCCCTGCGCGAGGACCACTGGCAGGTGCACCACCTAGCCGCCGACCTGCCCACCGAGGAGGTCGTCAACCTCGCCGTCGAGACCGGGACCAGCCTGATCGTCTTGTCCGCGGCCACCGCCGGCGGCGTGCGGACAGGCGGCCGGGAAGCGCGCGAGATCCGCGAGCTGCTGCCGGAGGTCCGGGTGCTGGCCGGCCGCCCCGGTGACACCCTCGGCCGGCTGCGCGAGCTGGCCAGGGCCCCCGTCACCGGGTGACCCGCGTCCCCGGTCGAGCGCGGCCGCGGCAGACTCCACGGTCCGTTAAGTCGAAAGGGATTTTTGAGTCCTTCCTTTGAACGCACGCCGGTTTCTCCCGGACGGCCGGCTGAGCCTCCTCCCCGGGCGGCGCCGCCGGCCCGGCCACCCGAACGGCGGCGCTTGCGCGTTACCCAGCCGGAACGACGCGGCCTATCGCGCCGGATGGCGGGGCCGGCACGGCATCTGGGTGCAGGACCGCGGCGATCGCCTCGACGCCTTCGATCAGCCGGGGACCGGGGCGGACCACAATCCCGTTGGCGTCGATCGCCCAGACGGGCAGGCCGGGCAGCGCCCGGGCGGCCGCCTGCGCCTGCTCGGCCGCGCCGGCCAGCCGGTAGCCGCAGGGTGCCACGATGACCAGATCGGGCGCCTCGGCGGCGATGGCGTCCCAGCTGACGGTGACGGAACGCCCGCCAGGCCGCGCGGCCACGGGCTGGCCGCCGGCCGCGGTGACCAGGTCGGGAATCCAGTGCCCGGCGGCGAACGGCGGGTCGGTCCACTCCACCACCGCCACCCGGGGGCGGCGCCGCCCTGCCACCAGCGCCGCGGTGCGGTCAAGGCGGGCCCGCAGCCCGGCGACCAGGCGCGCGGCGCGCTCCGGCACCCCGGCCCGCGCTCCCACCGCGAGGATAGAGTCAAGCACCTCATCGAGCGTGTGCGGGTCAAGCGATAGCACGTCGGCCTGGCAGCCGAGGTAGCCGAGGGCGTCCTCGACGTGGCCGGACGGCAGCGCGCAGACGCGGCACAGATCCTGGGTCAAGATCAGCTCGGGTTCCAGGTCCGCCAGCGCGCGGGCGTGCAGCGTGTAGAGGTCCGCGCCGGCCGCGGTCTGCGCACGGACATAGGCGTCGATTTCGCCCGGCGTCATCCCGCTGGTATCCCGGCCGCCCACGACGACCGTCTTCTCGCGGCGGGCGGACGCGGGCTCGTCGCACTCGAACGTCACCCCGACCAGGTCCCCGCCCAGGCCGAGCGCGTAAACGATCTCCGTCGCCGAAGGCAGCAGCGAAACCAGGCGCACGACCCCAGGATAGGCGCGCCGTCGCGGTGAGCTCAGCCGTAGGGGTCCGCCTCGACGACCTTCCTGACCTCGCCCAGCGCCTGGCGCAGGCTGCCAAGCTCGGCTGAGCCCAGGGCCAGCCGGATCGCCTGCGGTAGATGCGCGGAAGTCGCGAACGGCTCCGCGGTGGAAACCGAGATGCCCCGGCGGGCGAGGGCCGCCACTATCCGGTCGGCGCGGGCGTCCTCGGGCAACGGGAGCCAGCTGAAGTAGGACGACGGGTGGCCGACCATGGGCAGGCCCGCCAGGGCATCGCGGGCGATCGACTGACGCGTTCTGGCGTCGTCCCGTTTGCGGGCTTCGAGGCGGCTGACGGTGCCGTTGTCGAGCCAGCGGCAGGCTATCGCGGTGATGATGGCGGGAGTGTTCCACGTGGTCACGCGGATCGCGCGCTCGATCGCGGTGACGAGCGGCGCGGGGGCCGCGACGAAGCCGAATCGCAGCCCGGTGGCAACGCTCTTGGACAGCCCAGAAACGTAGACGGTGATGTCCGGCGCCTGCGCCGCGATCGGCGGCGGCGGCTGCCCCGCGAGGTAGGCGTAGGAGGCGTCTTCGATGATGAGCAGCCCATGCCGCCGCGCGATAGCCGCCAGCCGCGCGCGGGCGGGGGCGTCCATGACCCAGCCGAGCGGGTTCTGCAGCGTGGGCATGGTGTAGATCGCGCGCACCGGCCGCTTCGCGCACAGCTGCCCAAGGGCATCGAGATCCGGTCCGCCGGTGGTCACCGGCAGCGGCGCCAGTTCCAGCCGGAGCGTGTGGGCGAGCACCTTGAAGCCCGGGTAGGTGAGCGCGTCGACCGCGACGACGTCGCCCGCCCGCAACGTCGCCATCATCGTCGTGGCCAGCCCGTGCTGAGACCCGTTGACGATCAAGACGTCATCGGCGCTTACCGCGAGCCCGGATAGCCGCAGGTGGCGGGCGACCGATGCCCTGTCCTTGGGGCGGCCGCGATGGGGCTGGTAGCGCAGCAGAGCCTCAAGATCGCCGGATGTCGCCAGCTCCCGCAGCGCGCGGCGCAGCAGGTCGGCCTGACCGGGGAGCGAGGGATAGTTGAAGTTCAGGTCGATGGCGTCGGCCGCGGCCGCTTGCTGGTCAATGCCCTGGCCGGCTGGCAGCGCGATGTCGCGGACGAACGTGCCCCGGCCCTGCTCGCCGCTCACCAGGCCGATGGCTGCCAGCTCGGCATAGACCCGCGATGCGGTCACCAGCGCGATGCCCTCGCGGTCCGCGAGCTGACGGTGCGTGGGCAGCCGCGTCCCCGGGGTCAGGCGGCCCGCGCGGATCTCCGCTGCGAACGCGTCGACCACGACCTTGTAGCGCGAGACCACCATGGTGCCGATTGTATGCATGACAATTCTTTGACTGTCATGGAGCCTGCCAACTAGCGTGAGCCGTCCGTGAGCCGTCCGCGAGCGAAAGGAAACGGCCGTGCACATCGCGATCCTCACCTTCGAGGGCTACAACGAACTCGACTCACTGATCGCCCTCGGGGTACTCAACCGGGTAAGGAAGCCCGGCTGGCGCGTGTCCATCGCCGCACCCGCGCCCCGGGTCCGCTCGATGAACGGGGTGGTGATCGAGTCGATGGCCAGCCTCGGGGAGGCATGCGCCGCGGATGCCATCATCGTGGGCAGCGGCCTGCAGACCCGTGAGGTGGTCGCCGACCCGGCCATCATGGGGCAGCTGCGCCCGCTCGACCCGTCGCGGCAGTTGATCGCCGGGCAGTGCTCAGGAGCGCTCGTGCTGGCCAAGCTCGGGCTGCTTGACGGCGTCCCGGCCTGCACCGACCTTGTCAGCAAGCCATGGGTGGCGGCAGCCGGAGTCGAGGTGCTCAACCAGCCCTTCTTCGCCCGGGGGAATGTCGCGACGGCCGGCGGCTGCCTGGCATCGCACTACCTCGCCGCCTGGCTCATCGCCCGGCTCGAGGGGACCGAAGCGGCCGAAAGCGCGCTGCATTACGTCGCGCCGGTCGGCGAGAAGGAAGAGTACGTCGCCCGCGCCATGCGCAACATCACGCCGTACCTTCGCGAGGGGCTCGCGGTCGTGTAATTCTGTCCGGAACGGGGAGTGATTATCCGCCTGTACTAAGCTGTCGGCGCCGCGCGGAAGGCGACGGTGTCCGCCACGTCCCCCAAGAGTGAGTGCTGATGGCAGCTGATGCGGAGCAGATCCGGATTCTGCTGGTTGAGGACGACGACGGCGATGCCTTCCTCGTCGAGGAACTGCTTAACGACGCGGGCCTCGGAGCCCGGGTTCAGCGGGCGCGGCTGCTGGCTGATGCCAGGAAGCTGATTCGCGACGCGGCGTGCGTGCTGCTTGACCTCGGCCTGCCGGATTCGCAGGGCCTTGACGGTCTTCGGCAGCTGCTCCGGCAGGAACCTGACGCTGCCGTCGTCGTGCTCACCGGCCTGGCCGATGAGTACCTGGGCGAGCAGGCGGTCCGCGCCGGGGCCCAGGATTACCTGGTCAAAGGCGATGTGACCGCGAAGCTGCTGCACCGGGTGATCAGGTACGCGATGGAGCGCCGCCGCTGGGACGAGGCCCAGCGGCAGCTGGCCGTCGCGCGGGCCAGCGCCCAGGAGAACGCCCGGCTTGAGCGCGGCCTGCTGCCCTCGCCGGTACTGGCTGACGCGCGGCTGAGCGTCGCCGCGCAGTACCGGGCGGGCGGCCGGGAGCGGCTGCTCGGCGGGGATTTCTACGACGTGGTGCAGACCCCCGACGGCTGGGTGCACGCGGTGATCGGCGATGTCTGCGGGCGGGGTCCATCCGAGGCCGCGCTCGGGGTCTGCCTGCGGGTGGCGTGGCGGGCGCTGGTGCTGTCGGGCCAGCCGCCGGCCGAGGTGCTCTCGGCCGTCCAGCTCGTGCTCAAGCACGAGCAGCAAGACGATGCCATGTTCGCCACCGTCTGCATGCTGTCGGTGGCGCCCGACCGGGTCAGCGGGGTGCTGCGGCTGGCCGGCCACCCCGCGCCGCTGCTGATCACTCCCGGCCGGATAACCGAGCTGACCGCGCCCCCGTGCCCGCCGCCCGGGCTCAACAGCGCTGAGAGCTGGCCCGGCCAGGAGGTGATACTCGGCGACCGGTGGTCGCTGCTGCTGTACACCGACGGGCTGATCGAGGGACGGATCGCCCGGGGCCCGTTCCGTCTCGGCTCCGAGGGCCTGATGGGCCTGCTGCGGGACGCCCTGGGCGCGCCGCCGTTCGATCCGGGCAAGGTCGCCGACGACGCGTTCCTGAACCGGCTGATCGAGCAGGTGCGCAACCTCAACAGCGGTGACCTGGACGACGACCTCGCGATCCTCGCGCTCAGCTGCGCATGACCGGGCCCGCGCCGGCCGCCCGGCGTCTGGCATCGTCGCCTTGGCCGCTCGGCCGCATCATTGGCGGCACTGTCTTGCTGATGGTGGTACTTTCGCTGGCGGCGGTGGTCACCGGGGCGCTCGCGCTGGCCCACCTGGATAACGAGCGCCAGCGCATCGAGACCACGATCGACCCCGCCGCGCTGGCGGCGCAGCAGCTCTACAGCGCGCTGCTGAACCAGGAAACCGGGGTGCGCGGGTACGCGCTCAGCGGCAAGCCGGACTTCCTCGCCCCCTACACCGGGGGGGTGGCCGCCGAGCAGGCCGCGGTCAGCCAGCTGCGCCAGCTCATGCCGCGGCTGCCCGCCGCCAGTACCACGGACCTTGAGCAGACGCTGGCCGAGGCCAACGACTGGCGCACCCGCTACGCGGACCCGACGATCAAGCAGATCCAGGCCACCGGGAAGCCCGCGGTCAGCCCGGACATCCTGGCGGGCAAGGCGGAGTTCGACGCACTGCGCGTCAGGTTCGGCACCTTCGAGGCGGATATCTCAGCCGCCAGGGGACAGGCGCTCGGCTCGCTTGACCAGGCCTCGACCGAGCTCCACGTGGTCCTGCTGGTCATCGCGATCGGCCTCGCGCTGGTGGTGGCGGGACTTGCCGTGGTACTGCGCGCCACCGCGATCCGCCCGGTGCACCTGCTGGCCGCGGAGGCACGGCGGGTCGCCGACGGCGATTTCGGGCACGAGGTCGCACAGCGCGGGCCGGCCGAGATACGCGGCCTGGCCGCCGATGTGAACACCATGCGCGAACGCATCCTGCGCGAACTGTCGGCGGTGCGGGAGGCGAACGAGGCGCTGGCGGCGCGGGCGGCGGAGCTGCAGCGCTCCAACGCCGAGCTCGAGCAGTTCGCCTATGTGGCGTCGCACGATCTGCAGGAACCATTGCGAAAGGTCACCAGCTTCTGCCAGCTGCTGCAGCGCCGCTACGGCGGACAGCTCGATGAGCGGGCCGATCAGTACATCGAGTTCGCGGTGGACGGGGCCAAGCGGATGCAGGTACTGATCAACGACCTGCTCGCGTTCAGCCGGGTGGGCCGCTCGGCCGCGGATCTTGGCCCGGTGGCCTGCGACGCCGCGCTGGCCGCGGCCACAGCCAACCTGTCCGCCCAGATCGGCCAGGCCGGCGCCATGATCGAGGCCGGGCCGCTGCCGGTGGTGCGGGCACAGCTCACGCTGATGACCGTGGTGCTCCAGAACCTGCTCAGCAACGCGCTGAAGTTCAGGGGCGAGCGGCCGCCGCGTATCGTCGTCACGGCCGAACGCGACGGCGCATTCTGGTCGTTTTCCGTCACCGATAACGGAATCGGCATCGAGCCGCAGTATGCTGACCGCGTTTTCCTGATCTTCCAGCGCTTGCATGACCGGGCCGCCTATCCGGGTACCGGTATCGGCCTCGCGATGTGCCGGAAGATCATCGAGTACTTCGGTGGCCGGATCTGGCTCGACACCGGCGTCGGGGACGGCGCCAGGTTCTGTTTCACCGTGCCCGCACTTTCCGACGACGAGGGAACAACCGATGGCTGATCAGGATGATCTTAATCCGGTCGACGTGCTCCTGGTGGAGGACGACGAGGGCGACATCCTCATGACCAGGGAGGCCTTCGAGTTCTACAAGATACGCAACCCGCTGCACGTGGTCACGGATGGTGAGCGGGCCCTTCAGTTCCTGCGCCGGACCGGTCCGTTTGCCGACGCGCCGAGGCCGGGGATGATCCTGCTCGACATCAACCTCCCGCGGTTGTCCGGCCTCGAGGTGCTGGCCGAGCTGAAGCGGGACCCTGCGCTTGCGGTCATCCCGGTCGTCGTGCTGACCACTTCGCAGGCGGAGGAGGACATCGTGCGCAGCTACCGGCTGCACGCCAACGCGTACGTGAGCAAGCCGGTGGACTTCGAGAACTTCATCGCGGCCATCCGGCAGATCGACGACTTCTTCCTGACCCTGGTCAAGCTGCCGCAATGACCGCGCCGCGGCATGCCGGCGGCCGGTCGGGCGATTTAATCGCCTATCGCGGGCGGCCGGCCGGCGTGTACCGTACCAGCCAGACGGTGACCTGCGAGGAGCTGAGAGATGCCCGGTCAAACGGGCACGCGTTGACGCTGTAGGCCGTAAGCGGCCAGTCATCGCGTGCCGCCCCCACGCGCGGCACAGCGAGCCTCCCCGCCGAACCGCCGGCGCACCGGATGGTGCGCCCGGGCGCGGGGACTCCTCTCGCTCAGCAGCCCAAGGGGTTCTGCGTGCCGTTCGCTTCCGCTGTCTCTTTTTCCCGCCGGCTTGCACTGTCATTCCTGTCGATCCGGCGGATCCGTCACGAAACCGTCCCGGAGGGGCCGCAGGCCCATCAGCGGGTCTGGCGGCAGGTTCACGAGGGCCTCCGCTTCGTCGCGGGCAACCAGGCACTGCGGGCCGTGTGCCTGGCCTCGGCTGCCTTTCAGTTCTTCCTCGCGGCCTTGATGACCATTTACCTGCTTTTCCTGGACCGGGGACTGCACCTGGGGGGCACCGCCGTCGGGCTGGCGCTCGCGGCGGCCGGACCGGGCGCGCTGCTTGGCTCGCTGCTCGCCGCCCGCCTCCCTGGCCGGTTCGGTTACGGCGCGGTGCTGGTATCCGCGGCGGCGCTGGGCGACGGGGTCATGCTGTGCGTGCCGGCGCTCCATGGCCCCGCCGCGCTGACGATCCCGGCCCTGGTGGCGGTCAACTTCGTCTTCGCGGCCTTCGGCCAGCTGGTCAACGTGACGGTCATGGCCGTCCGGCAGGCCGCCACCCCGGACTGGATGCAGGGCCGGGCGGCGGCGACGATCACCTTCGCCGGAATGGGACTGACCCCGCTCGGCTCGCTGCTCGGGGGCTTTCTCGGGCAGCAGTGCGGGCTGCGGGCCGGCCTCCTGGCGGCGGCGGCCGGCCTGATGCTGTCCCCGGTGCTGATAGCCCTGTCCCCGCTCGCCCGGCTGGGCAGGACGCTCCCGGCCCGGCCGGATGCGCCTCCGGCGGCCGCCCGCCCAGCGTTAAGACCGGGCGCGAATTGAGCAGGCCGGCGTCCCGCGCACGAGGCGACGCGAGGGTCCCGCGCCGGGTCAGGGGCGGGCGACGTTGCCCGCGAGCGTCCAGCCGACGAGCGCATTGGCGTGCCCGTGCCCCATTCCGTGCTCGGACTTCAGGTAGCCCACGATGGCCATGTGCTTGTCGAGGCCGCAGTCCGCGATGACCCGCTGCCACTCGGCGATCGGGCGCCCGTACTTCTTCTCGATGGACGGGAAGTACGAGGCGGGTCCTTGCTTAGGCCAGGGTTGCGACTGCTCGGCCATGTTGTGCGTCCTCTCCTTGGCTCCGGCAACGATGAAGACGGGCCGGGCAGGCGGATCTCATCGCTGCGCGCACGGACGGCCCGTCAGGAACGGCACCCCACCCCCCATCATGCTGGCCGGCCGGACCCTATGCCCGTTTTGGACGGCACGGTCGGTGTCAGAAAGGCCGCGGAAACCCAGGAAACGCCGCTTCTGACCGCGCCGTCGGCCGCATCCAGCCTAAACGGACAGTTCCGGCTGGTCGCTGGCAGTGCTTAAATGAGGTCGTGGGCAGATCGAGGGGACCCGCGAACGGTCACGACCGGATGGTCGTGAGCGGTCTGGCTGCCGGGGTGCGGGACCTGGTGGCCGACTCCTGGCTGCGCTCGATGGCGGCGGGCATCAACGTGGACGCTAGCGAACCGCCGATTACCCTCGACCAGGGCCTGCTGAACGACTACCGGGCCGAGCACCCGCTGTCGCGGATCTTCCCGCTGCTGTACGACGTGCTCGGCAAGGCCGCCGAGGACTGCGACAGCGTGATGGCGGTGGCGGACGAGCAGGGCCAGCTGCTATGGGTATGCGGCCGGCGCGACGTGCTGCGGCGGGCCGAGGCGATCTCGTTCGTCGAGGGCGCGCAGTGGGACGAGGAGCACGCGGGCACCAACGCGCCCGGCACCGCGCTGCGGCTCGACGCCCCGGTCACCATCAAGGCGGCCGAGCACTTCGTGCGGCCCGTGCAGCGCTGGAGCTGCGCGGCGGCGCCCATCCACGACCCCGTGACGCACCGGATCCTTGGCGTCGTCGACGTCACCGGGGGCGATGATATCGGCTCGCCGCAGACGATCGCGATGATCCGCGCCGCCGCCCGGATGGCCGAATCGGAGCTGGCCTACCTGGACAACGTCCGCCAGGCGACGGTGCGGTCGCCGGTGCCGGCGCCTGGCTGGCGCCCGGGCGGGACGGACGGCCTGCCCCCTGGCCAGCTGCACCTGCGCGGCCTTGGCCGGCCCGACGTGGTAGTGAGCGCGGGCAGCCGGTCGCTGCGGCTGAGCCCGCGGCACAGCGAGATCGTGGTGGTGCTTGCGGGCAGGCCCGACGGTGTCAGCGGTGACGAGCTGGCGA
This sequence comes from Trebonia sp., assembly GCA_050013875.1. GTDB lineage: Bacteria > Actinomycetota > Actinomycetes > Streptosporangiales > Streptosporangiaceae > Trebonia. The sequence continues at coordinate 42,087 of JBEKEK010000015.1, read as the reverse complement.
CGCTGCTGTATCCCGGTGACGTCACCTCGAGCACCCTGCGGGCGGAGATGGTGCGGCTGCGCGCGTTGCTAGGCGATCAGGCGCTGGCCTCCCGCCCGTACCGGCTGACCTGCGACGTCAGCTCCGACTGGGCGGCCGTCAGCTCCCACCTGGCCACCGGGAACGTGACCGCGGCGCTGCGCGGCTACCACGGCCCGCTGCTGCCCAACAGCGAGGCCCCTGGCGTGGTCCGCCAGCGCGATGACCTGCACGACTGGCTGCGGGCGATGATCCTGGCCGATGGCAGGCACGAGCTCCTGGTGAGTTGGACCCAGGCCCGGTGGGGCACCGAGGACCTGCCAATGTGGCAGCGGCAATGCGCGGTGCTGCCCGCATCCTCGCCGCTTCGGCCCAGGGCTGAGGCCGCCGCGGCGCGGCTCGACGCCGAATTGCGCGGCTGAGCCGCGCGGCTTGGCGACCGTCACCCGCGACACGGACGCAACGTGGTTGCAACGTTGCCGTCATTACTGTGTCGCTGGTCACGAGTCGTCTCGGTAGTCCGGGCTAGCCGAACCGTCCGACGACGCCGTCAGTACGAGAGGGATGCAGAAACGATGGCGCTTCAGATAGCCCCGGGCCGCCCTGGCAGCCTCGTATCCGTCCAGGACCGGTACGGCAACTTCATCGGCGGCGAGTTCGTGCCGCCAGTTGGCGGCCAGTACTTCGAGAACCCGACACCCGTCACCGGTGAGATCTTCACCGAGGTCGCCCGGTCGACCAGCGATGACATCGATCTCGCGCTCGACGCCGCGCACGGCGCCAAGCGGGCCTGGGGGCGCACCTCGGCCGCCGAGCGCGCCAACATCCTGAACAAGATCGCCGACCGTATCGAGGCCAACCTCGAAATGCTCGCGGTCGCGGAGACGTGGGAGAACGGCAAGCCGATCCGGGAGTCCATGGCCGCTGACCTGCCGTTGGCAGTGGACCACTTCCGCTACTTCGCCGGCGCGATCCGGGCCCAGGAAGGCAGTCTGTCCGAGATCGACGAGGACACCATCGCCTACCACTTCCACGAGCCGCTCGGCGTCGTCGGCCAGATCATCCCGTGGAACTTCCCCATCCTGATGGCGACCTGGAAGCTGGCGCCGGCGCTGGCCGCGGGCAACTGCGTCATCATCAAGCCCGCCGAGCAGACCCCCTGGTCGCTCCTCAAGGTCATCGAGCTCATCGCCGACCTGCTGCCGCCAGGCGTGGTCAACGTGGTCAACGGATTCGGGTTCGAGGCGGGCAAGCCGCTGGCCTCCTCCAGCCGGATCGCCAAGATCGCCTTCACCGGCGAGACCACCACCGGGCGGCTGATCATGCAGTACGCCAGCCAGAACCTGATCCCGGTCACGCTCGAGCTCGGGGGCAAGAGCCCGAACATCTTCTTCGCTGACGTTGCCGCCGAGCGCGACGACTTCTACGACAAGGCACTGGAGGGCTTCACGATGTTCGCCCTGAACCAGGGCGAAGTCTGCACCTGCCCCTCGCGGGCGCTCATCCAGCAGTCCATCTACGACCAGTTCGTACCGGACGCGGTGGCCCGTACCAAGGCGGTCAAGCAGGGCAACCCGCTCGATACCGACACGATGATCGGGGCCCAGGCGTCCAACGACCAGCTGGAGAAGATCCTCTCCTACCTGGAGATCGGTAAGGCGGAGGGGGCGAAGGTGCTCACCGGCGGCGAGCGGGCCGACCTCGGCGGCGAGCTGTCCGGCGGCTTCTACGTCACCCCGACCATCTTCGAGGGCGACAACAGCATGCGGATCTTCCAGGAGGAGATCTTCGGCCCGGTGCTCGCGCTGACCAGCTTCGCCGACGAGGCCGACGCGCTGAAGATCGCCAACGACACCCTGTACGGCCTCGGCGCGGGTGTGTGGACCAGGGACGGCTCCCGCGCCTACCGGGTCGGCCGCGAGATCCAGGCTGGCCGGGTCTGGACGAACTGCTACCACGCCTACCCCGCGCACGCGGCGTTCGGCGGGTACAAGCAGTCCGGCGTCGGGCGGGAGAACCACAAGATGATGCTCGACCACTACCAGCAGACGAAGAACCTGCTGGTCAGCTACTCACCGAAGAAACTCGGCTTCTTCTAGCAGAAGCCGCCTTGATCTGGCCGGCCTAGCCAGGAACGGGGGCGGGCCCGCGGCGTACGGCGCGGACCCAGCAGCCTGGACTAGGCCGGCCCTCAGGGGCCGCGGTGCCCCTTGCCAGGACGGCCCTCACCAGCAAGGATCGATGTTGTGAGCGACCCTAACCGGGTGGATGTGACCGAGGCCGCGGCCGGGCTGCTGCGGGACCTGACGGCCAAGCACGGGCCATTGATGTTCCACCAGTCCGGTGGCTGCTGTGACGGCTCCTCGCCGATGTGCTATCCGGACGGCGAGTTCCTCACCTCCGAGGCCGACATCCACCTCGGTGACCTGGCGGTGCCCGGTGTGGCGCAGACCGTCCCGTTCTGGATGTCGGCCTCCCAGTACGAGTACTGGAAGCACACGCACCTGACGGTGGACGTGGTGCCGGGGCGCGGCAGCGGGTTCTCGGTGGAGGCGCCAGAGGGAGTGCGCTTCCTGATCCGCTCCCGGCTGCTCACCGACGCCGAAATGGCACACTTCCAGCTCAGCTAAGGCCGGAAACGCGATATTGGACTGCGTACTTGTCGCCAATTGGATCTGCTTATCCAGACCACTTGTTTGTAGCCTGGCCCTATGACCGAGGACAAAGGCACAATGCTCGTACTTGGCGGGCACGGCGTTTTCGGGACGATGATCGCCGAGGCCGCTCAGGCCGCGGGCTGGACCGCGATCAGGAGCAGCCGGCGGCCATCGTCCGGTTTCCGTCACGTCGACCTGGCTGAGCCGCAAACGCTGGAGAAGGTGATCGACGAGGCGGATGTCGTCGTCAGCACCGTCCCCGACGACAAGCTGGTCGCCGAGCGCATGGTGCTCGACCGCGGCGGCCTGCTCATTAACGTGTCAGCGATGGCGGCCAGCGGCGCGGCGCGGTTGCGCCGCGAACCCGGCCCGCCGCGCGGCACCGTGCTGATGAACGCCGGGATAGCCCCCGGCCTGACCAACCTCCTGGCGGCCGAGCTGATAGCCCGGCATCCCGAGGCCGACGAGGTGGAGCTGGCCTTCACTGTCTCGGCTAAGGCCAGCGCCGGCCCTGCGGGCGGTGACATCGGGCATGGCTGGCTGACCGCGGCCAAGCGGCACCGCACCACCGTCGTTCGCCTGCCAGAGCCATTCGGCCGGCGGCGCTGCCTGGGCATCGCCGAACAGCACAACGGCTGGCTGGGCGCGATCGCGGCCGGCAAGACGGTCAGCACCTACGTTTGCATGTCCGAGCGCGGTCTGCAGCGTGCCCTGCTGGCGGCAAACGCGGCCGGTGTCATCGGCCGCCTCCCGCGTTCCGCCGTCACCGCCACCCCGGTCACCGACGCGTCGGCCGAGCCGATCCGGCACTGGGTCGCGGTCCGCCAGCAGGGCACCCTGCTGGCCGCGAGCACGCTGCGCTGCCTGGGCGACTACCGGAGCGCCGCCGCCGCCACCGTCCTGATCGCCGGCCGTCTGACCGGCTGCGATGGTCCGCCGCCGGCCGGCCTGCTGGTGCCCGAGGAGGTGCTGACGATCGGCGAGCTTGAGCCCGGGCTGGCCAAGGCCGGCATCACCGTGGTCGAGGAGCCGGTGTCCTAGCGCTGCGGGGCTGGCGTCGCGGCCGTGCGGCCGCCAGGCGGGCGCCGCGCCAGGCGGGCCTCGCGGCGGCGCTGCCAACCCCGGCGGATGCGCGAGGCCAGCAGGGCGAACGCGATGATGCCGACAGCGAGCACCACGGCGGCGATGATCGCCGCGGCGACCGGGTGGAACGCGGCCAACGACACCAGGCCGACCACGCCCAGGTCCTCGAGCAGGCTGGCGATGATATTGCTGAACGGCTCGGGGCTGGCGTTGACGCCAACCCGCGTGCCTGTCTTGACGACATGCGAGGCAAGCGCTGACCCGCCGCCGAGCGCGGCCCCCGCGATCGTCGCGGCCGGGCTAGCGTGCGCTTGCTGGGCCATGACGACGCCGATCGCCCCGCCGACCACTGGCCGCACGGCGGTGTGAACGACGTCCCACAGGGAGTCAAGCATCGGGACCTTGCCCACCACGAACTGGCCGAAGTACAGCACAGCAGCGGCCGCCAGGACCGACGGGCGCTCCAGCACCGCCGGCACCGCGGCGATGTGCCCGGACCTGCCCAGCAGGCCGAGTACGAGCACCACCGCGTAGCAGTTGACACCGCTGGCAACGCCACTGGTGAAGATCAAGGAGACCGGGAGCATCCGAGTCTGTCCTCCAGTCCTCGTATTGGCGCCCACGACGACGCAAACGCCAGGCCGAACCGCCGCATACTGCCCGGGCAGCCTAAATTTATAGCAACGCGGGAGGTATGTCGGTTTTTGGGAAGTTCACGATCCCCGGACCGGACGGTGGCCTGGGAATTCGCACGGGCCTGGTGACCACGGGAGCCGATGCCGGCCGGGGACGGTTGCCTCGATGCTGACCACGGGCTGATGCCGACGATGGGACCTCGGCGGCCATCGCCGCCACGTCCTGCCGCTCACCCGCCTCGGCGCGGCGTCAGCCGACCCACCTGACCTGTCTCAGGTACCGTCTAAGCGGCTGAGACGGGCGGATCGGTCGCGATCCGCGGTGCTTGGAAGGGCGGATTCTTGCCGACACTTGCGGATCTCTTCGGTGGACGTTACCTCGCCAGCGGGACTGACTTTGCCTCGGTCCGGTTGCACTACGGCGGCGCCGACGTCGACCGGGCGTGCCGGGCGCTTGGCGCCCGGGCATTCACCGTGGGGCAGGATATCTACTTCGCCGACCGGGCGTTCCGGCCGGACCGGCGCGAGGGCCTGTGGCTGCTCGCGCACGAGGTTGCTCATGTGGTGCAGCAGTCGGCCGGCCTGGTGCCAACGTCCGGCGCCGGCGGCGCTGCTGCCAGCCCGGCGGGCCGGCCGGCGCTGTGGGTGGCACCAGCGGGGACGGCGCAGGAGCGCGCGGCCGACGCGGCGGCCGATGCCTTCGTCGCCGGGCGTCCCTTCGTCTTCAGCGCGGCCGGAACCGGAGCCAGGGCGCCCGGCCGGCCACTGGTGGTGCAGCGGTACATGGCCTGGGAGCATTCGCTGCTTGGTGACCTTGACCCCGCGCGAGTGCGGGCCACCGCGGCCGGCGATCCCGCGCACATCGGCGGCTACCGCGACCTGCTGTCAGAACTCGGGCGGGAGCCCCGGCAGCAGGACGAGACGCGGCTGCGCGCCAGGCATCCCGGGCTTGACACGGTGCGGCTGCCTGGCAGCGGGCTGGTGGTGACGCTCGGGGAGCTGAACGTGCTGCCCGACTACCTGGGCCGCCCGGAAGAGATCGAGGCCGCTCCGCTCGCGTTCATCGGACCGCTGATCCAGTCGGTGCGGAGCTGGAGCATCGCGGAGCTTGGCCGGCCGGGCGGACAGCGGCGGGCACTTCCCGGGCGGCCGCCGTGCCTGCTGCCCGGCTCGCTGCTCTACCCCCTGCTCGGCCCGCTGGCCGAGACCGCCGAGATCGCGGCGGTCACCGCGCTTGGCAGCCGCCGTGGGTTCGCGCCCTCCGACCAGTACGCCTCGGTGCTGGCCCGCAATGCCTGCCACTTCGCCCCGTTCTCGTGGTACCGCTGGCACTCATTTCACCTGATGGCCCGCTCCCTGATCGCGCGCTCGGCCACCGTGAGCGGCACCGACAGGGAAGCCCTGCGGCTTCGCGCGCGGATCTGCGCGGGCTACGCGGACCACTTCCTGCAGGACTCGTTCGCGGCCGGTCACCTGGTCAACAAGACCCTGCTCATCCAGTGGTACATCGAATGGCTCGCGGACGCCGGCGTCTCCTACCCGGGCCGGGACCTGCTCGACACCCTGACCGTGGCACGGCAGCCGCTGCTGCACGGCCCCGGCCACTACGACCGGTCCGCCGCCAGGGCTGGCGGCCTGGCCGGCGACCGGGCCGGAGCCGTGCCCGGGCCGCCCTGGGACCCGCAGGACGTGGCCGACGCGCCGGGCGTGGCCGACCGGATCGCGGCGAGCGGGGTGACCGGCGACAGCGATGCCGAGCGGCGCGCCGCCTACGCGGCCTACCTGACGATGCTCCGCAGTGGCACGGTGCAGCTAGCGGTGAAGGTCGCGCACGAGTACCTCAACCGGCAGTCGCTGCTCGTCGCGTCCGGCCCCGACGGCCCGGCCTTCCGGCTGCACGGTGACCACACCCTGCTCGCGGACGGAGAAGGGTCGCTCCGCGCTGCCCGGGCGGCCCAGGCGTCCAGGCAGGCGATCTCGGAACTACTGCGCCAGGGCGAGACCGAGATCAGCAGCTGGGACATCTTCGACAGCTTCCCCGACCACGTGCAACACGACGGACGGCTGGTCTCCCTCACCGATTGGCACCAGGGCGGGCTGCGTGACCTCTGCTCCGGCCTGTTCGCCCGGAGGTCGACTCGCGCACTGCGGGCCGTGATGTCCAGCGCGTTCGACCGGCTTGGCACACCCATCGGAGAGTTATTCCGACAAAAGCCTCGTTGCTGTCGTTGTGTGCTGTTCGGGGCGCATAGCACCCGCAACCGCACACGATCACCGGAGGCGGGGTCCGGGCAGAGCGCGCCGATCGGTCGGTTCTGGACTTCTCCGGCCCGGTTTGCCTACCTTGAGTGGCATGATCAGTGATCGGGATCCGCCGGCCAGCCGGGTTACGGACGCGAACGGACATTCCTGGCGCATCGGGACCGACGCCGAGGTGGCGTGGATCGCCGAGGGCACGTCCCCGAACCTGACCATCACCTCCGCGATCCCGCCGGTCTTCGACGCCTATGCCACCGTTGTCCTGCCGGATAACGGCGAGGACCAGGAACGGCATAACCGCGCCATGCTCGCGACGCTGGCCGCGCAGTCGCCGGGGGCACCGGGGCCGCGCTGGTGGCTGGGTTATCTCAACGCGAGCGACTATGACCTGGTTTTCCCCCGGGTGGCGATGGCGCAACTGCCGAAGGTGACCTTGTACTCCCAGTGGGATTACGTGCTGGTAGAAGCGGGGCCGCAGCAGGCCGCCACCTGGCGGCGGACCGAAGCCCTGGAGTTCTGGTGGGACGACGCGCTGCCCGACCTGATGTTCCCGGCCGACCGCTCGTGGTTGGTCTCCACGCTGACCGACGACGACTGGACCTGTGTCGGCGGGCCCGCAACCCTGGTGGACCGGCTGCTTGCCCATCCTGATCTGCGGGCGCGGGCGGTGCGGCTTGGTGAGGAGGCCACCCCGCCCGGCCACCGGGTGTTCTGACCTTAACCTTTACTCACTGGCCAGCCCGTCGAAAGCCATGCTGACGATCGCCTGGGCGATCAGCCCGGCGTCGAAGGGGCCGTCGGGGCGGTACCACTCGACCAGCGAGTTGACGGTGCCGAAGAGCAGGCGGCTGATGAGCTCCGGCGGGATGTCGGCGCGCAGTGAGCCCTCGGCGACCGCCTCGGCGACCAGCGCGGCCAGCTTGTCGTCGAGGATGCGGCGGCGCTTGAGCGCGGCCAGCTCCACCTCGCTGTTGCCGCGCACCCGCAGCAGCAGCGTCACCGCGGGCAGCCGCTTGGCGAGAATTTCCGCCGACTCGCGTACCACCGCGCGCAGCCGCTGATAAGCGTCTATCTCGGTCGCGGCCAGGGCGGTGTCAACCGCCGCCGTCAGCCCGTCGAGCGCCTCGTCAAGGGCGGCCGACAGGAGCGCTTCCTTGCTCGGGAAATGGTGGTAGATGGCCGACTTCGCCAGGCCAAGTTCCCTGGCCAGGTCGCCCACGCTGGTCGCGTCGTACCCCTGCCGGTTGAACAGGTCGATGGCCCGCCGCAGCACGGTCTGCCGGTCATAACCGGGGCGGCCGCGGCGGGCAGCGGCCGGCGCCGGGACGGGGCCGGGGGGAAATGGGGGCCGGGAGCCCCCCGTGCGGGAAGACGGGCCTGTCATGCGTCGAAGTCGACGGTGACGGCCGCGCTGACCGGCCGGCTCTGGCAGGTGAGGACGAATCCGCGCCTGACTTCGTCCTCGCTGAGCGCGTAGTTGCGCCGCATGTCGACCTCGCCCTCGGTCAGGTGCGCCCGGCAGGTGCCGCAGACGCCGCCCTTGCAGGCGAACGGCAGGTCGCCGCGGGTCGCGGCGGCGGCGTCGAGGATGGACTTGTCCTGCGGCATCGCGGCGATGGTGGTCCGGCCGTCGAGCACGATGGTGACATCGCTGGTGCGCCCGTCGGTGACAGCCTCGGCGCGGCGAACCTCGGGGGGCGGCTCATCGACGAAGAACAGCTCGAAGTGCACCCGTTCGCTGGGGAAGCCGAGCTCGTCGAGCACCGCGCGGGCATCGGTGAGCAGACCGAACGGCCCGCACAGCCAGACATGGTCGATGCTGCGCAGCGGGACGAGCAGGGTAAGCAGCCGGCGGAGCCGGCCGGCGTCCAGCCGGCCGGAGAACAGCTCGACGTCGCGCGGCTCGCGCGAGAGAACGTGCACTAGCTCGAGCCGATCCGGGTAGCGGTTCTTGAGGTCGGCCAGCTCCTCGGCGAACATGACCGTGCCGGTTTTCCGGTTGCCGTAGAGCAAGGTTACCTGTGAGCTGGGATTGACCAGCGCGGATGCCGCGATCGAGAGGACCGGGGTGATGCCCGAGCCGGCGGCGATGCACAGATGCCTGCCGGCTACCGACGGGTCGGCCTGGAAACTGCCGGCCGGCGTCGCCACCTCGACCGTGTCGCCGACGGCGAGGTCGCGGACCAGCCAGGACGAGAACAGCCCGCCCGGGACCTCACGAACCCCGACCCGGGGCGCGGCGCCGACGGGCGCGCAGATCGAGTACGACCGGCGGTGCTCGGTCCCGCCGATGTCGCGGCGCAAGGTCAGCCACTGGCCGGCCTTGAACGCGTAGGCGTCGCGCAGGTCCGCGGGAACCGCGAAGGTCACCGCCGCGGAGTCCGGCGTGAGCTGCTCGACGCCGGCCACGGTCAGCGAGTGGAACGGCATCTCTCAGATCTCCTTGACGTGCTCGAACGGCTCGAGGCAGGCGGTGCACCGGTACATCGCCTTGCACGCGGTCGGCCCGAACTCTGAGGTCAGCTCGACTTCCCTGGCGCCGCAGCGCGGGCAGCTGACCGGCCGGCGGGCCGGCCTCAGCGTGAGGTCGACCGGCCCGGCCGCGCGGTTCGCCCGGCCCGGGGCGGAGATGCCGTGCGCGGCCAGCGCCTCGCGCCCGTGCGCGGTGATGTCGTCGCTTGACCAGGCCGGGCTGAGACTGACCCGCACCCGGACGTCGTCGTAACCGCCGTCCCTGAGCCGGTGCACGAGGTCATCCCGCATCGTCGCCATGGCCGGGCAGCCCAGGTAGGTGGGCGTGATGGTGACGATGACGGCTGCGCCCGCCAGCTCGACGTCGCGCAGCACGCCGAGATCCGCCAGGGTGAGCATCGGCAGTTCGGGGTCGGTCACGGTGGCGGCCACCGCGCGGGCGTGCGCGGCATCCCGGGCGGCCTCCGGGGACACCACGGTCACCACCGGCCATTCGGATGGGCGCGGGCGACGACCTGCATCTCGGCCAGCAGCCGTCCCATCGCCTCGGTGTGCCGGCCATCGCGGCCGGCGCCTCCGCTCACGGGACCGACGGCGGGCAGGCCCGGCCGGTCCACCCCGCTGACCCCGAAGACCTGGCCGAGCAGCACGTCGACCTCATCGGTGAGGGTGGCCGGGTCCACCCCCACGCCCTGCCCGGCGACCCGTTGCTCGACCGGGTGGGTGCGTGACAGCTCGCCGTAATAGGGCCACACGATCGTGAGGGCCGCCAGCAGACGCCGGCGCGACTCGCCGGTGCCGAGGGCCAGGGTGAGGAACCAGCGCGCCGCGTAGTCGCGGTGGTAGGTCAGCTCCCTGACACCCTTCACCGCGATCGCGGCCAGGATCGCGTCGGTGCTGGCGGCGAGGCGCTGCAGCAGCGCCAGCCGGTGGGTGGCGAAGATGAGCAGGCGGACGATGGTGACGGCGAAGTCGCCATTGTCCGGCTCGACGAGGCGGACGTTGCGGAAGGCGTTCTCATCGCGGAAGAAGGCGAGCGCGTCCTCGGGCGGTACCGGCGAGCCCGCGGGCAGCACCGGCACCAGCCCCGGGTCCGCCGCGGCGGCCCGGGTGAGCAGCAGCCGGGCCTGGCCGAGGAGGTCAAGCGCGATGTTGGACAGCGCGATGTCGTCTTCCAGGTCGGGCGCGCGGCTCGACCACTGCGACAGGCGGTGGGAGTAGATCAGGGCGTCGTCGCCGAGCATGAGGCAGTACTGCGCCAGGGAGGCGGCGTCGGTGCCGTCCGGGATGGTCGTGTCCATCCCGGCCAGCGGATCTTCGAAGTCGGTGCCGAACGCCCACTGGGAGTCGCCGCTGCCAAGCAGGCCGTCGTAGACCGAGTCGTGTTCGGCGTCGTGGTCGCCGCTGTGGCTCATCTCGCTGCTCGCCTCGGTCTCACAGGTTTGGGACGTTGTCGGGGATCTTGTAGAACGTCGGGTGCCGGTAGACCTTGTCCGCGGCCGGCGCGAACAGCGGGTCCTTCTCGTCGGGGCTGGACGCCGCGATCGCGTTCGCCCGGACGGCCCAGATGCTGACGCCCTCGTTGCGCCGCGTGTAGACGTCGCGCGCGTGCCGCAGCGCCATCTCGTCGTCGGCCGCGTGCAGCGAGCCGACGTGGACGTGGTTGAGACCGCGCTTACCGCGCACGAAAATCTCGTAAAGCGGCCACTCGCCCTGCACCGCGTCGTCCGCGCTGTGCTGCTCGCTCACCGGGCTGCCGCCTCTGCCGCGGCCGGCCCGGCTGGCCGGCCGGCCGGCTGAGTCCGGTCGGCGAAGGCGCTGGCCGCCTCGCGGACCCAGGCGCCTTCGTCGTCGGCCCGGCGCCGGTGCGCGATGCGCTCGGCGTTGCAAGGACCGCTGCCCTTGACCACCGCGTAGAACTCGGCCCAGTCCGGCTGCCCGAAGTCGTGCTGGCCGCGCTCGTCGTTCCACCGCAGGCCGGGATCGGGCAGGGTCACCCCGAGCGCCTCCGCCTGCGGCACCGTCATGTCCACGAACTTCTGCCGTAGCTCGTCGTTGGTGTCGCGCTTGATGCCCCAGGCCATCGACTGCCGGGTATTGGGTGACTCGTCATCGGGCGGGCCGAACATCATCAGGGCCGGCCACCAGAACCGGTCGACCGACTCCTGGACCATCGCGCGCTGCTCATCGGTCCCGCTCATCATCGTCATCAGCAGCTCATAGCCCTGGCGCTGGTGGAACGACTCTTCCTTGCAGATCCGGATCATCGCCCGGCCGTAGGGACCGTAGGAAGTCCGGCACAGCGGTACCTGATTGCAGATCGCCGCGCCGTCGACCAGCCAGCCGATGGTGCCGACGTCGGCGTAAGACAGGGCCGGGTAGTTGAAGATGGAGGAGTACTTCTGGGTGCCGTTGATCAGCCGGTCGGTCAGCTGCCTGCGCGACACCCCCAGCGTCTCGCACGCCGAGTAGAGGTACAGGCCGTGACCGGCCTCGTCCTGCACCTTGGCCAGCAGGATGGCCTTGCGCCGGAGGGAGGGCGCCCGGGTGATCCAGTTCCCCTCGGGCTGCATGCCGATGATCTCAGAATGGGCGTGCTGCGCGATCTGGCGCACCAGGGTGCCGCGGTACTTCTCCGGCATCCAGTCCCGGGGCTCGATCCGGTCGTTACGGCCGATCGTCGCCTCGAAGTGGCCAAGGAGGTCCTGCTGGGCGTCGGGCGACACCTCGGGCGTGGCGGTCATGCACTCCTCCGGAAGACGCTGCTCGAACCAATTACAGACCGATCGGTCAGTAATAGTCTGGCACGGCGTCAGGTAAAGCGCAAACGGACAGTCCTGAACCGCCGACGTTCTCCGGATCGCGAAGGCTTTTATCATCGCGAAGACTTTTCGCTCGCATAGCGCGAATTACTTACGTCAAGACAAAAGTCTTCGCGATCATGGCGATGCTCCGCGCCGCCCGATGTGATCCGACGTCACGCGAGGGCGCTAATGCACCACGAGCGCCCTTACCTAGGCGGCATCCGGTCAGGAGCCGGAGAAGGTCGGCTGCTCCTTACGCAGGAAGGCGGTCACCGCGTCCCGGTGGTCGCTGGTGAGGCCGAGCCGGTGCTGCGCGGCCGACTCGGCCGAGAGCGCCTCCGCCAAGGAAGCAGTGGGTGCGGCGGACAGCAGTGCTTTGGTCTCCGCGAACGCGCGGGTCGGCCCGGCCGCGAGCCTCTCGGCGAGCTCGATCGCCTGGTCGACCGTTTTCGCCGGGTCGGCCACGATCCCGCTGATGCCCCAGCTAACCGCTTCTTCGGCGGTGAACATCGAGCCGAGCAGCATCAGCTGCGCCGCCCGCGCCTGCCCGACGGCGCGGACCAGGGTGACGGACAGCCCGGAGTCGCAGGTGAGCCCGATGCCGGAGAACGCGGTACCGAGCTTGGCGGCCGAGGAGATCACCCGCAGGTCGCAGGCCAGGGCGAGGCCGAGACCGGCGCCCACGCAGGTTCCGTTCACGGCCGCCACGACCGGCTTGGGCATGGTCGTGAGCAGGGTGATGAGCGGGTTGTAATCCCGGTCAACGGTGTCGAAGGCGGTGGCCGGGTCGGCCGCGAGGGCCTGCGCGTGCTCGCCGAGATCCTGGCCGACGCAGAAGGCGGCGCCGGCGCCGGTCAGCACGACCGCCCGGATCGAGTCGCCGCTGGCGGCCTGCCCCAGGCGCTCAAGCAGCAGGGCCTTGCCGGCCGCGTCGAGAGCATTGCGCTGGTCCGGGCGGTTGATTATCACCGTGGCAACGGCACCCTCGATCTGGTAAAGCACCGGTTCGGTCATCAGCAGGTCCTTTCATCGGGGTTGGTCTGGTTCGTCTGGTACAGCGGCGGCCGACGGGGCGGGCGGGGTCGGCCTGGCCGGCCGGACGGGTCAGCGGACGGGGCGCTTGTCGATCGTGCGCCGCATCTTGCCGACCGAGCGCTCGACCGTGCCGGGGTCCGCGACGTCGACGGCGATGGTCACGCCGATGGACTCCTTGACGTGGCGCTGCAGCAGCAGGCCGGCCTCGGTGCCCTGCTCCGGGGTGGCGGCCGCACGCCGTTCGACCAGAACCGTCATCGAGTCGAGGACGCCCGCGCGCTCGAGGACGCACTGGAAGTGCGGCGACAGATCCGGCGCGGCCAGGATGAGCTCCTCGATCTGGGCCGGGAACAGGTTCACCCCGCGCAGGATGATCATGTCGTCGGTCCGGCCGGTGATCTTCTGGATGCGCCGCATGGTCCGGGCCGTTCCCGGCAGCAGCCGGGTGAGATCGCGGGTGCGGTAGCGGATCACCGGCATCGCCTGCTTGGTGAGCGAGGTGAAGACCAGCTCGCCCTCCTCCCCGTCGGGCAGCACGGCGCCGGTCACCGGGTCGATGATCTCGGGGTAGAAGTGGTCCTCCCACACGTGCAGGCCGTCCTTGGTCTCCACGCACTCGCTGGCCACGCCCGGCCCCATCACCTCCGACAGGCCGTAGATGTCGACGGCGTGGATGTCCAGCCGCTGCTCCATCTCCCGGCGCAGGTCGTTGGTCCACGGCTCGGCGCCGAAGATGCCGACCTTCAGCGAGGTTGACCGCGGGTCGATGCCCTGCCGTTCCATCTCCTCGGCGATCGCGAGCATGTAGGACGGGGTGACCGTGATCAGGTCGGGCCGGAAGTCCAGGATGAGCTGCACCTGCCGCTCGGTCATGCCGCCGGACACCGGTACCACGGTGCAGCCGAGCTTCTCGGCGCCGTAGTGCACGCCAAGGCCGCCGGTGAACAGGCCGTAGCCGTAGGCGTTGTGCAGGATGTGGCCGGCCCGCCCGCCCGCGGCCCGGATGCTGCGCGCGGCGACCGTGGCCCAGGTGTCGATGTCGTCGCGGGTGTACCCGACCACGGTGGGCTTGCCGGTCGTCCCTGACGAGGCGTGCAGCCGGATGACCTGCTCGCGGGGGACGGCGAACATCCCGAACGGGTAGTTCTCCCGCAGGTCGGCCTTGGCCGTGAACGGCAGCTTGGCCAGGTCGGCCAGGTCGTTGATGTCATCCGGGTGCACACCGGCGGCGTCGAAGGACGCCCGGTAGTGCGGCACGTTGCCGTAGACGTGCCGGACCGTCCAGCGCAGGCGCTTGAGCTGGAGCGCGCGGAGCTCGTCGGTTGACGCGGTTTCGATCGGTTCGAGTTCGCCGGGTCGCGGGCTGAGGTCAAGCACGTCCCCTCCGTTGGGTCCCTGGAGTGTCCTGTGCGGCTGGTACCCGCAGTCACCCCGCGTCCGTTCGGGATAAAAGCTTTTGATCTAACTTAACGGCCGGTGGCTCTCACCCACCTGGCCGGACTATCACCGGGACTGGACGCCGCGCAAGACGGTGGCCATGAAGTTGTCGAGGATCTCGGCCCGCGCCGTCTTGGAGTACTCGTGGCTGGTGATCAGCATCGCGTACAGCCCCATCATGAAGAACTGCGCGGTGGGCAGCGCGTCGGCGCCCGGGTAGACCTCGCCCCGCTCCCGCGCGCGCTCGACGATCTCGATCACGGACGTCATGATCGGGTAGTCCGCCCACTTGTCGGCGCCGGGCAGCACGTCCGGCCGCCTGGACGAGAAGTGCAGCCCGAGCATCTCACGGAACAGGGTCTTGCCGACCCGCCGCTCCATCGCCGTGAGCAGCCGGACAACCTCGCCCAGGGCAGCAGGCAGGAACTCCGGCCCGGAAGACTCCGGCCCGGAAGACTCTGACTCCGAAGAGGGCGGCCCGGAAGACTCTGACTCCGAAGAGGGCGGTCCGCAGCGGGCGTCGAGCTGGGCCACCGACTTCGCCAGCTGGGCGACCAGCCGTGCCTCTTCGTGCCGCTCGAACTCGGCCAGCACGTGCTCCTTGGTCGGGAAGTGGAAGTAGAACGTGCCCCTGGCCACGCCCGCCGCCGCCGCGATGTCGCCGACGTCGGCGGCGGCCATCCCGGTCCGCTTGAACTCGGCCAGCGCCGCCTGGTACACCCGCTGGCGAGTCTGCTGGCGCTGAGCGTCCCGGCCAGTGACCGCCGCGCGGCGAGGGCCGGCCGCCCGGCTGCTGACCGCGGCACGTCCTTTGAGCTGGTCTTCCGCTGGCGGCATGGTGCTTCCTTCTTACGTTTGATGCTGACATGTGTCAATGACTTATCTCAGTGACAAACGCCGACGAGGTCTTGTTAACGGCGGCGGTGCGGTCTATACAAGAGAGTAACTGCTTACCTAACGACGGGAAGGCGCGCGCCATGGACTCCGGCTCTCTCTCCTGGGACCCGTACGACGCCAGCTTCGGCGACAACCCGTGGCCGGTTTTCAACCGGATACGGACCGAAGCCCCGTTGTACTACAACGCCACGCACGACTTCTACGCCCTCAGCCGGTACGCCGACGTGGAACGGGCGCTGACCGACTGGGAGACATTCTCCTCATCGCATGGCGTCGTCCTTGAGCTGATCAAGGCGAACATCGAGATGCCGCCGGGCACTCTCATCATGGAGGATCCGCCGATCCACAACATCCACCGGCAGCTGCTCGCCCGCGTGTTCTCGCCGAAGCGGATCGCCGACCTGGAGCCGCGGGTCCGCCAGTACTGCGTTCGCTGCCTCGACCCGCTGGTCGGCGAGGAACGGTTCGATTTGATCGAGAAGCTCGGCCTGGAGATGCCGATGCGGGTCATCGGCATGCTGCTCGGCATCCCGGAACAGGAGCAGGCGGCCTTCCGTGATGAGTCGAACGCTCACATCACGGCCGACGACGGCAAGATGGAGCTCGAATTCCTGTCCTACGACACGTTCGGCGAGTACATCGACTGGCGGATCAAGCACCCGTCCGACGACGTCATGACCGAGCTCATCACCACCGAGTTCGAGGACGAGAACGGCGTGACCAGGACGCTGACCCGCGACGAGGTCATGACCTACGTGACGGTCCTGGCCGGCGCCGGCAACGAGACCACCGGCCGGCTCATCGGCTGGATGGGCTCGACCCTCGCCCGGCATCCGGAGCAGCGCGCGGAGCTGGTGGCCGACCCGTCGCTGATCCCGGGCGCGGTCGAGGAGGTGCTGCGGCTCGAGCCGCCGGGCGCGTCCATCGCCCGGTACACCACCAGGCCGGTGGAGTACTACGGGCAGGTCGTCCCCCGCGGCAGCGCGATGCTGCTGCTGGTCGGCGCGGCCAACCGCGACCCGGAGCGGTACCAGGACCCGGACCGGTTCGACATCCGCCGGAAGCGGAGCGTGCACCTGACCTTCAACATCGGCACGCACTACTGCCTCGGCTCGGCCCTCGCCCGCCTGGAGGGCCGCATCGCCCTGGAGGAGATTCTGCGGCGCTGGCCGTCCTGGGAGGTCGACTGGGACGACGCCAGATTCCAGCTGACGTCGACCGTGCGCGGCTGGGAGCGGCTGCCGCTCCTGGTCGGCTAGGTCCGGGCAGCCGCGGTGACCGCCGTGGGAGCGGCCCGCTACGCGGGCAACCGGGTGCGCCGGGTCGAAGATGCCCGGCTGCTAACCGGCGCGGGCACCTTCGTCGATGACATCACCCGCCCGGGGATGCTGCACGCCTGCTTCGTCCGCAGCCCGCACCCGCGGGCGGCCATCATCGGGATCGACCCGTCCGCGGCGCTCGGGCTGCCTGGAGTGCACGCCGTCTTCACCGCGGCCGACCTCAACGGCGACGTCGTCGAGGCCTGGTACACCGGGACAGGGAATCAGGTGCCGGACACGCCGCGGCCGCCGCTGGCCGACGGCGAGGCCCGCTTCGCGGGCGACCCGGTGGCCCTGGTCGTCGCGGACAGCCGCTACCTGGCCGAGGACGCGGCCGAACTGGTCGAGGTGGACTACGAACCGCTCCCGGCGGTGGCCGACTACGCTACCGCCGGCACGTCCGCGGGCCTTGTCCACCAGAACTACCCGGGCAACCTCGCGGGCCAGCTCGGCGGCGCGCCGGCCGAGACCCTCACGGACGCCTTCGACGCCGCCGCCCACGTGATCTCGGAGACGATCTGGCAGCAGGCGTTCGCCCCGGTGCCGATGGAGACCAGGGGCATCATCGCGGAGTGGTCGGCGGCCAGCGGCGAGCTGACCATCTGGGCCGCCACCCAGGCGCCGCACGAGGTGCGGATGTTCAGCGCGCGGCTGCTCGGGCTGCCCGAGCACCGGGTCCGGGTGATCGCCCGCGATGTCGGCGGCGGCTTCGGCCAGAAGGTCATGCCGCTCCGCGAGGACATGTGCGTGCTGCTGGCGGCCAGGAAGCTGCCCGCCGCGCTCAAGTGGACCGAGGACCGCCAGGAGAACCTGATCGCCGCCGGGCAGGCCAGGCACGAGCACGGCACGGCGCGGATCGCGTTCGACGACCAGGGGATCATCCTCGCGGCCACCCTGGACCACGTCCAGGACGTCGGCGCCTACCCGACGCCGTGGCCGGTCGGCACCGGCGCGTTCGTCGGGATGAACTTCCCCGGGCCGTACCGCATCACCCGGGCCACGTTCAGCCACGCCTCGGTGTTCTCCAATACCGCCGGCCGGGCCGCCTACCGGGGGCCATGGGCCTTCGAGTCGCTCGCCCGCGAGGTCGTCCTCGACATCGCCGCCCGCCGCATCGGGATCGACCCGGCCGAGCTGCGCCGCCGGAACCTGCTGCGGGCGGACGAGATGCCGTTCGCCAACCCCAACGGCATGCCGTACGACCACATGGCCTCGCTTGAGACGCTGGAACAGGCGCTGGCGATGCTGGACTACGACGGCTTCCGGGCCGGGCAGGCGGCCGCCCGCGCCGATGGCCGGTACCTCGGCGTGGGCCTGTCCTGCTACTGCGAGCCGACGTCGGCCGCCTTCGGCTACTACGCGACCGAGGGCGCCACGATCCGCATCGAGCCAAGCGGCAAGGTCAATGTCTACGTGGCCGGCGGATCCGCCGGCAACAGCCTGGAGACGACCGTGGTGCAGCTCGCGGCCGACGCCCTCGGGGCGGACGTCAACGACGTCGCGACCATCCAGGGCGACACCGCGGTGACGCCGTTCGGCGCCGGGACGGCCGGCAGCCGCAGCGGGTCGATGACCGCCGGGGCGGTCGGGGAGACGGCGGCGGTCCTGCGGGCCAAGCTCACCGCGCTGGCCGCGCACAAGCTGGAGGCGGCCGCGGCCGACATCGAGCTGGCGCACAGCCGCGCTTGTGTGCGCGGCGATCCCGATGCCAGCGTCAGCTACCGCGAACTGGCCGACATCGCCTACTTCCAGCCGTACGCGCTGCCGCCGGGGATGACGGCCGGCCTGGAGGCGAGCGGCCGGTACGCGCCAGGCATCCCCATGCTGTGGGCCACCGCCACGCACGCGTGCACCTGCGAGGTCGACCTGACCACGGGGGCGGTCAGGCTGCTGCGGTACATCGTCAGCGAGGACTGCGGGCACATGATCAACCCGAACGTGGTCGAGGGGCAGATCGCCGGCGGCGTCGTGCAGGGCATCGGCGGCGCACTGCTGGAGGAGCTGGCCTACGACGGCGAGGGCAACCCGGTCGCCACCACATTCATGGACTACCTGCTGCCGACGGCGGCCGACGTCCCGCTGATCGAGTACGGCCACCTGGATGTGTCGCCCGGCCCCGGTCCAGGCGGCTACAAGGGGGTCGGCGAGGGCGGTGCGATCGGGGCGCCGCCCGCGGTCGTCAACGCGGTCGCGGACGCGCTCGCGCCGCTGGGGGTGACGATCACCCGGACCCCGCTCACCCCGGCCGCGATCGTCGCGCTGCTCGAGGAGCGAGGGTGAAGCCCGCGCCGTTCGAGTACCACGCGCCTGCCAGCGTCAAGGAGGCCGTGGAACTGCTCGCCGAGCTGGGCGACGGCGCGAAGCTGATCGCGGGCGGGCAGAGCCTCATCCCGCTGCTGGCGCTCCGGCTGGCGGCCTTCGGGCATCTGATCGACATACGAGACGTGCCCGGGATGCGCGGGATCTCCGGCCGCGACGGGGCCGTGTTCGGCGGGGCCGTGTGGATTGGCGCGGGCACCACGCAGGCGGCGATCGGCCGGTCGGCCCTGGTAGCGGCGAACGTCCCGCTGCTGGCCCTGGCCACCCCGCTGATCGGCCACTTCCAGATCCGCAACCGCGGCACCATCGGCGGGTCGCTGGCGCACGCCGAGGCCGCCGCCGAGTACCCGGCGGTGGCGCTGACCCTCGACGCGGCCATCGAGACGGTGTCGCCCCGCGGCCGGCGGTCGATCACCGCGAACGAGTTCTTCACCGGCATCTGGAGCACCGCGCTGGAACCGGATGAGCTGCTGACCGGGGTCGTGTTCAGGACTGGCGGCAGCCGGGCCGGGTTCGCGATCGAGGAGTTCTCCCGGCGGCCGGGCGACTTCGCGGTGGCCGGGGCCGCGATCGCGATCGAGCTCGAGGACGGCCCGCGAGCGGATGGCCCGGGACCGGACGGTACCGGCCGGGGCACCGGGGAACAGGGCGCCGGCCGCGCGCGGGTCAGCCGGTGCGCCATCGGCCTGTTCGGGCTCGGCCCGACCCCGCTGCGCGCGGCGGCGGTCGAGGCGAACCTCATCGGCAGCCTCGCGGGCGACCTCATCGCGGCCGCCCGCGCCAGGGAGATCGGGCAGGCCGCCATGGACGGCCTCGAGTCGGTGCCGTCCGACCGGCACGGGCCGGCCGCCTACCGCAAGCGCGTGGGCGCGGCCCTGGTCGCCACCGCCTGGCAGCGGGCAGTCAGGGAAGCGCTCGGCGAGGAGGCGGAGGCGGTCAGTGCCTGACATCGGCATCGAGATCCGGGTCAACGGCAGGCTCAGGCGGGCGCGGGTGGAGCCGAGGCTGACCCTGGCCGACTTCCTGCGCGAGCGCTGCCAGCTGACCGGCACGCACGTCGGCTGCGAGCACGGCGTCTGCGGCGCGTGCACCGTCCTGCTGAAGTCCCCCGATGAAGACGCCCGCGCGGATGGGAACGAAGCCGGCGGGCAGGCCGTCCGCGCCTGCCTGGTCTTCGCCGTGCAGGCCGACGGCGGCGAGGTCACCACCATCGAGGGCATCGCCGCCAGCGGGGCGGAGCCGGGGGCGGTCGAACTGTCGGCCGTGCAGAACGCCTTCCGCGAGCACCACGGGCTGCAGTGCGGCTTCTGCACTCCCGGCTTCGTCATCTCGGTGACCGCGTTCCTGCGGGATCATCGCGACCCGACCGACGAGCAGATCCGGGCAGCCCTGTCCGGCAACCTGTGCCGCTGCACCGGCTACCAGGGCATCCTGGCGGCCGTGCGGGCGGCCGCCGACTGCGGGCAGCGGGCCACCCCCGACCGCAGGCAGACGACAACCCAGGAATAGAGGTAAAGCCCATGCCAGGAAGAGCCGAAGGCAAAGTCGCTTTCATCACCGGCGCCGGACGCGGTCAGGGCCGCAGCCACGCGGTGCGGCTGGCCCAGGAGGGGGCCGACATCATCGCCATCGACATCTGCCACAACGTCCCCGGCGCGCTCCCCATGGCCACCGCGGACGACCTGGCCGAGACCGTCAAGCTGGTGGAGGCGCAGGACCGGCGGATCGTCGCCGTCCAGGCCGATGTGCGCGACTTCGACGCGGTCAAGGCCGCGGTCGACGACGGTGTGGCCGAGCTCGGCCGGCTGGACATCGTGGTGGCCAACGCCGGCATCGCCAGCATCGGCGGCCCGGTCGAGTCGATGGCGGCCGGCAACTGGAAGGACACCATCGACATCAACCTGACCGGCCTGTGGAACACCGCCCGGGCGGCCGTCCCGCACCTGATCGCGGGCGGCCGGGGCGGGTCGATCGTGCTGACCAGTTCGGTCGGCGGGATGCACGCGCTGCCGAACATGAGCCACTACGTGTCCGCCAAGCACGGTGTCGTCGGGCTGATGCGGTCGCTGGCGGTGGAGCTCGGCCAGCACCGCATCCGGGTCAACTCGGTCCACCCGACCAACGTGAACACGCCCATGTTCATGAACGAGGGGACCTACCGGCTGTTCCGGCCGGACGTGGAGAACCCGGGACCGGACGATGTGGCCCCGGTCGCGCAGCTGATGCACGTGCTGCCGATCAGCTGGGTCGAGCCGGAGGACATCAGCAACGCCATCGTCTTCCTCTCCTCCGACGAGGGCCGCTACATCACCGGGGTGACCCTGCCGGTCGACGGAGGCGCCCTGCTGAAGTAACAGCGGGCAAGGCTGGGCTCCCCGAGGTGGCCTGACAACGCTGTTGCTACCGTGATTGCTGGGACGGGTGCGTACGGGGGAGGGGCGCACCATGACCACGGTCGGCAGGGCCTACGTCGTGCGGGACGCGGACAGCGGACCGGGCGAGGTGACCCAGGTCTACGCGTACACGCTCAAGGGCCTTACCACCGCGCTTGAAGACGCCCGCTTCCGCAGCTTTCACGGCGTGCCGCAGGCGGTCGTCGTGATGCGGGACGGCCGCAGTGAGGTCATCCGCCGCTTCGAGAGCGGCCGCGAGGTCCCGCTGGCGCCGTTACCCCCGTCCCCGCTAGCCCGACAAATAGACCGATAATGGTTATTGTGTGCAGTTCAGGTCGTATAGAGCCCAAAAATGCACACGATAACGGCAACACCACCTGATAACAGCAAGAAGAGTGCGAGTAGCGACTAGCCGCGCAGCGAGGGCGGGTCGTCCTCGGTCTCGATCTCGGGGTGCCGTCGGGGCGGGCTGGGGTTCCAGGGCGGGAACTCGCGCGTCTTCGGCAGCGGAATGGCCGGCACCGGCCGGGTGGCCGCGCTGACGCTCTCCTGAGTCAGGCCGAGCACATAGCGGCGCAGGCTCGGCAGGTGAACCTCGGCGCTGCTGAGGTCGGCGGCGAACACGTCGGCGAGTTCATCGGCGGCGGCGTTGAACTGGCCTCTGACGGCCCGCTTTTCCGCCTCGGTTTGATCGGCGGCGCGCCGGACGACCGTGGGCAGCCGGCTCAGCCCCAGGACCGACGGGACCAGCACCACGAAGGCCGGGATCAGCAGCTCACGGGGATCCCCAGGGATAAACGCCGCGCCGGCCAGCCCGGCGGCGGCGGCCAGCCCGCTCGGGCAGCCCCACTTCTTGAGCCACTCGAGCCTGCCGAGGCGCCGTTTGGTTTCCCTGTCGATCTGGGCGCTGACCTTCGTGGCCTGCTCCTCGGCCTGCCCGCGCAGCGCCGGCCGGGTCCTGCTGGCCGGGTCCGCGCACTCGAAGCGGCACACCCACGGGCGCTCACCGAACGTGACGGTGATCTCGACCGTGCCCACGGCCGGGAGGTCTTCGCGCAGCTCCTCCGCCGCCGCGACGATGAACTTCTGGCTCAGCACGATCGCGAGCAGTTCGGTCACGCTGGGGGACGGCGGCGGGCCGCCGGCGCGTGCCGGGAAGGCAGCCTGGCTGACCATGCCCACGATGTTCAGCGTGCTCCGGCGGCTCTCCTCGTCCGCGACGACCATGGCCCGGGCGGCGTCAGGGTCGCCCTTGGCCAGCGTGATGGCCCGGTTCAGGTTGATCCGGCCGCGCAGCTCTTCCTCGTCGGGATCTTCGGTCCTGGCCAGGTCAGCCAGCAGCCCGGCCAGCTCCTGACGGATGTCACCCGACACCTGCGCGCCGGCCGCGAAACGCCCGGGGAAGTACCGGGCGGCCTCCTCGATGGCGCGGCTGGCCTCATACCGGCCAGCCAGCGCCTTCCACGCCTGCTGGTTGGCGGTCAGCAGCGGGAAGCGAGGCTGGTCCCCGGCGGACGCGCCGAGGTTGAGCAGCCGCCGCTTCCAATCGCTGACCGTGGCGTCGAGGATGTCCTGGCGGCCGCCCTCGTCGTTGTACCAGTCGCCCATCT
The DNA here is from genome assembly GCA_050013875.1 of Trebonia sp. GTDB lineage: Bacteria > Actinomycetota > Actinomycetes > Streptosporangiales > Streptosporangiaceae > Trebonia. The sequence continues at coordinate 19,149 of JBEKEK010000015.1, read as the reverse complement.
GCTGCCCCAGCCGGGGCGCCGCGCCGTCGCCGAAGGCCTTCCCGGTCGCCGCGTCGATGACGACCTGAAAGTGGCGCGGCAGGCGCACCGGCGTTAGCCGGGACAGGTAGGCGGCCAGCCATTCCTGCAGGGCCTCGTCGCGGTCGGTGTCACGCAGCAAGAGCGCCATGAACAGGGTCGTCTTCTCGTAGTCGAGGTTCAGCGCGAAGTCGAGCGCCTCGCGGTGCTGCCGCTGGTCGTCGCTGAGCCAGGCGGCGACCGCGAGCGTCGCCTGCGCCACCCAGTAGCGGGGCGTCTGGATCGCGAGCCGCTCGGTGACGTCGAGCACCACCGTGCGGTCGATATGGCCGCTGGCGACCACATCGATGATGCTCGCGGCCATGTTGCGGGCATCCTCGTAGCGGCCGAACCTCGCCTGCCATTCACGCTCGGCGACGGTGAGCTCGTTATGGGCGGCCTGCACGATGCGGTCCCGCTCGTACATCTGGACCAGGTTGTTCAGCGTGTCCTGCAGCGCCGTCTGCCGCCGCGCCAGGTCATGCAGGGCGGACGGGATGCTCTCCACCGTCCGCTCGACCGTGCGCAGCCGGTCGCCGAGCCCGGAGACCTTGCCGACCTGGTGCCTCAGGTCAGAGACCTCCGAGCGCAGCCGCGATATCTCCGCTGAGGAGTCGCTCATGTGCCTGCCTCCAAGGTGGGAAGGGGCACCCGGCTCAGGCCGACCGCCTGCCAGATAAGCCCGTCGGTCTCGCCGAGGCCGCGCCAGGTCCCGTCGGCGGAGACCACGGCCGCCGCCCCTGGCAGCAGCACGGTGGTCGCCGAGCGGGTGGCCAGGTCCCAGATGCGCGCGGTCCCGTCCCTGCTGGCGGTGGCCAGGAACCGGCCGCCGCGGTCGAAGCTCATCGCGGTGATGCCGTGCACGTGGCCCGCAAGCACGGGCGCGCCGGTCCAGTCGGGCAGCGTGTCCGGCTCGCCGCCCTCGCACAGCCGGATCGTGCCGTCAGCGCAGCCGCCCGCGATCGCACCGCCCGATCGGCTGGCGGCGAGGACCGTGACCCGGTACCCGAGTGCGGTGTGGCACGCGACTTCCTTACCGGTCGCCAGGTCCCAGGTCCGGATCGTGTGGTCGTCGCCGGCCGACAGCAGCAGGCCGGGGCGCGGGCCGAACGCGACCGTCAGGACCGCGCCGTGGTGGCCGGTCAGCTCCCACAGCAGCTTGCTGCCCTGCCAGACGCTGACGACCGCCTCCGCCCACGCCACCGCGATGCGGTTGCCGTCGTGGTCGGCCGCGACGGCCCGGCCTCGTCCGGTCCGCCCCGGCAGGATCCCGGCCGGCGACCCGTCCGCCGCCTCCCAGATCCGCACCACGTCCCCGGCCGTCACCAGCCGGGTCCCGTCCGCCCGGAACGCCAGGCACTCGCCGGCCGGCGGGGAGTCGACGGCCCAGCCGGGCTCGAAAGAGCCGTTCACCGCGGTGAAGGAGTGCAGCTTGGCGCGCCTGTCGCTGACCACCAGACGGTCGCCCCCGGGCGAGGCGGCGACCGCGGTGACCGGACTGCCAGCCGCCTTGACCAGCCGGGTGGCGCGCCTAGCGGGGTCCCACAGCCGGAGCGAGCCGTCGCTGCCGCCGATCGCGAGCGTCCCCGAGCCGGCGAACGCGACGCCGGTGACGCTCAGGCCGGTCCCGTCAAGCACCCGCGGGCCAGCCGCGCCGCCATCGGCCGGGCCGTCAAGATTGGTGAGGTACACGCGCCCGCGGGCGTCATCGATCATCGCCGCGAAGCCGCCACTGGAGCTGAGCGCGGCGGCGCGGAGCGGAACGCCGTCGATCCCGATGCTGTCGGTCGCCGCGGGTTGCCCGGCGGCGCTGTCAGGGCGGCCGTGCGCGCCGACACTGAGCCACCGGTCGCTGGTGTCATCCCAGGCCAATGCCAGCACCCGTCCGGACCGCGGCCGGCTCGCGTCCGGCAGGGTGCCGGGCGGGTGGATCCAGGTGGTCTCAAGCGGCACCGCGTCGAACGCCGAGGCGCCAGGCGTCGCGGGCACCGGCCTCGCGTCCGCGAGCTCGGCGAGGTCCCAGACGTGGACCTTGCCGTCCGCGCCGCCGGTGGCGAGCCGCCAGCCGGTGTCGTCGAACGCCAGCGCCGTCACCTCGGCCCGAGTCGGCAACTTGGCGGCCAGTAGCGGCTCGGCCGGGTCGGTCACGTCCCAGAGCAGCAGCCGGCCGTCAATGCTGGCCCCCAGCCAGCTGCCTGAGGGGTCGAGGCCGAGGGCGCGGACCCGGACCCCCGGGCCGGTGAGGCTGGCCACGCTGTCGGGCAGGTAGCGGCGGCCGATCCCGGTCGCGACATCCCAGGCCCGGACGCGCCCGTCATCGGTCGCAACGACCAGCAGGTCATCGGGACCGGCGGTCATGGCGCGCACCCCCGCCCCGGCCGGCCAGGACCGCACCGGCTGGCCGGGCGCGGCCAGCCACGAGGTGATGATGCCGTCCCCGTTGGCGGAGGCGAGCCAGCGCCCCGTCGCGCCGCAGGCGACCAGCCGCCATCCGTGCCGCGCGGGCCGCACCTGCACCGGCGACGGCATTGCCTGGGGGAGATCAGCCGCGGTCCCTGCGGCCGCTGAGACCGGGACCGGCGGGCCCGGGACGTGCGCGGCCGGGGAGCGCCGCGTCAGGGCGCCGCGCCTGACGTAGGCGCGCACCGGGGCCGGTTCGGCGGGTGTCCGGGCCGCAGCCTCGGAGCCGGCCAGGGCTGGGTTTCGCGGCAGCGGGCGGGACTGGTCAGGGGCGGCGGCGGCCACCGGGACAACGGTCAGGCCGTCGCTGTCATTGCCGCTAACGCCCGGGTCGGGGAACAGCGAAGAGCGCGTTCTGTACAGGTAGGTGAGCAGGGCGGCGGCGGTGGGGCGGCGGGCCGGGTCCTTGGCCAGGCAGGCGGTGACGATATCGAGCAGGGGACCTGCCGCCAGGCGAAGGTTGGGAGGCCGGTTGACGACGGCGTAGATGGTCGCGCTCAGGTCGCCCACGTCGAACGGGGCGCGGCCGGTGGCGGCGAAGGCGAGCACGCTCCCAAGGGAGAAGATGTCGCTGGCAGGGCCGACGGCACCATCGTTGCCGAGCTGCTCGGGTGACAGGAATGCGGGCGTGCCGACGACCATCCCGGTAGCGGTCAGCCGCAGATCGCCGCTGTCCCCGGTCCGCTTGGCGATGCCGAAGTCGATGATCCGGGGGCCGTCGTCGGCCATGATGATGTTGCCCGGCTTGAGGTCCCGGTGAACGAGGCCAGCGGAGTGAATGGCGTCAAGGCCCTCGGCCAGCGCGGCCGCCAGCTGGTGCACCGCCGCCGGTGCCAGTGCGCCATCGCGGCTGACCTTGGCATCCAAGGACGGGCCGGGCACGTACTGCGTGACCATCCACGGCCGGTCCGCGTCGGGGTCGGCGTCGATGAAGGCGGCCGTGTGGAAACCGCTGACCAGTCGGCAAGCCGCGATCTCGCTCCGGAACCGCGCCCGGAATTCAGGCTCGCCCGCTTGCTCGAGGCGGATCAGCTTGACGGCGACTTTCCTGCCGCTCTGCGATTCCCCCAGGTAAACGATCCCCATCCCGCCGACCGCGAGCCGTTCGATCAGACGGTAGGCGCCAACATGCCGCGGATCACTGTGCTGCAGCGATGCCATCGTGCCCCCTGCCACCCGCCGTGAAGGGACCTGCGCACCCGGCTCCCGAAAGGGCGCTGTTTTCATGGTATGCAACGAAGGGCCCGGAAATAAGATCGGTGGCTGATGTTCCGGGACACCCCGCGTTCGTTCCGTAAGTTCTTTTTGATTTGGATTAACGGACCGTGGTTTCCACGTAACTGGCCAACGAGATGCAGCCCGCGGCTTACCCGCGCAGGTATTCCAGTTTTCTGGTCAGACAAGTAGATCTCTCTCATGCCGGGTCAATGGGCAGGCCGGAGTAACCCGCGTGCGTTCAGACCATGGTTTCTTCTGATCCCGGTGCTGCTGCGATGCGCCTGGCCTGGGCGGTGAGCAGGCGGCTGACCCGGTCGAAGGGCTCGCGGCTGCGCTGCGCGCGGCTCATGATGACCGCGCCCTCGGAGGCGGAGATGAGGAGGGTGGCGAAGTCGCCCGCCTCGGCCGGGGCGACGCCCGCCTCGGCCAGCAGGCCGGCCAGGTGGCCGGTCCAGCGGCTGAACACCGCGCCCGCGTGATCGAGCAGTTCGCCGGTGGCGGCCACGCTGACGGCGACCACGGCGCAGCCGGTCGTGAGCTTCGCCCGGTCGAGCAGGTCGCTCCAGAGGGCGAGGAACCCCTCGGTGATCGCGGCCGGGGTGCGGTCAAGCTCGCCCAGGCGCGCCAGCGTGGCGTCGGAAACGGCGTCGAGCGCGGCGGTGACCATCTCGTCCTTGCCGTTCGGGAAGTGGTGGTACACCGAGCCGCGCGGCGCGCCGGTGAGCTCGAGTACCTCGGCGAAGGAGGCTCCCTGCAGGCCCTTCTGGGCGAGCAGTCGCGCGGCGCCGTTGACCATCCGCGGTCGGACATCCTTCACATGATGCCTCTCCGGACTATGCAGACCTGCATAATTGCCCTACTATGTAGATCATCATAATCCAAGGAATCGGAGCACTTCCATGCCCATGGTCGATGTATACGCCCGTACCGGCACGTTCCCGGACAAGCACCGGCTGGCGGTGGAGCTCGCCGCGGCCGTGATGAAGGTCGAGCAGGTCCCCGATATCGCGATGTTCCGGCAGAATACCGCCGCGTTCGTGCACGACCTGGCGGCCGACTCGCTGTCCAACGTCGACGGCGACAGCTCTTACGTCCGGGTCCAGGTGCTCACCAACGCGGGTGCCCTTGACCGCGGGAAGCAGCTGGCCCTGGTGTCCCGCCTCACCGAGATCGTGGCCGCCGCGGGCGGCGACCCGGCCCTCGCCCAGCGCACCTGGGTGCTGCTCACCGAGGCGCCGGAAGGCGGCTGGGGGCTGGCCGGGCACGCCAACACCAACGCGGAACTGGTGACGGCCGCCCGGGCCGAGCTCGCGGCCTTGCGCAACCCGGCCGGCTAGCCCCGTCCGGCGAGCCCTCGTCAAGCAGGGGCCTGTCCAGCCGGCCGTGCGCTGACCGCCGCCGTGGCCGGGCGGCGGCCCGGCTGCCGTCACCGGTGATCTTGGCCCGCGACGGGATCGTCGTCGACGGCGACCTGGATGGACACGCGCCTCGCTTCCGCCAGGACCGCATCCCGGTAGACCGCGGGAAGCCGCTTGATCCGGGCGTCGATCCGGCAGGAGGCGACTTCCCCGGACTGGTAAGGCAGGGAAATCCCGGTCAGCGGCAGGATCTGCACGTCCGCCGGGACATCGAAATCCATCAGGTGCCCACGGCCGATCGGGGAGCCCGCGCGGTCGAGCGGCACGCCGATCCGCAAGGCGGTGCCCCCGCCGGCCGTGCCCACGGCGACTCCGAACGCTTCCGCGCCACTGGCGCGGGCCAGGTCCGCCCGGTAATCGGGCCATAGATCGTTGGCGCCGGTATCGCCGTACACGCAGGCCAGCTCGACGTCGCGCCTGGGCCACTTGCCGAGGAAACGGCCGGCGTTGGCCGACCCGGTCAGCCGGTTCGCGGCCGTGTTCCGCTTGTGCGGAAGGTGCAGGCCGTATATATCGGGCCGCAACACGATGGGAATGCCGCTCTCGCATATCCGGTATCCCCACTCGAGGTCGTCGTTTCCCCAGCCCTGGAAATTCTCGTCGAAGTAGAGCTGCTCCGAGGCCACATCCGCGCGGGGCAGTGCGATGAGCCCCGTCCAGGCAAATGCCCACGGGATATTGTGCGCGACGCGGAAACGCGGATCCGCCGGCCAGTCCGGCGCGGCCGCCATTTCCTTCAACGCCGCCAGATGCTCACGGTACGGGAGCAATTCGACCGATTCGACATCGCCGTCCTGGTTGTTCCCGTAACCGACGATCTGCCCGACGGCGCACACTCGCTGACCGAACGCGAAGCAGCGGTCGTAAAGCCGCTGGAGAGCGTCGGGGTGCAGCATGGTGTCGGCGTCTATTTGCACAATGACATCGCCGGTGGCGTTGCGCATCGCCAGGTTCCGGGCTCGCGGTATGTGGAACTCGCGAGACGAGCAAACGGTGATCACGTTAATCTGATCGCAGCAGGCGGAGACCGCCGTGGTCAATTCAGCGGAGTACTCCATGGCGCCGATGACTACCTCGAAATCGGCGGCGCTCATTGTCTGCCGCGCGAGGGCCTCAAGCGCGATCTTAAGATTGTCCAAACGCGCCTTGTACGGGATGCACACACTAAGCTTCACGTTGGCCACAGGCGCGATTGTTGCATACCGCGACCAGGACGGACGGCCAGCCATAACCGCGCCGGCCGCGTCCCGTCACGCATTGTCCAGGCCGGCCAGGATGGCCGCGGTCGCGGAGGCGCCGATCCGGGTGGCGCCGGCCGCGATCATCGTCAGGGCGTCATCGAGCGTCCTGATCCCTCCCGAGGCCTTCACGCCCAGCCGGCCGCCGACAGCGGCGGCCATCGTCGCCACCGCCTCGACGGTGGCACCGCCGGCCTTGTGGAACCCGGTGGAGGTCTTGACGTAATCGGTACCGCCCGCCTCGGCCGCACGGCAGGCGGCCGGGATCCGGTCGAGGCCGATGACCGCGGACTCGATGATGACCTTCAGCACCACCGTCGGGCCGATGGCGGCCCGCACGGCCGCAACCTCGGCCGTCACCACCTCCCAGCGTTCCTGCAGCGCGGCGCCGAGGTCGATCACCATGTCGATCTCGCTGGCGCCGGACGCCACCGCGGCGGCGGCCTCGGCCGCCTTGACCGCCGCGGTGTGCGCCCCCGACGGGAAGCCGGTCACCGCCGCCACGGCGATACCGGGGGCAAGCACTCCCGGGGCGAGCGGCAGCCGCGACGGCGAGATGCAGATCGCGCCCACGCCAAGCCGGGCGGCCTCCTGCGCTAGCCGGGCCACGTCGTCGTCGGTGGCCTCGGGTGCCAGCAGCGTGTGGTCGATCATGCGGGCAAGGTCGGCCTTGGTAATGGTGATCGTCTTCGTCACTTTCATGGCTGTTCTCTCCCGGTCTCTGGCTCAAGCGCGGCCGCTGCGGCCGCCAGCATACGTTCGGCGTGCCCGGTAGCGCTCGCCCGGGCGGCGGCAAGCTCGTCCCGCGACCGCACTGGGCAGACGGCCTCGGCGTAGATCTTGAGCTCGGGCTCGGTGCCGCTGGGCCGGATCATCACCCGGCCGTTGCCGCCGGCGTGCCAGATCAGCACGTTGGCCGGCCGAATGGGCCGGCCGGGGGAGCGCTCGGCGCGGCCGCCGGCCAGGTCCGCCACCCCGGTGCCGCCCTCGCGCAGGTCCGTCACCGCGACCGGCTCCCCGGCCAGCAGGCGCGGCGGATCCTTCCGCACCCGTTCGACCGCGTCGGCCAGCCGCGCCAGGCCCGCCGCGCCGTCCGCCCGCAGCGATCGCTGCCGGGTGACATGCACGCCGTGGGCCAGCGCCAGGTCGTCGAGCCGGCCGGCCACGGTCCGGCCGTCCCGCGCCAGCTCGGAGGCCAGCCGGAGGATGAGCAGGGCCGCGCTGATCCCGTCCTTGTCGGCCACCAGGTCAGGCCGCACGGCGTAGCCGAGGGCCTGCTCGTACCCGTAGATCAGGGCACCGTCGTCTCCGCCGGTCCGCGCGATCCACTTGAACCCGGTCAGCGTGGTCACGCACCGGACGCCGGCCTGCTGAGCGAGGCGGCGCAGCAGCGACCCGGAGACCACCGTGGTAGCGACGACCGGCCGACGCCCGCTTGGATCCGCGTGATCCCCGCTGGCCAGGCGGGCTAGCACCGCGTCGCCAAGCAGCGCACCGAGTTCATCCCCGGTCAGCGCCCGCCAGCCCTCCGGGCCCGGCACCATGACGGCCAGCCGGTCGGCGTCCGGGTCATTGGCCAGCACCAGGTCGGCGCCCTCGTGCTCGGCGGTCGCGCGGGCCAGGTCAAGCACACCTGGCTCTTCCGGGTTGGGGTAGGGCACGGTCGGGAAGTCCGGATCGGGCTCGCGCTGGGCGGCGACCGGCACCGGCGGCGGCCAGCCGGCCGCGTCTAGGACCGCCCGCACGGTGGCGTCCCCGACGCCGTGCAGCGCGGTGTGCACGACCTTGAGGTCCGGGGCGTCAGGCGGCCGGCCGCCGCCGGCCGCCACGGCGGTGACGTAGGCGCTGACCGCTTCATCGGCCGACGTGAACCCGAACGGACCCTCGGCCCAGCCGGCCGGCAGCTGCAGCGGGTCGACCGCGTCGATGACGTCGGCAATGTCGGCATCGGCGGGCGGCAGCAACTGCCCGCCGTCACGGACGTAGAGCTTGATGCCATTGTCCTGGCGCGGGTTGTGGCTGGCGGTCACCATCAGCCCGTAGGCGGCGCGCAGGTGGCGCACCGAGAAGGCGAGCACCGGGGTCGGCAGCGCCGTCGGCAGCAGTGACACGCTGATTCCGGCCCGGGACAGAATCCGGGCGGCGTCGGTGGCGAACACGTCGGACTTGGCGCGGCCGTCGTAGCCGATCACCACCCCGGCCGCGGCCGCGGCCGGGTCGCGGTCTGCGATGTAGCGCGCCAGCCCGGCCGCCACCCGCGCGACCACCAGCCGGTTCATCCGCATCGGGCCGGCCCCCATCGCCGCCCGGATGCCGGCCGTCCCGAACGCCAGCGAGCCCTCGAAGCGCTCCGCCAACGCGGCGGTATCGCCGTTGCCGAGCAGCCGGTCAAGCCCGGCCCGCGTCTCCGGGTCCGGGTCCGCGTCCCGCCAGGCGCGGGCGCTGGCCCTCAGGCCGCTTTCCGGTCCGGTCATCGCACTCCCTCGGCCGCGTCGGCAAGGACACCCGGCAAGAGCTAATCCCCAAAGAAGCAGCACACGAACCCTTACAAATCCCTGCCGCGCGAATCCTTCCCGCGCTCCAACGGCTCCCCGCTCCAACGGCAGAGGCGTGAAGAGAGTGCAGCCGGCCAGCCAACCCGTTAGCTCAGGTGTTCTAATACGACGATGGATGAAGAGGACGACGACATGGACCTGACGGTCTGCCACTTCGACCCGAAGCACGCGGCGGACCGCGTCCCCTCAACCCGGATCCTCCACTACGGCCCGGGCGACTTCATGCCCGCCTGCGCCGAGTGCGCCCTGTTCTTCGAGGCCACTGACCCAGACGCCCGAACTTGATGACGCGCCCGATAAATCCATGACACCGTCCGGAGTCAGTCAGGCGCGGGTACTTCCCGAATCTTGCGAGCGATTCCGCCGAGGCTGATGTCCGACGGGTCATCCGGAGCCGTGCCGGTGACGGGACGCCAGGTAGCTCCCGGGAGCCAGCGCCTCCCTGAGGCACGCGGCGATCGCACCAGGGTCATCCTCGTCCTGTCCTTTTCTCATGTCTTGCCTCGGCGCTGTGAGAACTTCTTTACGACGTCAAGGGCGGCCCACTACGCGTGCCGTCGCGCAGCACCGGCCCGGCGTGCAGGCGTGCGGCCTCTCCGGGCCGACCCGCCGCGTCAGTCGGACCGCGCAAGGAACCTGAGCAGACCAAGACAATAGAGAACTACCCCGCGCCCCCCGCATCGCCCGCGCCTTGGCCCTGCTCATCGAGCAGATCAACGCCGCCCCGCCCGCCATCCCCGGCGACCACCGCCCCATCACCTACCATCTCGCCCCCAACCCAGCATTTAACTCCGGACACAGGCCTTGCCGGAGATCTGGGGCTCTCCCGGATTCGCGTGCCCCTATTGACAATGGCGTGAATCCGGGAGCGCTCCTTTTACTGCTATGCATACACGTCAGGCGTTGGCCAAAGCGCGGTCGGCGGCGGCGATCTCCCTGAAGAAACGACGGTGCACGCGGCGCCGGCCGGGATCCGGTGCCACAGGCCAGTCGCCGGGCCGAGCTGGTCGACCGCGGCAGCTGGACTTCGGCGATCTGCCGACGGAACATGCCTATCGCGGCTTCGACCAGTACCAGCGGGCGAAGCCGGCGTCAGGACACGACGCGGAACTCCCCTTTGACCCGCCGAGTTCCGGGGCAGCCAGGTCCGGGGCGAAACCAGCCACGTCCAGCACCGCCGCCTCCCGCCGCCGCAGCCCCCCGTAGACCACCTTGAACGGTCTAACCCTGGGGGGCCACACAGGCCCCTGAACGCGTTCCTGGCCGGGCATGGATGCGCCGGCCTGAGTTGATGCCGGGCTGCCCGCCCAATCTGGCGGCCGGCCGGTGCCTACCTCGTTGACAGGTATGCCACTAGCTAGCGGCTGCCCGGTGCCGAGACGGCGGCGGGCGGCAACGAAACGGACAAGGAAAGAGGAGACATGGCCGAGTACGCGATTCTCGTCTACGAAGACGAGTCCAAGTGGGCCGAAGCGACCCCGGAGTGGATGCAGCAGGTCGCCAAGGAGCATCAGCAGTTCGTCCAGGACAACGGCCCCTCGCTGCGGGGCGGCAGCCAACTCCTGCCCACGTACACCGCCAAAGCGGTACGCGTGGATGGCCTAGGCGGCAGTGCCGTTTCGCCGGGCCCGATGGTGAACACCACGCCCGCCCTCTCGGGCTACTACGTGATCGAGGCGCCGGACCTGGACGCGGCGACCGAGATCGCGCGGCAGGTGCCGTCCAAGTTCGGCGGCGTCGAAGTCCGGGCTCTCATGGCTGGCCAGGGCTGACATCACCGGCAACGGCCGGGGCCGGGCTGACGGAGCCCGGCCCAGGCCGCAAGGCCACTGACCACTCGTGCCCGATACAGCGAAGGAGCCCGAAATGACCGCTACCCGCCCCAAGACCTGGTTCATCACCGGCGCTTCCCGCGGCTTCGGCCGCGCCTGGGCCCGCGCCGCCCTCAAGCGAGGCGACCAGGTCGCCGCGGCCGCCCGTGACACCGGCACGCTCACCAACCTAGCCACGAAGTTCGGTGACGCGATCTTGCCGATCACCTTGGATGTCACCGACCGCGCGGCCGGTATCGCCGCTGTCCAGCGCGCCCACTCCCATTTCGGCCGCCTCGACGTAGTGGTCAACAACGCCGGCTACGGCCATTTCGGATTCATCGAGGAGCTGACCGAAGCCGAGGTCCGCGCCCAGATCGAGACCAACCTGCTCGGCCCCCTGTGGATCACCCAGGCGGCCATCCCGCTGCTCCGCCAGCAAGGCGGCGGGCACATCCTGCAGATATCCGGCTTCGCGGGCGTCATCGCCTTCCCCGGCCTGGGCATCTACAACGCCTCCAAGCGGGCCCTGGACGGGCTGACCGAATCGCTCGCCCAGGAGATCGCGGGATTCGGGATCACCATCACCCTCATCGAGCCCGGCGGCTTCGCCACCGGCTGGGCCGGCTCCTCCGCGACCCGGTCCGAACCGGACCCTCTTTACCAGCCCTTTCGCGACGCCGCAGAACAGGCATACGCTAACATGCGGCTCACCGTCGCCGACGACTCCGTAGCCGCTATCTACGCGGCCGTGGACGCCGGCCAGCCCCCGGCGCGCCTGCTGCTGACCAGCTTCGCCGCCGACGCCTGCGACGACCGGCTCCGGACCTGGGGCGAGTGGGAACACATCTCCCGCTCAGCCGACCCTGCATGACCATGGGACGCCAGGCAGTGTGCCTGGCTCGTGCCTGCGGGCGCGGGGAGCGAAAGGATGCGGCGGCATGACGGCTGCGGAGCTGACAGACCGGGCGCGAGCCGGAGATGCGCTGGCATTCGCCAGCCTGGTCGATCCGTACCGGCGGGAGCTGCACGTCCATTGCTACCGGATCCTCGGCTCGGTGCAGGATGCCGAGGACGCGCTGCAGGAGACGCTGCTGGCGGCCTGGCGGGACCTGGACGGCTTCGAAGGGCGTTCCTCGTTGCGGACCTGGCTGTACCGGCTCGCCACTAACCGCTGCCTGAACGCGCTGCGGTCGGCTCGCCGGCGGCCGCAGATGCACTGGCCGCCGCCGGGCATCGACCCGCCGGAAGCGACCCGGCTGGGCGAGGTGACCTGGCTTGAGCCGTACCCCGATGTGCTGCTGGAGGAGCTCACCGACCGCGGGCCAGGCCCGGAGGCCCGTTACGAGGCACGGGAGGCCATCTCGCTGGCGTTCGTGACGGCCGTGCAGCTCCTGCCGGCCCGCCAGCGTGCCGCCCTGATCCTGCGCGACGTGCTCGGCTTCCCGGCCCGGGAGGTGGCCGGCATGCTCGATGCCAGCGAGGAATCGGTGACCAGCGCGCTCAAACGCGCCCGCGCCGCCCTGGGGCGCGGCCTGCCGTCGCCGCCCGGGCGCCAGCAGCCATCACCGGGCTCACCCGCCGAGCAGGAACTCATCACCAGGCTCACCGACGCCTACGAGAGCGGCGACATCGGCGGCCTGGTCGCCGTGCTCGCCGACGATGTCTTGATGACCATGCCGCCGATCCCGCTGGAATACCAGGGCCGCGCGCTGGTGACCCAGTTCCTCGCCGCCGTCGTCTTCCGGCCGGATGTCACGCTCCAGCTGGTCGCGACCCGAGCCAACGGCCAGCCCGCGGCCGGGGTCTACTACCCGGACCCGCAAGCCGGCGTCGCCCTCCCCGCCGGGCTGCTGGTATTCACCTTCGCTGGCGACCGGATCAGCGCGATCACCCGTTTCGACGCCAGCGTCCTGCCCCCATTCGGGCTGCCCGCGGCCGTTCCAGCCCGCCGGGCCTGACCGCCCGCCCAGCTTCCCGGAAACCCGGTGCCGAAACCATCGACGCAAGCGCCGGCACAAGGACTCGGCTGGCGCTGAGTGTTCCCGGTCACCGTCGCTGTCGGCATCTCCTCCGGCATCGCCACCCAGCTGGTGTCCGTGTCGGCACCCGGCCGTGCTCGTCGGCGTCCAGACTGCGGCCAACACCGGCGTGCGGGCGGACAAGGCTGGGCTCGCCGCGCTAATCACCGCTTCCTCCACGCTCGGCGGTGCGCGCGGGCTCGTGATCTTGAGCGCCATCGCGACTGGGCCGCACCCAGCACCTGCTGGCAGCACACGCCACCCCGCTGGCGGCGCTCACCGCCGGCATCCAGCTCACCCTCACCGCCTGCAGCGCCGCGGCCGTCATCGCCGCCCGGGAGGTCGTCGTGGTGGTGTTGTTCGAGGGCGCGGGTTTCCTGCCGCTTGCTTGTCCTGCGGCTTGTCCAGGTCGTTTGTTCTGGGGTCAGGGTGTGCCGCACCGCCCAATTCCGGCGCCGCCTGGTGCCTGCATCATCGACAGGAAGCGCCGGCCCTGGCCGGCCTGATCTTCGGAGGTGCTGTGATGCACGCTGCAACCGCTACCCACCCATCGTTTCTCTCTACTCGTCGCGGGAAACTCACGCTGGCGCTGGTTTGCCTGGCGGGGTTCCTCGACTTCGTCGACACGACGATCGTCAATGTCGCGTTGCCGTCGATACGGGACCACCTGAACTTCTCGGTGCAGAGCCTGCAATGGACCGTCAGCGGCTACCTGCTGACTTATGGCGGTTTCCTGCTGCTGGGGGGCCGGGCCGCCGATCTGGTCGGCCGGCGCCGGCTGCTGGTCGCCGGAACGGCACTGTTCGGGCTGTCGTCGCTGGCTGGCGGTCTCGCGGGCAATGCGGGCATGCTGATCGGCGCCCGGCTTGTGCAGGGACTGGGGGCGGCGATGATGACCCCGGCCGCGCTGTCGATCCTGACGACATCGTTCACCGGCGGCCGCGACCGGATCAAGGCCATCGGCGTCTGGAGCGGCACCATCCCGCTGGCGTCAGCGGCCGGCGTCCTGCTCGGCGGGCTGCTATCCCAGGGACCCGGCTGGCGCTGGGTATTCTTCGTCAACGTGCCGGTGTCCGCACTGGTGATCGCCGCGGCGTTCCGGCTCCTGCCCGGCGAGCGGCACCGCCGGCCGCTGACGAGCTTCGACGCCACCGGCGCGATCTTGTCAGTCGCGGGCATGCTGACACTGGTCTACGCGCTGGTGAACGCACCCGACGTCGGCTGGGGCGCTACCCGCACGATCGCGGAGCTCGCAGGCGCGGCGGCGCTAATGACCGCCTTCGCTGTTAACGAACGGCGGCACCGCAACCCGCTCGTCCCGCTGTCGATCTTCCGTATCAAGGGGCTCGCGGCGGCCGACGCCACCCAGGTGATCGCCCAGGCCGGGTTCTACTCGATGTTCTTTTTCATCACCCTCTACATGCAGAACGTGCTCGGCTACTCGCCGGTCCAGGCCGGCGCCGCCTACCTCCCGGTCACCGCCGGCGTCGGTCTCGCCGCCGGCGTCGCGACCCACCTGGTATCCCGCACCGGCACCCGGCCGATTATCGTGGCCGGCACCCTGCTCGGCGCCGGCGGCCTCTACTGGCTCTCTCGGATCCCTGTCCACGGCTCCTACGCAACCAGCATCCTCCCCGGACTGGTCGTGATGGCCCTCGGGCTCGGTGCCGTCTTCGTGGGTGTCCAGACTGCGGCGAATACCGGCGTGCCAGCGGACAGGGCCGGGATCGCCGCCGCGCTGATCACCGCCTCCTCGACCCTCGGCGGTGCGCTCGGGCTCGCGATCTTCAGCGCGATCGCAACCGGCCGCACCCACCACCTGCTGGCAGCAGGCGCCTCTCAGCCCGCCGCGCTCACCTCCGGCTTCCAGGTGGCGCTCACAGCCTGCAGCGTCTTCCTGGTCGCTGCGGCCCTCATCGCGGCCCGGGCGACCAGCACCCGCAGCCAGCCCACCGCCAGCCACGAGCCCGAGCGCGAGCCGGAGCCGGTGAGCGAAGCGGCGTGAACCAAGTGCCGGACGGGCCCGCCGATGGGCGGGCCCGTCCGGCCCTGCCCCCGATGCCCGGCGACAGCCGCTCCATCACCTACCACCTCGCCCCCCCGGCACGGCATTTAACCCCAGACGCAGGGCCAGGCGGCTATCGGCACACTGAACTAGACGACACCCAACCCGCGCCGTAGTGTGCTTAGAGAAAGCATCCGCCCAGCCAGTAGTCGTAGATCCGGGCCACGTTCGGTTTGGCCGTGTCGATCCCCGGCGAGCCGTGGCCGGACTCTGCCTCTGTCCACTGCATCCCTGCGGACGTCATGCCCTAAAAATACTTCTCGTCAGGCTACGGTGAGGACGCTGGCGGCGGAGGCGGAGGACTGGAACGGGCTGCTGCCGGGATAGGTGGCAACGATCTGGTAGGTGCCCGGCTTGAGCTCGCGGGGCGTCAGGGTGCAGCCGCCGGCCGCTTTCCCGGTGGCCGCGGTCAGCTTGATCACGCAGACGGTCAGGGACCCGGCCCGCACCGTGACCTTCCCGACCGCGACCGCCCCGGGCGTGCTGCCGCGGGCGGTGACGCTGACGGAGACCCTAGCCGCCTGCTCCTTGCCGGGGGTGACATGGGCCAGGGACAGGCGCAGGGCCGTCCTGGTCGGCTGCGACGGCAGCTCAGCGGAGAAGAACTGGCCTCCTGGGTAACTGTCGGCGTCGTAGCTCCCGCCCGCCACGCAGGTTGCGATGGTGGCGCAGGCCACGTAATCCACCTCGGAGAAGACTCCGCGGTCGAGCCCGGCGAGCCCCGGCGGAATCTGCGCCGCCCCCCACGCGCCGGCTGTCTCGCTGGCGACGAGGCCCCGCGAATACGCCGTCGTGTCGTTCACGCTGACGAAGAAATCGCCGCCCGCGACGCAGTAGCCAACCGCCGGACAGGCCAGGTCGTTGATTTCCGAGCTGGTCGCGTGCCTGCCCTTGTAGCTGAAGGCCTTCGCCCCCGGTACCAGGACCGCCTTGCCCCAGGTTCCGCCCCGCTCCGCCGCGGTCGCGGCGAAGCCCCCGTAGCCGGACGAGGTCGCACCGCCGGCGACGCACTCCCCGGCGGCAGGGCAGGACAGCGCCGCCACCGAGCCGAGCCCGCTGGTCGCAGCCGCTTTCGACCACTCATTTCCCCGCTGGGTGATGGTGTAGCTGCCATTGTCGTCGTTACCGGCCGCCACGCAGTCCCCGGTCCTTGGACAGGAGATGGCGGTGATGCCGTAATTCCCCCCGGTCCCCGGCCGGCCGGGGACCGGGCCAGCCGCGCCCCAGACGCCGTTCACCTCGCTGTCGATGAAGGGCAGTTCATAGCCCCCGCTGGTGGCCTCGTAGTTCCCGCCGAGAGCGCAGTAGCCGGGGGCCGGGCACGAGATTACCGACCCTACGGCGGAGTCGCCCGTGTTCAGCTTCGCGATCCCGGGCACCGCGGTCGCCGCGCGCCATACGCCGCCGACCTCGCTGGCCACGAATGCCTGCGAAAGATCCGCCAGGCTGCCCGGCTTGCCCGGCGTGTAAGTGCCGGTGATCGCGCAGTTGCCGGGCGAGGCGCACGAGGCCGACAGGGCGGACGCGTCCCCGCCGGTGTTGAGCTTGGCCAGCCCTGGTACCTGGACCGCCTTGCGCCAGGTCCCCTTGGCTTCCTCGGCCACGTATACCTGCGAGAAGTTGGATTTGTCGAAATACGAGCCCGCCACCAGGCAATAACCCTCGGTAGGGCAGGAGAGCGCGTCGGCGGTAACGAGGTCCCCGTCGGAACCGGCCGAGAGCGCCGCGGTCCCCGGGATCCCTTTCGCCGCGCCAAGCACGCCGGCCTTGGCGGTGGCCACGATGGCGGGGATGCCGTCGCCACTCAGGTTGGCGCCGGCCGTCGTGCACAGCCCGGCCGCGCCGGGAGCACAAGAGACCGGGCCGAAATCGGCCTGGCCGGTCGACCGGGCCGCCAGCCACCCGCCCCGTACGGGGCCGCTCGCAGCCGGGCCGGCCGGCCCCGCGTAGGCCCGCGGGGCTCCCTGGCTCAGCAGGCAAAGCGCCACCACGACGAGCGCCGCCACCATCGCAACGACCCTGCGACCTCGCATCAAGCTCCCTTGCCCGCGACCTGGCGGACCGTGATCCCACGGCGAGCCAGCACAATTCCCGGCGAATTGTCGCATGAGCGGCTGACCGCGTCCGGCTTATCCGTGAGTCTCCCGGGCGAGCTGTCCGATCCGCCTGCGCCGCACGACGGCTGGTCGTAACCACCGGTCACCGGGCGCCACTGATAGCGCTCGCTTATCGGATTCGATTCGAGATCGTCGTTGGACGGGCCAAAGATAACCCACTTACCCTACAGGAATGATAGGAAACTCCAGACGATTCCATCGCGTTGCGCTCGGCGTGGCCGCCCTTGCTGCGCTGGTGCCATTCGTTGCCGCCTGCAGTTCGAGCAGCCCGAGCAACAGCGGCGCGGCCGACGCCGCCGCCGCGGGCAGCCCCAAGGACGGCGGCAACCTCACGTTCCTGATCCAGGAGTTCCCGACCGGGTGGGTTTCGAGCGAGAGCAACATATCGAGCTATGAGGGGAACCTGTGGGGGGAGATCACTGACAAGCTCGTCTACGTCTCCAACACCGGGGCGGTCAGCCCCTGGATCGCGACAAGCTGGCAGACCGAGGACAACGCCACTAAGTACATCCTCCACCTCAAGTCGGGTGTGACCTTCTCCGACGGGGAGCCGCTCAACGCCGCGGCCGTCGTCGACAACATCACCCTCTGGGCCAAGGGCGACCCCAGCCGCGGGATCGCGAAGGTGGGGCTGTTCCCCGCGCTCTACTTCGAGCAGGCCAAGGCCGTCAATACGGACACGGTGGAGGTCGACTTCTCCAAGCCGACCCTCGGGTTCATCCCCACGCTCGGCTACCACGGCTCCATCCTGCTGGCGCCCAAGACGCTCGCGCTCAGCGTCAACAAGCAGGCGAACCTGCTGGACGAGATCGGCAGCGGTCCCTTCGTCGTCAAGTCCTACCAGACGGGGGTCAGCTACACGCTGGTGAAGCGCGCGGACTACGACTGGGGGCCGCCCGCCCTCGGCCACACCGGGCCGGCCTACCTCGACTCGCTGACCTACAAGGTGGTGGCCGACGAATCGACCCGTGAACAGGCGGTCGTCGCCGGCGACGCGCAGGTCGACTTCAACGTCACTCCGTCGGACATCCCGTCGCTCGAGTCGCAGGGCTTCACCGTGGCAACACCTCGTTACCTGGGCTTCGTTGACGGCTTCGAGGTGGACGCGAGCATCGCCCCGACCAACAGCCTGGACGTGAGACAGGCCCTGCAGCACGCCATCAACAGAACCCAGATCCTCAACACGGTCTACCCCAAGGGCTGGGAACTGGCCCAGAGCTTCATTCAGAGCAACGTCCCCGAGGCGCAGAACGACTCGGCCCTGTTCAGCTACGACCCGACGCTGTCGGCCAAGCTGCTCACCGAGGCCGGCTGGGTGCTGGGCGCCAACGGGTACCGGACGAAGGGCGGCCAGACCCTCTCCCTCACCCTGATCCCCAACCCGTATGTCCCGTCCACCGAGCAGGAAGACGAGCTCATCGCCCAGCAGCTCGCCAAGGTCGGCATCAAGGCGGCGCTGAAGATCATCCCGCTCTCCGACTACGCCTCGGTGGAGACCCGCCCTTACCCGCCGCTGCTGTCGGTCTCCCGCAGCTTCATCGACTTCAGCACCGTCGGCGGCGTGCTGACCAGCCTGAACAACGGCGAGAACTGGTTCAGTGTGGGGACAAGCGACAAGACCCTGGACACCCTGTCGCAGGAGATCGAGTCCGCCTCCAGTACCACCCAACGTGACACGTACGCCGACCAGGTCCAGCAGTATGTGCTCACTGAGGGATACTTCATCCCCGTCGTCCAGCAGGTCCAGCGCATCTACCTGATCGCGCCGAACGTGCACGGCGTCGCCTACAACGGCGTCGCGTACGCCAACTTCTACACGGCCTGGCTCTCGTGACCGACCTGGCCATAGCCGCCATCACCCAGCCGTCCGCCCCTGAGGCGGGCGGCTGGGCCCGCGGTCGGCCCTACTTCGTCTACGCCCTGCAGCGTCTCGCTCAGGCGGTCGTGGTCATCCTGCTGGCCTACGTGCTCTCGTTCGCGGCGATCACGATCCTGCCGGGCAACGCGATCGCGACCACGCTCGGCAGCCCGCAGAGCGGGCTGAGCCCGGCTGAGGTCAAGAACGTGGAACAGTACTACGGCGTCACCAAGCCGATCATCGTCCAGCTGTGGCTGGCGCTGTCGCGCTTCGTCCGGGGGCAGCTCGGCACCTCGCTGATCACCCACCAGACGGTCACCAGCCTGATCTC
>JBEKEK010000014.1:0-79878 GCA_050013875.1 Trebonia sp. | reverse complement strand
GGCGGCTACGACGGCGCCGGCCCCGGCAACTCGGTGCCCCGGTTCCACGTCACCTGGGGGACCGGGCCGGGGGTGGTCGAGCCGTTCGAGCGGCGGGTGCGGGCGGCGGCCGAGGCCGGGCGGCTGGAGTTCCGCTTCCGGCACCGGGTCGACGCGCTGGTCACCACCGACGGGGCCGTCACCGGCGCGTCCGGGGCCATCCTGGAGCCGAGCGACGTGCCCCGCGGCATGCCGAGCTCGCGCGCCGCGGTTGGCGAATTCGAGCTCTCCGCCCCGGCGGTGATCGTCACCTCGGGCGGGATCGGCGGTAACCATGAGCTGGTCAGGGCCGCCTGGCCGGAACGCCTGGGCGCGCCGCCGGCGCACCTGCTCTCCGGCGTCCCCGAGCACGTTGACGGGCGGATGATCGGCATCACCGAGAAGACGGCGGGCGCGTCGGTGATCAACCGCGACCGGATGTGGCACTACGTCGAGGGGATCACCAACTGGAACCCGGTCTGGCCGATGCACGGCATCCGCATCCTGCCCGGGCCGTCCTCGCTCTGGCTCGACGCGGACGGCAAACGGCTGCCCGCGCCGCTCTACCCGGGCTTCGACACCCTCGGCACGCTGGAGCACCTGCGGCGGACCGGGCACGACTACTCGTGGTTCATCCTCACCAAGAAGATCATCGCCCGCGAGTTCGCGCTGTCCGGCTCCGAGCAGAACCCCGACCTGACCGGACGCGACCGGCGCGCGATGGTGACCAGCCGGTTCGGCGGGGCGGTACCGGGGCCGGTGCAGGCGTTCCTCGACCACGGCGAGGATTTCGTCACCGCCGCCACGCTGCCCGACCTGGTCAGCCGGATGAACACCCTCACCGGTGGTGACCCGCGGCTTTCTGTCGACGGCATCAGGGAGCAGATCCTCGCGCGGGACGCGGACGCCACCCGCCGGTTTGGCAAGGACCCGCAGGCCGCGGCGATCCGGCGGGCGCGCGCCTACCTGGGCGACCGGCTGATGCGGGTGGCCAAGCCGCACGCGTTGCTCGACCCGGCCGCCGGGCCGCTGATCGCGGTCCGGCTGCACGTCCTCACCAGGAAGTCTCTCGGCGGCCTGCACACCGATCTGTCCTCCCGCGTCCTTTCCGCCTCCGGGCAGCCGGTGCCCGGGCTGTACGCGGCGGGGGAGGCGGCCGGGTTCGGCGGCGGCGGCATGCACGGCTACCGGTCCCTGGAGGGGACTTTCCTCGGCGGCTGCCTCTTCTCCGGCCGGATCGCCGGCCGCGCCGCCGCGGCGGCGGTCGCGTTACCGGGCCGCTTGGCCATCCGGCTAAACCCCCACGCGTCTCCGGCTACTGGGGCAAGGCGCGGGATCGGAGGGCTTTGTCGATGATGTCACGGCCCTCAATCAGGACCCGGGGCAGCGACGGGTCCAGGCCAGGGGTGGCGAGGAACGTGTCGACGCGCTCGAGCAATTCGGGCGAGGCGGCCGAGTAGGGGAACAGCAGCTTCCCGAGCGCGACCCGTAGCAGCCCATCGTGCCGTACCCAGATCTCCGGCAGCTGGGCGAAATATTTCTCCGTGAAGCCAGCGAGCAGGTCCGCCTGTTCCATCTGGTTGAAGCCGAAACCGATCTCGACGGTCTCCTCGATCCCGAGACCGGTGGACTCGGTCAGCGCCCGCCACGCCGCGGCCTTGTGCTCGGCGTCGGGCACCGACGCACGGCAGGCGGCCGCGTGCCGCTGTCCCGCGTTGGTGTGGTCGCGCATTAGCTCGGCGTCGATCTGCGCGTCCCCGGCCCGGCCCATCGCGGCCAGGCGCAGCAGCAACCGCCAGCGCAGCTCAGTATCGATGGCCAGGCCCGCGATCACCTCGCTGCCGTCGAGCAGCCCGGCCAGCAGGTAAAGCTGGTCGGGCGTGGTCGCGGTCCAGCCGAGCATCTGCGCCCACGCTAGCTGATGGTCGCTGCCCGGGTCGGCCGCGCGCAGCAGCCTGATGGCCTCGGCCGCCAGTTGCCGCTTGACGTCGCGGACCCAGGCCGGGTCGGACGCCAAGCTCAGGAACTGGGACGCGTGCTCATGCAGTTCGCGCAGGACCGAGACCGACGACTCCGACCCCATGCCGGCCGCCAGTATCGCCGCGAAGGCCGGCACCGACAGCTCTGCCTGCGCGGTCATGTCGAGCACGGCAGTCCAGCAGATGGTCCTGGCCAGACCGTCACGGAACCGCCCGATTGACTCGGTCAGGGTGGCCAGCGACCGCTCGTCGAACCGGATGATGGCGTAGTCGAGGTCGTCGTCGTTGAGCAGGATCAGGTCCGGCCGCGGCTGGCCGATCAGCCCCGGGACTCCGGTCCGCGCTCCCGTCAGGTCGGCCTGCACCCGGTGCGTCCGCACGAGAGCGCCGTCGCCGCCTCGTTCGTACAGCCCGATCGCGATGTGGTGCGGCCGCAGCGTGGGCTGCCCAGGCGGCGCTTCCTGCAGCACCGTGAAGCTGGTGAAGGCGCCATCCGGGCCGACCGTGAACTCCGGCCGCAGCGTGTTAGGCCCGGCCGTCTCCAGCCAGGCCTTCGACCACTCGGTCAGGCTGCGGCCCGAACTGGCCTCAAGCGCGCCGAGCAGGTCGGCGAGCGTCGCGTTGCCCCAGCCATGCGCGGCCAGGTAGGCCCGGATGCCGGCGAAGAAGGCGTCCCGCCCGAGGTAGGAAACGAGCGACTTGAGCACCGAGGCGCCCTTCGCATAGCTGATGCCGTCGAAGTTCGCCTGCGCCTCGCTGAGCGTGGGCACGTCGGCCGCGATGGGATGCGTCGACGGCTGCTGATCGGCTTGGTACCCGGCCGCCTTGAGGCCGCCGCAGAACGTCGTCCAGGAATCGGTGAACCTGGTCGCCTCGGCGGCGGACTGGAATCCGCACAGCTCGGCGAACGACTCGTTCAGCCACAGGTCGTCCCACCACTTCATGGTGACCAGGTCGCCGAACCACATGTGCGCCATCTCGTGCAGGATCACCATCGCCCGCATCTCGTACAGGGCCTCGGTCACCTTGGACCGGAACATCAGCGACTCGGTGATCGTGACACAGCCGACGTTCTCCATCGCGCCGCCGCTGTCGGGCACGAAGACCTGGTCGTACTTGGCGAACGGGTAGGGCGCGGCGAACAACTCGGTGTAGTAGTCGAAGCCCTGCCGGGTGATCGTGAACACGTCGTCCGGCTCCAGGTAGGCCAGCATCGACTGGCGGCAGCCAAGCCCGAGCGGTATCACCTGGCCAGACGGCGTGGTGTGGGTCTCCCGGACGACGTGGAACTCCCCCGCCGCGAGCGCGGTCAGGTACGTGGAGATCCGCGGCGTGGCCGGAAAGTGCCAGACCGCCGAGCCAGGCCGCCCGGCGGCCGGTGCCGGCTCGGGCGCCGGCTGGTTGGAGAACACGATCCAGCGCTCCGGGGCCGTGACGTGGAAGGTGAACTCCGCCTTGAGGTCCGGCTGCTCGAAGTTCGCGTAGACCCGGCGCGCATCGGCCGGCTCGAAATGCGTGTACACGTAGACGCGCCCGTCGGTCAGGTCCTCCGTGCGCTGCAGCCCCGCGCCGTCGGCGTACTTGCAGTCGGCCACTACCCGGAGTTCGTTCTGCGCGGCCAGCCCGGATAGCGCGATCCGCCCGTCCGCGTAGGCGGTCGCCGGGTCGACGGCCGTGCCATTCAGCGTGATCTCGTGCACCGTCTCGGCTATCAGGTCGGCGTAGCTGGCCGCTCCTGGCCTGACGCAGTCAAACCTGATCACCGACGCCGACCGGAAGGTGTCCGGGCCGCCGGTCAGGTCAAGTTCGACGCGATAGGAATCGACGCGGAGCAGCCGGGCGCGTTCGCTGGTCTCGTCCCTGGTGATCTCGGCGATCGGCATCTCAGACCCAATCTCTCAAATCGAGTAATAACTCGTTATATCACAGGTGGCCGGGCCGGGACCTTAGTCCCCTGTGCGGCGGGCCGTACGACTCTGCGGCGCCCCCATTAAGAACTGGTTTGATCAGACACGCGCCGAGCTCCGCGGAGTGCGGGTTCGGAATTTCTTGGTACTGATTCGTTACGTCAGAAGTGGAAAGGCGAACAGGTGGACTTGCTGCTTGACCTATCGCGATGGCAGTTCGGCGTTACTACCGTCTACCATTTCCTGTTTGTCCCGATCACCATCGGCCTGGGCTTCCTGGTCGCCGGGTTCGAAACGGCGTGGATCAGGACCGGTCACGAGCGCTGGCTCCGCCTCACCAAGTTCTACGGCAAGCTGTTCCTCATCAATTTCGCGATCGGCGTCGTCACCGGAATCGTGCAGGAATTTCAATTTGGCATGAACTGGTCGGCCTATTCGCGGATGGTCGGCAATATCTTCGGCGCGCCGCTGGCGATCGAGGCGCTGCTCGCGTTCTTCCTCGAGTCCACCTTCCTCGGACTGTGGATCTTCGGCTGGGATCGGCTGTCGCCCCGATTGCACGTGGCCTGCCTATGGATAGCCTCGACCGGCACGCTGCTTTCCGCGTACTTCATTCTCACCGCCAATGCCTGGATGCAGCACCCGGTCGGCTACACCTACAACCCCAAGACGCACCAGGACGACCTGACGAGCTTCGCGGCGGTGCTCTTCAACCCCGCCCAGCTGGCCGGGTTCCCGCACGTGATCGCCGGCTGCTTCCTGGTCGGCGGGTCGCTGGTCGCGGGAGTCGCGCTCTGGCAGTTGCTCAGGCCAGGCATCATCGAGGAACACGCGCTCGCCTTCCGGTCCGCGCTCAAGCTCGGCTCGATCACCGCGCTGGTCGCCACCGTCTTCGTCTTCTTCACCGGCGACACCCAGGCCAAGCTGTTCACCACGAAATACCAGCCGATGAAGATGGCCGCCGCCGAGGCGCTCTACCACACGGCTAAACCGGCGCCGTTCTCGCTGCTCACCATCGGCTCGCTGAACGGTTCGCACGCGATCTTCGAGCTCACGCTGCCCCGGCTGCTTTCGTTCCTCGCTACCGGCAACTGGTCGGCGCAGGTGCAGGGCATCGACAACCTGCAGGCGCAGTACGTCGCGCAGTACGGCCCCGGCTCCTACACGCCGATCATTCCGGTCACCTACTGGTCATTCCGTGCCATGATCGGTGCCGGCGTGCTGGCCGGGCTGATCGCACTGGTCGCGCTGCTGCTGATCAGGAAGGGCCGGATGCCCGCGGCGGGCCGGCTCGGCCAGGGCAAGTGGCGCAAGACCCTGATCGGCGCGGCGATCCTGCTCCCGCTGCTGCCCCTGCTCGGCAACACGGCCGGCTGGATCATGACCGAGATGGGCCGCCAGCCGTGGCTGGTCTACGGCCAGCTCAAGACCTCGGCCGGGGTGTCCGCCAACTCGGCGGGCGAGGTCCTGGCCTCGCTGATCATCTTGATCGTGGTCTACGGCGTGCTCGCCGTGATCGAGGTCGGCCTGCTGCTCAAGTACATCAAGGGCGGTCTGACCAGCGAACCGCTGCCCGGCTGGGGCGGCCGAGGCGGTGGCGGAGGTGGTGGCGACGGCGGTGGCGAGGGCGGCACCGACGCCGACGCCGACGCGCCGATGACGCTGGTCTACTAAGGAAGAGACGACCAATGCACCTGTCCGATCTCTGGTTCATCGCCATCGCCGTGCTCTGGGCCGGCTACTTCATCCTCGAGGGGTTCGACTTCGGCGTCGGCATCCTGCTGCCGTTCCTCAGCCGTCACGGTGACGACGTCGACCGGCGGGTCATGATCAACACGATCGGCCCGGTCTGGGACGGCAACGAGGTCTGGCTGCTCACCGCGGGCGGCGCCACCTTCGCCGCCTTCCCGGCCTGGTACGCCGCCATGTTCAGCGCCTTCTACCTGCCGCTGCTGCTGGTAGTGGTCGCGCTGATCATTCGCGGCGTCGCGTTCGAGTACCGCGGCAAGCGGGACCATCCGCGGTGGCGGGCGGGTTGGGACGCCGCGATCTTCCTCGGCTCGCTGGTGCCGGCGCTGCTGTGGGGCGTCGCGTTCGGCAACGTGCTGCGCGGCCTGCCGCTCAACGCCCAGCAGCACTTCACCGGCAACTTCTTCACCTTCCTGAACCCCTACGCGCTGCTCGGCGGCGTCACCTTCGTCGCCCTGTTCACCCTGCACGGCGCGCTCTTCCTTGCCCTCAAGACCGGTGGCGAGCTGCGCGTCCGCGCGCAGCGGACCGCCGCCGCGATGGGGGTCGTCGCCATCATCGCCGGTGCCGGGTTCCTCGCCTGGACCGGGGCGTCCTACCGGGCCGGGACCACAACCGGTGAGGGCATCGCCTCGGTGATCCTGGCCGCGCTGGCCGCGGTCGCGCTGATCGCCGCGGCCGGCGCCAACTGGGTCAGGCGCGAGGGCCTCGCGTTCGCGGCGAACGCGGTCGCGATCGCCGCCGCCACCGCCACGCTGTTCACCGCCCTCTATCCGAACGTCCTGCCCTCCACCACCTCCGCCGCCTACTCCCTCACCGTCGCCAACGCCGCCTCCCAGGCGAACACCCTGATGATCATGACGGTCGTCGCGCTCATCTTCCTGCCGCTCGTCCTGCTCTACCAGGGATGGAGCTACTGGGTGTTCCGCAAGCGGGTGATCGGCCCGCCGCAGCCGGCGCCGTCGGTAACGCCACCACCACCGCCGGCCCGGCCGACCGCGGCGCAGAAAGCGTCCTGAGGCCGGCCAGCCGATGAAACCACTGGACCCGAGGCTGCTGCGGCACGCGCGCCGCGCGACCATCCCGATCGCCGTCCTGGCGGCGCTCGGCCTGCTGTCCGGCGCGCTGGTGATCGCGCAGGCGTGGCTGCTCGCCACCATGATCGCCAACGTATTTATCGATAAAGCGACGCTGGCCGCGTGCACCGGGCAGCTGACCGCGCTGGCCGCCGTCACCGTCGGCCGGGCGGCGGCCGCGTGGGCCGCGCAGGCCGCCGCGCACCGGGCGTCGGCCGAGGCCAAGACCGAGCTGCGCGGCGCGCTGCTGGCCCGCGTCCTCGCGCTCGGCCCTGGCTGGCGGCGCGCGCCCGGCCAGGCGGCGGGCGAGGCGGCAGGCGGGGCGGCGGGCGGGCAGCGCCGCCGGGACGCCGCCGCGCTCACCCAGCTCGCCACCACCGGGCTCGACGGGCTCGACGGCTACTTCACCAGCTATCTGCCCGCGCTCATCGGGGCGGTCACGGTCCCGGTCGCGGTGCTGATCACGATCAGCATCGCCGACCCTGTCTCTGGTATCACCGTGGCCTGCACGTTGCCGCTTGTCCCGCTGTTCGGAGCGCTGATCGGGATGGCGACCGGGCGGCAGGCCAGCAGGCGCTGGCGCGCCCTCGCCACCCTCGCCCACCATTTCCATGACGTCGTCAGCGGCCTGCCGACGCTTCGGGTGTTCGGCCGGGCGCAGGCCCAGCGCGAGCAGATCGCTCGGGTCACCAACTCCTACCGCCGGGCCACCATGGCCACCCTGCGGCTGGCGTTCCTGTCCAGCCTCGCCCTTGAGCTGATCGCCACCATGTCGGTCGCGCTGGTCGCCACCGAGATCGGCCTGCGCCTCGCCTACGGCCACCTGGACCTGCGGACCGGCCTGCTCGTGCTCATCTGCGCGCCCGAGGCCTACCTGCCGCTGCGCGCACTCGGCACGCAGTTCCACGCCACCGCCGACGGCCTGGCCGCCGCCGAGGAAGTCTTCGCGATCCTTGAGACCGAGCCAGCGGCGGAAACGGAGCTGCCGCGCCCGGTCTCCGGC
Source organism: Trebonia sp. (assembly GCA_050013875.1). GTDB lineage: Bacteria > Actinomycetota > Actinomycetes > Streptosporangiales > Streptosporangiaceae > Trebonia. Next base: position 72,146 of record JBEKEK010000014.1, on the reverse strand, counting down.
TCGGCTGGCCTCTTCGCGCCCGCCGCGCCCGCCGAGACCGAAGCGCCCGCCGCGACCGAAGCGCCCGCCGAGACCGAAGCGCCCGCCGCGACCGAAGCGCCCGCCGAGACCGAAGCGCCCGCCGAGACCGCCGCGCGGGCCGCTGACCGCTCGATTCACGTCGACGCGGTCAGCGTCCGCCACGACGGCCGCGCCGCCCCCGCGCCGGACCGTGCCACGCTCACGGTCGAACCCGGCCGCCTCACCGTGCTGACCGGCCCAAGCGGCTGCGGCAAGACCACACTGCTCAGCTGCCTGCTCGGCTTCACCACGCCGAGCTCGGGATCGATAAGGGCAAAGACCTTCGTCCCGAACGGTCCGGTGGTTCCAGCCGCTCGCCAGTCCGCCGCGTCCCACCGGGGGAACGTGGACGGTCCGTCGCGTCCGGCCGATTCCCAGCTTTCCGCCGCGTCGCCCGGGCGGAACGTGTTCGGCTGGCTGCCGCAGGACCCGACGCTGTTCACCGGCACGGTCGCGGACAACATCCGGCTCGGCTGGCCGGCCGCGCCGGACGAGGCGGTGGCCGCCGCCGCCAGGGACGCGGCGCTCGACGACGTCCCGCTCACCCGCGTCCTCGGCGACCGCGGCCTTGGCCTGTCCGCGGGCCAGCGCCGCCGGGTCGCCCTCGCCCGCGCGCTGCTGCCCGGCCGCCCGGTCCTCCTGCTGGATGAGCCGACCGCGGGCCTGGACGCCGACCGGGAGGCCGTCGTCATCGAAACGCTCCACCGCTACGCCGCGGCCGGCCACGCCGTCCTCGCGGTAAGCCACCGCCCCGCCGTCATCGCCGCCGCCGACACCCTGGTAGACCTTCCCCACCCGGCCGAACATCTGCTGACTACGCCAACGACCTGGACGGGCCTGTCAGCTACGCCAACGACACCAATAGGGGATGTCGTTGGCGTAACCGACAGGTCAGCGGCCCTGTCAGCTACGCCAACGACCCGGACGGGCCTGTCGCCTACGCCAACGACCCGGATGAGCCTGTCAGCTACGCCAACGACACCAATAGGCGATGTCAATGGCGTAGCTGACAGGCTCAGGATCGGATCTCACCGTGGATAACAGCAAGAAACGCCGAAGGTGCGTGACCAGCGGGGCAGATGTGGGCAGCGGACTGCCCACGACCAGCGGGATACATAGATCCGCGGGGCAGACGAGGCCAGCAGGGCAGACGAGGCCAGCAGGGCAGACGAGGCCAGCAGGGCAGACGAGACCAGCGGCACAGACGACACCAGCGGGCCAAACGAGACCAGCAGGGCGAACGAGATCAGCGGGGCAAATATGACCAGCGGGACACGCGACGTCGACGGCGCCCGCTGGGCCGGGGGAGCGCCAGGGCTGGTGCTGGCGGCGGTGCTCGGGGCGCTGGCCGCCGCCTGCTCGGTGGGGCTGCTGGCGACGGCGGCGTGGCTGATCTCCCGGTCCGCGCAGCGCCCGCCGGTGCTGTTCCTGATGGCGCCGGCCGCGGTGGTGCAGGCGTTCGGCCTCGGCCGGGCCCTGCTCCGGTACGCCGAGCGGCTGGCCGGCCACAACGCCGCCCTCGGGCTGCTCGCGGCGCGGCGGGTCCGCGCCTACGATGCCCTGGCACGGCTGGCGCCGGCCGGGCTGGCGGAGTACCGCAGCGGCGACCTGATCGCGCGGCTGGTGACCGACATCGACTCGTTCGCCGACCGGTGGCTCCGGGTCAGGCTGCCCTTTGTCGCCGCCACGGTGGCCGGCGCTGGGGCGGTCGCGCTGGTCACCGCCCTGCAGCCGGCCGCCGGGCTGGTCCTCGGGGCGACGCTGGTGGTGTCCGCGCTGGCCGGGCCGGCCGTCGCGATCGCGCTCTCCCGCCGGGAGGAACGCAGTCTCGCCCCGCTGCGCGGCGAACTCGCCGCCTCGACCATGGAGCTGCTTGAGGGCGCGGCCGAGCTGACCGCCTTCGGTGCGGCGGGCCGGGCGCTGGCCGGGGTGCAGAGCAACGGCCGCCGGGTCGGCGAAGCGACGGCCCGTTCCGGCTACGGCCGGGGAGCGGGGGCGGCGGTCGGCGCCCTGGCGACCGGAGCCGCGCTGCTCGGGGCGATGTTCTTCGCCGTTCCGGCGGTCAGATCCGGCGCCCTGGCCGGGGTACTGCTCGCGGTGGTGGTGCTCACGCCGCTGGCCGCGCACGAGGTCTTCGCCGGGCTGGGGCCGGCCGCGCAGGAGATCCCCGGGCTGCGCGCGGCCGACGGCCGGGTCGCGCAGCTGCTCGCCAGGCCTGCCCCGGTCACCGAGCCGGTCGCGCCGGTGCCGCTGCCGACACCGCCCTACCGGCTGGCCGCACGCGGGCTGACCGTCGGGTGGACGCCGGGCGAGCCGGTCCTGCGCGACGTCTCCTTCGACGTTCCGGCCGGGTCCCGGGTGGCCATCGTCGGGCCGTCCGGATCCGGCAAAACCACCCTCGCCATGGTGCTGCTCCGCTTCCTTGACTACGGGACGGGGGAGTCAGGGCAGGCCGGGGAGGGCGGGACCGTGACCCTGAACGGCACCGATCTGCACGCGTTCGCCGGCGACGAGCTGCGCGAGGTCATCGGGCTGTGCGAGCAGGACGCGCACGTCTTCGACTCCACCCTCGAGGCCAACCTGAGGCTGGCCAAACCCGAGGCGGCCGAGGAAGAGCTCCGCGACGCGCTGGCCCGCGCCCGGCTGCTCGCCTGGACCGACTCGCTCCCGCTTGGCCTGCACACCCCGGTCGGCGAGCACGGCGCGCGGCTGTCCGGCGGGCAGCGCCAGCGCCTCGCCCTGGCCCGCGTGCTGCTGGCCGACTTCCCGGTGGTGATCCTCGACGAGCCGGCCGAGCACCTCGACGAGGAGACCGCCGACGAGCTCACCCGTGACCTGCTCACCGCGGTCGCCGGGCGGACGGTGCTGCTGATCACGCACCGTCCGGTCGATCCCGGCTCGGTCGACCAGGTGCTCCGCCTGGGCGACGGCCGCCTGACCGCGGACGCAGACCTGACGCGGCTGCGCGGCTGAAGCGGCCCGGCCCTAGGATCGTTGACCATGCCAACCGTTACGAATGCAGAGCCCTGGGTCAGCGCCGTCCGCGCCTCCCACGACCGCCTGTCCGCCATCGTCGCCGGACTCGACGCCGACGGCCTGCGCGCGCAGTCCTACGACAAGGACTGGACCATCGCTGACGTGCTTTCCCACCTGGGCAGCGGCGCGGAGATCTTCTCGCTCTCGCTCGAGGCGGGCGTCACCGGCGGTGAGCCGCCGACGATGGCCGATTTTCAGCCGATCTGGGACAGCTGGAACGCCCGCACCCCCGAGGAACAGGCGGAGCTGTCCGTCGCGGTGAACGAGGCTCTGGTGTCCCGCATCGAGTCGCTGACCCCGGCCGAGCGGGTGGCGTTCAGTATCACGATGTTCGGCCGGATGACGCTAGACCTGGCCGGGTTCCTCGGCATGCGGCTGTCCGAGCACGCCGTGCACACCTGGGACGTGGCCGTCGCGGTCGACCCGCAGGCGCGGCTCGGCCCGGAAGCGGTCGGCCTGCTGGCCGTCCAGCTGCCGATGATGATCGGCTTTATGGGGAAGAAGCAGGATGAGCCGCTGGTGGTCGCGGTCAGCACCAGCGACCCGGCGGTGACGTTCACCCTCGACACCGGCGGGGTCGCGCTGACCCCGGGCAGCACCGGTGCGGCGGCGTCGCTGGCGCTGCCCGCCGAGGCCTTTGTCCGCCTCGTTTACGGCCGGCTCGGCGACGATGCCGATGTGACGTCGGCCGACGGCGTCACCGTGCCGGAGCTCCAGGCGATCTTCCCCGGGTTCTGAATCTGCTGGCGGCCGATAACGGTCAGCCATCACTACCTGCCGACGGACGGGCGGGCGCGGACTGAGCATGATAACCACGGGGTATCTCACAGTAACCGTGCCTGTTCCCGCCGTATCTATTCAAAGGAAAATGCCAGTGGCATCCCTCATGCGTACTGTCCCGGCCAGCGTGCTTGCCGCCGCGATCGCTCTTTCCGCGGCAGCCTGCAGCTCAAGCGGATCAAGCGGGTCGGGGACATCGAGCGCGGTGTCCCTGTCAGGGACCCCCGACCAGATCGTCCAGAAGGCGGTCAACGACCTCAAGGCCGCCACCAGCCTGCAGATCAGCGGCAATGTGGTCAGCGGCGGCTCGAACATCAAGGTTGACCTCACCGACGTCGCCAATCAGGGCTGCAAGGGCACCATCACGCTGGGCGCCGGCAACTCGTCGGGCGGCACCGCGGTTTCCGGCACGGCCGAGCTCATCGAGGTCAGCAGCACCGTCTACATGAAGCTCGACGAGAGCTTCTTCAAGAACCTCAGCCTGCCGTCCTCGGTATTCAGCCAGGTGAGCGGCAAGTACATAGAGGTCACCTCCAAGTCCGACCTCGCCAACTTCGCGCAGCTGTGCGATCCGTCGACCCTCGCCAGCGGCTTCGACAAGGAGGTCACCGGCTTCGTCAAGAACGGGACCGCGACCATCAACGGTCAGCCCACCGAGGCGTTCAAGCAGCCGACGCACGCCGGCAGCGGCATTGTCTACATCTCGCAGTCGTCCACCCCGGAAATCGTCCGGCTCCAGGGGCCAGCCAACGAGGGGCAGATTAACTTCACCAACTACAACGCGCCCGCCACGATCACCGCGCCGCCGGCCAGCGAGGTCATCCAGGGCAGCAAGTTCGGCCTTTAACGCCAGATTCGGCCGCCGATCGCGGCTGCCTGCCGGAATAGCGACCCGTGTCGCGCCGGCCGGCAGCCGCGGCTTGCGTTTGACGGGCTCGCCACCCTTTCGCTAGATAATGGTCGACTATTGTCGAGTAGCATTGTCGGTGGCACTGTAGTCCCGACTAGCTGACCGCCCCCAGGAGAGCCAGCCATGCCGTGCATCCCCGCATCATGACGGCCGTCGACGGCCCCGTCCTGCCCAAGTACCTGAGGGTGGCCGCCGCCATCCGGCGGCAGATCGCCGACGGCACACTCCGCCCCGGCCAGCCCGCACCGAGCGGCGCCGAGCTCGGCCGGGCCACCGGGTTCTCCACACTGACCTGCCGCAAGGCGCTCCGCGAGCTGATCGCAGACGGCATCTTGGTGCCCGGCCCGAGCCCGAACGCCCGCCCCCGCGTCGCCGACCCCAGGGCGCGCGGCGACGAGCGCGACCTCGCCGAGGCCACCAGGGCGCTCTCGGCCGGCCTGGCCGCCGCCCGCCGCGCGGCCGGACTGACCCAGGTCGAGATGGCCGCGCTGGCGGGCGTCTCGGTCACCACCGTCGGCCATGCCGAGACGGGCCGCACCTGGCAGTCCCGCCACTTCTGGGAGCGCGCGGACACGGCCCTGTCCGCCGCGGGCGCCCTGCTCCGCCTGCACGACGCCTACCGTGCGGCAGGCTCCGCGTACCAAGAGCAAAGGTCAAATTCAGATCTAGTGGAACGGACGGTGGCCCTACTCCGCCCGTCCGTCGAACCGTCCACCGTGGGATCCGCACCCACAGCGAGCATCCCATCTGCCCCGGGCATGCCATCCGCCCCGGGCACCCCATCCGGCCTGCCCGCCCCACCCGCTGTCCCAGCCCAGGCCGTCCCTTCCCGCATCATGATCGTCTGGACCGATGGCACCGTCACCACCATCCATCCGCCCAGCCTCCCCGCCCGCCCGCCGTCCCCGCGGACGCCGGAACCTTGGTGATAGGCCGGCCAGGCCGCTTAGGCCAGCGCAGTCAGGAACGACCGGAGGGCGGACGGGCGGAGTTGAACGCCCACCGGGCCTGGGCAGCCGGATGCTGACCTCGCGTCCGTGTGCGGCCGTGCCCGTCCTGGTACACCGAGAGCCGGCACTTCGCCGACGGCGAGGCGATCTACGCCGACCACGGCTACCACCGCTTCGGGACCTAGACGAGCCCGTCAACCACGCCGAACCGCAGGCCGAGCTGGAGGCCGCCGCCAGGGCCGAGGCCGACCAGGATGCGGGCCTCGAAATCTAGGCCGCGTGGCAGGGCGTCAACGAGCGCAAGAGGCGTGGCCGGGGCGGTCGGGTCGGTGTAGATGCGGACGGTGTCGGCCAAGTCCGCGATGTACTAAGTTCCGCGTATGGACCCTACCCTCGCCGCGGCGACCATTGCAGCTGTCGTTAGTGTGCTGACCCTGATCGGAACGGTGCTTGCACAGATATACGGCATCTACAGAACAGACCGGAACACAAAGCGGACCATTGAAGCACAGTGGGGCCAGCTTAAAGAGACACTTAGGGAGCAATCTGTCCGGGACTTGAACGAGCGGTTCGCGGCTGAGCGGCTGAGCAGCTGGGCAGCGACAAGCCAGCCGTCAGGCTAGCCGGGGTGTACGCCATGGCGGGCCTTGCCGATGACTGGGAGCAAAACCGGCAGAGCTGCGTCGACGTCCTGTGCGCCTACCTGCAATTGCCATATGAGCCCGACCCCGGCCCAGACGCTCCCGAGCCACAGGGCCTCGCCTCCAGGCCAGCCGCAAAGTCCGCCACACCGTCATCCGGGTCATCGCCGCCCACCTCAAGAAAGACAAAAACGACAAGAGATCCTGGCAAGGCCTGGACTTCGACTTTAATGGCGTTGTCTTCGACGGCGGCGACTTCATCGGCGCCCGGTTCTCAGGCGGCACGGTCTACTTCGGCCGCGCCGAGTTCTCCGGCGGCACTGTCGATTTCCACGACGCTGAGTTCTCCGACGGCGAACTCGACTTCAGCGAAGTGGAAGACTGGTCAACCCCGCCGCATTCCCGTGGACAGGGACGCCGCCCCAGAGTGAAGCTCCCTACCTCGGGAGCTGCCTAATTCCTTCCCGCGTGTTCGTTGGGCCACAGAAGGCCTCCGATGTTCCATCACCTACCGCTAACGCCATTCCGCTATAGACCCTGGCAGGCAGGTGACGATACCGACCAAGCACCTAGCCGCGCTGTTCGAGACTGTGAATGGAGGGGTCTGCAGGACTGTCGCCTTACCTGCCCAAGCCCAGGCGGTCTTCGTCTTGAGCCCCCAGACACCGGGAAACCGTTCGCCGCTCTATAGGCCAAGATCGATCGCCTAGTCCGTGCGGCCCGCGTCCTGGTAGGCGTTGGCGAGGTTGCCCCGCGTGTTCAGGGTGTCGGGGTGATCGCGGCCCAGCACCCGCTCGCGGTCGGGCAGCAGCGATTCCGCGATCGCGATCGACTGCGCGGCGCTTCACCCAGCAGGTTCAGGAAAAAGACGGCCCACCCTCGGAGCCGGAACAGCACGCGGGTCAGGCCAGCGTCATCTTGGCAGGGCGCGGACGCGCCGTCCAGGGCCATGACCTGCTCTACCAGGTCCCGGGCCGCGGCCCGGTCCTCATGCCAGGACCGTTTGAGGGAATCCGCCAGGTCGTCAAGCAGCCCGGCTGCGGCGGCGCACACACCGGCCAGCGCACCGCGGGCCGCGGCCTGCTCCCGGATCACCCGCATCACCAGGCGGTGCGCGGTCACGGCCGAGCCGTCAACGCTGAACGTCAGCAGCGACTCCGCGGCCAGCCGGGCCAGCGCCCGGTCTGCCACCTCAGCCACCAGCCGCTTCCTGCCCAGGACACCGTGCTGCCCGGCGGCGTGGATCATGGTCCGGTGGACCCCGGCGGACGACAGCACCGCCAGCAGCTCCATCACCGCCACCGCGGCCCCGGTATCGTCATCAGCCCGCACCGCCTCCACCGACAGCAGCACCGCCGCCGCGACCCCCCGCGGGTACTGGCCCGCCTCCTCCGGCACCAGCAGCTCCCCGACCGGCAGAGCGCGCAGCCGCTCCAGGTACGTGCCGTACCCCAGCCGCTGCCCGGCGATCACCGCCGCGCCCTGCGCCAGGCCCAGCGGCAGCCACCCCAGCTCCGCCGCGACCCTCCGTGCGCCCTCCGCATCAGCGGACCCGGTCCGCTCGGCTAGGAACGCCAGCGCCTCCCGCTCGGTGAACACCTCCACCGGCACGTCCGCGCCGAGGGCGCCCACCGACCGCTCGTTGCTGGTGATGATTATCCGCGCGGCCCCTGCCGCCGGCAGGAACGGCCGCAGCACCGCCGGGTCGGTCGCGTTGTCGAACACCAGCAGGCACCGGTCCCCGCCCGCCTCCAGCCAGTGCCGCACCGCCCGCCCCGCCGCCGCTCGGTCCCCCGCCTTCAGGCCCAGCGCCGCCGCCACCGCGGCTAGCCCCGCCAGCACCTCATCCGTGTCCTCGGCATTAACCCACGCCACCAGCCGCCACCGCTCCGCCAGCCGGGGCCCGCGCGTACTCCGCCGCCAGCTGCGTCTTGCCCACCCCCCGCATCCCGGTCACCGCCCGCACCACCGCCACCCGCCCGGGCAGACCCGACCGTCCAGCCCCGCCAGCAGCCCGGCCCGCGGCTGGAACGCCACCGGCTCCTGCGGCACCTCGCCCACCACCACCGGCACATCACCACCGTCGCCCGCGACCGGGGCCCCGCCCTCACCCGCAGCGGGCACCGGCGGGATCTCCTTACGTGCTTGGCGGTCGCGCAGCAGCGGGAGCAGCCCAGACACGACCGCGGCGGCAGCACCGACCACCCCGGCTACCGACCCGACTACGCCCCACGCGAACGCATCCAGGTTGTGACAGTACGCACACCCCGCCGCCACCGCACGCCAGTTCGGGTGGCTGTGCCGAATACGTGCCCAACCAGGCATCACCCGGCTCATTCGCGCGGCTCAGCACAGTGCGGAGAGCGGGGGCTATAACCCGTCGGCTTCACGCGAGTAGCGCGGCAATATACAGGTGCTCGGCTGGCGGTAGCTTACCGACGTGACTCGCGCACCATCACCTGTCCCGCAGCGTGCCCTCACCGGGTGGGCGCACCAGCGGTGCCCACTCAGTCGGCCGCGCCGGCGTACGACGGCACCGGCCCGCAGCCGACTGAGTGGGCGGCCGCCGATCGCTGACTCCGGCACCGCAATCGCCGCAAAAGAGGCCGCCTCGGGACCCGCCGCGCCCCCGCACTCCGCCATCACGGTTCGTTCTCGCTGGCAGGAGCGATCTGGGCCGCTCCTCTCCGGAGCCGGGTGCGCAAGTTGGGACTTTTTCCTCGCACGGCCGTGTGTCACTGCTCAGGCATCCTGCAGCCAAGCGTGTCAGCGTATTGGCCGTTCGCTGGCGTGTCGGGCAGACGCGACAATGAGCCTTTGATCGGTAGCCCGCCATGAGAGCGCAGGCAATCAGGCTTTAGGCCAGTGCTGTCAGGAACGACCGGAGGGCGGCCGGGGTGGTGAACACGTGGCCGGTGATGCCGATGGCCTCGGCGCCGGCGACGTTGGCGGCGCGGTTGTCGATGAAGACCGCCTCGGCGGCGCTGACCGACAGGTCCGCCAGGACGTGGTGGTAGATCTCGGGTTGCGGCTTGAGCAGGCCCAGTTCTCCGCTGACGAAGCAGGCCGCGAAGAAGGCACGCAGTGGCCCGTGCCGAAAGTAGCTGCCGTAATCCGGGCCGGCGTTGGACAGCAGCGCCAGCCGGGTGGCGCCGGCCCGGAGGTCGGAGAGCACCTCGATGACGTCCGGGTTGACCGACAGCCAGGAGCGGAAGTCCGCCACCCACAGCTCATGAATCCGCGCCTCGTCCCAGGCGGCGCCGATCTCGTCGGCGATCGCCTGCCAGTACGCGGCGACGCCGGCGCCGCCCTGGTCGAGCCCGTCGCGGTGGGCGGAGTAGGCCCGCCAGAATTTCCCCGCGTCGTCGTCCACCCCGGCCAGCCGCTCGATCGCGGCGCGGTCGGCGGCCGACTGGCTGAATGAGATGACCTCACCGTAGTCGAAGATGACGGTCCGGCCAGGGAGCGAGATCGGCGCACGAGTCACGGGGCAACGCTATCGGTCCGTACCCAACACTTCGCGGCGGCGTCCGTAGTAATAGGTATGAACGACTCCATGATGATGATGGCAAGGTCACACGGGAGCGAGCTGACCCAGGAAGCCGCACAAGGCAAGCGCGCCGGGCAGGCCCGGCGGTCCGCCCGGGTCCGCCGGGCCCAGCCGGCTCCGCGACCCGCGCAGGCGAAGACGGCGAAGACGCGCGCCCCTCGGCGGGCATCCTGGCTGGCCACGGCGGCCGCCCGGCTGCGGCCGACGATCGCAGGACGGTGACGGGCACAATGAACGACAGCGCGACAACCCAGAAGGCAGGCAGCAAGCGATGAGCGAGACCGAGACGACAGCTGGCCGACCGGGCCGCGTGGTGACCGGCGAGGCGGTCGTTGACCTCAGCCACTTCACCGAACCAGAGCAGCTGGCGGTGTTCAGCCGCATCGAGCGGGCGGCCGTGGTCGTCGTGCCTGAGGCGCTGGCGGCCGCCTACGCGGCGATCCCGACGGCCAGGGTGGCCTCGACCCTGTACGTGCCCAGCGGGGTGAACGTGCGGGTGCAGACCGGGTCGATGGTGGTCGGAGGCGACGGGCTTGGCGCGCCCGACGACGTGCTGGTGGTCATCGGGCTGCTGATCATCTCCAGCCCGGTGACCGGCTCGGTGCCCAAGCGCCTGCACGTGGTCGGGTCGGTGCTGGCCCCACGTGGCAGCGAGCAGGTTCTCGGGCAGGCGCTGGCGGGCGGCACCGGTTCCGTGACCTACTACCCCTACGCCGAGGGCCAGGAGGTCAAGGTGCTCAGCGGCCAAGTCCGGCTCTCGCCCGCGGTGCTCGCCAACCCGGCCGGCCAACCCGACGACATCCTGGTCGTGGCCGGCCAGGTGGTGGTGACCGGCCAGGTCACCTCGGTCGGCTACCGGACGACGATCATCGCCGGGCAGCTCGCGGCGCCGGCTGCCAGCCGCGACGTGCTCGAGCCGGCCATCCAGGTGCAGGGCCAGGCAATCTGGTACGACGGCGCGAACCCGCGCGTTTACAACGGCGACGCCCGGCTCGGCCCCGACTTCCTCCGGCTGCTCGACGAGCCGGCCGCGCTGGTCGTGCTGGGCGACCTCATCATCGAGGACGGCGTCACCGAGACCGCGCTGCGCGAGAAGCTGGCCGGCGTCGCCGTGTTCGGCGACGTCATCGCGCCTGCCGAGCTCATCGGGGCGGTGCAGATCGTCGCCACCGACGTCCTCGGGGACATCAAGGCCAGCGACCGGGCCAGCGGCGGACCCGATGGATCGGGAAGCTGAGTTCCGCCGCCTCTACGAGGCGCACCGCGCCGCGGTGCACGCCTACTTCACCGGCCGCACCGGCGACCGTCAAGCGGCCGCCGACCTGATGCAGGAGGTCTTCCTGCGGGCCTGGCAGCACCTGGACAAGCTGACCAGCCTGCCGGAAGACGGGCAGCGCGGATGGCTGTTCACCGTCGCGCGGAACCTGGCGGTCGACGCCGCCAGGCACCAGCGCACGGCCGACGGCACCCAGCGCGCGCTCGAGCGCGAGCCAGCCGGCCCGCGAGCCGCGGCAGGCGTCCCTGCGAGCACCGCGGTGATCGCCGCCGAGCGCGCCAGCGTGGTGGCGGAGGCGATCGCCAAGCTGCCGGGGCAGCAGCGGGTCACCCTCACCATGGCCGCGGCCGGGGAGCTGAACAGCACCGAGATCGGCACCGCCCTTGGCGTGCCCGCCGGCACCGTCCGCTACCGGCTCTCGCAGGCCCGCCGGGCGCTGGCGGAGGCACTGGGCGACTACGATGACCCTCAGGAGGAGCAATGAACCTCGACGACGACCTCGCCGCCTGGGCCGCCACCGTGCGTCTCCCGGCCGCCGACGCCGACGCGATCTTCGCGCGGATCGTCGCCTCGCCGTTTGAATCGCCGGCCCTGGCCGCCGCGCCGCGGACTGATCCGGTGCCGGAGCTTGACCCGGCGCCGCCGCTCGACCCGGCCTGGTGGCGCGGCTTCACCGCCGGGTTCACCACCCGGATGGTCGCCGCCACCGCGCCGGTCCGGCTCGCCGCCTGAGGACCAGGTGGCCTTCATCCATCCGAGCCGAAATCGGGCTCACGCCCTAGGCGTCCCGGCGCACGAGGAGCCAGCCGGAGGCGGCGAGCAGTACCGCCGTCCACACGCAGAAGACGCCGAATCCCTGCCACGGGGAGAGCACGTCGGCAGGCTGCTGACTGGACTGCGCGACCAGCTGGCCCGCGACGTTCGGCAGATAGCCGTGGATGTGGTTGGCGATCGTGCCCGGGATCAGCGTGATGAGCGGCGGAATGACGAGGACCAGCGCGATCACGGTGGCGATCGCGCCCGCGGTGTGCCGGATCAGGCCGCCGATCGCCAGCGAGAACAGACCCAGCACGGTGAGGTACAAGATGCCGCCGATGCAGGCCCGGGTGATGCCGGGCTGGGAGAGCGTTATCGACACGTGGCTGCGCAGGATCGCCGTCGTGATGAAAAAGACGGCGAACACGGTGACCGCGCTGACGACCAGGTCGAGCAGGGCGAACACGACCGCCTTGGCGGCCAGCATGGGGAGCCGGCGCGGTACCGCGAGCACCGAGGCGCGGATCGCGCCGGTGGAGTACTCGCTGCTCATCACGATCACGCCGAGCACGCAAATGGCGAGCTGGCCGAGGCCGAATCCCGCGCCGAACAGCACCGCCGTCGGGTCTTCGAGCAGCCTGACGTGGTTGGGGTGGTTACCCGGGCTGTTCCAGGTATTGGATATGACGATCACGATCAGCGCGCTGAAGCCGATCGCGACGACCATGAACGCGAGCAGTGACCAGAGCGTCGACCGGACCGAGCGAATCTTCGTCCACTCCGCGCTGAGCAGCCCGGCCGTCATGACGGTCTCGATTCGCCGTGCTCGACCCTGCCGTGCGCGGCCTGGCCGTACTCGACGCTGTCCGCGGTCAGCTCCATGAACGCCTCCTCGAGTGAGGGCAACCGGGGGGTGAGCTCGTGCAGCACGATCGAGGCGGACGCGGCCAGCTCGCCGATTCTCGGCGCGGGAAGCCCGGTCACGACCAGGCCATCGCTGTTCAGGTCACTGCCGCCGTCGGCCTCCAGGGTGCCGCCATCGGCGGTGATGAGCTCGCGCAGCCGGGCAGCGTCGGGGGAGCGGACCAGCACCGAGCGCTCCGAGCTGCGCGCGATGAACTCCTCGGTGGAGCAGTCGGCGATCAGCGAGCCCCGGCCGATCACCACCAGGTGGTCGGCGGTGACCGCCATCTCGTTCATCAGGTGGCTGGACACGAAGATCGTGCGCCCTTCCGAGGCGAGCTGGCGCATGAGGTTGCGGACCCAGCGGATGCCCTCGGGATCCAGCCCGTTGACCGGCTCGTCCAGCATGAGCACGGGCGGATTGCCGAGCATCGCGGCCGCGATGCCGAGCCGCTGCGTCATCCCGAGGGAGAACCCGCCGGCCCGCTTGCCCGCCACCTCCCGCAGCCCGACCAGATCAAGCACCTCGTCCACCCGCTTGACCGGGAGGCCCTGGGTCTGGGCGAGGAACACCAGGTGGTTGCGGGCGCTGCGGCCGGGGTGCACGCTGCGCGCCTCGAGCAGCGCGCCCACCCGCGTGAGCGGCTTCGTCAGCTGGCCGTAGGCAAGCCCGCCGATCGTCGCCGCGCCGTCGTCGGGCCGGTCAAGCCCGGTGATGAGGCGCATGGTGGTGGATTTACCCGCCCCGTTAGGGCCGAGGAAGCCGGTCACCCGGCCCGGCTCGACCGTGAACGACAGGCGATCGACCGCCACCTTGTCGCCGAATCGCTTCGTCAGCTCGCGGGCTTCGATCAGCCCTGGGGGGTCAGCCACGCGCCCATGCTACTTCGTCAGGGCCGGTCGGTTCTCGTTACTTCCTGTCGCTTCTTCAGGTCAGGTTGCTTCTCGTTATCTCTTCGGGAAGCTCGTCGATGAGGTCGGCGAGGGCGCGCAGGCCGCCCGCATCGTACGCACCGCCCTTGGTGACCAGCTGAACCACCACGTGGTCGGCCCCCGCGGCCAGGTGCCCGCTCAGCTGGGTCGCGGTTGCCACCGGCCCGTTCGGGACGACCTGCGAGATCAGCCGGTCGCTGCCCGCACCGGCGATATCCGCGTCGGTGAAGCCGAACCGCTTCAGGTTGTTGGTGTAGTTCGGCAGCGCCAGGTAGCGCTGGGAGTACGCGCGCGCCGCGGCGAGACCCTCCGCGCCCGGCGCGAGCGCCGCGGCGAGCTCGGGAATGAGCAGCGGCCGGGCGCCAAGCACCCGCCGGGCGTACGCGGTGTGCTCCGGCGGGACGAAGTAGGGGTGCGCGCCGATGGTGCGGTCGCGGGACAGCTCGAGCATCCTCGGCCCGAGCGCGGCCAGCACCACCGGCGCGTCGAGCCCGGGCAGTTCGTCGAGGAACTGGACCATTTTCGAGTACGGTTTCACGTACGCCTGGCCGGTCGCCTCCACCCCCGGCGCGTGGCTGACGCCGAGGCCGAGGATGAAGCGCCCGGGGTAAGCGGCCGCCAGCCGGCTCGTCTCCCGGGCGAGCTCGGCCGGCGTCCACGTCCAGACGCTCGCGATGCCGGTGCCGATCACCAGCCGGTCGGTCGCGGCCAGCATCGGCTCAACCGCCGCGAGATCCGCGGCGGAGTTCATGCCCGGGAACCAGGCCGAGGTGAAACCCGCCGCCTCGATCTCGCGCCCGTACCGCTCCGCGTCTACCCCGGCCCTGGCCGGCGGGGGCATCCAGATCCCGACCGGACCCAGGACCCGCCTTAGTTCATCAGCAGTCACCATGATCTTGTTATATCCCCCTAGCTGATTTCAGGAGACGCCGATGTCCCCCAGAGTCACCGCCGACCTGCTGCTGGTCGGCAGCCTGCCCGCGACGTCGACAGAAGAGGCGCTGCGGGCCGCCGCGCATTACTACTCCGACCTGGTCTTCGCGCTGCCCGACGGTGAGACCGGGCCCCGCTCGTCGTGGGTCGGGTACGAGCGGGAGCGCCTGGTCCGGCCGAACCCGGCGATCGAGACGGTGGTCGAGACGACGTCGCCGACCGGGATTCCCCGGCACATGTACGAGACTCCGGTGTTCGCCCTCAAGCCCGGCGTGTCCGCCGTGACCTGGGACTCCTGGCCCCGGATCGACGATGCGATCGCCTCCTGGCAGGTGTTCAGCCGGCTGCGCGACGAGGGAGTCATCCCGGCCGGGCTCCGGTTCCAGATCGGGCTCCCGTTCCCGGTCAGCGCGCTGAACGGGCTGCACGCCGACTTCGCGGCCGACTACCCGGTCGCCTTCCCCGGCTATGCCGACCTGGTCGCGCGCGAGATCGCACGGCTGACGGAGGCGATCCCGCCCGGCGAGCTTGCGATCCAGTGGGACATCGCCTACGAGACCCTCGACATCGAGGGGGTGCTGCCATGGGCGGCCGGCGACGGCTGGGAGCGCTTCGCCACCGCGGTCGACACGCTGCCGCGGCTGGTTCCCGACGAGGCGCTCGTCGGCTATCACCTGTGCTACGGGACATTCCCTGAGTGGCCGATGTACGAGGCGCGGGACATGTCCGTCCTGGTGCGGATGGCTAACTACGCGCACGCGGCCTCCGGCCGCCCGGCCGACTGGGTGCACATGGCCGGGCCGCGGTACCTGCGCAGCGAGGACGAGTCGTTCTTCGCCCCGCTGTCCGGGCTCTCGGTCGGTGACGCCCGGGTCTTCCTCGGCATCGCAATACCGCTCGACGGCGAGGCCGGGCTCAGGCGGCGGTCGGCCACCGCGTTGAAGTTCCTGCCCGACTTCGGCGTGGCGCTCTACTGCGGGTTCCGTGTCCCGCCGGGGTACACGCCCGAGCAGGCGATCCGCGAGCACCGCGACGTCGTCCGGGCGGCACGTCGATTAAGTCGGCCGTCGGCCGCTTCTCCAGCATCAGGAACACGCTCGGCCCGAAGTGGATGGCGGCCAGCGGCTGCTGCACCGCGCGTTCCGCGGCCAGCAGCGCGCGGTGCGGGACGAGCGCCTTGGCCACCGGGTGCCGGAAGTTGGAAGCCGACAGGGTCTGCCGGACCTCGAGGCCGACGGCGGCGAGCTGCCCGATGATGGTGCGCGGGTGATGGTTGACATAAGGAGCGCCGCCCCGGCGCCGGGACTCCGCGGAGCGGATGTCGACCGGGTCCGCGGGAATGCTCTGCCCGCGCAGCAGCGCGGCCACCCGGCGCCCCGCGTGCGCCGAGTTGGCCACCTCAACGATGGCGTGCCCGCCAGGCCGCAGCACCCGGGCCAGTTCCGCGAGCTCGTTGTCCGGGTCGGGCAGGTGGTGCAGCACCCGGACCATGACGGCGAGGTCGATGCTGTCGTCGTCGAACGGCAGCTTGGCGGCTTCTGCGAGCTCCCGCTCGAAGAGCAGGCCGGGGAAGATCTCCCGGGACAGGCCGAGCTGCTGGGTGCTCGGGTCGACCAGGGTGACCCGGTCCGCGTATTCGGTAAGGATCACGGCCAGCCGGCCGAAACCGCCGCCGATGTCCGCCGCGTGCTGGTAGCGATGTCCGGACAGCAGCCGGCGCAGCGCGACGAGCTCGGCCTGGTGCTCGTAGTCGCGGCCCGTCCAGAACTGTGCGTAGTTAAATAGCGGGTCGTTGTAGATGCCGGTGTTCCGCCCGGCGGTGCTTTCTGTGGTCACGATCCACCCCCGGCTAGCGGTTACCCAGCGGCACGCCGCCGTACGCCTCGTGATGAAAAAAAAGTCACTGAAAGTTACTTCGCTTGACTCTATGTAGTTGGGGGTATGTCGTCGCTCGCTGGCGACGGGGCAACAGGATGAGGGGGATCATGCACCGTAAGCTCGACATCCTTACGAAGACCGGCTATGCCGTGCTCCGCGACTATGACGGACCGGAGATCTCTCCGGCCGAGTGGGAATCGCTCACGTACTTGAACTGGAAGAGCGGCGGCGACACCAACTTCGCGCCGCTGGCTTCGGCGACCGGTGAGATGGACTGCCGTGGTTTCTGGGATCACGGGAAGGCGGACAAGGACGGCCTGTGGACCGAGAACCGCACCGTCGCGCCGACCCTGGCCAAGTACGTGGAAGCCGTCGGCGGGAACTACGGCCGGGTCCGCGTCATCAAGCTCAACCCGAGCAGCGAGGCCGAGGCAGTGCGCCAGCTGCACCGCGACGACAACAACCGGCTCAACCCGGAAGGGACCGGCTGGGTGGTCCGGTCCTGGCTCGAGCTTGACAACGCCGCCGACAAGTCCGTCTTCATCTTGCGCGAGGACAAGGACGACCCGCGCACCGAGACCAGGATCCGGCTGCACCCGGGCACGCAGCTGGTCATCGACACCGAGCGGCTCTGGCACGTGGTCTGGCACCCGGGCCCGAGTCCCCGGTACGCGCTGATCACCTCCTGGGAGTCAAGCCAGGTGGTCGACCGGTGGATACGCAGCCAGCAGCCGAGGCCGCCGGTCATCCCTGACAGCGTGCCCGCTCAGGGGATCCGGGAAGCGAAGCCGGTCAGCTAGCACCAGCAGGCCCGTGAACGGCCGCCAGGCAAGGACGCCCGGCGGCCGTTCACGACTGTGCCGCGGGCCGGCCGGTGGTAGCCGGAGGACACGCCTTCGGCGGGCTCGCGGAAGCAGCCGACCGACCGGCACGCGGTTCAGCCTGGCCGGCTGGGGAGGGCCGCGCGTTGCGGGGCTCTTGTGCGGTAAGTTCTTGATCCGTGCCGACCATCCTCATCACCGGAGCCGCGGGCCGCATCGGGACATTTCTCCGTTCGCGGCTGGCCGCGCCCGGCCGGGTGCTGCGTCTGATTGACGTCATCCCGCTGCCAGAACCGCTCGGTCCTGGCGAGGAGGGCGAGACCGCGTCGGTGACCGACATGGCCGCGATGACCGCCGCCTGTGCCGGCGTGGAAGCCGTCATCCACCTCGGCGGCATCGCGACCGAGTCGTCGTGGGAGCGCATCCTCGACGTGAACATCAACGGCACCTACACGGTCTTCGAGGCCGCCCGCCGGGCGGGGGTACCGCGGGTGGTGTTCGCCTCGTCCAACCACGCGGTCGGGTTCACACCGCGATCAGCCTTTCCCGTACCCGACTTCGCCTACCCGGCACCTGACACCTATTACGGTGCGTCCAAGGCGGCGGGCGAGGCGGTCGCCGCGCTGTACGCGCGCCGGTACGGGCTGGACGCCGTCTGCGTCCGGATCCTGTCCTGCTTCGAGCGCCCGACCGGTCCGCGGATGCTCGGCAGCTGGCTGTCCCCGGACGATGCGGGCCGCCTGTTCGAGGCGTGCCTGACCGTGCCGTCTCCCGGTTTCCAGGTCATCTACGGCGTGTCCGCCAACACCCGCGGCGGCTGGGTCTCCCTGGAAGCCGCCCGCGCCCTTGGGTACCAGCCACTCGACGATGCCGAGGTCTACGCCGCCGAGCTGATCGCGGCCGAGGGTGAACCCGATCCCGACGACCCGGTCTTCCGCTACCTGGGCGGCGACTTCACCTTCCCGGCCCTTGACGCCCCCATCCCGGGCACCCCGGCGGGGGCCTAACCCACTCGACGGGCCATCATCGTGGGTATTTGGGGGCTCCCCGCGACCCGAAGTACCCACGATGATGGGCTCGGATCGCTTGCTGCTAGGGCGTAGCCGGAAGCCTGGCCGGCACAGGTCGTACTAGCCATTGCTGGTGAGGCCTGATTGACCGGCTGTGAAGGCTGAGGCGGCGATCAGCGGCAGTGGCGCCCCGACGGCGGCCGACGCGCTTGCGTGGGTGCCGGTGAGCAGCACGAGCGCGGCGCCGATGAGGGCAGCCGCCACGGCGACGCCCACCGCGATCAGCCAATGTTGCCAGCCGGCCCACGAGTCCGGGTCCCACCAGCGGCCGTCGCGGCGCGGCCCGCGCGGATCGCTCAGCCACGGTTCGC
Source organism: Trebonia sp. (assembly GCA_050013875.1). Lineage (GTDB taxonomy): Bacteria > Actinomycetota > Actinomycetes > Streptosporangiales > Streptosporangiaceae > Trebonia. The sequence goes on along the minus strand of JBEKEK010000014.1, from coordinate 53,338 downwards.
CGCCCGCCGGGCTGCCGGCGTGCATCCGGTTGTCAGCGTGCATCCGGTTGTCAGCGTGCATCCGGTTGTCAGCGTGCATCCGGTTGTCAGCGTGCATCCCGCTGCCGGCGTGCATCCCGCTGCGAGGTCCGCCCGGATTGCCGCGCTGCCGATCCGCGTAGCCGCTGTTCCTCTCCGGGTAGCCGCGCCGCCTCTCGTCGAAGCCGCGCGGCCCCTCGTCGTAGCGGCGCTGATCGCCCGCGTAGCCGCTGGCTCCGCCCGCGTACTGGTCGCCGCCGAAACTGGAGGCGGGAGGCGGGACGGCCGGCCAGGGCGTGTCCTGCGATGCGGCGGGCCTGGATGCGGCCGGCCAGGGCGGGGCGGAACCAGGACGGTCCGGCCGGAGCCCGGGCCGCGGGGGCATAGCCCGCCCGGGCGAGGTTGGCCTGGCGGCGGCGCGCCGGGGGCCGGAGGAGGAGAGCGGCGCCTGCCAGGACGGCGGGCCGGAATCGTCTCGCTCGTAGGTGATCGGGTAGGGCGGGTCGTACAGCTCGCCGTCATCACCCTGGCGGCCGCCTGTTGCCCCCGGGGACCCCGGGGACCCCGGGGAGCGCGGGAACCGCGGGGACCGCGGCTCGCGGCGATCGGCCGGCTCGTGGCGGCCGTGGCCAAAGTCCCAGTTGCTCATGGCGGGCGCTCTCCAGGGTTAGTCTTTCGCCATGCATCACGGATAGCGGGACGCGCCGGTTCGCGTCCGCGGCTGCCATGAATGCGGAATGCGGGTTAGTTTTTGCCGGTGAGGCCTGAGTAGCTGGCCAGGACGGTCGGGACGCCGGCGTTGGCCGGGGGATCGTAGCTGGCGAACTGGTCAAGGTAGGTCAGGCCGGCGCTGTTGAGTGCCTGGGTTTGGGAGTAGAGGCCGGGGACGGTTAGGCGGAGTTCCGAGCCGGCCGGCGGGGTGATTGTCAGCTCGGCGGAGTCGGTGTAGAAGACCAGCGCGCCGCCGTTGGTGGTGCGCAGGGCGAACGTCTGGCTCCCGGTGGCGGACGCGTGCGTGTCAGTGACGGTCGCCGTCGGTAGCTTGCCCTGCCAGAGCTTCTGGTCGGAGCGGTCGGCCAGATCGCCGGGTTCTGGGACGCTGACGGCGCGGCCGGCGTCGTCGAGCGATGCCGCGGTCAGCCCCGCGAGCTGGCCGGGCGCGGTGGCCAGGGAGGCCGAGGTGACGCTGACCGCGGTCGCGAGCCCGTTGCCGCCGATCGCGATCTGCGGGGCGTCCGCTCCTGGCAGCAGGTAGGGCTCGACCGCGTTCCGCCAGGTGCCGCCGGGCCCGGTCTGAGTGAACAGCAGGTACTCGGTTGAGGTGACCTTCTTCGGGTTGGCGGAGAACGCGTTGGCGACCCGTGCGACGAACCAACGCGGCCCGCCGGCGGGCTCGGCGCCCGGGATGTAGTACGTCGCCGTCGCGGGAGCGAACGCCGGGTACGGCGCCGCGCCGTCCGCCCGCTGGACCTGGTAGAGGCCCGCGTCGATCGCGTAGCTGCCGCCGGTCTCGACCATGGCCAGCTCTGAGTCGCTGCGCTGCGCGTTCGCGCTGTTGTTGACGGTCGTATAGGCGGCCAGCGCGGCCTCGGCGGCGGTCAGGGTCAGCGGCGGCGCCGCGGCGACGGCGGTCTTCCTCGGCGCCGGGGTGGGACTGCTCACGGGAGGGCTGGCCACGGAGGTGGACAGCATCGTGGGCTTAACCCCGCCGGAGGCGGCCGGGGCGCTCGGGTGACCGCTGGTGAGGAACACGAAAGCGGCGCCGATGACCGCCGCCACCGTGGCGACGGCCGCCGGGATCAGCCAGCGCGGTTGGCGGGAACCTGCCCCCGGTTCCCGCCACGGCCCGCGCAGATCGGACAGCCACGGTTCCTCGCCCGGCTGGCCGCTCAGGTTCGGCGCGGGCGTTAGGTCCGCGCCGCTAACGTACGGGTCGCCGCCGAACAGCTCGAAGGGAGGCGGGGCGGCCGGCCAAGGCTGGCGCGGCGGCGGCGGCGGCGTCAGCGGCGGGGTCGGGGTCGAGGTCGAGGTCGGTGGAGGCGGCGTGGCCAGCCCTGACGTGGCCAGCCCTGACGTGGCCAGCCCTGGCGTGGTCGGCCAGGACGGGCCCCCGTCGAAGACATCGCGTTCGTAGGTGATCGGATAGGGAGCGTCCTGCGCGTCCTCTGGGTCGCACGGCTCGCCGTCGTCGCCCGGGTAATCCTCGGCCCCCGGCCATCCCTGACCGCCTGTCCACCCGGGCTCAATGAAACGGAAGGCTGCTCCGCCCGGTCCCCCGGGTTGCGGAGAATGGCGCGGCTCGTAGCTATCGGCCGACTCCCGGCCGAAGCCAAGGTCCCAGTTGCTCATGGTGGTGCGCTCCCGGATCGTTTCTTATCATCCTTTAACACGGATCGCAGGACGTCCCGGTTCGCGTGCGGGCCGTTAGGATTACGAAAGCAACCGGGCGCTGACAACGCGATATGGCGTCCGCGTTGTTATCGCCCCGCAGCAGCAATGATCAATAGCGCATGCCCATTGCCGCGCGCACCTCCGACAGCGTCTCCTCGGCGATGGCGCGGGCCCGGCCGCAGCCGTCGCCGAGCACCTGGCGGGGGTACCCCGGGTCGGCCGCCAGCTCTGCCCGGCGGGCGCGGATCGGCGCGAACCGTTCGTTGACGGCCTCGGTCGCCACCCGCTTGAGCGCCGCCGCGCCGCCGTCGCCGATCTCGTCGGCGAGGGCAGCCGGGTCGCGCCCGGCCGACAGCGCCGCCAGCAGCACCAGCGAGGAGACCTCCGGCCGGGACGCGGGGTCGTAGCTGATGCGCCGGATCGAGTCGGTCTTCGCCCCCCTGATCAGCGCGGCCGTCTGGTCGGCGGTGGCGCGCAGCTCGATCGCGTTGCCGCGCGACTTGGACATCTTGCCGCCGTCGGTGCCGAGCAGCAGCGGCGCGTCCGACAGCAGCGCGTCCGGCAGCGGGAAGACGGGGGTGCCGCCGGCTCCCGGGTAGCGCTCGTTGAACCGGCGTGCGATCAGCCGGGTGACCTCAACATGCGGCAGCTGATCCTGCCCGACCGGCACCAGGTTCGCCTTGCAGAACAGGATGTCGGCCGCCTGGTGCACCGGGTAGCTGAACATCAGCCCGCTCACCGATGCCTGCCGCGAGTGCGCGATCTCGTCCTTCACGGTCGGGTTGCGCCGCAGCTCGGGCACCGTCACCAGGGAAAGGAACGGCAGCAGGAGCTGGTTCAGTTCCGGCACCGCGCTGTGCGCGAAGATGACCGACCGGGCCGGGTCGATCCCGATCGCCAGGTAGTCGAGCACCAGCCCGAGCACGTGATCGTCAAGCCGCTGCGCGCTGTCCCGGTCGGTCAGCACCTGGTAGTCGGCGATGAGCACCAGTACCCCGGCCCCCGCGTCCTGCAGCCGCACCCGGTTGCGGAGGGTCCCGAAGTAGTGCCCGAGGTGCAGGTGCCCGGTCGGCCGGTCGCCGGTCAGGATTCGGAACGCACGCGCGTCTTCGCCTAGCACCGCCTCGATCTCCGCCGACCGGCGCAACGCCGCGGCGAGGGTGCCGGACACCGGCTCGGACCGAGCGTCAGTAAGAGCGCTTGTCATGATGGGTCTGCCTCCTTGGCTGGTTTCTCATCTCGGCCCAAGGACGGCCACGGAAAAGCGGAACGGCCGTCCCCGCTCTCGGCGGACGGCCGTTGCTTCAGCGCGCGGTCAGCGCGGCAGCCGTCCCGATGGGGGACGCCACCAACCCTGGCACGCGGCACGACGCATGGGAAAAGCATAACCCGGGGCGCGGAGCCACGCGTGCGTTCCACACCCCATGCCTTTGATCCCTGCCCTGCCCCGGCGTGAAAAGCTAGAGCCATGGAATACACACATCTTGGCCGTTCCGGCCTTTCGGTGAGCCGGCTGTGCCTGGGGACCATGAACTTCGGGCCGCTGACGCCGCCGGTCGAGGCGCACGCGATCATGAACAAGGCGCACGAGCTTGGCATCAACTTCTTCGACACCGCCAACCGCTACGGCCGGCCGGACGGGCCGCCCGGGCAGGCCGCGGCGAACCCGACCGGGCACTCGGGGTGGACCGAGGAGATCATCGGCGACTGGTTCGCCGGGGGCAGCGGCCGCCGCGAGCGGACCGTGCTCGCGACCAAGCTCTACGGCGAGATGGGAACCTGGCCGAACGACGGCAAGCTGTCGGCGTTCAACATCCGCCAGGCCTGCGACGCCTCGCTGAAGCGGCTGCGGACCGACCACATCGACCTGTACCAGATGCACCACATCGACCGCGCGACCCCGTGGGACGAGATCTGGCAGGCGATGGAGGTCCTGGTCGCCCAGGGCAAGATCATCTACGTCGGCTCGTCCAACTTCGCGGGCTGGGACATCGCCCAGGCCAACGAGACCGCCAAGGCCCGCGGCTTCTCCGGGCTGACCAGCGAGCAGTCGCTCTACAACCTGCTCGCGCGTACGATCGAGCTGGAGGTGCTGCCCGCCGCCAAGGCGTACGGCGTCGGCCTGATCCCGTGGTCACCGCTGGGCGGCGGGCTGCTCGGCGGCGTGCTGAAGTCGGAGCGGGAGGGGCGCCGCCGGCTGGTCGGCCGGGCCAAGCTGACGGTCGAGGCCAATCGGGACAAGTTCGTCGCCTACGAGGAGCTGTGCGACAAGCTGGGCGAAGAGCCGGCCGACGTCGCGCTGGCCTGGCTGCTGCACCAGGACGGGGTCACCGCGCCGATCATCGGCCCGCGCACGCTCGCGCAGTTCGACGGCGCGCAGCGGGCGCTGGCGATCTCGCTCGACGCCGACGTGCTGCGCCAGCTTGACCAGATCTTCCCCGGTTACCAGCCAGCCCCCGAGCACTACGCCTGGTGAGCACCGCGGCACCGGTCGCGCCGCGGCCGCGGCGGCTGCTGCGCGACCGGTCGGGGCAGCAGCGGGTCACCAACATCGAGCTGTTCTTCGACTTGGTCTACGTGTTCGCGGTCACCCAGCTCTCGCACTACCTGCTCAGCCGGACCACGCTCGCGGGCGCCGGGCAGACCGCGATCCTGCTCGCGATGGTCTGGCTGGCCTGGATGTACACCACCTGGGTGACGAACTGGCTCGACCCCGAGCGGATGGCGGTCCGGCTCCTGCTGGTACTGCTGATGCTGGTCAGCCTGGCCATGTCGGCCGCGCTGCCGCATGCGTTCGGCGACCTCGGCGTCTGGGTCGGCGGCGCGTACGCGCTCATGCAGATCGGGCGCACCGCCTTCATGATCGCGGCGCTGCCGGCCGGCCCGCTGCGCAGCAACTTCGAGCGGATCGAGGTCTGGTGCGTCGCCAGCGGCGCGCTGGCGGTGGCCGGCGGGCTCGCGCACGGCCACGCCAGGGAGCTGCTCTGGCTGCTGGCGGTCGGGGTGGACATCCTCGGCGGGATCGCCGGGTTCGCGACTCCGTGGCTGGGCCGCTCGCGCACGGCCGACTGGACGATCGAGGGCAGCCACATCGCCGAGCGGTGCCAGGCCTTCATCCTGATCGCGCTGGGGGAGTCGATCGTCATCATCGGCGCCACCCTGTCGGGGGAGGACCGGGTCACCGCGACCTCGATCGCCGCGTTCATCGTCGCCTTCGCGGGCTCGGTCGCGCTGTGGTGGCTGTATTTCGACCGCTCGGCCGACGCCAGCACCGAGGTCATCACGAGCTCAGACGACCCCGGCCGGCTGGGCCGCAGCGCCTATCACCTCATCCACCCGTTCATGGTGGCCGGGATCATCATCGCGGCGGCCGGGGACGAGAAGATCCTCACCAGTCCCGAGTCGGTGGCGCACGCGGCGTCGGGCTGGCTGATCCTGGGCGGCCCGGCGCTGTTCCTGGCCGGGCACGCCGCGTTCAAGTACGTGATGTGGCGGATTATCCCGTGGACCCGGCTGGCCGGCATCGCGGTCCTCGCGCTGCTCGCGCTGGCTGTCCCGGTACTCCCCGAGATCGCCCTCTCCGCCTGCGCGGCCGTGACGGTGGCGGCGGTGGCCGCCACCGACCGGCGCCCGCATCCCCGCGAGCCGCGGTTATTATTCCTCTTCGGTGTCGCTGACCACGCTGATGCTGTCGTTGGCCAGCAGGAACGAGAGGTCCTCGAGGGACTTGGCGATCGAGAACAGCAGGTAGGGCACCGCCCCCTGCGCGTCGCCGCTGAGCATCCCCTGCGCCAGGCGGAGCTGCGGGGAGTAGTCGGGACCGATCTCTTCCTGGAGCTCGTCAAGCAGGCCGTCGTTGTCCATTGTGCCCGGTCCCTTCCGCGCGTTACGTCCGTTGTGCACGGCTCGCCTAACTCTAGGACGTTTTGTGCGCTGTGCGCACACGAAAAAACGCGCCAGACCGCTGGGGTCAGACGCGTTTTTTCCAGAGGGCGGGCGGGTGGGCGGAGAAAACCCCGCTACGACGCGAAGTCGAGCAGCGGCTGCGCCCGGGACGGGTGACGCAGCTTGGAGAGCGACTGCTTCTCCAGCTGGCGGATCCGCTCGCGGGTCAGGCCGAGGGCGCGGCCGATCTCGTCGAGGGTGTGCGGGTTGCCGTCGTAGAGCCCGAACCGCATCGCCATGATCGTCGCCTCGCGCGGGGTGAGCGCGTCAAGGGCGGAGCGAAGCTGCTCGGCCATCAGCTGACGGTCCACCAGCTCGGAGGCCTCCGGCGCGTCGACATCCTCGATGAGGTCGCCGATCGACGTCTCGCCGTCCTCGCCGATGGTGGAGTCGAGCGAGATGGGCTGCCGCGAGGTGCGCAGCAGCTCCTCGATCTGGTCCGGGGTCCGGTCCAGCTCGACCGCCAGCTCCTCCGGGGTGGGTTCGCGCCCGAGCTTCTGGTGCATGTCACGCTCGACGCGGGACAGCTTGGAGAGCATCTCGAGCACGTGCACCGGCAGCCGGATCGTCCGCGCGGAGTCAGCGAACCCGCGCTGGATCGCCTGCCTGATCCACCACATCGCGTAGGTGGAGAACTTGTAGCCCTTGGTGTAGTCGAACTTCTCGACCGCCCGGATCAGCCCGAGGTTCCCCTCCTGGACCACGTCAAGCAGGGAAAGCCCGCGGTCGCTGTACTTCTTGGCGACCGACACGACCAGGCGGAGGTTGGCCTCGAGCATGTGCGCCTTCGCGCGCCGCCCGTCATCGGCCACCATCTCCAGGTCACGGCGGAGTTCCGGCGTCAGATCGGGGTCGCTGTCCAGCTTGTGCTCGGCGAACAGGCCCGCCTCGATCCGCTTGGCCAGGTCAACCTCCTGCTCAGCGGTGAGCAGGCTGGTACGGCCAATCGACTTCAGGTAGGTGTGAACCGAGTCGCCCATGGCAGGCGTCTGGTCATCCAGGTCGACCGCGTCGGCGAAGGCGGCGACATCGGCCTCAATGGTGGCCGCGGTGTCGTCGTCGAACTCCCCGTCGCCGTCAGCCGGAGCGGGGCCGTTGGAAGCGGTTGTCGGCGCGGCGGCCTCGGCCTCGGCCTTCTTGCTCCTGGTCCGCTTGGCGGGGGTCACATCCGGAACGGCGGCCTCAGCGGAGGTGGCGACCGTGCCCGCGGCCGCCTTGGCGCCCGTCGTGGCCTTGGCCGTGGTGGCCTTGGGGGTGGCCTTGGCCTTCGCCCGCACCGCCTTGACCTCGGTCTCCTCGTCGGCCAGGCGAACGCCGGCCTCGCTCAGTTCACGCAGTATCGAACGGGCCTCGCCGGGCGTCAGTCCAGCCTGCTCGAACGCGGTGCGCAGGTCAGAAAGGGACAAGTGGCCCTGGCTGCGACCGCGCTGGATCAGGTCATCCACGCGAGACGAGCTCGCCTCCTCGTCCTGAGCCGAACTGGCGGTTGCGATCCGCGGCATGAGACACCTGCCTCCATCTGTTGCACGTGCGCATACGATGCGCCGTCAATACGAACACGACTTAGACGACTTACTTCCCCGATGACAATAAGTAACCCCGCCCGGATTAACCGACTATCGCGGGGGGCACTCTTAATTAACGCTCCGCGCCCGAGATTGTTCCCGCGGGCGTCACGTTCTTGCCTTCTTCAGGGCCGCGAGGTCCGGTTTGCCGCTCGGGAGCACCGGTATGGCGTCCGTCAGCACGACCTCGCTCGGGCTAGCGTAACGCGGGAGCGTCCCGCGTACATGATTACGCAGCAATTCTAGACCAGGCGGATCGGAGGGGTCTGCCGGGACTACCACCGCGGTGACCCGTTCGCCCCACTCCGGGTCCGGACGCCCGACCACGACGACCTCCCTGACCCCGGGGCAACCCGACAGCGCGGCGGCGACCTCACCCGGGATCACCTTGTGCCCGCCGGTGTTTATGACGTCGTCGGCCCGTCCGGAGACCAGCACCAGGCCGCCTTCCACCCGGCCGAGGTCGGAGGTGACGAATTCGCCGTCCACCAGGCTGGCGGCGGTCAGATCGGGCCGGCCGAAGTAGCGGTTGAGCAGGGCCGGGCCGGAGATCCGCAGCCGGCCCTCGTCGTCGGACCTGACCCGCACCCCGTCAAGCGGCACCCCGTCGTAGACGCACCCGCCGCACGTCTCGCTCATCCCGTAGGTGGTCACCGCGTTGACCCCGGCCGCGCGGGCGCGGTCGAGCACCGCCGCGCCCGCCGCGGCGCCGCCGACAAGGACCGAGGAGAAGCCGGCCAGGGCGGCCACGCCGCCGGGCTCGTCGAGCAGCCGGACGAGCTGGGTGGGGACCACCGACACGTGCGCGCACCCCGAGGCCGCGAGCGCGTCGACCGTGGCCGACGGAGCCAGCGCCCGTTCAGTACCCGCGATCAGGGACCGGACGAGGACCTGCAGCCCGGCGACATGGGACGGCGGCAGGCACAGCAGCCAGCGGTCGCCCGCGCGGGCCCCGACCCTGGCCAGGGTCGCCCGCGCCGAGTGGCTGAGCGCCGCGGCGCTGAGCTCGACGCCCTTGGGCTCTCCGGTGGATCCCGAGGTCGTGATGATGACGGCCGTGTCCGGTGCGACTCCGGGAGAAACCCCGCCCGAGGAGGAACGTACGGTGGTTCCACCATCACCGTCCGTGATTACAGTGGGCCGGAAAACGTCGATGAGCTGCCGCAGCCGCGCAGCCGGCAGGTCCGCGTCGAGCGGCAGGATGGCCGGGCCGGTCCCGTCCAGCGCCCTCGCGAGGAGCTCACTGAGCAGGTCCGCGTCCGCCACGCCGGAGACCAGCACCGCGTGCAGGGGCCGATTCGTCACGATGGATAAGGTTAGACCCCAGGCGATCGCGAGGTTACGAGACAGGGAGCCGGGGCGGGATGAGTGAGCTTGCTGAGCTACTCGGGACGCTGCGGGCATTCGCGATCCCGATGCGAACCAAGTTCCGCGGCATCACGGTCAGGGAAGGCGCGCTGATCCAGGGGCCGGCCGGCTGGGGCGAGTTCTCGCCGTTCGCCGAGTACGGCCCGGCCGAGTCGGCCCGCTGGCTGGCCAGCGCGATCGAGTCGGCCACGGTCCCGTGGCCCGCCCCGCTCAGGGACTTCATCCCGGTGAACGTGACGGTGCCCGCGGTCGGGCCCGAGCGCGCCTATCAGATCGTCGCCACCTCGGGCTGCCGGACGGCCAAGGTGAAGGTCGCCGAGCCGGGGCAGCGGGAGGCGGAGGACGTCGAACGGGTGGCGGCGGTCAGGGACGCGCTCGACGCGGCCGGCCCCGGCGGCCGGATCCGGGTGGACGCCAACGGCGGGTGGCCGGTGGACGCGGCCCGGCGGATGCTGCGCCAGCTGTCCCGCTACGGTCTCGAATACGCCGAGCAGCCGTGCGCCACGCTGGCGGAACTCGCGCGGCTACGTCGCCTTATCGACATTCCGATCGCGGCCGACGAGTCGATCCGCAAGGCCGAGGACCCGCTCAAGGTGCGGGCGGCGGGCGCCGCCGACATCGTCATGGTGAAGGTGCAGCCGCTGGGCGGGGTCCGGGCCGCGCTGCGGGTGGCGCAGGCCTGCGGGCTGCCGGCCGTCGTGTCGAGCGCGGTCGACACCTCGGTCGGGCTGGCGGCCGGCCTCGCCCTCGCCGCTGCCCTGCCCGAGTTGCCCTACGCCTGCGGGCTCGCCACGATGTCGTTGCTCGAGGGCGACGTGACCGCCGCGCCGCTGGCCGAGGCGGGCGGCCGGCTCCCGGTCCGCCGCCCGCCGGCCGACCAGGACGCGCTCGCGCGCTGGGAGACCGACCCGGAGCCGTGGCGGGAGCGCGCGCTGGCGGCGGCGCGGTACCTGTGAACCCGTCGACGGCGTTCGGCACCGTGCTGGCGGACGAGCTTGCCCGCTGCGGGCTGCGCGAGGTGGTGATCGCGCCGGGATCGAGGTCCACGCCGCTGGCGATGGCGTTCGACGAGCTTGACCGGGCGGACCGGGTCCGGCTGCACGTGCGGATCGACGAGCGCTCCGCGTCGTTCACCGCGCTGGGGCTGGCGAAGGCGAGCGGACGGCCGGTCGCGGTGGTGTGCACGTCAGGCACGGCGGCGGCCAACCTGCACCCGGCCGTCATCGAGGCCGACGAGTCCGCCGTCCCGCTGCTGCTGCTCACCGCCGACCGGCCGCCGGAGCTGCGCGGCACCGGCGCCAGCCAGACGGTGGACCAGGTCAAGCTGTACGGGTCGGCCGTCCGCTGGTACGCAGAGACCGGGGTGCCTGAGCGGCTGCCGGGCATGGCCGGCTACTGGCGCTCGCTGGCCTGCCGCGCCTGGGCGCACGCGGCCGGGGCGCTCGGCACCCTCCCGGGGCCGGTCCACCTGAACATCCCGCTGCGCGATCCGCTGGTGCCAGATGATCAGCCCCCGTGGCCGGAACCGCTGGCGGGACGGGCCGACGGCGGCCCGTGGACCCGGGTCAGGGCGGCGGCCGCGGTGGCGGAGCCGCTCGAGCTGCCGTGGGCCGAGCGGGGCGTGGTCGTGTGCGGGGACGGTGACTATGACGCGCCCGCCCTGGTCGCGCTGGCGGAGCTGGCGGGCTGGCCGGTGCTGGCCGAGCCGTCGTCCGGTGCGCGGCGCGGGCCCAATGCCCTCACTGGTTACCAGTACCTGCTCGCGTCGCCCGAGTTCATGGCGGTGCACCGGCCCGACGTGATCATCTCGGCCGGCCGGCCGGGGCTGTCGCGGCCGCAGTCGGCGCTGCTCCGGCTCGGCCGCGATGCGGCGCCGCCGGTACGGCAGGTGGTTCTCGCGCAGGGACCGGGGAGGTGGGCCGACCCGCAACGCGCCGCGACCGACGTGGCGACCGTGATCCGGCTGACCGGCGGGCCGGCGGCCGGCCAGCGCCCGGCCGGCGCCGGCCGGGCGCCGCTGGCGGATGCTGGTTCCGGGGGGGAAGCTGATAGCGGGGCGGACGGTGCCGTCGGCGGAGACTGGCTCCAGGGGTGGCGCCGGGCGGACGCGGCGGCGGCCAGGGCGGCGGACGAGGTGCTTGACGCCTGGCGCGAGAGTCACCTCACCGCGGTGGCCGGTCAGGCGCTTTCAGAGCCGGAGGTCGCCCGCGAGCTGGTCGCCGCGCTGCCCGCGGGAGCGTTGCTGTGGTGCGGGAACTCCCTGTCCGTGCGGGATATCGATCTGCTGCTGCCGCCGCGGGCGGATACCCGCGTGAGCGCGAGCCGGGGGGCGAGCGGGATCGACGGGACCTTCTCGACCGCCGCCGGTGCGGCGCTCGCGCACGCGGCCGGCCATCCCGGGGCGGTGGCGTTCGCGCTCATCGGGGATCTGTCGCTGTTGCACGACGCGCCCGGGCTGGCCATCGGGCCGGGTGAACCCCGGCCTGACCTGTGCGTGGTCGTGGTCAACAACGACGGCGGCGGCATCTTCGAGGGGCTCGAGCCCGCCCGGTTCGGCGGTGGGGTGGCGGGCCGCCTGATGCCGCCCGGGGCGCGATCGGATGGCTCGCATTCGGGCGGTGCACGGTCAGGTGGTGCGGGGTCGGGCGGTGCGCAATCGGGCGGTGCGCAATCGGGAAGGGCGCGGTCGGGCGGTGCGGGGTCGGGCGGTGCGCGGTCGGGCGGTGCGCGGTCGGGCGGGTCGCCGGTCGAGCTGGATGCTGGCGAGTCCACGGCGCTGACCCTGTTCGAGCGGACGTTCGGGACGCCGCACGGGGCTTCCATCGAGCAATTGGCCGGCGCGTTCGGCATTCCCTACACCCTCGCGGTCCGGCCGGGCGACGTCGCCAAGGCGGTCGCGGCGACGGTCCCCGGCACCGGGCCGCGCATTGTCGAGGCGCGGACCGGCCGGGCCGCGAACGCCGACCTGCGCGCCCGGATGCAGGCGGCCGCGATCCGCGCGGCCGCGGCGGCCGCCGGATAGCGGCGGCACCGTTAGCGGCGGCACCGTTAGCGGCGGCACCGTTAGCGGCGGCACCGTTAGCGGCGGCGCCATTAGGGGCACCGCTAGCGGCAGTCGCTATTTTTCCGGGCAGACGCCGGCGGTGATGTGCAGCTCAGGACAGGACGCGGCGACCTGCCAGTCGAAGGTCACGGTGACGGATGCGCCGGTCGTGTTGGTGGCGGTCACGTGCGGCTGATAGGTCACGGCGCCGAGCGACGAGCCGGTGCTGGTGATCGTTCCGGCCAGCACGCCGTTCTGTCCTATCCGGACGCCGGGTGGCAGGCCGGCCGCCGTCCAGCTCAGCTGCTCGCCGATCAGCGCGCCGAGCGTGGCGAGATGGACCGACACCCGGGTCAGCGGACGGCTCGCCAGCGGGCCGGGGTCGATCAGCCCGATCGCCGCCGGGTTGAACCAGTCGAGGTCGGTTGTGCCCGGGCTGTTCACGCCGGGTACTGTGCCGCCGCTTGTGTACTGCCAGAACGACCAGTCCTGCCAGCCAGCCGGCATCGGAGGGGTGTCGAACCCGTACGCCGCGACCCACATCGGGTCGTCGCCGAAGGCGGTGGAACTGCCGGTGCAGGTGTCCCACCAGTTCGCCGTCGTGTAGATGATGGGGTACTGGCCGGTCAGCGACCGCACCGTGGTGACGAAGGCGGAGATCCAGGCGGTCTCCCGCGACGCGGACAGGCCGTAGCACTCGTTGGTGCCGTCGGATGCCACGTAGGGGTCGTACTCGATGTCCAGCATCAGCGGCAGCGTCTGCGCGCCCGGGGTGTACCCCGAGTACTCCACCGCGAACTCGGCCTGCTGCTGGCCGCTGCTGCCGTTGGGGATGGCGAAGTGGTAGGGGGTGACGTCCAGGCCCGCTGCCTTCGCCCCGGACAGGTCGGTGGTCACCCAGGGGTTGACGTAGTAGTCGCCCTCCGTCCCCTTGATGGCGGCGAAGCGGTATCCGGCCGCGGCCACCTGCTGCCAGTTGACGGGCGCCCCGTGCGGGTACTGGCTGGTGACCGGGTGCTGGTAGGAGGCCACGTCGAGGCCGGGCATGGTGGCGGCGGCGGAGGGGGAAGCGACCGTGGACGCCGCGGTGGCCGGCGCCGCGGTGGCCGGCGTCGCGGTGGCCCGAGTCGCGCTGGCCCGAGTCGCGGTGGCGGCCGCGGCGGCGCTTGAGGTGACGGCCGACGTCGGTCCGGAACTGCCCGGCGCTGGCAGGGCGTGCTGGCCGGCCCAGCCAGCCGAGCCAGCCAGTTGGTTCAGTAGTCGCGGCGAGTGCGGCAGCCCGGTGGTCACCGCGCGGGAGGCGGCCAGCGCCCGCAGTGACGCGAGCGCGCCGGGGACGGCGCCGTCCTCCGGCAACGCCCCCGCGGGCAGCGGTCCCTGCTCGCCCTGCCCGGCCGCCGCGGCCACCGTCGGGGCGCGCCGCGGCTGGCCGTTTGCCGTCGGCCCGCCGACCAGCCCCAAGTCGGCCTGGCCGCCTTGGCCCGCCGCGGTCCTTGTCCCGGTGGTGCCCGAGGTCCCCGCGCCGTCAGCGGAACCCGCACCAGCACCGGACGGCACCCTCGCCGTGACCGCGGAACCGACCGGCGCGGGCAGCGCGGCCGCCGCCACGTTCTCCGGGCCCGTCGACACAGCCCGGATCACCACCACGGACCCGCCTGCGGCGGCGAGCGAAAGCGCCGACGCGACGAGCATGCCCTTCGACTTGGTTAGCACGGCGACAGGCTAGAGGGAATTGACCGATTAGTCAGTGGAATTGGGCTTTGTGTGGCCCAGACGGGCTATGGGATTGGCCGAATTGAGCCCAAATGCCACCAACCGGACTGGCCCTAGGCGGGTACGGATCGTCGGGTTCTGGCTGAGCGGGTACGGATCGTCGGGTTACTGGCGCAATCGTGCGGTTGCCGGCTAACCGGCGCAGGCTTGAGCAGCGGATGACCACCGAGCCGACTTCCAGCGACGCGACCCGAATGCTGCCCTGAGGGGTGCGCTGGCAGTCCGTGAGCCATCGGTTGGCGATGGGCGCCCAGATGGCCCCGCCAGCCCGGCCGTTGTCGCTGCGGAAGTCGGTGATCCAGCCGATCGACAGCACCAGCAGGAGCGCGGTCAACACCGCGGTGGCACCGCGGCCCCTGGCCCAGCCGGTCCAGGGCGTCACCCCGAACGCCGCCGCCTGGTCGTCGGCCCGCACCCGGTCGCGGGCGCGTTGCCGGACGTTGTCGGCCGCCACGATCACCGCCGCTTCCATCAGGAAGATGGGCAGCGTGGTGTACCGGGACCCGGGCTCGATGTGGAAGTGGACCGCGTCAGTGGTGACCCAGCGGGACAGCGTCGCCGCCGCCGCCGCGAGCAGGAAACCGCACACCAGGGCGGCGGCGGCCAGCAGTCGGACCCGCGCGGGCTGGGTGATCGCGATCGCGCAGAAGACCGCCGCCAGCACGCAGCCGACCAACAGGGTGGCATCGTCCCTGCCCACGGCGGACCGCAGCCACCAGTCCAGATGCCAGCCGAGCGCGGGGAGCACCACGTCGTGCGCGACGAAGTCGATCACCCCGCCGGGGGAGGTCAGCTGGCTGACCCGGGAGTTGGGCGCCGACTCGATGACCGGCACCTGGAGCAGCAGTCCGGCCGCGAGGCCGGCCGTCACCGCATGCTCCCGGATCCGGGGCAGCGCCACCATCCGGAGCACGAGCAGCGGCGCGATCGCCAGCGCCATCGGGGTGGATGCCCCCGCCAGGAACGCGATGAGCGCGGCCAGCGCGCGGCCGCGCCCAGTGCGCGGCCGCCACAGCGCGGCCCAGAAGAGCGCGAAAAGCAGGTACCACGGGGTGTTGACGCCGCTGTCGGCGATTTCAAGCGGCGCGACGGGCAGGAGCAGGATCGCCGCCGCCATGAGAGCGCGCAGCCAGCCGGAGCGGACGTGCCCGGCACTCACGTAAAAGACGAATAGCGCTGCCGCCGAAGCGGTAACGGCGCCGGAGATAGCGAATGCGGCGGATGCGTCCCGGAGCGGCAAGAACGTAACGAATTGCGCGATAAGCCGCGGCAGCAGCTCCAGGTAGCCGGCGTAGGAAGAGAACAGGTGCCAGGGCCTGGCGAGAGCCTGGACGAGGAATACGGTTCGGTCCTCCGCCCAGATCGTGGTCAGTGGCGACCGTCCGGCAATCCGCAGCAGCATCGCGGCCGCGCCCGCGGCCAGCGCGATCGCCGACAGGGCGACCCGGACAGCGGACCGTCCGGGCGTGACGGCCACGCGTTCCGGCGGCGGCGGGAACAATTCGGGCCATATTGCCCGCGTGTTCGTCGGGGTTATTCGATATCGCTGCCGCGATTCCTGTTTGACCACGGTAAACCGCCAGTTCGGCCAGGTGGGAAATGATGTCGCAGACGTTATCGGCATCACCGTCACGACCGCCAGAATTTGCGGCAATAAAAATCCTGGTGGCAGCGTAATGGGGCTGTTCTTCGGGGGAGTTGGTCCGTAATCGTGAAGCTTTTCGGCACATATGCGATTAATTGACGCTCGGAATTAAACCGCCCTGCTCATGACGCGGCGCGGCCGGCGCTCGCGGTGGCGCGGGGGCGGCGGGCCGCGTCGCCGGCCCGCCGGTCCATCCGCAGCGCCTCGGCGGCGCAGCCGACCGCGACCAGCGCCAGCAGGCAGAAGGCGATGGTAAAGGCCCCCTGCCCGCTGTCACCGGGGCCAGCCGCGGTCCCGGTGACGGCTCCGCCGACGCGCAGCGCCACGGTCGCCGCCGCGATCGCGAGCCCCGCGGCGAGCTGCATGGAGGTGGCCGCCAGGGTGTTGGCGTCACGCATCAGCTCCGGCTGCATGTCGGCCAGGCCGACGGTGGTGTAGACGGTGAACCCGGTGGACCGGGTGACGCCGCTGGCCAGGGCGAGGAGTGCGATCAGCGCGACCGGGGTCGCGACGGTGGTGAAACCGAGCGCCGCGACTCCCGCCGCCGTGCCGAGCGCGGAGGCGACAAGCACCGAGCGGAACCCGAACCGGTTGATCAGCGGCGTGGTGGCCGGCTTGATCCCCACGTTCCCGACGAAGACGAACGCGGTGATCGCGCCCGACTTGACCGGTGACCAGCCGAAGCCCGTCTGGAACAGCAGCGGCAGCAGGAACGGCATCGAGCCGACCACCAGCATGTACCCGGTGCCGCCGAGTTGGGTGACCCGGAACGTGGCGTTATCAAGCGTCCGCAGGTTGAGCAGCGGATGCGGGGCGCGGCGCAGGTGCCAGACCGCGACGGCGAGCAACGCGACGGACCCGGCGAAGATCAGCGCCGTCTGCAGGACAGGCGGGGCGGACAGCGAGACGAGGTGCGCGGCCCACGCCAGCCCGCCCAGTCCGACCCCGGTGAGCAGCATCCCGGCCCAGTCGAGCGGCGGGACGACGGCGTCAGCCTCGCGCCCGTCGTCGACCAGCCGCCAGGCGAGCGCGAACGCGACCGCGCCGAGCGGCACGTTGATCAGGAAGATCCAGTGCCATGAGGTGTAGGTGGTGATGAGCCCGCCGGCCAGGGGAGCGATGACAGGGGCGAGCAGCCCGGGCCAGACCACGTAGGAGGTCAGCCGCAGGATGTCCTCCTTGGCCGCCTTGGACAGCACCATCATCCGGCCGACCGGCACCATCATCGCCCCGCCCGCGCCCTGCAGCACCCGCATCGCGACCAGCTCGCCGAGCGACCCGCTGGCGGCGCAGCCGATCGATGCCCCGGTGAACAGCACAATCGCGCTCAGGAAGACCATGCGGTTCCCCAGCCGTCTGGTCAGCCAGCCTGACAGCGGGATGAGCACGGCCAGGGTGAGCAGGTAGGCGGTGACAACCAGGCCGATCTCG
This sequence comes from Trebonia sp., assembly GCA_050013875.1. Taxonomy (GTDB): domain Bacteria; phylum Actinomycetota; class Actinomycetes; order Streptosporangiales; family Streptosporangiaceae; genus Trebonia. The sequence continues at coordinate 36,159 of JBEKEK010000014.1, read as the reverse complement.
GTCGCCGGGGCGTGCAGCGCCGCCCCGATCCGCGGCGCCGCGGTGGTGACGATGGTCCCGTCGAGCATCTCCATGAAGTAGCACCCGGAGACGAGCAGGGCCGTGGACCGGTGCCGAGCGGTGATCACGTATCCCGCAACACCGCCGGCCTGCCCGTTATGTCCCCCCGCCGGTCACGGACCGATCATCGGGCTCACGTTGAACCGGGTCTTGAGCAAACCGAACTGGAACATGACGTCGGCCACGCGCTGGATCCTGACCTTGTCGATCGAGGTCGGGTAGATGTTGATGGCCATGACAGCGGCGATGATCGGCGGGATCTGGCCGTTCTGCGGGCCTTGCAGCGATTCCATGGCGTGCTCGATCGCGGATCGGCTAGTGTCGGCGATCTCCTGGCCCTGGGTGAGCGCGGCGACGAACGCCCTGAGGGTGTTCGGGTTCTGCTCGGCCCAGGATCGGGTGACCACGTACCCCTGGATGGGGAAGCTCTCGGTGGCGCCTTGGTTGAGGTCGGAGAGCGGGACGGCGCCGAACTTCTGCTCGGCGCCGGTGGCGAACGGCTCGGGCATCGCGGCGGCGGCGATCTTCCCCTGGGCCAGATCGGCGGCCATGTCGGGGAACGGGATCGGCTGAGTGGGGAAGTGCACCTGCGACAGCTTGATCCCGTTCTCGGTCAGCACCGAGGCGACCAGCAGATAGTTGATGTTGAGCGGCGCGTTGATGCCGAGCAGGTGACCCTTCAGCCCGCTGAGCGTCGTGATGTGGGTGCTCGGCATCGTGTAGATCGCCTGCGCGCCCTCCTGCATCACTGAGCCCTCGGCGATGATCTCCAGCGGCTGATGGTTTTCCACGTAATGCTGGATATAGGAGACGTAGTTCCCGCCGGTGATGTCGTACTGACCGTCGACCTGTTGGTCGATCACCTCGTCGCTGCTGACCGCGGGGGTGTAGTGAATCGTCAGTCCATGCTTGGCGAACAGGCCTTCGTGCAGTGCGACGAAAAAGCCGGCGGAATCGACCGCGGGCACCACGGCCACGTTGAGTGTTGTCTTTTCTAGCCCGTTCGGACTAGTGCTTCCCTGGCTAGATACCAGGTCACCACAGCCCACTAGGGCTAGTAGGGCTAGTAGGACTAGTGCCAGTGGTGGCGCGAGAATTCTGCGGCGCGAGCGGAACACGGATATTCCTCCTGAGTTGCGGCCTACAGGCAGGTAAGCGGAAGCGTAAAGCAGGAGGAATTGCCGTCTTCGCCTTTTACCCTAAATAGTGTCATTCCCGTCATAAAGTGATTTTCTATTAACGAAGGTGCGAGACGTCGACAGGCGGACAGCCGAATTCCACCGTTGCCGGTGTTACTGAAGAGCTACGAGCCACCCAGCCCCTCAACCACACCGTCGACCGGTACGCGCCTGCCGTCTACGCCATCGACCCACTCGGGCCTGCCGGTTACGCCATCGACCCCCTTGGGCCTGCCGTCTACGCCAACGACCCACTCGGGCCTGCCGTCTACGCCATCGACCTACTCGGGCCTGTCGGTTACGCCATTGACACCAATGGACGATGTCGTTGGCGTAGATGACAGGTCGCGGAACCGCCCTCCGGGACGCCGCTGCGAGATAACAGCAAGAAGCGGAAAGCTAGCCGCGTCCTGTCGGGTTGCGCTAGGGCGCGCCGGGTGGCGCTGGGGGCCGAGATCGGATATTCACGTTGCATGATCATGCACTACTGTGCATATAATTTCATCCATGACTAAGGTGCTCGCCTCCCTGCCTGTTGGTGAACGTGTCGGGATCGCCTTCTCCGGCGGCCTCGACACCTCGGTCGCGGTCGCGTGGATGCGCGAGAAGGGGGCGGTGCCCTACACCTACACCGCCGACCTGGGCCAGTACGACGAGCCGGATGTGGCCTCGGTACCCAGCCGGGCCGGCGCCTACGGGGCCGAGGGCGCCCGGCTGGTGGACTGCAAGGCCGCCCTGGTGGAGGAGGGGCTGGCCGCGCTGACCTGCGGGGCGTTCCACATCAGGTCCGGTGGCCGCGCCTACTTCAACACCACGCCGCTTGGCCGGGCGGTCACCGGCACGCTGCTGGTGCGGGCGATGCTCGCCGACGACGTGCAGATCTGGGGCGACGGATCGACCTACAAGGGCAACGACATCGAGCGGTTCTACCGCTACGGCCTGCTCGCCAACCCGGCGCTGCGGATCTACAAGCCCTGGCTCGACGCCGAATTCGTCGCCGAGCTCGGCGGCCGGGCCGAAATGTCGCAGTGGCTGACCGACCGCAAGCTGCCGTACCGGGCCAGCAAGGAGAAGGCCTACTCCACCGACGCGAACATCTGGGGCGCCACCCACGAGGCCAAGTCGCTCGAGCACCTCGACGCCAACGTCGAGATCGTGGAGCCGATCATGGGGGCCCGATTCTGGGACTCGGCGGTGGAGATCGCCGCCGAGGACGTCACCGTCACCTTCCAGCAGGGCCGCCCGGCCTCGATCAACGGCAAGGAGTTCTCCTCCGCGGTCGACCTGGTGCTCGAGGCCAACGCCATCGGCGGGCGGCATGGCCTGGGCATGTCCGACCAGATCGAGAACCGGATCATCGAGGCCAAGTCGCGCGGCATCTACGAGGCGCCGGGCATGGCGCTGCTGCACGCCGCCTACGAACGGCTGGTCTGCGCGATCCACAACGAGGACACCGTCGCCGCCTACCACAACGAGGGCCGTAAGCTCGGCCGGCTGCTCTACGAGGGCCGCTGGCTCGACCCGCAGGCGCTGATGATCCGCGAGTCACTGCAGCGCTGGGTCGGCACCGCGGTCACCGGGTCGGTGACGCTGCGGCTGCGCCGGGGCGAGGACTACTCGATCATCGAGACCAGCGGCCCGGCGTTCAGCTACCACCCGGACAAGCTGTCGATGGAGCGGGTGGAGGACGCCGCCTTCGGCCCGTCGGACCGGATCGGCCAGCTGACCATGCGCAACCTCGACATCGCCGACTCCCGGGCCAAGCTCGAGCAGTACGCGGGCCTTGGCATGTTCGGCGGCGGCGGCCACCCGCCGCTGATCGGACCCGAGACGGCCACCCCGGGCGAGCTCATCGGGGCAATGCCGCAGGGCGGCGCGGAGGCGATCGCCTCGGCCGGCCTCGGCGGGGCCGGGCAGAGCCGCGACGAGGAGCTCCTCGACCGCGCCGCCATGGAAGCCGGCACCGACTAACACCCCGAGATAACAGCAAGATGCACGTAGCGCCCACGCCCACCCACCGGCGCCACGCGGCCCGCGAGGCGCAGTCGGGCGGCCCGCTGGGAGCTTGAGTCCGCCTGTCGGCGGCGGAACCGGGACACCCGGGTATCGCACGCTGGCGAAGGCGGCGCGCAGGCAGTCATCCCGCGTCGCTTGGTAGAACTCGGCAAAGCCGGCTGATTCGTGATCCACGCCCCGTTAACGCCCTAGCCCGCTGGATCACTTACCTGGGGAGCGCGGGGCCGAAGACGGATGGCCACAGGGCATGTTCGGAGTAGAGTCGCTCGACCTCGCCCAGTTCCACGTCGGCGTCCTCGGCCCGGTTCACTGCCTGGCCGGCGACCCACCAGTCGGCGCCGGGAAGGCCTGCTGACAGGTAGGCGCGTGTTGCCCGGTCATATCGCTGCCGTGGGTTACGGGGCTGGGCGACGACCTCGCCGTGCAGCGGCTCCCAGAGCCGGATGCCGTCAGCCTCCGTGCCCAGCACAACGGCATCGAACCAGCGCCACACGATGGCACGGGCGTGGCCGGCTACCTCGGCGACCGCCACCAGGTTGCCAGGGGAGACCCGCCGCTCGCGCGGGCTCGGGAACCGCGAGGCGAACGGGACCTCGGCCGCCTGGCCCGCGAGCAGGACCTGGCAGGATTCTTCGCCCGCGACACGCAGCACCAGGCCGCGGCGCAGTTGGGGATGGATCAACGGGTCTGCTATCGAAGCGGCCATTCGTTGAGTATGGCGATCCGCTCCCGGCCGAGGAAATCATTTACCCAGCCGGCAGCGCAGGGCGCTGATGACAGTACCCACCGGCCCGCGGCCACCAGGCACCGAGCCCGCGGCGGCGACGACCCGATAGTCCCCATTAGCTGATGACTCCCTCGGCGGTGATCGTGTAGTACGTCGCGGACACGCCGGCCGTGACGCGGAGCCGGTAGGGTCCTGACGGCGGGCCGGTGACCGAGTAGGCCACCGGCGTGCCGGGGGCGGTGGGGATGAGCAGGGTGAGAATGGCGGCGGAGGCCCCGGACCTGGTCATCGTGACGACGTCGGCCGGGCTGCGCCGCAGCATCTGACGCGACACCCACCCCTGGTAAGGACCGCTCTGGCCGCGGACCACCTGCGTTGACCCGGCCGGGATCACCTGCCCAGGCAGCGGCACCTGGGCCAGTGTCAAGGTGGTCCCCGGCGCGGTCGCGACCGCGGCTGAGCGGGTCACGCTGGCCACCCGCAATGACGGGTCCAGGTGCCACAGCTGCGCGTAGGTCGATCCGCTGGACCCGCCGCGGGCACGGTCGAAGACGATGATCAGGTCCGGCCGCTGGCTGACGTACACCGAGCGGTAGCGGGGATCCCGGCCGAAGGCGGTGTCGTAGAGCTCGTAGAACTGCCCGTACTGCCCGATCCGGTCGGCGGTCAGGGAGGTGGCGGCGGCCGGGGAGAACGGCACCCCCGGCAGCACCAGCGTGCTGGCGGCTTCCGGGGACTGCAGCCACGCGCGGTACCCGGTGGCGGTGTACCCGTAGTGCCCGGCGTCGACGATGAGGTCGCGCCCGCGGGCGTAGTAGGTGAGGCCCATGTGGTCGTTGTGGCCATGTATCTCCCGCCCGGGCCCGAACCGCAGCGAGTAGAACGACGCGGCCGGCGTCCACCCTGACCGTCCGAACACGTACCCGGCCCGCGCGTAGACGGCGACGAGAGCCGGGCCACGCGGGGACGCGGCCGGTTGCTCGACGTAGCTGTCGCCGATCTGCACCAGGTCCCCGTCGGGCTCGGTCGCGTTGCCGAGGACGGCCGGCAGCTTCGCGATCCGCGCCGTGATCCAGCCGGGCAGCTGGTACCCGCAGGACGACAGTTCGGGCAGCGCGGTCTGCCACAGGCCGTAGACGAAGTTCTGGTAGAGCGTGGCCTGCTCGTTGACCGCGCCCTGCGCGTCGATGGCCGGCCCGAGCGGGTTAGGCCCGAAGGCGGCGATAATCTGCGCGAACGCGGTTTTCCGCCAGCTCAGCGCGGCACCGCCGAACGCGCCGGGCGGGTAGCCGCAGCCGATGCGGAGCAGCGTGATGTCCTGCATGAGACCGTGGTTCCACGCGCCCATCCAGTGCGCCGCGTAGTAGTTCACGGTCAGCGGGATCTGGTCGTTGATCCAGGCCTGGCCGCCGAACGCCTGCGCGATGCAGACGAGCGTTCGAGGATCCCGGCCGGAGACGGGCAGCGCCCGCAGCCAGCCCGCGGCCAGCCGTGCCGCCCTGGCCCGGTAGGCGCCGGCCCGCTTGCCGCCCGCCAGGTACCCCGCGACCAGGTCCTCGATCCAGCTGCCGGATCTGAAATCCTGCGCCCAGGTCGGGTTCCCGAACGGGTTGAGGTTCCAGTTGACGTCCCCGTCCCGGTGCGGGTCGATGGTGACGGCGCGGAACGGCGCGACCGTCAGCTGCCCGGCCATGATCTCGTCGGCCGCCGCCGCGTTGAACCTCGGCAGCCCCCCGCACGCCCGCGCCGCGGCGGACGAGAACCTGCCGGCCGTCGGCCGGGGATCCGGCCGCGGCGCGGCGTCCGCGAGCGCCGCCAGCGCCGGGGCCAACGGCAGGCCCGTCCTCGGCGCCGGCCGGGCCGGAGCCGGAGCCGGCGATGCCTGCGCTACCACGGCCCGCGTACCGCCCCCGGCCAGTGCGGCGACCGCGCAGCAGGCGGCGAGCACGGCTGCCAGCGTTAGTCGCCTTCCGGGCATAGGACGATTATCTACCGGCCCGGCGGAGCGCCCAGTAATGGTGGAAGCGGCGGGCGCGGATACCCGGCGTTCGGCAGGGAAGGAGGTTGCGTATGAGGGGGAAGGCGGGTGACCGCGATGCCGGGGGAACCGCGTGACGGCTCTGCGCCGGACGGACAGCCGTCCGGGCTGGGCGGGCCGGCCCAGCCGGGCCCGCTCGGCCTGTCCACCAGGAGACGGGCCTACTTCATCATGATGGGCGTCTGCCTGGTCCTGATTGTGCTGTCCTGGACTCTGATCTGGCGGTTCTCGATCCTCGCGGCGGTGATTATGTCGGTGATCGCGCTCGTCATCCCGCCGTTTGCCGCCATCGTCGCCAACGCGAGCCCGGCCAACCGTCAGTTACCCGGCGAGCTGCTTCACGAGGAAGGCCCGCTCGGCTTCGTTGGTGGCCAGGGCGAGCGCGCGCCGGTAGGCGTCGGCCGCCTCGCCGGCCCGGCCGAGACGGCTCAGCAGCTCGGCCTTGACCGCGGGCAGGTACTGGTACCCCGACAGCCGCCCGTCGCGTTCGAGCCGCTCGACCTCCGCCAGCGCGGCCTCCGGGCCGGCCACCATTGCCAGCGGCACGGCCCGGTTCAGCGCCACGATCGGTGATGGCCACACGATCATGAGCCGGTCGTACAGGGCGATGATCTGCGGCCAGTCGGTCTGGTCGTACGCTGGCGCCTCGGCGTAGAGCGACGCGATGGCGGCTTGCAGCACATACCGGCCCGGTGGGCCGGCCCGCAGGCAGCCGACGATCACGTCGTGCGCCTCGGCCAGCGCGGCGCGGTCCCACCGTGACCGATCCTGATCCTCAAGGCGCACCAGGCAACCCTCGGCGTCGACCCGGGTCGCGCGCCGCGCGTCGGTCACCAGCAGCAGCGCGTACAGCCCGTGCACATCGTTGCCGGCCGGCATCAGCTCGCGCAGCATCCGGGCCAGGTACATCGCCCGGTCCACCAGGTCGGCGCGGACCAGTGACGCGCCCGACGGTGCGGTATGGCCGGTGGTGAACAGCAGGTGGATGACGGCGAGCGCGCCGCGCAGCCGATCCGGCAGTTCGCCGGGGGACGGCATCCGGTAGGGGATCCGCGCGGTGGAGATCTTCTTCTTCGCCCGGGTGATCCGCGCCGCCATGGTCGCTTCCGAGACAAGGAATGCCCGGGCGATGTCCGGGACAGCGACTCCGCACACCAGTCGCAGCGTGAGCGCCACCTGGGCTTCCTGGGCGAGCGCGGGGTGGCAGCAGATGAAGATGAGGCGCAGCCGCTCATCCGGCAGCACAGCGCGGAGGGCGTCTTCTTCCCCTTCGGTGTGCCCGCGTTCGCGCGCGGCGGTCTCGCCGGGCGCCCCGGCCGGCTCAACCAGCAGCGGCAGCCGGGAGCGCAGCGACGCGTCGCGGCGCAGTTGGTCGATCGCGCGCCGCCTCGCCGTGGTCGTCAGCCAGGCAGCCGGGTTGTCGGGGATGCCAGCGCCTGCCCACGTTCGCAGGGCCGCGGCGTACGCCTCCTGCACGCAGTCCTCGGCCAGGTCCAGGTCCCGCGCGACGCGGACCGTCGCGGCGAGCACCCAGGCCCACTCGCGACGGTGCGCGTCGGCGATGGCCGCCTCAACGGCCGCGAAATCCGTCATTCTGACGGGGGTTCGGCGTGCTTCACTACTGCGCCGTCCAGCTGCTGTGGACCGGCCGGACCTCGACGCCGCCGCCATCACGGACGACGGGGTTGGTGCCGGCGATCGCCAGGGCGGCGTCGAGATCGGGTGCCTCGATCACGTAGAAGCCGGCCACGACCTCCTTGGAGTCGAGGAACGGGCCGTCGGTGATGGCGTCGGCGCGGACCGACGTCGCCATGTCCCTCGGCGTCAGCGCGTACGCCATGATCATCGCGCCGCTCGCGGCCATCTCATCGGAGTGCCGGTCGCAGGTGTCGAGGTCGTCGGGGGTGGCGTCGGGGGCGTGCGCGGAGTCGTGGGTGTAGATCAGGATCGCGTACTGAGCCATGAAAGGTCTTCTCTCTTCTGGGTGACCGGGTGTTCCCGCCCGGGCGCCTGTGCTGATTACACCTCTACGTCGGGCGCGGTGCGCGGATTCGACAGGCCCAGGCGAAAAATAATCGACGCGGCGGCCGGAGCCGCAGGTTGACGCAAGTAGTTGTATGACTATCATGATTGTATGAGCACAACGAATCTGCCGGGCCGGGGACAGGGCCGGGACCGGGAGCAGGAACGGCGACTCGGCATCATCCTCGCCACGTGCTGCCTCAGCCTGTTCGTGGTCGGGATTGACGTCACCATCGTCAACATCGCCCTGCCCTCCATCCAGCGGAGCTTCCACGCCTCGGTCGGCGGCCTGCAGTGGACGATCGACAGCTACACGGTAGTGATCGCCAGCCTGCTGATGCTGTCGGGATCGCTCGCCGACCGGTTCGGCCGGCGGCGGATCTTCCAGACCGGCCTGGCGCTCTTCACCCTGGGCTCGCTGCTGTGCAGCCTCGCCCCCGGGCTCGGCTGGCTGGTGGCGTTCCGTATGCTCCAGGCCGTCGGCGGGTCGATGCTCAACCCGGTCGCGCTGTCAATCATCGCCAACACCTTCACCGAGCCCGCCCGGCGCGCCCGGGCGATGGGCGTGTGGGCAAGCGTGGTGGGGATCAGCTTCGCGGTCGGGCCGGTGCTCGGCGGGGTGCTGGTCGGCACCGTCGGCTGGCGCGCCATCTTCTGGGTCAACGTGCCGGTCGGGCTGGCCGCCATCTGGCTGACCCGGCGGTTCGTGCCCGAATCGCGCGCGCCGCGGCCGCGCCGGCTTGATCCGCTCGCGCAGGTCCTGATCGTGGTGCTGCTGGCCGGGGTGACCGCCGGGACCATCGAGGGGCCCGCCCGCGGGTGGACGTCACCGCTCATCATCGGCTGCTACGCGGCCGCCGCGGTCGCCGGTATCGCCGTGGCGCTGGCGGAATCGCGCCGCCGGGAGCCGCTGATCGACCCGCGGTTCTTCGCCTCGGCCCCGTTCTCGGGGGCGGCGCTGACCGCGTTCGCCGCGTTCGCGGCCCTGGCGGCGTTCCTGTTCCTGAACACGATCTATCTGCAGAGCGCGCGCGGCTACTCCGCGATCACGGCGGGCCTGCTGATCCTCCCCATGGCGGCGACCAACGTGGCGTCGGCACGCCTGTCTGGCCGCCTGGTCGGGGCCGGGCATCCGCGGTGGGCGCTGCTCATCGCGGGCGTCGCCATCACCGCGGGAGCGGGTGTTCTCATGACGGTGAGCGCGGCCACCCCGATCGCCGAGCTGATCGTGGTCTACATCGTGTTCGGCCTCGGCTTCGGGTTCGTCAACCCGCCGATCTCCAATACCGCCGTCTCCGGGATGCCGGCCGCCCAGTCAGGGGTCGCGGCTTCGATAGCATCGACCTGCCGCCAGGTTGGCGCCACACTCGGGGTCGCCGTGACCGGGTCGCTTGTGGCCGGCCGCGATGGGGCCGGGTTCGTGGCCGCCAGTCATGGCGGCTGGGCCGTTGTCTGTGGTTGCGGGCTCGCCGTGATCGGTATCGGTTACGCCTCGACCAGCGCCTGGGCCCGCCGGACAGCCGAACGGACCCGTGAACTGCTCATCGCCGAGCCGGAGGGAGGCGTCACTGTTCATGACCGCGCTTCAGCCGCCGCCACCTGACCCGCGCGCTTCAGCCGTCGCCCCCGCCAGCCCCGCCGCGGAACTGCCCGCCACCGCCTGGCGGCTGATGCGGGACTTCGTCGAAGCGCACGGCACCAACCAGGCGCTGAGGGAGCGGCTCGGCCTCGGTGCGGGCAGCGGGCGGATCAAGGTCCTGTTCCTGCTCACGGAGCAGCCGATGACCCTTGCCCAGCTGGCCGAGGCGCACGGCGTCGACCGTCCCTACGCCACCATCATCGTGGACAAGCTTGAGCGGCTGGGCTTCGTGGAACGGCGTCCGCATCCGAGCGACCGGCGGAGCAAGATCGTCAGCCTGACCCCGGCCGGCCGCGAAGCGGCCGCCCTTGCCAGCGGCATGCTCGCCGAACCACCTCCGGCCCTGCGCGCGCTCGACGCGGGACAGCTAACGGAGCTCATCGGACTGCTGTCGCTGCTGAACTAGAGGCCGCCGGCGATAGAGAACCGGCGATAAAGAATTAGGGCCGGCGGGCAAGAACGGCGAGAATGCTCCGGTGTTTCGGGAATCGGAGTACCCGGCGTTGCTTGCTGACCTGCTGCCCGCCTGGCGCCTGTCCCCGGACGTGGGCGCGCAGATCGCCAGAGCCGACCGGGGAACCAACAACCAGACCTTCCTGGTAGCCCAGGATGGCCGCCGGTTCGTGCTCCGGATCAGCGAAAACCTCTCGCTGACCCAGGTCAGCGCCGAGCAGCGGCTGCTGCGCTGGCTGCGCCAGGCGAGCCTTCCCTTCAGCGTCCCCGAACCGGTGGCGACCTCCGACGGGCTGACGGTGATCGACACCCCGGCCGGACCCGCCACCCTCTGCCGGTGGCTGCCGGGGGTGCGCCCCGATCTCGAGGGCGAGCCGGCCCTCGAGCGCTTCGGCCGCGCGGTAGGGATGCTGGGCGGCGCGATGCGGCGGGTTCCGCCGGCGGACGCGCCCCACGACTGGCGGGGCGGCCCGTTTCCGGTGCCCATAGCCGGGACCGACGGCAAGGACCTCTGGGACGAGCTGGGGGCCGCGGGTGTCCACGACGAGCACGTCGCCCTCTTGGCAGCGGCGGCCCGCCGCTGCGCGCGGTGGTGGGCGGGCGCCGTCCGCACGCTGCCGGTCCAGGTCGTCCACGCCGACCTGGCGGCCTCGAACGTGCTGGCCGATCCGGTCACCGGGCGGGTGACCGGGCTGCTTGATTTTGAGGTGGCCGGCGCGGATTTCCGTGCACAGGATTTCCTGGTGGCGTTGTCCCAGTCCGGCGCGCTCGAGGCGGCGCAGTGGCGGCGCCGCACGGCGGCGTTCCTCCGCGGTTATGCCGCGGCAGGCCCGCTGACCGCCGCCGAGGTTGAGGCGCTCCCCGAGTTGCTCCTCTCCCGGGCAGTGGGCTCCGCCTTGTGGCGGGCCGGCCGGTGGAAACGCGGCCGGGCTCGGCTTGCCGAGGTCGTCGACCGCATCAAGCGGCTGGAGACGACCCAGCGCTGGCTCGCGGTCTCGGGCGCGGAGCTTGTCTCGCTGGTGGGCGCCCAGGGAACCGGCCCACCAGAACATGCTGCCGGGCATGGCGCTCACCATGATAATCCATTAAATATCACTAAAATCCAGCAATCAACCCGTCGATCGCGCCCGACCGCGAACGTGATACGATAGGAATTGTCGCGGCCAAATAATGCGCGGTAATTACCTTATGTAGCAAATAACGGCCGGCAATTCAGCTTTGTTCCCCAAGGCTAACGTGGCCTTTCTCTCTTCATTCTTTTCTTCCGCGGCGGCCTTGCTGCCTGCATACTCATGCCTCGTGACAGATCGAGATACGCGGGTCATCCTGCGAACACCACGGCTGGCCATACGCCAGTTCACCGAGGACGACGTAGACAACCTGTTCAACCTGAACAGCGACCCTGAGGTCATGCGCTACCTCACTGGCGGCCAGCCAACGCCACGCGAGGAAATCCGGGACCAGATCATCCCGTTCCATCTCGGCGTCTACGGCCGGCTGGACCGGCTCGGTTCCTGGGCGGCCGAGTCCGCCGCCACCGGGGAGTTCCTTGGCTGGTTCCACTTCCGCCCCGGTCCCGATGGCGGCATCGCCAACATCGACCTCGGCTACCGGCTGCGCAGGCCGGCCTGGAGCCAGGGCTACGCGACCGAGGGATCTCGCGCTCTGATCAGCATGGGATTCACCGAACTGGGGGTCGAGCGGGTATTCGCGCACACGATGACGGCCAACACCGCGTCGCGGCACGTGCTGGAGAAATGCGGCCTGACCCTGGTACGCACCACCGCCTACGATGGCCGCTACGTCATCGAAGGCGCCGAGCAGGGCGAGGTTGAGTACGCGCTTACCAGGCCCCAATGGGAAACGCGCACCGCCGGCCAGTCCGGCGATTAATCAGGCGGCCGATTATTTCGGCGCCGCCACGACGTCCCAATGGCAGAGCACGGCGGGCAACGACAGGACGCCGTCGGAAACCCGGGCACCGCCGGAAAGGGACACACATGAACACACCGGTAACCAGACTCGACGCGCGCTATAGCGGCGCCGACGCCGTCGCGGTCAGCTGGGACGAGACCAGGCGCGTGCTCGAAACGGCCGAGTTGTTCTGGATCTCCACGGTGCGGGCCGACGGCAGGCCGCACGTCACCCCGGTCGTGGCCGTATGGTCCGACGGGGCACTGTGGTTCACCACCGGCACCGAAGAGCAGAAATTCGCCAACCTGCGGGCTAACCCGCAGGTGGTGCTGACCACCGGCTGCAACAGCTGGGACCACGGGCTGGACGTGGTCCTTGAGGGCGAGGCGCGCTGGATCACCGACGCGATCGCGCTCGAGCAGGTCGCCAAGGCGTTCGCCGTGAAGTGGCAGGGGGCCTGGCAGTTCACCGTGCGCGACGGGCGCTTTTACAACCACGGCGCGGAGGACTGGCCGAGTGAGGTGTTCTCGGTTACCCCGGCCAAGGTGTTCGCGCACGCCAAGGGCGCGCCGTACGGCGCCACCACGCACCGATTCTGAGCCAGTCTCCGCGGCACCCGGGGCCGCGCGCCCAGCCGCGTTTGACCCACTTCACTATTACGCCATACGATGCAACGTATGGCGAGACAAGGACGTGATCAGGATGGCCTGGCCCGGTTCGGCGAACCGGGGGTGCTCGTGCTGCTCGCGCTAACCGACGGCCCCAAGCACGGGTACGCGATCACCGAGGACATCCTCGCGCAGACCGGCATCCGTCTCGGGCCGGGAACCCTCTACGGCTCACTTACCAAGCTGGTCGAGCGGGGCCTTATCGCCCCGCTGCGGAGTGCGGACCGCCGCCGCCCGTACGAGATCACCGCCACCGGGCGGGCGGCATTGCAAGCCCAGCTCGCCAGCTGGTCCCGCATCGTCGAGGCAGGAAAGGCTCGGTTGCAATGGGGATGATCCGCCTGCTTATCGCGCTGTACCCGAAACAGTGGCGGGGGGAATTCGGCGAGGAGTTCGCCGCCCTCCTCGAAGACACCCGGCTGACCCCCGGCGCTGTCGCCGACGTGGTGGCGGGGGCGGGCAAGCTGCACGCCGAACGCCACCGGCAGCTGGCTTTCGTCATCGCGTCGCTGGTCTGGTCGGGATGCCTGGAGTTCCTCTCCGTGCGCGCCGGTCTGACCGCGAACATTCTGTGGGCGCCGACCACCCCGGCCCGGGCGCTCGCGCTCGTCGCGACCATCGCTCCCTGGGCGGCGCTGGCCGCCGTCGCCCTGGCCCACCGCCTGCGAAGTGCCAACGGCAGCGGCGATACGGCCAAGCCCGGGGTCACGGCAGGCGGGAGCACGTCATGACGGCGCCTAACCACACCAGCCGCACCGAGCGCACCGAGCGCACCGAGCGCACCGAGCGCACCGAGCGCACTGGGCACACCCCGCGGGTCAGCCACCGGCCGAATGCCCTGCAGCCCCGGCCCTGGCGGCTTTCCCGGTTGGCCGCCGCCGCCTTCCTCGTGCTGTTCCTCATCGGGATCGCCAACGGCGCCGTGGAGTACGCCCGCCGGTCAACCGTGCCCGAGCACCACGCCGCGGGCACCAACGCCATCCTCGTCCACGTTCTGCTGGCCATCGCCGCGGCGGCCACCGCGGCGGGGATCGAGGTACACCGGTCACGCCGGGCGGGCGGCCGCGGGCCGTCGCCCTGGGCCGCGCCGTTCTCGGCGGCCGCGGTCGCGCGGCTTGGCCGGACCCTCCGGTTCGCGCACGGCCTCTCCCTGCCGAATCTGGGGCGGGCCCTGCTGGCGGTGCCGCTGGTCCTGGTGCTGGCCTACGCCCCGGCGCGGATGGGTGCGCAGCTCATCGGCGGCCTCGACCCGAACGCCACCGTCAACGCCTGGGGCGGCCCTACCTACGCCGGCGCACTGCTCGCGCACTGGCTGGATGCCATCGTGGGCTGCTACGCCGCCGCCTTCCTGCTCGGCCGCGTGCTGCTGCCGTTCGGCGAGGAAGAGAAATCAAAATCAGCCGGAGTAACGGACCGTTGCTTCGCCTGGCCGGCACCGGGCTCCCGGTCAGCGGTGTAACCGCGATCGGGCAAGCGCCAGGCTCATCATGGTCAGGTCGAGCCAGCGGCCGAACTTGCTGCCGACCTCGCGCGCGGTCCCGATGAGCTCGAAACCATGGCGCGCGTGGAGCGCGACCGAGGGCGTGTTGGTGGCCTCGATGCAGGCCATCATCACGTGCGCGCCGGCATCGGATGCGCCGGTGATCAGCGTGCGGAGCAGTTCCGCGCCGACCCCGCGGCCTTGATGCCCGGCCACCAGGTACACCGAGTCCTCGACGGTGTGCCGGTAGCCGTCCTTCGGCCGCCAGGGTGCCCAGTTCGCGAACCCGACCAGGTCGCCCGCGGCCTCGGCCACGTACACCGAACGGCGCGCGAGGTTCTCCGCCAGCCAGGCCTGCCCGTCCGCTGGTGTCAGCAGCTTCGTCGTCCACATCGCGGTCGAGTGCTCGATCACGTCGTTGCGGATGGCGCGGATCGCCTCCGCGTCGTCCCCGCCCGCGGGCCGAATCTTATATAGTGGATCCATGTCCACTATAGTAGAGGGACGGGACGCGTTCGGGAAGCGGCTGCGGGCGCAGCGGCAGCGCCGGGGCTGGTCAATGGAACAGCTCGCCGGTACCTCGGGGGTATCCCGCGCGATGATCAGCAAGATCGAGCGCGGCGAGAGCAGCCCGACCGCGGTCGTCCTCGGCAAGCTGTCGGCCGCCCTCGAGCTCAGCGTTTCTGAGCTGCTCAGCGTCTCCGAGTCGCGCACTGTCTCCGAGTCGCGCACTGTCTCCGAGTCGCGCACTGTCTCCGAGTCGCGCACTGTCTCCGGGCCGCCAGCCGATGGCGGCGGTCCCGAGGCTGGCCCGGCCGCGGCGGGCGGGGCGGGCCGGGTGCGCCGGGCGGCGGACACCCCGCAATGGCGGGACCCGGACACCGGCTATCTGCGGCGGCAGATCTCGTCGCCCGCCTTCCCCGCCGCCGTCACCGAGGTAACGCTGCCGCCCGCCGCGCGGGTGCCGTACCCGGCGGCCGCGTATGCGTTTATCGCGCAGCTCGTCTGGGTGCTGTCCGGGCGGCTGACCCTGACCGACGGAACGGCGGAGCGGGTACTCGCGCCCGGCGACACCTTCGAGCTCGGCGAGCCGCGGGCCAGGGAGTTCCGCAATGAGACGGCCGAGGAGTGCCGCTACATCGTGGTGGTGACCAGGAAGGCGACCGCCTGAGCAGTCCCCGACTGGCGCTCGCGGCGGTGGACTACCCGGGCAGGCGGGTGGAGCGCAGGCAGCGGCAGATCATCGGCAGGCCGATCTGGTCCCATGGCTGCCGGTTGAGGAATTCCCTGGCCTGCTGCGAGAACCGGGCGCGGCGGCCGGGGTCGAGGGTGATCACGCCGCTGTAGGTGCCGAGCAGACCGAACAGGTCGTCCTTGGTCATCGGCAGTGAGTACTCCACCGTGTGCTCCTGCAGCGGGGACATCGGCGAATCGGGTGGGAAGCGGACCTCGCGGCGGGGTCGGCGCTCCGGCCGCTGGCCGTCAGGGACGGCATCGGCCCGGCGGGCGGCGCGCGCCAGGCTGTTGAACTCGGCCACCCAGTCCACCCGGGTGTCCCAGGACACCCGGATCACGCCGAGCGTGCCGCCCGGGCGCAGCACCCGGACGATCTCCGGCACGGCCAGGTCGGGGTCGAGCCAGTGCCACGCGGAGGAGATCACCACCGCGTCCACCGAGGCGCCGGGCAGCGGAATCTCCTCGCCCCGCCCGGCCAGCGCCTCCACTTGCGGGCAGCGGGCCGCGAGTACCGCGCGCATCCGGTCGTCGGGCTCAACCGCGAAAACCCGTTCCGCCCGCCCGGCCAGCAGCCGGGTCACGGCACCGGTGCCGGCCGCCAAGTCGAGCACCGCGGTCGCGTCCGGGGGAATCAGCCAGTCGATCGCCTCCGGCGGCGGGGGAGGGCGATAGCGGTCGTAGTCGGCTGCCACCGACCCGAAGGAGAGCCCGCGGGTGTCGCGATCCGTCACGCTAGCCAGCGTATCCGGGCCTCCGGCGGTAGACGGCCTGCCCCGTAAACCCGGGCGCCGGAACGTGTTCTAGTGAGTTGTAGAATCAAATTCACTGGCGGCGCAGAACGCGGCGACGGGTCAGCGAGGCGGCGGGTCAGCGAGGCGGCGAGCCGCGAGGGTGCCCGTCGGTCGTCCGTTGAGGAGAGCACCGGGTTTCCTGCCCGCCCGACGGCCGGGATCTGTACTGGAGGTTTGAATGACAGAGGTTGAGCAGGCAGCCGATCGCGCTGGCGCGCCGGACTGGGGCGCGCCCAGGACCAAGATCGTCCAGTGGCATGATCCGATGATCACTGCCTCGGCCGGCTCGGGCCTGTCCGGCCTTGAGTTCCTGCGGGCGATCAGGGACGGCAAGCTGCCGGCCCCGCCGATCGCGGTGCTGATGGGCTTTCACCCGGTCGAGGTCGGGGAGGGCTACGTGGTTTTCGAGGGAACGCCGGACGAGTCCGTCTACAACCCGATCGGCATGGTGCACGGCGGCTACGTCTGCACGCTGGCCGACACGGTGGCGGCGTGCGCCGTGCACACCACACTCGCGGCGGGCGTCGGGTACACCTCGATCGACCTCAACGTCAGCTACACGCGCCGCATCACCAGCGAAAGCGGAACCCTCCGGGCGGTGGGCACCATCGTCAAGCCGGGCCGCCGGGTCGCCTTCTGCAAGGCCGAGATCCTCGACCAGGCGGGCAAGGTCGTCGCCACCGCCACCAGCAGCTGCCTGATCATGCCGGGGGCCGAGGCGGCGGGTGCCTAGATCAGGCCGGAGACGACGAGGGCCCCGATAAGCAGGAGTGTCCCCGCGGTGAGCAGGTTCGCGCCGCGGTCTATCCAGGGCGCGGTCAGCCGGCCCGCGCCAACCGCGGTCGCGATCGTCAGTCCGACGATGGTGACGACCGTGACGAGGGCGAAGACCGCCAGGGAGCCGATCGCGGCCCCGGCCCCCAGCGCGCTGGCGGCGAGGAAGACCGGCAGAATGGTGAGGTCAGGCGAGGCAGCGGCGCCGAAGGGTACGAGCAGCGCGGCGAGGCGGCGCGCGCCGCTTGCCCGCGGCGGAGTCCGCGTCGCCCGCTGCGCCGGCGCGGTGGTTTGCTGCCGGTCAAGCACCACGGTTAGCCCCGCGCCGTGCACCGCGTGCTGATGGTGTTCGTGGTCGTTGTTGTGGTGATGGTGCCCGGCGTGGCCGTGGGCGTGGTCCTGGTGAGCGCCATGCCCGTGTCCATGGCCCTTTCCGCGCAGTTCCAGGATCAGGAAGACTGCCCCAGTGGCCAGCAGGATGCTGCCGACGACAAGGTCGGCGTGACCGGCGATGGTGGCCCGGAACTGCAGCCCGACCAGGACCACCACCGCGCCGAGCAGCAACGACACCACCACGTGGGCCACGGCGGCGGCAAGCGACAGGCGTGCCACCCGGCCCGCGCGGTAGTGCCGGGTACGGGACAGGACCGCCAGCGGCAGCCAGTGGTCGGGCATGACCGCGTGCCCGAAGCCGACACCAGCCGCGGCGAGCAGCAGGACGGGGAGGGTGTTCACGTCCCGAATCTTACTCGCTCATATTCGCATCAGTGAAGATGAGAAGCTATAATGCGCTTCTTAGTTACTTGCCAACAACTCGCAGCCGCTCGCAGCTGCGCAGGTGAGAAGATACTGATCGTGACCCAGGCTCCCGAACCAGCACCCGCAGCGGCGGAGAGCCACCGCCATGCCGCCGCCGGCCAGCCGCTGTCGGACACGCACGTCGAGGTCGCGGTGAGCCATCTGACGATGCTCGCGGAGCCGACCCGGCTGCGCCTGCTGTGGGCGCTGCGCGAGGGTGAGCTGGGCGTGACCGCGCTGGCCAAGGCGGCCCGCTGCACGCCGACCACGGCCAGCCAGCATCTGTCCAAGCTGCGGATGAGCGGCCTGGTGGACCAGCGCGCCGAGGGACGGGCGCGCCTCTACCGACTGCGCGGCGCCCACCTGCGCCGCCTGCTTGACGAGGTCGTCGGCCACGCCGAGCACGCACTCAACGGCATCCCGCACCACAGCTTACGGTCGCGCCGGCGCCGGAGCCCGGCCCAGCCGTCCCGCTCGCGGGCCGCCGCGCTAAGCACGGCGGCCGCAGGCGGAACGGGCTGGCTGATGGCTGCCGTCAGCCTGTCACCGGGACCACAGGCAATGGCACCAGCGTGACGGTCTCCTCGTCCCGGTCGGTCAACGGCGGACCCGTCGGCGGCCGCCCGGTGCCAGTGGCGACGTTGGTGACGTAGCCAACGGTCACATCGGCTGCGGTCGTGCTGTAGGTGACGTGGCAGGTCATGGACTCACCGGGATCGAGTGTGGTTGCCGGGCAGTCGATCCGCCCGGGGACCTTGTCATCGGTCACCGCAATGCCGTGCAGGAACACGTTCCCAGTGTTAACCACCGTGTAGGTGAACGCGATCGCCGCACCGGCCGCCCGGTACATGGCCGGGGACGCGGACTTCGCTACCTGAAGACCAGGCCGGTGGATCGCCTCGACGCTCTCGGCGGACTTGGCGGCTACCGGCGGCCCGGTCGGCGGCTCCCCGGTCACGGTGCCGACGTTCGTTAGGTGCCCGGCGGCCACGTCCCCCGTTGTGATGACGTGGCTCGCGCGACAGGACATTGAGTCACCGGGACCGAGTGTGCCCGCCGGGCAGTCGATCGGCCCGCGGATCGTGTCGTCGGTGACGATGATGCCGTGCAGGGGCAGGTTCCCGGCGTTCACCACCAGGTAGGTGTAGCTGATGGTCTCGCCGGGCGCGGCGTATCTGGTCGGGAACGCGGTCTTCGCGAGCTGGATGCCCGGCGTGCGGATCGCGTCGACGGTGTCGCTGTCATGGTCGGTCACCGCTGGCCCGGCCGGCGGCTCACCGGTCACCGTGCCGACGTTGGTGATGTGCCCGGCGGCCACGTCGGCGGCGGTGACGACGTGGGGTGCCTGGCAGGTCGTTGACTCACCGGGGCCCAGCGTCGTCGTCAGGCAGACGATCGGCCCGGGAATCTGGTCGTCGGCGACGGTGATGCCGTGCAGGGTCACGTTGCCGGTGTTGGTCACCGTGTAGGTGTCGGTGATAGTCTCCCCGGCCGCGCCGTACTTGGTCGGGAACGCCGATTTGACCAGCTTGATGCCGGGCGCACGCTGCGCGTCGATAATCTCCTCGTCCGCGTCGGTCACCGCAACCCCCGTGGGCGGATCCCCGGTCACGATGGCCGTGTTGATGATCTGACCGGCGTCCACGTCGGCCGTCGTCGTGGTGTGCTCCGCGTGGCAGTCCATGGACGCGGCGGGAGCGAGCGTGGTCGCCGGGCAGCTGATTAGGCCGAGTCTGTCGTCATGGAGTTTGATGCCGTGCAGCGGCACGTTCCCGGCGTTGGTGACCGTGTAGGTGTAGGTGATCTGCTCGCCTGCCCCGCTGTAGGTGCCCGCGGACGCCGTCTTCTCAAGCTGAATGGCGGGGGTGTCCAACGGGTGGATCGCGTGGACGGTGGTCCCGTCCGAGTCGGTCACCGGGTGCCCGGCCGGCGGGTGCCCGGTCACCGTGGCGGTATTGGTGATGTGGCCCGCTCCCACGTCGGCGGCGGTGGTGACGTGGGACGCGTGGCAGGTGGTGGAGTGGCCGGGGTCGAGCGTGGCCTCGGGGCAGGTGATCGTGCCGAGCCTGTCATCGGTGAGCGTGACGTGGTGCAGGGTCACGTTCCCGGTATTCGCCACCGTGTAGGTGTAGGTGATGGTCTCACCGGGCTCGGCGTAGTCGGTCGGGAACGCTGTCTTCTCGAGTTGGATGCCCGGCGTGCGGATCGCGTGGACGGTGGCCCGGTCGGTGCCGGTCACCGGGCGCCCTGTGGGCGGGTGCCCGGTCGCGGTCGCGGCGTTGGTGATGTGGCCTGTGTCCACGTCGGCCGTCGTGGTGACGCGGGTCGCCTGGCAGGTGGTGGAGTGGCCGGGGTCGAGCGTGGTCTCGGGGCAGGTGATCGTGCCGAGCCTGTCATCGGTGAGCGTGACGTGGTGCAGGGTCACGTTCCCGGTATTCGCCACCGTGTAGGTGTAGGTGATGGTCTCACCGGGCTCGGCGTACTCAGCCGGGAACGCCGACTTGGCAAGATGGATCGCCGGAGTCCGGATCGCGGTGACGGTCGCATCGGCTGGCGGGCTGGTGACATCGTCGTCGTTGGGCGTCGTCCCGGTCGCCTTGGCGGTGTTGGTGACATGGCCGGCGTCCACGTCGGCCTGGCTGATGGTGTATTCGGCCGCGCACGTGGCCGTCCCGCCCTTCGCGAGGGTAGACGGCGTGCACGGGATCGCCTTCGCGAAGCGGTCGTCCGTGACGTGGACGTTGTGCAGCGTGAAGTACTTCGGGTTGGTCACCGTGTAGGTGTAGGAGACCTTCTCACCGGCGTGCGTGTAGGTCGCCGGGGCCGCGCTCTTGGCGAGGTCGAGGCCGGCGCAGTTACGCAGCGCCAGCTTGGCGAGCACGGCGCTCAGCGTGACGAAGTCCGTGTTGAAGTAATCAGTGTTCTCGGCCGGCCCCGAGACGGCCCTGATGTTGTCGGTGTACCGGAGTCCCTGCTTCGAGGTTCCGATGCCCACGCTGAGTACCGACGTTCCCTTGCTCTTCAGCGCATTGGCGGAGAAGATGCCGTTCTCCGTCTCGGCGAAGCGGGTGAGGTTGCCCCTGCCGCCGAGACTGCCCGCAGGTCCGTAATAGGTCGGGTCGCCGTCGGTGATGATGATGGCGGACTGGTAGTGGTAAGTGGTCATGTCCCGCACGATCTGCCAGAAGCCCGCGTCCCAGTTTGTGCCGGAACTGGGCGGGACGGTGAGCCCGTTGATCTTGCTGATCAGGGTGTTGACGCCCGCCTGAGAGGCCACCGGGACCGGCGCGAGGTTGGCGTTGTTGGCACCGGGCGCTGGGGCGGTGGTGCCGAACGTGTAGATCGCGATGCTCGAGGGGGTGCCATTAAGCGACTCCACAAAGGCCCTGGCCGCTGCCTTGTAGGTCGGCAGGGCCGCTTGGGTGATCGAGCTTGACAGGTCGATGAGCAACGCGATCCGCAGGCCGCACCCTTCGGCCAGCGCGGGATCATCCTTCGAAAGCGCCCAGGTGCCGCTGCGAGCGGTCGGTGAGGTGTCGCTGTTGGTCGCGGCGACCGGGATGGTCACATTGCCAGTGCCCACCGCGACGCTGAGCGTGTCGTAGGCGCGCGCCGTCACTTGCCCCGCGGCCCCGGCGGCGAGGGTCGAGCTGGCGAACCAGCCGCTCGGGGTGCCGACTTGCGCGATCGTGTAGGTCCGGCGGGCGTTCACGCTGAGCGTGCACAGCCCGGCGGAAGTGCTCACGCAGCTATCGGGAAGACCCGCGCTCGCGGGCGTGACCCGGAACGTCACCCCGGCCAGGCCGGACGCGGCGGGCGGCCCCGGCGGACCGTTTTCCGCGGTCCGGACACCGCCGACCCGGATGGTGATCGTCGGATCGCTTCGCGGCGACGCGGCGGCCGCCGCCGTTGCCGGTGCGGCCAGGCCCGCGCCCGCCAGCGCGGCCCCGCTCGCGAGGAGTGCGGCCGTGGCGAACCCTCGCCTCGTAGTGGCAAACCCGCGCCTTATAAAGGAAAACATCGCTACTCCCCTTGGGCGGGCACTCCGCCCCGCCTAGCTGACAATGTCGATTGGGGTCCCCGGCGGGACCGCGTCCAGCATTCCGAGTGCCTGATCGTGCAGGCGGATGCAGCCATGGGAGATCCGCGCTCCGGTGGTGCCGATCTCGCTGTCCTCGCCGAGCGGGCCATGGATGCCGATGACGGCATCACCGGACGACTCCCAGTCGTTGATCGCCTGGGAGTGGTCCGAGGTGACGATGATGAAGGGCCCATAGCCCGGGTTGGGCTGCGGTGGCTGCTCGTCGAACGCCACGAAGTACTCACCGGCCGGGGTGGGATCGCCCGGGGCCCCCACCCCGGCCGGGGCCGAGAAGACCAGCCGGCCATGGTCGTACAGCGCCAGCCGTGTCGCCGGGAGGGAGATCACGATCCGGTAGGGCGTGCTGCTGAGCATGACGTCGCCGATTCGCAGCCAGGCGGACGCTCCGTCCGGTCGCTGGGCGAGCCGCACCCGGACCCAGCCGGGCCGGGCCGCGATCACCGGCAGCACGGACGGCCGTCCGTGCCAACTCGCCGGAACGATGCCCGCTGTGCGCCGCCCCGGGCTTGAGTATCTGGGAGCGGCCTTGAGGACGGTCGCGAGCACGGTGCTGGCGGGCACGGTGCTGACGGGCACGGGAGCCTGCCTGGACAGCGCCGCTTGCCGGGCCAGCCTGGCCGGCGGTGGCCTACCCGGGGCGCCGGCCGCCCCGCCAGCGGGCGACAGTGCCAGCCCGATGCCCGCCGCCAGAGTGCACACGCCGAACGCGCCCGCGCCGATCGTAGCGCGCGTCGCGGTAAATCGGCGCTTCGCCAATGCGATTTTGACCGAGCGCTGAAACACAGTCGTCGCCTTGCCTCCGTCCAGGTCAGCGGCACATTCCGGTGGTACTGAACGCTAGCAGTCAGACATCTGCGGGCTGGTAATTCGCGCTATACCGGCGTGGCGGCCGAAGGAATCAGTAACCTTAGCAAGGTGGATTCCGTGCTATTCATACGATAGATAATCAAGCCGAGAGAACGGCTGGCCGCCCGGGATTTCGCAGTCGCATACTTTGCGCAAAATGTTGCCATGTAACGATCTATGGGATAAGTCGGCCGCCGCCCGCCGGAATGTCAGAGGTGGCGTTTATTGTCGGTGCCATACCGGTTCTACCGAAATCCCATCGGAGGTATTGCTGATGGTAGGCGCACATGCGAAATGACGGGGGCGCATGGAAGGTCATCGTCGTCGAGCCCTGCCTGGGCTGGCTCCAACAGGTGCGGCAGGCCGACCGTGCGACGCTTATCCAGATCGGCCAGGCGGTCACGGCACTGGCCGAGGAGGGACCGGGACTTGGCCGGCCGCTGGTGATTACGGTCCCCGGCGCAAATCTCCCCAACCTGCAGGAGCTGCGTCCTGGGTCCGCGGGCGGCACCGCCGTACGGCTGCTATTCATCTTCGACCCGTACCGGCACACGGTGTTCCTGGTAGGCGGCGGTAAAACAGGGAGATGGGCGGTCTGGCGCGAGACCGCCATCCCGCAAGCCGAGGAAGCGTACGCCGGTTACCTGAGGAACGAGCGGACCAGATGAGCCAGCCTTCGCACAGCACCCCGGCCGCACGGTCCTGGGACGATCTGGCCGCGGACTTCGGATTCTCCCCGGCGGAAGAGCGGCAGATCCGGGCCGGCGCCGACCGCATGATCGCTGCCGTCCGTGCGCGCCGTCTGGCCGAGGTCCGCAAGCGCCAGCACGTGAGCCAGGCCGAGGTCGCCGCTGCGCTGGGGGTGAGCCAGGCGCTTGTATCGCGGATCGAGAAGGGGCAACTGGAGCGCAGCGAGGTGGAGACCCTCGCCGCCTACGTGCAGGCTCTGGGCGGCGAGCTCAGGGTCGTCGCCGACTTCGGTGACGAAAGCTACGTCCTCGGCTGACCGCGGCGCCCGCAAGCCGGGCCTGCGCGCTGGCCGGACATGGAGAGCCACGGTCCGTTAATCAAAGCAAAAATCATTATCCTGAAACGAGTGGTGACTGCCGGTCCGCGGAAACATCGCTCAACGCGATACATCTTGATGCAGGTTCGGGTAGTCTTAGCGGCGATGGCCGAGTGTCCTCCGTTCAGCGCACCAGCGGTCCCGGCCATTTCGGCGACCTCCCCCGCCTTTGCAGGAGGCTGGAACATGCGCAGACAGGATGCAGCAGCCAGGCTCGGTCCGAACTCGCTGGCCGCGCTTGTCCCGTTCTGCGTCATGACCGTGGTGGCCTGCACCGATTTGCTGGCGGGGACGCAGACCGGGCTGTTGTCGCTGCTATCGCTTGGCCCCGCCCTGGCCCCGGTTTCGCTGGGGCCAGCCCGGACGGTGCTGACCGGTGGGGTGGCGATCGTCCTCAGCATGCTGCTCGCCACCCACGCCGGAATCGGCTTCTCGATGCGCGCCGTCGTGGCCTGCGCCACGATCGCCGGCGTCACCGGGGCGGCTGTGATCGCCAGCGCCGCGCGCCAGCGCAAGGAACGGGAACTGGTTGATGTCCGGGCGGTCGCGGACGTCGCGCAGCGCGTCCTCCTGCGTCAGGTCCCGCGCGAGGTCGGCCAGCTCCAGTTCGCCATGCGGTACATCTCGGCCGCCGCGGCGGCGCGGATCGGCGGCGACCTCTACGATGTCGTCGCGAGGGCGGGCAACGCCCGGCTGATCGTCGCCGACGTGCAGGGCAAGGGACTGGCGGCGGTCCAGACGGCGGCGGTGGTGCTTGCGGCGTTCCGTGAATCGGTCTACGACGAGCCGGATCTGGCCGCGATCGCGGCCCATATCGAGCGAAGTCTTGATCACCAGGCGTCGAACGGGAGGTTCGTGACCGCGATCCTGGCCGAGATAGCCCAGGGCGGCGCCGAGATCCGGCTGCTGAACTGCGGGCACCCGGCGCCGCTACTGCTCAGCGGTGAACGGGCGCAGCTCGCCGAGCCGCTGGAGGCCAGCCTTCCGCTCGGGCTTGGCCACCTCGACCCGGCCGACCGGAAAGAGCACACCGTCCCGTTCGGCCCGGGGGACCGGATCCTCTTCTACACCGACGGCATCAGCGAGGCGCGGGACTCCTCCGGTGCCTTTTATCCAGTGGACCGGTGCGGCGCACTGCTGGCCGGCCCGGAACCGCGCGCGGCCCTGGACCGGCTCTACGACGACGTCCTGCACCACGTCGGCGGTCACCTGCAGGATGACTCGGCGGCGCTGCTCGTTATGCGCCAGGCGCTGCTGTCATAGGCGATGCGCCGGCCTTACCAGGAACCCCACGTCATGGACGGCTTCGGCAGTGACGGAGGGTCCAGGAAGGCGGGCGGCGCGGTCAGGTCAAGCGCGCTGAGCGGCGAGACCGCCGCCGCGTCCCTGGCGGTCAGCGGCGGCAGATTCCATTTCTGCTCCACCAGCTTGAGCACGCTGGTGTGGTCGAACACCTCGCTGCACACATAATCGGGACGGGAGTACGGGGACACCAGGACAGCCGGCACCCGGAACCCGTACTGATCGTAACGTTGCGGGCCCTCGTCCAGGTTTTTCTGCACCTTGACCATACGCGGGAGGAACGGTCGCAGGACCGACTGGAGCACGGTCGGGCTGCCCGTCAGGCTGCGTCCTGGAACATCGTCGGGCGGCACGGCCGCCGGCGGGGGCACATGGTCGTAGTAGCCGCCATGCTCGTCATACAGCCAGATCAGCAGGGTTTCCGGCCAGCCCTTCCCGTGCATGACCCGGTTGATGATCTCCGCCGCAAAGCTCTCGCCCTTCTGGATGTCCTGCGGGTTCTCCTCCGAATAGTTGTCGAAGTCGGGGTCAACGATGCTGAACGCGGGCAGCGTCCCGTTATCCGCGTCGGCGAAGAACTGGTCAGTGCTGTGGATGTGCCGCATAAAGCGGCCGATCCCGACCGGGAAAACGTCGGCCGTGAACTGAATGTCCTTCTGCACCCCGCCCTTCACCGCCGGGAGAGGCCTCCCCACAGCGGACAGCAGCCGGCGACGCGCCATTTTGCGCTTATGGTGCACGTAGTGCCTGAACTGGGACTGGTCGGCGGCCGCGGCGTGGTAATTGGTCCAGGAAATGCCGTGCCTGCTCAGCAGGTCGAAGACCGACCCGGCGGGCGCATGGTCGAGCAGGTCATAGGGCGCGTCGTCGATGAGGCCGTGCGCGGTCCCGGCGATCAGGAAGCGGCGGTTGGGGAAGGTGGGTCCAAGGCAGGAGCTGAACCAGTGATCGGCCAGCGGGAACGTGCGGGCAAGCCCGTAATAGAAGGGCAGGTCGTCCTCGGTCCAGTAGCCCATCCCGACCGCGGCGCCCGCGCCCTCGCACGCGGCGGGGTCGACGTTACCCCCAGCCGGCACGACCACCTGGGTGCTGGTGACGAACCCGTCGAGCTTGCCGTCATCCCACTGGTGATGAGTGGCATGCCAGCTCTGCGACGGCACGTTCGGATGCTGGGCGGTCGAGGTCAAATGGTGCGCCCGGATGGGCTCGCCCGCGGTGTCCGGGTTGAATACCTCGGGCTTAGCGCCGGAACCGAGCGGGAAACCCTCGCCGCGGCCGGCCAGCATGCCCAGGTAATTGTCGTAGGAATGGTTCTCCATCATGAGCACGACAATGTGCTTGATCTGCGGTATCAGATCCGTGCCGACGGGCAGCGACGGCTGCGGCGGCGCGCCGGCGGGCCGACCGCCGCCAGACCGGCTCCGGAGTGTGTACTCAGCCCGCTCTAGTCGATCCCACACGTTAGTCCGCCTTCGGGGTTAGCCGACCATGCAAACCCGTCCCTGGCCCGTTCGCGGGCCGGGGTTCGGGGTTCTCATCGGCTACCCATGGTGCGCGCGCCAAACCGGGTCGGCGGAGCCAAAGCGAACGAGGTCGCACTCGTCATGGGCCACCGTTTACAAACGTCCGTCACCTGGGTGAACGGGAGGAGGGCAGCCGATAACGACAACCTCCGTTCACCGCGGCGCCCGGTATTGGCTGCCGTCGCGTCAGCCGCCGGGAGTACGACAGGGTTCTCTAGTAACCTCGGAGAGGACTTTCATGCTCACTTCAGCCCGGCGTGCCGCGGCGATTCTGGCCGCGGCGGCAGCCCTGCCGGCCAGCCTGCTGATAGGCGGAACCGCGGCCGCGGCGCCGCAGCGCGCGGCCCACCCGCCGCAATATCAGGTGCGCGTGATCCTGAACGGCGCTCACCTGCGGCACAGGTTCATCCCGGCGGGGAAGAAGGCGGCGCGCACCGAGGCGCTATCCAGCCCGGATGACATCACTGTGCTCGGCCACGACATCTACACCACGTTCCAGAACGGCGTTGGCCCGCAAGGCCAGCCAAGCCCGGACGGCAACACCGACAGCACCATCGTGGAGTTCACCCTTGGCGGTCACGTCGTGCGTCAGTGGGACCTGCACGGCAAGTGCGACGGCATCACCGCCGATACCGCGAAGCACCTGCTCATCGCCACGATAGATGAGGACGCGCACTCCAGCGTCTACACGATCACGCCGGGCGCGCCGAGCGGGCATCAGGTCCTGCACTACCGCTGGAACCATTCCCCGCTGCCGCACAACGGCGGCACCGATGCCATCTCCGTCTGGGACAACAAGATCCTCGTCAGCGCGTCGGCGCCCGGCACCGTCGGCAAGCCCGCCCCGCAGCCGTCCTATCCGGCCGTTTACTCGGTCACATTCGACCGCGCCACCCTGGTCGCCTCGGTCAGGCCGCTGTTCTATGACGAGTCCGAGGCCATCGTGGCCAACACCGGCAAGGACTACGGGAAGCAGGTCAGGCTGGCGCTGACCGACCCCGACTCCAGTGAGGATGTGCCCGCGTCGGGACCGCGGTTCGCGAATGACTTCATGCTGACCAGCCAGGGCGACAAGGAGCAGATCTTCTACGCCCCTGGCGGCAAGCTCGCCGTGCTGCGGCTCACCCAGTCGGTTGACGACACCGCCTGGGCACGCGGCCCGCGCGGGGTGCTGGTCGGCGCGAACACCGCCGGAAGCACCATCGACGTGGTGACCGGCCCGTTCCCGGCCAAGTCGATCTTCGTCGCGGTCACCCCGTGCGACGCGGACAACGCCCCGGCCACCTGCCCCGGGCCGGGCTTCCCGCCGAACTACCTCGGCCAGCTCAACCCGTGGACGGGCGTCATCAGCAAGGTGGACCTCCGCGGCCCGGCCTTCGGCCCGCAAGGCATGGTCTTCATCGGGCCCGGCTGGAACGTGCAGCCGGGCTAGCACGGCACGATGCCGGATGAGGGGCCTGGGCCGCTGGCGCGCCCGGGGCCCCTGCCGCCGCGTTGGGCGCTGACGGAACCCGGCCGGATGCCTTACGGTGGCTGGCGTTCCCTGCACGCCTCCAGATGGGCCTGAGCTGATGATGAAGCTTCCAGCCGCGGTGCTCGCCTCGCTCGCCGCCATCGTGGGGGAGCCGCACGTGCTGACCGGGGACGCGACCGAGGGTTTCGCCGTCGACTGGACAGGCCGTTTCCGTGGGCGGACGCCGGCCGTTGTGCGGCCGCGCGACACCGCCGAGGTCGCGGCCGTGCTGGCCCTGTGCACCGACGCAGGGATACCCGTCGTGCCCCAAGGAGGGAATACCGGGCTGGTCGGCGGCGGGGTGCCGCTGCGGGGCGAGGTTGTGCTCAGCCTGACCCGGCTGAACCAGCTGGGGCCCGTCGACCAAGAGGCATCGCAGCTCACGGTCGGCGCCGGGGTGACGCTTGCGCAGGTGGCGGACGCCGACCCGGCATTGGATCTGGGGATCCTGATCGCCAGCAGGGACAGCGCCACCGTCGGCGGGGCGGTGGCGACCAACGCCGGCGGGCTGCGCGTCCTGCGCTTCGGGCCGATGCGCGCGCAGTTGCGCGGCATTGAGGCGGTGCTCGCCGATGGCGCCGTCGTCTCGCACCTGGCCGGGCTGGTCAAGGACAACACCGGCTACGACTACCCCGCCCTGCTCGCCGGTTCGGAAGGCACCCTGGCCGTCGTCACCCAGGCCAGGCTCCGGCTGGTTCCGCGGCTGCGGGACACCGTCACCGCGCTTGTCGGGCTGAGCGGTCTCGGCGAGCTGCACGCGCTGGCCCAGCGGGCGGTCAGGGAGGTCAGCGGCCTCGTCTCGGCCGAGTTCTTCACGCCGGCGGGCCTGGACATTCTCGTCGCGCAGGCCGGACTGGCGCCGCCGCTGGCCCGGCCGGCGCGGGCCTATCTGCTGCTTGAGGCGTCCGGGCCCGGCGCCCTCGACGAACTGGCGGACGTCATCGGCGACCGGGAGGCCGCCGTGGGGGAGTCGGCGGCCGAACGCGGGCGGCTCTGGGCCTACCGGGAACGGCATCCGGAGGCGGCCGGGTTCCTCGGCGTGCCGATCAAGCTCGACGTGTCGGTGCCCGCCGCGCGATGGGTGCGGCTCGCCTCCGAGGCGGCTGCCGTTGTCACCGCGGTGGACCCGGGCGCCGTGGTCATTACCTTCGGCCACGTCGCCGACGGCAATCTGCACGTGAACATCGTCCCGGCGCAAGCGGCGGACGGCCGCCATGAGGACGCGCTGCTTTCGTTCGTCGCCTCGCTCGGCGGCTCCATCTCGGCCGAGCACGGCATCGGTGCCCTGAAAGCACGCTGGCTGCCGCTGGCGCGCGGTGAAGCCGAGCTCGCGCTATTCGCGCGGCTCCGCTCCGCATTTGACCCGGCCGGCACGCTGAACCCGAACGTCCTCCCGCGGTTACCTGGTCAGCCAGTCGCCGACGCCGGCGATGACGTCGGGGTCCACGTGCTGCGCGGTCGCGAGTTCGGCGGGGCTCGAGAGGCCGGTGCCGGGGAAGAAGAAGTGATTGTCGGCCGGGAACACGCGGATCGTGACCGCGGGCTGCTGGCCGAGGCCGGCCTGCCAGCGGCTGAGGTCGTCGGCCACCGTCACCTGGTAGTCCCTGCCCCCTTGAAGGATGAGCATCGGCTTGCCGAGGGCGGCCGCGGCCGCCACCGGGTCGTAGCCGCGCAGGTCGAGCCAGTACGGGGCGGGCACGCCGAACGGCAGCTCAGCGTCGGGGGTCTCCGGTGACAGGCTGGGGTCATCGACCTTCCTGGCCTGGGCGGTCATCACGGCGATGCCCGGCTCGGCCCCGGCGGCAGTGGCCGCGTCCAAGGACGCGATGTAGCGGACTTGGCGGACCGCCGCCCACTGCAGCGGTTCGGTGCCGCCGGCCAGGACGATCAGCCCGGCGACCGAGGCGGGTTCGGCGGCGGCGACGCGGGGGGCGATGGTGGCGCCGAGACTATGGCCGGCCAGGAAGATGCGGGTGGCGTCGATGGCGGGATGGTCCTTGAGCAGGCCGATGGCCGCCAGGGCGTCCGGCCGGTACTCGTCGGCGACGGTGAAGTCGCGGTTGGCGCGCACCGCGTTGGGGTGAGCGTAGGTCACCTTGTCGAAGCGCAGCACGGCGATGCCACGGCTGGCCAGGCCCCAGGCGAGGTCCTTGAGCGGCCTGCTCCGCAAGATGGTGCCGTCGCGGTCGGCGGGTCCGGAACCGCCGAGGAGCACCACCGCGGGCAGCGGCCCAGGCTCGTGCGGCAGGCTGAGCGTGCCGGGCACGGCCAGCGGTCCTGACCCGAGGGTAATCTCGTGTTCGTCGAAGCGGCCGGGATCCGCGTAGCTGGGCGGCTGCCACGGCGCGGCGGGCTCGGGGTCGGCCGGCGGTTCGAGCTGGAGGCCGGTGAGCTGGCCGTCTCCGGTCAGGTAGACCGCGAGCGTCAGCGCGCCGCGCTCGAACGTTACCGGGATCTTCACGGCGGTCAGCTGGCCGGCGACCGGCTCGCTGGCGGGGGTGCCGGCCGAGGTGACCGGGCCGCGCTCGGCCAGTGCGGCCTCCCAGGCCGCTTGCAGCGCGGCGGCGGTGACCATCGGGCGCAGTCCCTCGGTGAACAGGTCGCGGATGTCGGCGAACTGTCCCGCCTGGGCCAGGCCGAGGACGGCCAGCGCCCTGGCCTCCGGCCCCGTCGGGAACGCTTCAGGTCCGGTGGGGTTCACTGGCTCTCCTTCCTACGGGTCCGTGGCCGGCGCGGCGGGGACGGCCGGCCGGTTTCGCCACGTGTGTTCCCGGGTGCACGTGTGTTCCCGGGTGCACTGGGGTTCCCGCGCGCACCGGAGTCCTCGGGCGCGGGCAGCATGACGGTGTAGAGGATCCGCCGCCGGCGGCCCTGGCCGGGTGCGTTGGCAAGGCGGGGCGCGGTGATGGCGGCGAGGTCGCGGAGGTAGCCGGCGAGTTCGGCGTCGGTGAGCCACAGGCCGGCCACCCGGTAGCCGGCGCCGTCGCGATGCGGGTCGCCCGGCTCGGCGGCGAGGTAGCGGTCGAAGTCCCCGAGCAGCCCGGCCACGTAGGCCAGGAACGCGCTCGCGTGATCGGCCGGGGTCATCTCCGCGATCTCACCCGGCTGTATCTGGGCGGCGTAAATCCGCAGGGTGTAGGTCCGTTCGGTGATGCCGCGAACACGTCGCTCGGACACGACGTTGAGCACCCCGGCCTCGGCCAGCAGGGCAACGTGGCGGTAGACGCTGGCGGCGGGCACGTCGGGCAGCTCGGCGGCAAGCTGGCGCGTGGTCAGTGCACGGTCCCCGAGGAACGTCTTCACGATGCGCAGCCGCACCGGGTGCAGCAACAGGTCAGCGCTAGCCACGACCTGAGCCTAGCCCTCATTGCCCATTAATGCTAATGTTCTTAATTATGGATCATTCGAGCCAAGGGGGTCAGGGTGGCTGAGCTGCGTGTCGAGGGTGGCGAGCTGGTGCTGCATCTCGCCGGGGTGGAGAAGGTCGAGGGCGTCCACGGCGACCTGCGCGCCCCGCTGTCGGCGGTACGCGCAGTGGAGGTCCTCGAGGATGCCCACGCTCCTGTCGGAGTCAGCGCCGGAATCAAGATCGGCACCCGACTCCCCGGCGTCGTCGAGGTCGGTACGGTGCAGGGCGCTACGAAACGGCTCTTCGCCGCGGTCCATCGCGACACGCCCCGCGGGCTGCGGGTCCGCCTCGCGGGAAGCTCCTACGACGAGTGGATCGTCGGCTGCGCGGACCCCGAGGCCGTCGCCGCGAGTCTCGGATTGCCCGCGGGGACGTGACGCGACACCGCCGCGCACTCCAGTCCCGCCGTGGCGGGTGACACGGCTGGGACCACCGGTCCACCACGGCGTCCTAGTCGACGGTCTCGAAGGTCACGCTGAGATCACGCTGCCGCGGGCTGCGATCTTTAGCAGATCGTTACCTTTGATCCAGGCCCGCTTAAGCGCTCCGGCGTGTATCCCTCGTCCTTGCATCACGGTGCTAGCGAGCGGAGCGAGAGGTGAGCTGGTGCGGCGGGATGCCGAATTTCAGGAATTCTATGAGGCCAACTATGGCCGGATCGTGGCGATGGTGGCAGCCGTGCTAACCGACCGGGATCAGGCGGAAGATGTCGCCCAGGAGGCGTTCGCGCGAGCCCTCATGCGCTGGCCCCGGGTGGGTGGTTACGAGCTGCCGGAGGCGTGGGTCAGGCGGGTGGCGCTGCGGATCGCGGTTGACTCAGGGCGGCGGTTCCGGCGTGCCGTCGGGGCTTACGTCAGGCTCGCCGCGCAACGGCCGGTTTCCGGGCCTGAGCCCGGCGACTCGCTCCCGTTCACCGCCCTGGGCGCCGCGCTGCGGCGACTGCCGCTGCGCGAGCGCCAGGTGCTCGCCCTGCACTATCTGGCCGATCTGCCGGTCGAGGCGATCGCCCGGGAATGCGGCCTGCCGGTGGGCACGGTCAAGACACGTCTCGCCGCCGGCCGGCGGCGGCTTGAAGCCGAACTCGCTGAGGGACCGGAGGCGGTACGTGATGCACGATGACCAGCTCCGCGAGCAGTTCACCGCGTGGGCGCGGCCGTTGCGGGGGAGCCGCCCGCCCGCCCTGCCCGTGCTCCGTCGGCGCGGGCGGCGGCGCACCGCCCGCAGGACCGCCGTCTTGGGCCTGACGGTGGCAGCGGCGGCGGCTGTCTTCTTGTCCGGATTCCAGCGGCCCGGCGATGCCCCCGCGCCAGCTGCTCTGCGCGGCGTGCCGCCCTATGCGGTGCTCCTCGGTCACGGCGGCGCCACCGCTACCGTGCTTGACCTGTTCACCGGCAAGCACCTGGGCCAGGTAGACCCGCCGGGCGCGGGCTCGGACTTCGAGTGGGTCACGGCCGCGGCCGATGACCGCAGCTTCGTGCTGGCCGATCAGAAGGACCTCGTGATCCGGTTCTACCTGCTGCGTCTGACAGCCGGCGGCAGCCCCGCCCGGCTGACCCGGCTGAACGTCCCGTCGCTGCGTGACGCCCAGATCTATGGCATCGCCTTGACCGCCGACGCGAGCAGGCTCGCGGTGGCGTGGCAGAACAACCCGGTCGGGCCGGTCACCGGCCGCCTCGCCGTCACCACCCTGGCCACCGGGGATACCCGGATCTGGTCCACTGCCAACGGCGGCGCCAGCACCGTGTCCTGGGCGGGCGACCGCACGGTGGCCTTCTACTACGGGGACAACGCCAATGACCAGGCCCGCTCAGGCCTGCGCCTGCTTGACACCGCCGCCGCGGGCGCCAATCTGCTCGACTCCCGTCTGATCCTGCCCGCCACCACCGGGACGCCGGCTTACTACACCCCGGACAACCCGGTGATCACCCTCAACGGATCCACCGTGCTCGCCGGGCGGTCGACCAACGCCACGACCGACTTCGTCACCTACTCGGCCGCCACCGGCAAGCTGCGGGCGGTCCTCACGCCGGCGATACCGTCCCCCGAGACCCCGTGGTACTGCGGAATCCTGTGGGCCGATCCCGCCGGCGGGCACCTGATCATCCAGTGCGGCACCACCCAGGCCAGCATCGAGGACGGCCACTACGCCAGGATCCACCTGGACCAGCTCATCCCCGCGTCACCGGTCGGAGAGGCCAACACCTTCGCCTGGTGACCGGGCCACGGGATAACCTGCTCGCGCGGACTCCCCGCGAGCCGACAGGCCGGGCCCCGGGGGGCCCGGCGGCGAGCGGGAATGTACAGGTGGTTCGGTCGGCCGGCCCCGGCCCCTGAGAAGGGACAAGGACTTCAGTGGACAGCCCAGTGCGGTGGGGAATTCTCGGAACGGGCGGGATCGCGGGCGCGTTCGCGACCGATCTCCGGCTGACCGATTCCGGCGATGTCGTCGCGGTCGGATCGCGCAGTCAGGCGTCCGCGGACCGCTTCGCGGACGAGTTTGGCATCGATCACCGGCACGGCAGCTACGAGTCGCTGGTGGCCGACCCGGAGGTGGATGTCGTCTACGTCGCGTCGCCGCACCCGATGCATCACGACAACGCGATGCTGGCGCTCCGGGCGGGCAAGCATGTGCTGGTCGAGAAGCCGTTCACGATGAACGCGGCCGAGGCCCGTGACATCGTCGGGCTGGCACGGGAGCGGGGGCTGTTCGCCATGGAGGCGATGTGGACCCGTTTCCTGCCGCACGTGGGCCTGATCCGTGACTGGCTCGTGGAGGGCCTGCTTGGCGACGTCGTCACGGTGACCGCCGACCACGGCCAGTGGTTCGCCGAGGACGCCGGGTTCCGCCTGTTCGCGCCGGAACTGGGCGGCGGCGCGCTGCTTGACCTGGGCGTGTACCCGGTGTCTTTCGCGTCGATGGTCCTCGGCGCGCCGAGCCGCGTCGTGTCCATGAGCGACCCGGCGTTCACCGGCGTCGACGCGCAGACGTCCATGCTGTTCGGCTACGACAGCGGTGCGCAGGCCGTGCTCACCTGCACGCTGCGGGCGAAGAGCCCGACCCGGGCCGCGATCGTCGGCACCGAAGCGAGGATCGAGGTCGATGGCGACTTTTACGCGCCCGCGGCGGTCACGCTGCTGCCGAGGAACGGCGACCCGATCCGCGTCGAATCGGTCCACGAGGGCCGGGGCCTGCGCCACCAGGCCGACGAGGTCGCCCGCCGGCTAGCCGCCGGTGAGCTGGAGAGCCCGCTCATGCCGCTGGACGAGACCATCTCGATCATGGAGACGATGGACCAGGTGCTGGCGCAGGCGCATCCCCGCCAAGCCGTCCAGGGGAACGCCCCGCGGGAGACGCCGGCGGGCGCGGCGGACTGGGGAGCGCCGCTGACGAAGACCGTCCAGTGGTATGACCCGCTGGTCACCGCGTCAGGCGGGGCGGGCCTGTCCGGCCTGGAGTTCCTTGAGGCCCTGCGGGACGGCAAGCTGCCGCCCGCGCCGCTGGCGATGCTGCTCGGGTTCCGTGCGGTCGAGGCCGAGCAGGGCCGGGTGGTCTTCGAGGCGGTGCCCGACGAATCGGTCTACAACGTGCTCGGCGCCGTGCACGGCGGTCTGGTCTGCGCCATGGCCGACACGGTGACGGCGCTGGCCGTGCGCACCACGCTTGAGGCGGGCGTCAGCTACACCTCGGTCGACCTCAACGTCAGCTACACCCGCCCGGTGACCAGGGACAGCGGAACCCTGCGGGCGGTCGGCACCGTCGTCAAGCCGGGCCGCCGGGTCGCGTTCTCCCGCGCCGAGATCTTCGATGGCACCGGCAAGCTCGTCGCCACCGCCACCGCCAGCTGCCTGGTCATCCCGGGCGACTGATCGGCCGATCTCCCGCGCAGGAGTGACCTCGGCCCGTGATCACCGAGACGATCACGGCCGCTGGCCACTCAGACAGCCCGTTTTGGTCCTTATCGGGTCGAACGTGCCCGTATCTGGCGCGACGTGGGCGCCTCCACATAAACGGAGGGCCTCCAGCCGCCGGAACCGCGGCATCGCAGAAACCAAGCAAGGAGCGTATCCATGAACTTCAACGACGCCGAGATCACGAGCCTTTACGTGAGCGAGAACGGCATTCAAGACGACGCGCCGAACGCCCCGGCCGGGGGTCCGTTCAACGTGATCCTGGAAATGGTGGCAGGCGCCGGCCTCACCGGGCCGTACGCCGTGTCCATCAGCTGCAGTGACCTGACGGCCACCGCGCCCGCCCCGGCGGTACTGATCCCCACGACCCTCAACGGGGCCGGGAACTTCGGCGCAGGGACGGGGTGGACGGGAGCAGGCCCGCTCGCCAACGTGTTCAGCCGGACCGTGTCGGTGGGGCCCGAGCCCGCGGGGGACAAGGGCCACGTCTACCAGTACACGGCCTCCCTCATCACCAGCAACGGCCAGATCGTCTCGATCAAGCAGAGCGACCCGTTCGTCTTGCAGTAAGCCGTCCTGAGCAGCCGTGGGGGCCCCGCCCAGCCGGGCCCCCCCGGCCCGAATAAGGAAAAGAGAAGGATCTTGAACGGCCCGGAGTGCAGGCCGCCCCCCAGCCCCCGGGGCCCCCGGCCGCC
>JBEKEK010000013.1:0-80186 GCA_050013875.1 Trebonia sp. | reverse complement strand
CGGCGCTGGTGGACCGCATGGTCGAACGCGCCCCCGCCCCCGCAGCTGCAAGCCCTGATGACAGCCCTGCGAGCAGGCCACGGCCTGCACCTCTACATCCCGAATTAACAAACCACCGCTAGTACTCCAGCCGTAGATCCCCGACGCGTTCGAGCAGGGTAGTGTTACGCGTCACCGCCGGCGATCACGTCGCGGAGCTGGTGCCGGCCGGTGATGCCGAGCTTGGGGAAGGACCGGTACAGGTGCGAGCCGACGGTGCGCGGTGAGAGCAGGAGCCGGTCGCCGATCTCGCGATTGGTCAGGCCGTCGCCGGCCAGGCGCACGATCTGGCGCTGCTGCGGGGTCAGCTCGGCCAGCGGGTCGGGTGCGCCTTGCGTCTCGGTGACGGTTATACCGCTCGCCCGCAGCTCGGCCTGCGCGCGGTCAGCCGATGACCGGGCCCGCAGTCGCCGGAAGGTCTCAAGCGCCGCCGCCAGTTCCGGCTTGGCTTCGTTGATGCGCCGCCGCCGGCGTAGCCATTCGGCGTAGTCAAGGCGGAGCTGCGCACGCTCGAACGGCCACTGGTCACCGGCGGGGTCGGAGAGCGCGGCGGCGAAGTGGGTGCCCGCGCCGGCCGGGTCGGCGAGGATGCCGCGGGCCCGGCCGATGAGCTGCGACACCCGGGTCGATGCGGTCCCGTCCCGGTGGCGGAGCACGCGCTCGAGGATGGCCTGCCCCTGGCTCCGCTGGTCCGCGCGGACGGCGGCGGCGGCGATATCGGCCACGCCCAGATAGGAGAAAACGTTGTGGACGGGGACGCCCTGCTCGCTGAAAAGCCTCCTAAGCTGGGTGAAGGCGAGCAGGTGGTCGCCCTCGGCGAGCGCCGCGATGCCGAGCGCCCGCCAGGCCCGGGAGGCGATCAGCCCGCTTTCCGCCGGATCGACCCGCGCGAGCGCCCTTTCCGCGTGCCCGCGCGCGGCGCCGGAGTCCCCGCGCAGGGCCAGGACGGTGGCGGTGATGGCGTCGGCGGACGCGGCGACCATGATCATCTGGTTCGCCTCGGCCAGGTCGGCGGCCTCCGCGGCGGCTTCCAGCGCCTCGTCCCAGCGCCCGGTGTCGAGGTAAAGCCAGCCGAGCGCGGTCAGGCCGCCGCCGCTGTCGCCGCGCAGGCCCGGGGCCCGCAGCCGTTCCATGGCGCTGCCCAGCAGGTGGACCGCCAAGTTCGATTCGTCGAGCAGCCAGGCGGCGGAGCCGATGCGCCACAGGGCGGCCTCGTTCATCGGTGTGCCGGCGATCCGCCGCAGGTAGGGGATGAGCTCGCCGCTGCTGCCGGACGGGTCGGTGCACGCCAGGATCCAGAGTTTCTGCGGGTGGGCGTTGATCTGCGCGTCGAGGTCCGGGCGGCGGTCAGGGGACGGCGGCGGGTCTGCGTCCTCAAGCAGCCGCAGGGCGTGGCCGACCGCTTGGCGGCGGGCGGGCGTGCCGGCTTGGTAGGCCACGGTGGCCGCGTCGGCCAGCGCCTCCCAGGCCAGGGCGGGCCGGTCCGCGGACGCCTCCTCCGCAACCGAGATGAGCTCGGTGAACGCGGCCGAGCGGCGGCCCGCGTAGGCCAGCGCCCACCCGGCCGCGCCGCGGGCCCGCAGCCGCAGCTCCTGGTCCGTCGCGATGACCAGCGCGCGGGCCGCGAGATTTTCCACCCAGTCCCCCTGGCCAGCGGTAACGGCGGCCGAAGCGGCGGCCACCAGCCTGCGTGCCTGATCGCGGGGAGCGGGGCTGAGCTCGGCCGCGCGCTCCATCGCCAGCGCCGCCGCGGCCGCGCCGCCCCGTCGCTGCGCGTCGGCCGCGGTGGCCTCAAGCATCGACGCCACCTGCTCGTCGGGGTGCAGGGCGGCCGCCGCCAGATGCCAGGCCTGCCGGTCCGGCTGATGGTCGAGTGCGTCCGCGAGCTGGCGATGCGCCGGAGCGCGCTGGGCAAAAGGCGCGGAGTGATAGATCGCCGAGCGGATCAGCGGATGCGAAAACCGCGGCCCGGTTCGGCCGATCGTCACCAGGCCCAACTGCTCGGCAGGGGCGAGAGCCTCGGCGTCCAGCCCGGTCACGCCGCTGGCCGCACCGGCCAGGTCGGTGCCATCGGCCACCGCGGCCAGCAGCAGCGCGGCCTGCGTTGGCCCGGGCAACGCGGTGAACGCGGTGGCGATGACGGCCGCCAGCCGGTCACCGGGCGGCAGCGGCTCCTGCGCCCAGCGGCGGCCGGCGGCGGGGTCGGCCGCGATTACCTTCGCCAGCTCGATCAGCGCCATCGGGTTGCCGGCCGCCTGCGCGAGCACCTGCGCCCGGGCCCGCCCGCGCGGCGGCCGCGGCTGCCCGTCCAGCAGCCGGCCCGCGTCGGCCGCCGACAGCGGCTCCAGCCGCAGCTCAGGGAAGCCCCGGTCAAAGCCGGCCGGCGGGACCTGCCCGCGGGCACCGAGCAGCAGCGAGACCCGTTCGGCAGCCAGCCGGCTGGCGACGAAGGCAAGCACGTCAAGGGAGCTGCGGTCGAGCCAGTGGGCATCATCGATGACCACCAGGACCGGAGCGCTTTCCGACACATCGGAGAGCAGGGTGAGCGTGGCGATCCCGGTCACCAGCGGGTCCGCGGCGTGGGGCTCGGCCAGCCCGAGTGCCCCGAGC
The DNA here is from genome assembly GCA_050013875.1 of Trebonia sp. Lineage (GTDB taxonomy): Bacteria > Actinomycetota > Actinomycetes > Streptosporangiales > Streptosporangiaceae > Trebonia. The sequence goes on along the minus strand of JBEKEK010000013.1, from coordinate 77,537 downwards.
AGTGCCCGCGCCTGGCGCCGGGGCAGGCCCGCGGCGGCCTCGAGCACCGGTTTGAGCAGCTGATGCAGGCCGGCGAAGGCGAGGCGCGCCTCCGACTCCCGCCCGGCCGCCCGCAGCACCCGCAGGCCGGCCGCTCGGGCCCGGTCCGCCGCGGTGGCCAGCAGCGTGCTCGTCCCCATCCCGGCATCGCCAAGCAGCAGCAGCACCTGGCCCTGCGCTCGGGCGGTGCCGACGAGAGCCGCGAGCCGGTCGAGCTGGGCTTCGCGGCCCACGATGGGCCCGGGGCTCCCGGGCGGTTCGCCGCGCACCTCTTTGCTATACCAGACCGTCCTGTCCCCTCGACGCGGCCCGAAGTGCAGTCAACCGTCCGATACCCAGCCGGGGCAGCATCCAACAGGATGGAGCCTATGAGCGAACAGCGAGACCTCGAAGGCCTCAGCGCGCTGGTCACCGGTGCGACGTCCGGAATCGGCCAGGCGGCGGCGGAGCAACTGGCCCGGCAGGGTGCCGAGGTCATCGTGCACGGGCGTGACCCCGTCCGCGGCGAGGCGGTGGTCAACGTCATCACCACCGAGGGCGGCAAGGCCCGTTTCATCGCCGCCGACCTCACCGACCCTGCCGAGCTTGATGAACTGGCCAAGCAGGCGGCGGAGGTCGACGTGCTGGTCAACAACGCCGGGTACGCCTGGTTCGGCCCGACCGCGGAACTCGACCTGGCGACCTTCGGCCTGCTTTTCACCGCAAACGTCCAGGCGCCGTACTTCCTGACCGCCGCGATCGCACCGAAGATGGCGGCCAGGGGCAGCGGCGCCATCATCAACGTGGGCAGCATGGCGGGCGAGGTGGGCATGCCCGGCGGCGCCGCCTACGGTGCCACCAAGGCCGCGCTTGACGCGATGACCCGTTCCTGGGCGGCGGAGTTCAGCCTGGCCGGCGTGCGGATCAACACCGTCGCGTCCGGACCGGTCTACACCTCGATCCAGCCCGCCGAGGTCACCGACGCCGTCGGCGCCACCACCATCATGGCCAGGGCGGCCCAGCCGGACGAGATCGCCAACGTGATCGTCTTCCTCGCCTCACCCAAGGCCAGCTACATCACCGGCGCGGTCATCGCGGCCGACGGCGGCCGGGGCGCCATCTGAGACGCCGGGTGCCTGGCCCTCCGGCAGGAACAGCACCGAGTTGACGTAGCGCGGGAACGGCCACAGCAGCCTGCGGGCGAGCCCGCGGTCGGCGGCGTGCACGGTCTGAGCCTGGCGGGCGGCGAGCGGGAAATCGGCGACGGGCACCCAGCGCCGGCCGGGCAGCACCCAGCCGCGGTAGCCCAGGGACGCCAGCAGGTCGGTCACCTGCTCTATCGGCTGTATCCGCTGCTCGACCTCGATCAGCAGCCGGGGCTGATCCCGCCTGATGGTCTCGGCCGCACCGCGCAGCACGGGGACCTCGTGCCCGTCGACGTCTATCTTCATGAACGTCACGTCGCGCAGGCCGAGGCCGTCCACGGTCACCAGCGGCACCGTGACGGAGGTGCGATGGAGGTCGCGCCGGTGCAGCGACGAGACGCCCCGGCTGGCGCCGTTCGGTGACGGCAGCCAGATCTGCGCCTCTCCCCCGTGGTCGGACGCGGCCGCGCCGACGACGTCGACCGCGGGCGGGAGCGTCCGGCTGAGCACCCGGTGCAGCGGGGTCGGCTCGATGACAACGACGCGGTCGGCCCGCCGGACCAGCCGCCGCGCCCACGGCCCGTACCAGCCGCCGATGTCGACCATCGTGCCGCCGCGGCCGCAGACCTCATCCGCACGGCGGATCTCCGGCTCGAACCGGCGGTAGGCGAAGCTGATCAGCCGCACCAGCAGTCCCTCCGGAAGGTGGGCGGCTACCCGGGACGTCACTGTCATCGCCGATGCTCCTTCAGGTCATTCTCACCATGGATAGGCGGTCATGGCCACCTGGCCATTTCCTGGGTTGTAGGAGGAGATGAGCAGGTCGCCGCGAGTGCTGAACTCCGGGTGCCCGATGAGCGCACGGCACAGGCCCTCGGTGCCTGGCTCGGTGCCGCGGGTGCAGGGCACCCGGCCGGCCAGCAGCCGGCGCCACGGGCCGGCCGGCGACCGGGCCTGCCAGGCCTGGAAATTGCCGGCCAGGCTGGTCTGCTCGATCATCACCAGGCCGTGGCCGTCGGCCGTGTAATCGCCCACCGAGATACCGAGCGGATGGCCCGCGGGGATCAGCGAGGAGGCCGCCGCTGCCCGCGGCGACCACCCGTCGCCGGTCAAGTACTGGTAGCTGAACGGGTTTCCCCAGTAGGCGGGCGCGGCGACGGTCCTGGCCAGGAACACCTGGCCGGTACCGCAGCCCGCCGGCGGCGGCGCGGCCTGGCAGAAGCCGAACAGGTAGAGGTAGCCGTCCGCGCCCACGACCGGCGAGCCGAGCACCTGCTGCTGCGGCAACGGCAGCCCCAATCCGCTGCTGAAAACCGGCGTGACCGGGCCGAGAACGTTGCCCGCCGGGTCGTACTCGGCCAGGCCGAAACCCTCCGCGGTTGGCGCGTCGGCGGCCCCGCTGACGCAGTAGTCGTCGTAGGCGATGAGCAGCCCGCCGCCGGCCGCGGCGCTCACCGGTGCGCCGGTGAGCCCGGAGATCCACGCCGCCGGGTAGGAGCCCGGGCCTGCGCATGGCAGCAGGGTGCCCGGCAGCCGCAGGCCGGCCGGCGCGGGCAGGAACGGCTGCGGCGCCGCGGCGGGTGACAGCGCCGGGCGAGCCGGCGGGGTCGGTACCTCCGTCAGCCATCCCGGTGCGCGGCCCGCCCGGTAAGGCCCCTCGGCGGCGGTGTCGGTGCCGAGGATCAGTCGCTTGATGGTCGCGCCGCCGGCGCTGGTGACCACGGTGTCGCAGAACAGCCAGAGGCTCCAGCCGGGCTTGCCCGGCAGCGGGCTGCTATAGCCGCAGTCCCGGCGGACCGGGTTGCCGGTGATCCGTTCGTAGCTGGACCGCACCAGCCGCGGCTGCGGGCTTGGGGCCGGCGCCGCGCAGGCCGTTGCCAGGCCGAGGCAGCCGGTGACGGCGCAGCCGGCCAGCGCCCGCCACCGGCGTCCGGGCCGGCCGGGCGATGGCATGGGGCCGGCCTGTCAGCCGGAGCCGTAGTTGAACAGCACCCGCACCGGCGCCTGTCTGACCACGGACTCGTCGTGCACCATGACCGCCGCCGAACCGGTGGCGAGGAGGATGCCGATCAGCACGGCTAGCAGGGTACGCATGTCTACGGTCCTTCCTCGGGCAGGCCGCGCAGTGCCGCGGCGCCGAACATCGGCTCGAACGCCGCCGCGTAATCGGGTCCACGGCGCAGATGCTGGCCGCCGTCGACGTTGAAGACCTCGCCGGTGATCCAGGACGACTCGGGCCCCGCCAGGAACCGGGCCGCCTCGGCGACATCGGCCGGGGTGCCCACCCGCGCCAGCGGTATGCAGGCCAGGTAGTCGTCGAGCACCGGGCCGGGATCGGCGATGCCCGCGACAAGCTCCGATTCCACGATCCCGGGCCGGATGCCGTTCACTCTGATGCCGATCCCGCCGAGTTCGTCGGCGGCCAGCGCCACCATGTGATCGACCGCGGCGTTGGCCGGGCCGTAGGCGCCGAACCAGCGGTGGACCTGGGTGGCGGCGATGGAGGAGATCGCCACGAACGAGCCGCCCCCCACGCGCGCCATCTCCCGCGCCGCGTACTTGAGTGTCAGCATGGTCCCGGTCGCGTTGAGGTCGAGCGTGGCCCGCCAGCCGGCCGTATTGAGCCGGGCGATGGGGCCGATCGAGGCCGACCCGCGGGCGCTGGCGATGACGATCCGCAGCGGGCCGCTGGCGGCGGCGGTGCTGAACGCGTCGGCGACCTGATCCTCTTCGGTGACGTCGGCGACGACGTAGTGCATTCCGTAGACTTCGGCGCTTTCCTTGAGGTGCCGCTCGGCGGTCCCGCAGATGGTCACCACGGCGCCGTCGGCCGCCAGCCGCCGGGCACAGGCCAGCCCGAGTGCGCTCTCGCCCCCGGTGACCAGGGCAGACGTCCCGGCGAGAGATTCGCCTTGGTTGTGTGGTGCCATGTGCTGCTCACCTCGCTGGAAGCGTTGTAAAAGTAGGCGCATAGTTCCGTTATCATCTGGTTCCGTTTGTCTTCGTTTCACTTACCGTCATCGGCCCTGTCTAACTTCGCCCGCGTGGCGGCAGCCGCGGCAGGACGGCCGCGGTGGCGGCGTCGTGCCAGGCCGCGGCCCCGAGGACGGCCCGCAGCAGTTCGGGCAGCAGCGCCTCGAGTTCCCTGCGCGACGGCTGGCCCTGGCGCAGCCACCCGCTGGCCATCGTCTCCACCATCGCGATCCACCCGCGCAGCACCGACTGCAGCACCGGCGAGTCGCCCGGCGGGTCAAGGCTGGCCATTATCAGCCGCAGCACCCGGTCGCCGATCTCATCAAGCACCTGGCGGTTCTCCTGGCCGCCGGTGAGCGAGCCGTGCCGGTACAGGGCGGTCAGCCCGATCGGGTTGGCCTGGACGTGATCGAAGAACGCGGACAGGCCGGCCGTCAGCCAGTTGTCCGGGTCGTCCATGCCGGCCTTGGCGACCGCCGCCACGACGTCATCGCCCGCCTGCCGCAGCGCGCTGATGAACACCCCCGCCTTGCCGCCGTAGTAGTGGTACACCAGCGGCCGGGACATCCCGGCCTCGGCCGCGATGTCGTCGACGGACACCTCGTCGTAGGGGTGGGTGTTGAACAGTTTCAGCGCCGAGTTGATCAGCGCCTGGCGCCGGTCATCGGGCGGGAGCCGGCGGCGGGCGCGGCGATCTGCTGGTTCGGTGTTCTCGGCTGGGCTCACCGCCTCACCGTAAATCATCCGCGCCTGGCCTCTACCAACAGGATGCTGGCCATCGAGGGCCAGCGGGAGAGCAGCCGGTCGAGCGGGCGCAGCAGCCGTGGCACGTCGTGGTAGGGCGAGCCGAGAACGCGCTCGCACGAGAAGCCGCGAGCGTCAAGGAACTCCACCAGCGCCCGCCGGGTGAACAGGCGCAGGTGACCGACGACTTCCCGGCCGGGCCTGCCGTAGATGCCGCGCAGGCTCACCTCGGAGAACACCGGCTGAATGCCGAGGCCGACCAGGACCCGGTTGAACCACGCGGCCAGGTTCGGCGTGGACAGCAGCAGGACTCCCCCGGGACGCAGTACCCGGCGGACCTCGTCGACGGCCGTGTCGGTGTCGACCAGATGCTCGATCAGTTCGCTCATGATGACGACGTCGGCGCAGCCGTCGGGGAGCGGCAGCCCCGAGGTGTCGACTCCGCCCTGGACGACGAGCAGGCCGCGGGCACGGGCCCGCGCCAGTGCCGTCGCCGACCAGTCGACCCCGATGACGGTGTTGCGTGTGTCCAGGTCGCTGACCAGGCTCGTGGCCGAGCCGTCGCCGCAGCCCACGTCCACGATCCGCTGCGCCCCGGTACGCCCGGCGAGCACCGTCGCGAGCATCGCCGCCTGCCTGCGGGCCCGCGCTGGCCCGGAGCTGACGGTGGTGCCCGGGTCCTCGTAGAAGGCGCGCAGCCGGCCGGTGCCGGCCGGCTCAGCGGGCTTCATTGACTGCCTCGTCGATGACCGCGGCGAAATGTCGCACCGCGGTGGACCAGCGCAGCCGGGTGGCGCCGCGCCGCGCGGCCTCGCCGAGCGCGGCACGGCGGGCCGGGTCGAGGGCCAGCGCCGCCCAGGCCGAGGCGAACTCCGCCTCGGAGCGGGCGAGCACGCCGGTCCGCCCGTGCTCGACCGAGTCGCGCAGCCCGGGGACGTCGAAGCCGACGGCGGGGGTGCCCCGGAGCGCGGCCTCGGTGATCACGATCCCCCAGCCCTCGATCTGCGCGGGGTGCACAAGCAGCCAGGCCGCGCTCAGCAGGCGGTGCTTCTCCTCCTCGCTGACCCGGCCGGTGAAGGTGACGCCGGGTCCCGCCAGCGACTCCAGGTAACCGCGTTGCGGGCCGTCTCCCGCGATGACCAGGCGCCCGCCGAGCACCGGGCGGACCCGGTCCCACAGCCGCAGCAGCAGGTCGATCCGCTTGTACTCGGCCAGCCGGCCGAGCGCGAGGAACAGCGGCTCGCCGCTGCGCGGGACGGGCGGGCCCGCGGGGGCGGCGCCGTTGGTGAGCATCCGGATGCGCTCGCGCGGGACGCCGAGCGACTCCAGTTCCCGCGCGGTGGACGCGGACACCGTGAGCATCAGGTTCCGGCGGTGCAGGCACGGCATGACCCGCTGCTCGATGAAGCGGCCCGCGGTCGACAGCGGCGGGCGGAACCGGAGCGGCCACAGATCGGTGTGCACGTGGTTGACCATGCAGATCATCGGCTTGCGTGACCACAACGGTGCCAGGAAGGGCATGCCGTTGCAGACCTCCACCACGACATCGCAATCGCGAAGCTGCCGCCAGTAGGCGAACGGCGCCCCAAGGAACTGGGAGTACGGGCCGCCGCTGCGCACGACCTGGTAACCATGGGCGGCCGACGGGCCGCCGCAGAGCAGCGTGACCCGGTCGCCCTGCCTGACCATCCCGGCCGCGAGCTGATCGACGAGCAGTTCCGAGCCGCCCGCGTGCGGGCTGGCGATGTCGCGCCACGCCACGATCACCACGTGGCGCCCCGGACGGCGTTCGCCCCGGTAGCGCTCATTGCCGCGCTGAGCTGGCGAAAGGAGGACCCGATCGGACTCCACACTGATCACCTCCCGGCGGTAGGGCCTACCCGGCAGGGCTTACAGGGCCGGCCACGTCATTGTCTATTGGTATTGATGGAGTGTCAATAAGACCAGGTGACCATTCGCTTACGTTACCCCTCATCGGCGCATTTGCGGGCATCATGAGAGCAGGTGAAGATCATCGGTCCGGACGCTATTGACGAAATATCAAGAGTGACCTACTGTCCAGTAACATGTCCGCCCAAGCAGCGTAACCCCCGCCCGCTCGGCCGCACCGGCGTTCTGTCGCCGGAACCGGCCGGGTTAGGGCAGCTCGGCACCGGACGGTCTCCGCGGCCTGGGAGACCTTCCGGTAATCCGTGAAGGAGAACGACATGCCCGCCGACGCGCTCTCACCCGCACCTGCCGCCCCGTCCGCGACCACCGCGTCGGGCCCGGTCGGCGCGCTTCGCCTGCTGGCGGCCTTCCGGCGGGAGCAGACGGACCCGGGCGGCTTCTACGGTCTACTCGCCCGCGACTCGGCCGCGCTGATAGCGCGCCACATCCGGCTGGCCGGGAGCCAGGTGGTGGACGTCGGCGGCGGCGCCGGCTATTTCACCGACGCGTTCCGCGCCCACGGCGCCCGGTGCCTGCTGGTCGAGCCGGATCCGGCCGAGCTGTACGCCCGCGGCGCGCCCGGTCGCCAGAGCGTGCTCGGCGACGGCTACTGGCTGCCGCTGACCGACGCCAGCATCGACGTGTGCTTCTCCTGCAATGTGCTCGAGCACGTGCGCGACCCGGCCGGGCTCATCGACGAGATGATCCGGGTAACCAGGCCCGGCGGGCTGGTGTACCTGTCGTACACGGTGTGGCTGGGGCCCTGGGGCGGCCATGAGTCCGCGCCCTACCACTACCTGGGGGGCAATTACGCGCTGCGCCGTTACATCCGCCGTCATGGCCGCAAGCCGAAGAACGTCTACGGGGAGTCGATGTTCCCGATCGGCGTCGGGCAGGTGCTGTCCCTGGTGCGGCGGCGGGCCGACGTCACCGTGGTCGAGGCGCGGCCGCGGTACTACCCGCCCTGGTGCCGGTTCCTGATCTTCCTGCCCGGCCTGCGCGAGTTGCTGACGTGGAACCTCCTGCTGATCTTGCGGCGGCAGGAGTGAGCACCGTCAGCCTGCAGGAACTTTTCGCCGTGGGGGCAGCACCGTCCGACGGCGGGAGGCGCCCGCCGTGGCGGCCGCGGTCTCGCTGGGGGGACGCGGCCGAGCGGGCCGGCCTGCGCTGGGCGGTCCTGGCCTGGGTGATCGTGTTTGTCCTGCTGCTGGTCCAGGACCCGGGCCGGATGACCTTCGACACGAAGCTGGGCGTCGATATCGACCCGGTGGGCTTCTACGAGCGGCTATGGCACCTATGGAACCCGCTGGAGTACCTCGGCAGCCTGCAGGACCAGTACATCGGCTACGCCTTCCCGATGGGCGCGTTCTATCTCGTCGCCCACCTGCTGCAGGTGCCGGTCTGGGTGGCCGAGCGGGTCTGGATGTCGCTGCTGATCGCGGCGGCCTTCCTCGGCCTGGTCCGGCTGGCCGAGGCGGTGGGCATCGGAAGCCGCGCCACCCGGCTGCTGGCCGGGGCGGCGTTCGCGCTGTGGCCGACGTTCACCATCTTGATCGGCTCTTCCTCGGGCGGCCTGCTGCCGGGACTGCTCGTGCCCTGGGCCGTGCTGCCGCTGATCGGTGGCGGGTCGCCGCGCGCCGCGGCCGCGCGGTCGGGCCTGGTGGTCGTGTGCATGGGGGGCATCAACGCGGTCTCCACCCTCGCCGTGCTCGTGCTGCCCGCGATGTACCTGCTGACGCGGCGGGGGCGGCGGCGCTGGGCGCTGGGCGGCTGGTGGGTGCTCGCGGTGCTGCTCGCCACCGCCTGGTGGGCGGTGCCGCTGCTGTACCAGGGCCGCTACGGTTTCAACTTCCTGCCCTACATCGAGCAGGCGGCCACCACCACCCAGACCATGTCGGCGGCGGCGGTGCTGCGCGGCAGCGGCAACTGGGTCGCGTACTTGAACTTCGGGCAGCCGTGGCTGACGGCCGGATCGGTGCTGACGGAATCGGTGTGGGCGGTCGCCGCCGGGGCGGTGGCCGCCGCGGCCGGCCTGGCCGGGCTCGCCCGCCGTGACCTGCCCGAGGCGCTCTGGCTGCGGGCCACCGTCGGCGTGGCCGCGCTGTATGCGCTGGCCGGCTACGGCGGCCCGCTCGGCGGCCCGCTGTCCGCGCAGGTGCAGACGCTGCTGAACGGGACGCTGGCGGCACTGCGTAACGTCTTCAAGATCGAGCCGGTGCTGGCGGTGGTGCTCGCCCTGGGGATCGCGCACGTGCTGGCGCGCGCCGGGTGGCGCCGGCCGGCTGCCCGCGCGGTCAGCGCCGTGGCCGCGATGGCGGTGCTGGCCGGCCTTGGCCTGCCCTACCTGAACGGGCAGGCGCTGCAGCCAGGGTCCTTCACCGCGGTGCCCGCCTACTGGCAGCAGGCGGCCAACTGGCTGGGCGCGCACAACGGGACCGAGACCACCCTGGTGGTACCGGCCGACTCGCACGGCGTCTACGACTGGGGCCAGCCCATCGACGAGCCGCTTGAACCGCTTGCCAGCTCCCCGTGGGTGGAACGGAGCCTGGTGCCGTTCAGCGGCGGCGGGGTGAGTGACCTGCTCAACGGGGCGGAGCAGGCCATCGAGGCGGGCACCGCCGCACCGGGCCTGGCGGGCTATCTCGACCGGGCGGGCATCCGCTACGTGCTGGTGCGCAACGACCTCGACCCGGCCCAGCTCGGCTACACGCCGCCCGGGGTCGTGCACGCCGCGCTGCGCGCCTCGGGATTCGTCCGGGTGGCGGCGTTCGGCCCGCCGGCCCCGGCCGGCCCCGTCGGCCAGGGGACGTCCCTGCAGGTGGAGGCGATCGAGCCGGAGTACCCGCCGGTCGAGATCTTCCAGGCCGCCAACCCGGCCGACCGGCCGGGCGGGCCGGCCGCCGTGCTTCCGGCCGGCCCCACCACGCTGGTCGACGGCGGTCCGGCGTCGCTGCTGCAGCTGACCGGCCAGGGTCTGCTTGGCACCGACCAGCCGGCGGTGATCGCCGGGCAGGAAACCGCGGCCGGGCCGCCCGCCGTCCGCCAGCTCGCCACCGACGGCCTGCGGCGCGCGGACACCGCCTTCGGGCTGCCCGACGACAACACCTCGTACACCTACACCGCGACCGGCACGATCCCGGCGGATGACCCGCAGGGCGCCGGGGGTCAGCCGCCCCGGCAGCTGCTGCCCGCGGGGACGGCCGGCCGGCAGACCGTCGCCGTGCTCACCGGCGCGGCCAGCGTCACCGCCTCATCGGCCGGCTCCTGGCTGTTCGAGGAACCGCAAGGCGATCCAGCCAACGCCTTCGACGGCAACCCGGCCACCGCCTGGACCGAGGCCAGCGCGGTCAGCGCCGCCGGGCAGTGGATCCAGATCAACTTCGCAGGCGCCAGGGACCTGTCCGGATCGGCCGCCATCCGGCTGCTTGATGACCTACCGCGGCCGGTCGCCACCCGGCTGGTCGTCACCACCGCGGCCGGGCGCGCGGTCACCGACACCCGGGTGACGGCGGCGGCCCAGCCGCTGCGGATCCCGCCCGGCACCAGCGGCTGGCTCCGCATCACCATCGCCGCCAGCCGCGGCGGCACCCCGGGCGGCCCCGGCGCGGGCATCACCGACGTCGCCATCCCCGGGGTGCACGTCACCAGTTACCTGCAGCCGTCGCAGCAGGCCGGCCCGGACCCGTCGTTCAGCTTCCAGCGCGCCTCCGGCCAGGCGCTCGGCCTGCCCGGTGACCCGCCCGAGGCCGACCTGAACCGGACCTTCAGCACCGCCACGGCCGCCTCCTTCGGTGTCTCGGCCGAGGTCACCGCCGTGCCCGGCGCCGCGCTCAATGCGCTACTCGGCCGGCTTGGCTCAGCGGCGTCGGCCCAGCTGCGCATCAGCGCGTCGTCCACGTTCGGCTCGCTGCCCGCGCTGCGGCCGCAGAACCTGCTCGACGGCACCGGCTGGATCGCGGCCGGCCCGTCCGCCACCGTGCACCTGCGCTGGACAGGGCAGCGGGCCATCAGCGAGATCCAGCTCACGACCGCCACCGTGGGGATCGCGGCGGAGCCGACGCGGGTACTTATCAGCAGCCCGGCCGGGGTCCGCGACGTGCCGGTGCCGTCGAGCGGAGTCCTGACCTTCCCGCCCCTGGTCACCGACCAGCTGAACATCAGCTTCCCCGGCCTGATGCCCACCACCGCCGACAACCCGCTGGTCGCCAGCGCCCAGCAGCTCCCGGTCGGCCTCGGATCGCTGACCGTCCCCGCGCTGGCCAGCCTGAGCACCGGCATCCCGGCCGCCAGCGCCCCGTTCCAGCTGCCCTGCGGGCAGGGCCCGCCGCTGACGGTGGACGGCCGCAGCTATCCCACCTCGGTCTCCGGCACCGTGCGGGACCTTATCAACCTGACCCCGCTCCCCCTGCACCTGTGCACCGCGGGGGCGGCGCTGGCGCTGGCGGCCGGACGGCACTGGCTGAGCTCACCGGGCACCGGTGTGCCGCTCGCCGTCACCAGCCTGAGTCTGACCGACGCCGCCGCGGCCCCGCTCGCCGCGGCCGGTGCCGCCACCACCGCACGCAGCCTGCGGATCGTCTCCTGGGGAACCGAGGACCGCACCGTGACGGTGGGCCCCGGCCGAGTCTCCTACCTGGAGCTGCACCAGACGGTCAACCCAGGCTGGACCGCGACGCTGAACGGGCATCAGCTCACCCCGGTCACCCTGGACGGCTGGCAGCAGGCCTACGTGATCCCGGCCGGGGCTGGCGGCGCCGTGACCCTGACCTTCACCCCCGAGACGGGGTACCACTGGCTGCTTGGGGCGGCGATCCTCGCCCTGCTGGTGCTCATGGCGGGCGCGGTATGGCCGCCGCGCCGAGGCCGGACCCGGGGCGCCACCGTCGGCGACCCCGGGTCCGGTGCGCCGGCCGCCGTGGCCGGCCCGGTCAGCCCGGCCGGGTACTGGCTGGCCGCCGCGGCCGCGGCGCTGGTGCTTGCCCTGGTCGGCGGCCCGGTCGCGGTCGCGGTGGCGGCCGTGATCCTGCTCGGCTGGTGGCGTCGGGCATGGGTGCCGTGGCTGGCGTTCACCGCGATGTGCGTGGCGGGGGCGTTCGTCATCAGCGGGCTGAACCATGGTGCCCAGTCCGGCCTCGGACCCTTCGGATGGCCGGCCCAGGCCGCCGCCCTGATCGCCGTCGCGGCCGCCCTTGCCCCGCCCGTCGCGCCTGTCCGAGGTGACTCGTGACCACGCTCAGAAGCGGGCCGGGCAGCCGCGCCGGACTGACGTGCTGGCCGCTCACACCGATCGAGGAGCTGGATCTCTACCTGGAGAGCGCCGCCGAGCCGAGCCTGATTCAGCTGGAAACCCTGGTCCACGGACACCTGGAGCCGACGGTGCTTGAGTCGGCGCTGGCCGACGCGCTGGCCGCGGACCCCGCCGCGCGGCGGCAGCTGGCCGCCACCTCCCGGTGGCACCGCCGCCTGCGGTGGGAAACCACCGCGGACCCCGGCCAGCTCACCGTGGCCAGCTGGCGGAGCACCGGCCAGCTGGCCGCGCTGCGGGAATGGGCATCCGCGTGGCCGATCCCACTGCGCGACCGGGCGGCCCGGCTGATCCTGGCGGCCGGGCCCGAGCACGATCTGGTGATCTTGCAGACCCACCACGCCGCGTTCGACGGCATCTCGAGCCTCGCCCTGCTCAACGCGATCGGCGACGCCTACCGGGCGCGGGCCGGCGACGCCGCGGGACGGTACCCGGATACCGCTGGCCCGGAGGCCAGCGGGGCGGACACCATCTCACTGCCCGCGCCTCGCTCCGCCGGAGCCGCCGGAGCCGCCGGACCGGCCGGGACCCGCGCCGCGGGCGGCATTCCGGTCGCGCTGACCCGGCTCGCCGTCCAGTTGCCTGGTGTGGTGACCAGGATCGCCGCGCGGACCGCCTGCCCCGGCCGGCCCGGATACGGTTCGGTGCAGCGGTCGGTACCCGTCCCCCGGCCCGTGCGCCAGGGCAGCGGCCCGTTCCCGACCGTCAACGACTTGCTGGTCGCCGCGCTGATCGCCGCGGTGGACCGGTGGAACACGGCCCGGGGCGAGCGCAGCGGGCTCATCCGCATCTCGGTCCCGGTCAACGCCCGTGATCACCAGCAGCGCTGGGCGGGACCAGGGAACCAGACCCGGCTGATCCGGGTCACCGCGACCAACCGGGAGCGGGCCGACCCGGCCGGCCTGCTCGCGCACGTGGCCGCCCAGACCCGGGCAGGCAAGCAAGGCGGGTCAGGCGGGCTTGACGCGACGAGCAGGCTGCTGGCCACCGGGTGGGCGCCCGCCGCCGTCAAGCGCACCGCGGCCCGGCTGGCGCGCCGCGTCGCCGGCCCGCTGTGCACCGACACCGCGCTGCTGAGCAACCTGGGTGTCCTTCCCTGCCCGCCGTCCTTCGGCGGCAGCGGCACCGCACCGCTCTGGTTCTCCGGCCCGTGCCAGATGCCCAGGGGCCTGGGCGTCGGCGCCGTGACCACCGCGGGCCGGCTGCACCTGTGCGTGCACTACCGGCACGCGCTGCTTGACCGCGGGGCCGCGGCGGACTTCACCGCGCTGTACTGCCGGGCGCTCGGTGAACTGGCCGGGAGGCAGCCATGATCACCCATTCAGGGATCATCCTCGCGGTGGCGGCCACGGTCATCTACAACCTCGGCTTCATCTGCGAAAAGCGGGCGCTCGGGCGGCTGCCCGCGATCGAGGCGCACCGGCTCGGGCACCTGGCGCGCACCTTGTTCACCGCCCCGGCCTGGGTGGCGGGTTTCGCGGCGATCTGCTGCGGGCTGATGCTGCAGGCGCTCGTGCTGTCGCTTGAGCCACTGTCGGTCGCGCAGCCGCTGCAGGCCTCCGGCGTGGTGGTGACCATCGGTTTCGCCCGGCTGGTGCTGCACGAGCGGCTTGGCCGGGCCGAGTTCACCTGTATTGGGATCATCGCCGTCGCGGTCGCGCTGCTGAGCCTGTCGGCCGGCCACGGGGCCGGCGGGCAGGCGGGCACGCACGCGGCCGGCGCCGCCGTCGCGGCGGCCGCGATTCCGGCCTGCCTGGCGGTCCCGGTCATCTATTACCTGGCTCACCGCACATCCGGCGGCAGGCACCGGCACCGGCACCGGGTCACCGGCGTGAGCTACGGCTGCTGCGCGGGGCTGGTCTACGGGTTCGCCGGGGTGGCGCTGAAGGCGCTGTCGGCGTCGATCTTCGCCACGCCGCACACAAGCGGCGGGCTGCTCGCCGCGGCCGTGGCGTCGCCTTACCTCTACGCGGTGCTGGTGTCCTCGGCGGTCGGCATGTGCCTGTTCCAGGTGGCCCTGCAGCGCAGCCCGGCCTCCATCATCATGCCGATTTCCCTGGTCATCAGCACCGGCTACCTGGTCGTCCTCGGCTCCTGGCTGTTCCACGAGCGGCTACCGGCCAGCCCGTTCCTGCTGGCCATGCGGCTGGGCGGCGCCGTCGCCGCCATCGCCGCGCCGGTCATCCTGACCATCCTCAGCGAGCGGGGCAGCACCCGCTCCGCTTCCCCTGATGTTGTTGCCAGTTCGCCCGATGTCGTTACCAGGGCGGCCGGTGCCCCGGCCGCCTGCGACCACCGAAAGGAGGAGCGGCGCTTCCTCCCCGGCCAGCCAGCCGGGGCCGCGCGCCGCGAACCTGATGAGCCTGGACACGCTGCTGCTGGAACTGCTCGCCTGCCCGATCGACAAGCAGGCGCTGCTGTACCTGGACTCCTGCGACATCCTGTACAACCCGCGGCTTCGCCGCAGCTACCGCATCCGTGACGGCATACCCGTGATGCTGGCCGACCACGGTGAGGCGGTCAGCGACGAGCAGCACAGGAACCTGCTGCGGCGCGCGGCCGCGGGCGGCGCGGTCACCACCCTCCGGGTGCCGCTGTCCAGCCTGCTCACCGACGGCTCGGGCGAGGACGCGGCCTAACCAAGGCCCGATGCTGCGGAGGAACAATGGCACTGCCAGAAGAAGCGCCCACCGTCCCCAATGCGATCCCGGTCAGGGCCTTCAGGAAGAGCCGGGGCTTCCTTGCCCGGGGGCGCCGCGGTGTCGCGCGGGCGCCGCAGGGCGGCACCTGGATCCGCTCCGCCATCGCCGGGCTTGGCGCGTTCCTGATGGTCTTCGGCCTGCTGTTGCGCGTCTACGCCGCACCCCGGCTGATCGCCGCCCCGCCCGGCTTCTCCATCACGATTACCCTGGTGGCCCCGCACGCCACCTACTTCGACGAGAGCACGCTCAGCACCCAGCACAACGCCACCCTCACCTACAACGAGGTGATCCGCGGCGACGCCGCCGCCAGCACCGGCACCATCGCGGTGTGGGACGAGTTCACCGTCCTTGAGGACCTCAAGCGCAACATCCAGCTGATCGCCACCTTCCAGCGCAGCGGGTTCAACCGGCGGACGGGCGAACTGACCAACTGCTGCGGCGCGTCGGTCAACGACGACACCCAGGTCCGCCAGGACGGCATCGGGGTCGCGTTCTGGCCGATCGGCACCAAGAAGACCACCTACCAGGTCTACGACACCAATACCGAGCGGGCCTGGCCCGCCGCCTACAGCGGCACCGCGACCGTCGCGGGCCTGCTCGCCTACCGCTTCACCCAGCGCATCCCGGCCACCGTGGTCGCGCAGATGCCCGACGTGCCGACGTCGCTCCTCGGCCTGCCCGGCGCCTCCCGCAACGTCGTGGCCGACCGCACGTTCCAGGCCAGCAACACGTTCTGGGTCGACCCGCGGACCGGGGTTCCGGTCAAGGTGGCAGAGCAGATCCGCTCGGTCCTGCACGGACCGGGCGGGCAGGGCCGCCTGCTGGCCGCGCAGGCCGACCTCACGATGTCGCCGGGCAGCCAGCGCGCGCTGGCCGCGGTCGCCCGCGGTAACGCCGCCTCCATCAGCACCCTCCGGCGGACCGGCCCGCTTGGCGGCCTCATCCTCGGCTTCCTGCTGGTGCTGGCGGGCACCATCCCCTTCCGCCGGCTAAGGCGACGGCTAACCGCTGTCAGCGCCAGCGCGAGGCGCCGCCTCCGCAGCGGTCTTCGCCGCGGCCGCGGCGACTTTACATAGCTCCCGGACAAAATAAAACGTTTCAGCCCACCTGAATGTGTCCGGGAGCTATGCAATGTGCGAAAAGTGTCCGGCAACTACGCAGAGTAGGGACGGGAAGCGAGGAAAAAGGGGGTTCTGGGCTGAGCGGGGCAGGGGTTCTGGGCTGAGCGGGGCAGGGGTTCTGGGCTGAGCGGGGCAGGGGTTCTGGGCTGAGCGGGGCAGGGGTTCTGGGGCTGAGCGGAGGAAAGGGGGTTCTGGGGCCGGGGGAAATGGGGAAAGCGGGCAGGTGCTTCACGTCCCGGTGAGCAGGCGGGTGGCGAGGGCGGCCAGGTCGGGGGCGGTGAGGTCGAACCGGTCGGACGGGTCGGGATCGCCCTCGCCCGCGCGTTCGATGTAGGCGGTGCGGAGCCCATGGGTGGCGGCGGCGCGCAGGTCCCACGGGTGGGCCGCGACCATCAGCGTCCGGCGCGGGTCGAGCGCGAGGCGGTCAAGCGCGAACCGGTAGACGGCGGCGTCGGGCTTGTAGGCGTGCACCATCTCCCCCGAGAGCACGCCGTGCCAGCTGAGGCCGCCGAACGCGAACAGGTCGGTCAGCATCGACAGGTTGCCGTTGGACAGCGCCACGACGGTGAACCGCTGGCCGAGGCGGCCAAGCGCGGCCCGCGCGTCGGGCCAGGGCCGGAGCCGGTGCCCGGCCAGGCCGAGCTGCCGGACGGCGGCTTCCGGCAACCGCGGGCCGTCCCGCAGCGCATCGGCCAGCGCCTCGGCGTTGAGGTCGTCGGTGGACCGCCACGGCGCGCCCTCGCCGATGGCTGCTACCAGGGCGGCGAAGCGCCGCTCCCAGGCCGCCGCCAGCTCCGGAGTGCGCTCCCCGGCACCCGCCTGGTCCAGCGCGGCCGCCAGTTCGGCGCGCATGGAACCGGCCTCGTCCACCACGGTGCCGAGAATGTCGAAGAGCAGGGTGTCGATCTCGTCAGCGGTGATCACCGGCCCATCGTCTCACCGGCACACCGGGCAGAAACCACGGTCCGTTAGGGGGAAAGATCCTGATTTTCCCGAACGTACGCGTGATTTCACCCGGGCTGGAAGGCCGGCGGCCGTTCCGGTCGGCGATGCGGGCCGGTGATTACCGGCGCGGCCGGCGGGTAGCCGGGTCGGATGTTTTCTCCTGGCGTGACGCTCGGCCACCGGTATGAGCTGGCGGAACGGGCCGGCGTCGGTGGCTTCAGCGAGGTCTGGCGCGCACGGGATCTGATCCTGGAGCGGCCGGTGGCGGTTAAGGTACTGCACGCCGGCTATGTCCAGGACGCAGCGGCACTGGCCCGCTTCCGGGCCGAGGCCAGGCACGCGGGAAGGCTGGCGCACGAGAATATCGCGCGGGTGTACGACTACGGACAGTGCCATCCGCCCTACTTGGTGATGGAGTTGGTAGACGGCCCGTCCCTTGCTCAGGTGCTGGCCAGCGGGCCGCTGGACCCCGCACGGGCGATGGACGTCATCGCGCAGGCCGCGGCCGGGCTGCAGGAGGCCCACGGAGCGGGACTGGTCCACCGGGATATCAAGCCAGGGAATCTGCTGCTCGCCCCGGACGGCAGGTACCCCGCATCCTTTGGCAGCCGGGCGACCAGCGGCCACCCGGCCGGGTGACGGCTATCTGGCCCGCTGGCCAGCGGCCGGTCGGCAGCGTCGTCACCGTAGTCGGCGCGCTCCGCGTCCCCGCCACGGCGGCTACGTCACCTCCTGCCAGCACGCCAGCCGGCAACGGGGACGCGAACGGGAACGGGAACGGGAACGGGAAGCACAAGGGCAACGGGAACGGCCACGGCAAAGGGTGACGGGTGACGGCTGATGGCTGGTCTTCATCGCTGCACCGCCGCCATGGCTAACGCCTAGCGGGCTGGCGGTCAGAGGCTTTCCGCGATGGCGAGGACGGCGGCGACCGTCGCCCGCCGGGCCGGGCCGCTGAGCGCCTCCGGCCAGCTGGACAGCTTCACGACGACCATCTCGCTCGGGACGTGCACAAAGATGTGCTGGCCGTGGATGCCCGCGGCATTGAACATCGGCAGCCGCGGGTGGGTGACCCACCAGCAGTTGCGGTAGTGCGCGCCGGGCGGGTAGCCGGACGCGCCGTCGCCGGCCAGGAAGGCAGCCGGGCCGTCGGGCGCGCCCGCGACGGTGTCATCGAGCCAGGCCGACGGTACCACCTGCACCCCGGGCCCCCGGCCGCGGCGCAGCGCCAGCAGGCCGACCCTGCCCGCATCGCGCAGGGTCGCGCTGATCCCGCCGTCGGCCAGCGCGTTGCCGTGCGCGTCGACGGTGATCTCCGCGTCGTGCTCGGCCCCCATCTCCTGCCACAGTTCCCGGCTGACCAGGTCGGCGAAGCGCGCTCGGCCGGCCTTCTCCAGCACCCAGGCGAGTACGTCGGTGAGGATCGAGCGGTACCTGAAGGGGCCGCCGTGCGGGCCGTCGTTGCAGAGCGTCGGGAAGTACTCGATGCCGCAGGCAGGCCTGGGCTTGCCCTCGTCGGGCCGCCACAGGTACACGCGGTCGCTGACGGCGATCTCGGCGTCCGGTGCGTCGTAGTCCTCGACGAAGCGGGTTCCGGTCCGCATGTCGAGCAGCTGCTGGACCTGGGCGCCGGCGAAGGAGGTATCGGCCAGCTCGGGCACGATCGACTCGACCGGCTCGGTCACATCCAGTGCGCCCCGCCCGGCCAGGGCGCCCGCGACGAGGCCGGTGACCGACTTGGAGACCGACATCAGCAGGTGCGGTGCGCCGGGGCGCAGGCCGTTGAAGTACTGCTCGGTGACGATCGCCCCGCGGTGGATCACCAGGAACCCGTCGGTGTAGGTGTGCGCAAGGAACTCACCGACCGTGAGCTCACCCGATTGGGTGGCGAAGCGGATCTGGCCCAGATCCCGCTCGGCCGTCGGCAGCTCCCAGGCCGGGCCGTCGCCGCGCGCGATGCGGGCAGTGGGGATGAGCTCTCTGACGTGCTGGAACGCCCAGCGGTTATACGGCGATCGCTGCCAGTTCTCCAGGGTGACGAGTGCCTCGGTGCCGAATGGCGGCGCTCCCGTCATCATCGCCAACTCGTCCTGTTCTGGTTCTACTCCCGCGCTCATCGACTCAAATTAGCAGTCGATGACGATCTATTTCGACCTTCACCTGTTGGCATCGGGATACGGCGGGCGGCGGGCCGGAAAATAGCATCAGGCCGTGAAGTGTTTGGGTGTAACCTCAACTTGTGGGTGACCTGCAGTTCGCCGCCTCGGTCGTGAACTCTCTCGCTTGGCCGATCGTTGTCCTTGTAGCGGTGGTGCTGCTGCGGCCGGAGCTGGCGGACGCTTTTCACCGGATGCAGGCCTTTGAATTGTCGCGCACCAAGGCTAAGTTGACGTTCGCCTCGCTGGCGGGATACGAGAAGATGGTGGAAGCCGCCGCTAAGGACGCGGGTGCCGCACCGGACGCGCCGATCGCCAAAAGCGATGAAGCGGAGTTCAGTGTGCTCGACGCGCTGGCCGCGGCGGCCCCCAAGCAGGCGGTCATCGATGCCTGGGGATTGCTCGAGTATCAGCTCAACGTCGCTTCCGACCGGCTCGCACCTGACGGGCAGCACGGCTGGCCGCAAGTGGCGCGCAATCTGGAGCCGTGGCCGATGTGGGAGCGGCTTTCCCCGGCGGTGGAGGAGCTGCGGCGGCTCCGTGACTATACCGTCCAGTCGGGCAGGCAGCCATCGCCGGCGGACGCGGCCCGCTACGTGGCGGTAGTGCAAGATCTGGTGACAACGATCCGGAACTCGGACCTGCCCGAGTCCGGCGATGGACCTGGCGGTGGCGCATGAACGAGACTCGCGACGTTCACCTAGTCGGTGATCCCGCCTTCGCGGAACTCCGCGAGCGTCAGCTGATGCTGATGCACGCGACCGACGAGCTCATCATGGATCACACCCATAAACTCGCGGAAACGCTCACGTTCATCGTCACGCAGACCCGGCAGATACTCAATGCGGATTACGTTGACATCCTGTTCGAATACGCCGACGGGCTGCGCGTGGAGATTTCCTCCGACAAGGCTGAGATCGGCAGCTTCGTTCCCGTCGACCGTTCGATCTCCGGCCTGGTGCTATCGACCGGAGAATCGGTCCTGGTGAACGACCTGCAAAACGATCCGGAGCTGCGGGATAGGTATTACGCGCGCGTGCGAATGGACCCGGGGGACCGCCCGCCGCGGCTCAGCGTCCTCACCGCCAGACTGACTCTGGACCGGCAGACGATCGGCGTCGTCAACGTCGAGGCGACCGACACCCGGTACCAGGAGGCGCACCTGGAGTTCGTTACCGGGGTCGCGGGGCACATCTCGATGGCGATTACCCACGCCGCCCTCTTCGACGAGGATGCCTTCAGGACCGCGACCGACAAGCTGCTCTTCGAATCCGCGCCAGCCGGCGGCGACGTGGCCATGCAGGAGGTGCTCAAGCACATCCTCAACGCCCTCGACTCGCTGGCGTTCGTGCACATGGACGCGGCGGAGATCCTGTTCCCCGATTCCCAGGAAGGCAACTCGCTGACGGTCGCTTACAGCACCAACAACGCGGACATCGGGGTCCGGGTGGACATGGACTCGAGCGTCTGCGGCGAGGCGTTCCGGCAGGGCCGGACGGTCGTGCTCCAGCGGGCGGCCGAGCGCAGCGATATCTACCGGCCCGTCTTCCCCGACATGCGCTGTGAGCTGGCCATCCCGATCTTCTACGGCGGCAACGACCGGTTCCCGCTTGGCGTGCTCAACCTGGAGAGCGGCCTGGAGAACGCGTTCAGCACCGTCGGGCAGGCGCTAGCCGAGCGGTTTACCCGCCGGGTGGTCAACCACGTCGCGATGACCAAGCTCCGGGCCGACATCGATACCGAGTTGCAGGACCAGTTCCGGATGCTCGCCGCCGACCAGTGGCACAACTCGGTGCACCGGATCAACAACTACGTCGGCTCGGTCCGGGCGATCACCCTGGACTTGATCGAGGATCTGAGCGAAGCGGACCCGCCGGACCCCGATGACGTGATCCGCCGGCTGAAGATGGCACTGGGCGACGCGGAAACCGCCCTGAAGATCCCCGAGGACATGCGCAGGCGGGTCGGCACCCCACAGGAGGGTGCCGATGTGAACGAGCAGGTCAGCAAGGGCATCGCGGCCGTCCCGATTCCCCGGCACGTCGAGTTGCTGACGGACCTGGCCCCTGACCTGCCCAGCGTCCGCTGCACGGCCCTTGAGTTCGTGATCGAGAACCTGATGACCAACGCGGTGAAGGCGATGCGCGAACCGGGTCAGCTCCGCGTCACCACCTGGCTCGACGAGCGCCTGCCAAGGGAACCGTTCGTCGCGGTCACCGTGCAGGACACCGGCGTTGGGATGAACGGCGACGAGCTTGCCCGGCTGTGGGAGCCGCGGCAGAGCGGCCACCGGGGCGGCGGCCTTGGGTTCGGCATGATGTGGGTGCGCAACTGGGTCCGGCGGGCCCAGGGCCTTATCGACGTGGACTCCCAGCCTGGCTCGGGCACCACCGTGAACATCCGTTTCCAGATCGATCCGCAGCGGATCGCCCGAACTTCCGAAGGAGGCGATCCAGCGTGAGGGCACCGACAAGAGTCCTGATCGTCGAGGACGTCGAGTCATGGATCGACATTCTCAGCCGGGTCGCGCGCCGGGCTGGTGTCTCCGAGGTCGTTTCCTGCGAGAACCTGCCCGCCGCCAGGGAAGCGCTGCGCAAGGCCAGGTTCGATGTCGCCATTTTGGACATCGGGCTGGACCCGGCTGACGACCTGAACGCGGACGGCATCAAGGTGCTCGAAGAGATCCGCGGGGTCGACAGGGGCAGCACACGTTGCGTCCTGGTCACCGGGTGGCAGGGCGGCGACCGGCTGGCGGTGCAATCGGAGGCCCAGGAGAAGTACGGCGTCGACTGGGCATTCATGAAGGAGAAGTACGACAGGGACGCCCTGATCTCCAAGCTCACTGATCTGCTCGAGAAGGCGGCCGCGTCACGGCTCGACAAGACGCCCATGGAAAACCTCGGGGCGGACGTGGAGCCGTATCTCTTTCAGGACGTGCTGCTCGATGCGCTCTCCCCGACTGACGGCATCCAGACGGTGTTCACGCTGGTGTCACGCCTGCTCGGTAACGCGATCCCGATTGTCGCCCGGCATCCGCGGCGCCCGATGGAGACGGGGGCCGATGACGTGACCGTCGGCCTGTACTGGAGCCGGGCGCTGTCCACCGCGGTCGCGGTCGGCCTCGCCCCGGCGGCCGCCTGGCCGGACGACACGAGCGTGATTCCCGACAGCCTCCGCCGGCTGCTGCCCGGAGGGGTGGCGGCCGAGCTCATCGAGACCACGCGCGAACGCAACATACAGGGACGGCTCTGGGAGCTGCCCGGTATTGACAGAAACGATTTTCCGGAGTAGCCGGTGGCCCTTGCCGACCTGGGCCCCAATGGAGCACTCTAATTAGTAGTGGAGCATGCTAGTGATTGCACCTGGCTGCACCCGCCAGCTGATCGTCCGAGGAAGGACCTGTGATGGCTACAGCCATCGACACCGCGCAGACGTGCGCGATTGATGCGCCGGCGAGCCGCCGTTTCTATGTCCACGTGGGCAGCCTCGGTTTCCTGGTCGCCGCCCAGCCATCGTTTTTCGGTGAGATAGCGCACGCCCTCGCCCTGTCGGGTGCCAGCCGGGGGCTCGATCAGGTCGTGCAGGACTGGACCATATTCTCGCCGTCCGTCATCGAGCCGGCGCTGCCCAAGGCGGCCGAGATCGTGCACGACCTGGCGGCCGACGCGCTCAGGACCGCGTTCCAATGCGTCGTCCAGCTAGTCCCGACGCGCTTCGGGGAGACGGAGCTGCTGCTCGGCCCGCAGGAGCAGATCAACGCCTGGTGCTACGAGGACGGCTACCTGACGTACGCGACCGACGAGAGCGCCGCCGCGATCATGTACGCAGAGACGGGCAGCCTGCGGCGGCTGCGCAGCGAGATCAGGCACTCCCCCGACTTCGACCCCGGCCTCCAGATGATCAGCGGCAACAGCCTCTTCCTGTTCGATCAGAAGGAAAGAACCGGCCGGGAAACGGCCTCGTTCTACAGGAAGCAGGCGAACCGGTTGGTCCGCGGTTTCCGGCGGACCGATCTCCCCGCCGGTCCTGCTGACCCCGATCTCGCCGAAACCATCGAGAAGTACGTCGCCACCTCGGACAAGACGTTCGAGGGCGACTCGGTCCTTGACACGTGCGTGCGCCGCGGTGAGCTGATGATCAGCACGCTGCTGCGCAGTCTGCCTGCGCAGTCCGCGGTCGCGAGCGTAACCGAAGCCCAGCCGGAACCCGTCCGCTGAGCACCCGCCGAGTCCGGTTCAGCTGCGGTGCTGTTCGGCAATCTGGCGGTCCTCGGGGGTCAGGTCGGCGTCGTTCACCGGCCTGACGAGGGACCAGTGGTCGCCGACGGGACAGTGCTGGAACCGGGCCGGGCCGAGGCGGATGGACGTGAACGAGCCCAGCGGCGACCAGAACGTGGTGAAGAGGTGGCCTCGGCCACAGCGAACGACGATTTCCCCGCCGAGCGCCGGCCGCCCCCTGAGCCTTGAGACAACCACCTTGAGGAGAACAACGGCGGCGATGACGGGGACCGCCACCTCCCAGGGCAGCTGACTGCCATGGGCGGAAAAGACCGACGCCGTCGCGGGCAGCGAACCGGGCCGTGCCATGGAGAGGTAGCTCATTCAGGTTCCCTTACCTCAGCTGAAACCGGGCGGCAGGAAGTGCAGCCCGGCGACTTTGCCAGTGCGGTCGTAGCTGACCCGCGCGGTCCGCTCGGCCGCCTCGAACGAGAGCGGGATCTCCACCAGGGTGAGGTCACCGGCCGGATAGGCCAGGAGCTCGCCGGTGTCCTCCAGCCCGCCGAGCATCCCGGTGAGCCGCGCCCACATCAGGGCGATGCCGTCGGCGTCGAGTTTCCGCGCGACCTTCTCGTTGAAGTCCCGGCAGACCTCCGCCCAGCGGCCCGCCGCCAGATCGGCGATCAGCGCGGCACCGCGCTCGGCGGCGCCGGGCACCATCAGCAAGGCCATCGGCTGGCCGGTGACTGGATCGGCAGGCCGGCCGAACCGCTGGAAGGCCGCCTGCCTGGATATCCCGAGCACCTGCCCGACCTCCGCCCACGTTCGGCCCGCCTGCCGGGCGCGCTGCACCGCCGCCTGCATGCCGTCTCCGATCTCGCTCGCCGCACCCTGGAGGAACGCGATAGCGTCCAGCGGGTTCGTTGGCTCCTGTGACAGCAACTCCCCCACGAGACCGCGCGCGGCCGCCCGCCCGCCCGCGGCGGCCGCACCGCCTCCGCCCGTTTCGTTGGGCACAACGTCAAGTGTTGCTTTACGCGACTGGCTTGTCAATGAAATCTGTACGTTTGTGCCGTCCTTATTCTCGCGGCTGCCCGCCCGGTCTCTATCCCGGCGCGCCGCACTACGGCACGTTCCACCGCAATAGCGCCTCGTACGTCCGGTTACGCGGGGAGGCGGCAGCGGCTTGCCGCACTGCCGGCACGTCGCGGGAGACTCGGGGCTCGTCATCGACATTCCTTAGTTTCGTGCTGTTTTCTTAGCACGAAACGATAGCACGCCACCTCCCCGTTAGCACGAAACTGGACTGGCGGCCGTCGCTCCTCATCGCCGGGCCAGCCGTGCCTGTGGGACCTCTTCAGGCCCATTCCTGCCTGGCGGACGTCAAGCGGGCGGACCGGCCGTGCGCGATGATCACCGTCAACTTCGCCAGCCGGGAGCGGCTTATCGAGGCGCCGGGAATGCTCAGCTTCGCCACGCTGCCGTGACCCCGTCTTGCCGTTGACGGCCGCTCGCAGCAACCGGTTCGGTCACAGCAGCAACCCACTACTTATGCATGTTGCATAGATTGATATGCAAATATTGTTTAATCTTTGCGGCGCCGGAGAGGGGCGACGTACATCGGTTCAGCGGCGTCCTGGTCACGGCAGAGCGGCGTCCCGCTCAGCATGGGCCGCACCCGCGGACCTCGCCGCACCTCACGATTGGAGACTCTGTCATGCCCACGGTCACCAGGTCTTTCCGCGTTGCCGCCGGCCCGCAGACTGTTATCGGATACCTGTCGGACTTCGGCAACGCCGAGCAGTGGGATCCGGGCACCGTTACCTGCACACGCGATGACGCCGGGCCGGTCGCCGTCGGCGCCTCGTGGCACAACGTCTCCAAGGTCGCCGGCGTCACCACCGAACTCACCTACACGCTGCGGCAGCGCACCAGCGACACGATCATCTTCGTCGGCCAGAACAAGGGCGCGACCTCGACCGACACGATCACCGTCGTACCCGACGGCGCGGGCAGCAAGGTCACGTACCGGGCCGACCTGGACATGCACGGCGCCGCCGCGCTGCTTGGCCCGGTCATGAAGCTGATCTTCGAGAAGGTCGCCAACGACACGGAGCGGCAACTCACTCAGGTACTCAACACACTGCCAGCGGCACACTGACCGAGGTGCCTGAGGTTGAGAATGATGCGGCTACAGGACGCCGCGTCGCTGCAGCACCTGGAAGCAGACCCAGCCGACCGGGATGGGCAGCCAGAACGTCGCCATACGGAACAGCAGCACCGCTGGTATCGCCTCGTGGGCCGGGATGCCGATGGCCGTCAGCCCGGCGGCCATGACGGCCTCGACTCCGCCGAGCCCGCCTGGTGTCGGCGTGGCCGATCCCACCGCGTTGCCCGCGAGGAAGACGACCACGGCCGCCAGGATGGCCGGATGGGCGCCGACCGACCGCAGGGCGGCGATCAGCGCTACGGCGTAGGCGGTGGTCAGCAGCAGGTTCGCGCCGACCGCGACGGCCAGCCGGAGGGGATGGGACACCGCCTCAAGCAGCCGCGGCCCGATCTGGCGCAGGTGCGGCCACACCGCGCTTGTTACCTTCCTGCGGGTCTGCGGAATCGCGAGCACGGCGATGATGGCGGCGGCGATGACCGCCACCCCGATCAGCACGTCGCCGCCCGGCGCGATCTTGAACTTGCTGAGCCCCGAGCCGGTGAGCACGCCGAGCACGATCAGCAGCAGCACCGTGGTGACGATATTCACCAACTGCGACACCGTGACCGCGGCGGCGATGGTCCCCTCGTCCACTTTCTCGCGGTGCAGGTAGCGGGCGTTGACGGCGACATGGCCCACGGTCGGGGGCATGGCCACCCCGACGAACGCGGTGGACAGCTGGACGAGGTAGCCGCGCCAGATCGACAGGTGCTGCGGGATGAAGGCGGCGATGCCGATGGCGGCCCCCAGGTAGGTGACCGCCGAGCCGGCCACCGCCAGCGCCAGCCAGCCCGGGTTGGCCTGGCCCAGCGTGCCGAGGACGTTCACGCCCGAGATCTCGCCGATGAGCAGGTAGGCGGCGACGGTGAGGGCGATCGCGGTGGCCACCGTGCGCCAGCGGAAGCGTTCAAGCCGCGGGGCGGCCGGCGCGGCGGCGTTGTCGCCGAGCAGCTGATGCCTGATCTCATTCAGCGAGCCGGTGGCGGTCCGCGCGGCCCGCCAGCCCCACGGCGCGAGCGCGACCGGCTGCAGAACCGCCGCGACGGCGACCTGGTCGACCGGCCCGTAGCCGGCCCGCAGCGCCGCCACCGCACCGCCCGGCCCGCAGCTCGCCGCGAGCGTCGCCAGGGCCTGCGCGAGGTCGAGGCGGCGGGCGAGTTCGCTGGCACCGGGCTCGGCCGCGTCGAGCGAGCAGAACCCGGCGCGGCTGCCGGACATGAACACGTTGCCCGCGCGCACGTCACGATGCGCGACGCCGGTGTCGTGCAGGCGGCGCAGCGCCGCGAACAGTGCCGTCGCGCCGGTAATCCGCGCCGCCAGCTCTGCTACCCCGGCGTCGGGCAGTTGGTCCGCCCCGGCCTCCGGTGGCGGCGCGACCCCGGCTCCGGGCCCGCTGCCGGGGATGGTCGTGACGAGCACCAGCGTCTCACCTGGCATCTCGCCGAGCAGCCGGACCGCGGGGCTGGGCACGCCCGCCTGCTGGGCCAGGTAGCAGGCGAGGGCGAGCTGCTCGACCTGGGCGCGGGAACCGAGGGCGATGTGCCCGGCGAGGGCCGGGCGCAGGCGGGCCAGCGCCCACAGCTGACGGCCCAGGCCAGAGCCGCGGGTGTCGCGGCCGGACAGGTGCACCCGGATCCGGGTGCCGTCGGCCAGCTGCCCTTCGAGCCGGGCGCGGCTTGGGCCGGCCACTGACAGGTCCTGCGCGGCAACGCCCTGGCCGGCCAGCCAGCCGGTGAGCTCCGCCATGCCCGGCAGGACCGAGGCCGCGCCGAGCAGCCAGCGCACCAGCCAGCCGACCAGCAGGCCGCCGGACGCGGCGATCATCACCGCGAAGGGGGTGAGGGTGCCAACCGCCAGCCCGGTGAGCAGCAGCGCCACCCCTGACCGGGGCCACCAGCGCGACCAGTGCGAGAGCCGGGACTGGTCGGTTCCGACCACGAACGCGATGAAGGCGGTGTCGAGCACGAACATCGTCGGGTTGCTGCCGTGCAGGACCGCGCGCTCCACCGCCGCGTTCTCCGCCCGCCAGATGACCGTCGCGATGACGGCCCCGGCGGCGCCGGCCAGCCCGGCGGTGACCGCGTTGCGTACTTCCCGCCACTGACTGCGGGCCAGCACGGCCAGTGACGCGACCACGAGGACAAAGCTGGCCACGCCGGCGACGACGGCGGCCGCGTATGACAGCCAGCGGGGAATGTGCAGGAGCCATCCGGAGACGTCGTCGGCCACCTCGGTGCTGCCCAGCGGCAGCGCCCGGATGGCGCCAAGGACGATGGCCGCGACCGCGAACGCGAAGACCGCCAGCAGCAGGTCACCGGGCCGTCGTACCCGGTCGGTGCCGATGCGGCCGCGGCCCGCGGGCAGCTTGCGCGGGGCGGCTACCGCTCGGCTGACGGCCACGCCGGCCCCGCCACCCGGTTTCTTGCCCGCGCCCGTCACCATGTCGCGCAGCTACCCCCGGGATCGCGTGGCAATCCGATCAGGCTTGCCCCTCGCCGTCGGCACCCGCCTGGGCCAGCGTGGCCTCAACCGCGGTCACCGCGGCGTCGATCGCGATCCGGGCGGTTACCGCGCTGGTGTGCGCGCGGTCGATCTCGCCGAGGGCGATACAGTCGAACGCCACCCGCGCGTCATGAATGGCCGCTTCGAGCTCACGCGTGGCCTCGGCAAGCATCGCGCCCCGGCCTTCGCCGTCCGGAATCATCATCAGGCTCCCTCTGTCGCTACCAGTGCACGGACAGGGCCTCTACCCAGGGATTTCGCCGTCATGTGCGGCCTTCGGGAGGAAGATCCCCAGCGGTTGCGCGATGAGGCGGGTGACCGCGCCGTTGCTGTCGAGCTCGAATTCCGCCGTGATGGCGGGCACGTCCTTCACGCCGAAGCGGAGGCCGCGAATGGGCTCCAGGTCGAGCGGCGGGGTGCCGGGCGCGGTGACGGTGAGCGTGTGCCCGCCGCGCAAGGCGACCACAAGCTCGACCGGGCCCATGGCGTAGCTGCCGCAGAGCCCGCGCAGCACTTCCGGGCCCTGCACGTCAGGGCGCCTGCCGAAGCGCAGCGGTTCGACCAGCGGCTCGAACGCGGCGGTGAGGGCACTGATGTCGCCGTCGGGATCGGACAAGAAGGTGAGCGGGAAGACAATCGGCTGGTCGCCCATCTCGCCCCAGCTGAGGTCGAATGTCTCGTAGTGCCGGTGGTCCAAGCTCAGGTCCATGGTGCCGAGGGACGGCTTGAGTGTGTCACCGTCGAGGGTGATGGCGATGGTCCCGTAGCCCGGGTGGTCATACTGGCCGGCGTAGGCGGACAGCGGCCTGGCCGGCGGTGCGCCGGGCACGACCCTGCGGGCGCCGTTGGCCTCGCCCATCCCGGCCATCACCGCGTCGAAACTCGGCTTGAGGACGCCGAAGACGTCCAGCGGCTCGGCCCCGATCAGCTCGTCAAGGACCCGGCAGGCGACGACCAGGTGCATCAGGCTGGCCGACGTGTTCGTCAAGACCATGACGCCGATGCCGTCGTCCGGCAGCAGCATGCACTGCGTCGTGAACCCGTCGATCCCGCCCGCGTGCAGGGCGACCGTGTGCTCCCGGTACCGGCCGATCGACCAGCCGAGACCGTAGGCGTACTGGGTCAGACCCGGCAGGTCCCCGGAGTCGGGCATCAGCATGTGCGGCGTGAGCTGGCGCTTCGCCGTGCCCGCCGACATCACCGTGGCGCCGTCGAGTTCCCCTCCGGCCAGCTGGACCAGGAGCCAGCGGGCCATGTCGGCAGCGCTGGAGTTGATCGCGCCGGCCGGCGCGATGGCCGGCAGCGGCCGCTGCGGCACTTCCGCGATGATGCCGTCCCGGCGCGTGTACGCGGCGGCGTGGTCGTCGTCAGCGAGCATCTCGTCGACCGACAGGTTCGTGCGGCGCATCCCCAGCGGCTCAAGCAGCCTGCCGCGCACGAAATCTTCCCACCGGAGGCCGGACAGGGCCTCCACCACGTGCCCGGCGGCTAGGTACCCGAGGTTGCAGTACTGGAACTCCTGGCGCAGGTCCCTGCTCAGGGGCAGGAACCGCAAGGCCCGGACGATCTCGGCCCGGGACCGGCTGGGCTGGCCGATCCAGGTCAGGTCGTGCCGGGGCAGCCCGGACCGGTGCGACAGCAGGTCAACGATCGTCAGGCGGTCGGAGACGAAGGAATCGCACAGCAGGACACCGGGCACGTAATCCCGCAGCGGCCGGTCCCACTCCAGCAGCCCCTCATCGACCAGCGCGCCAACGGCCGTCGCGGTGAAGGCCTTCGTCACCGAACCGATGGCGAACAGCGTGTCCCGGGTAACCGGCAGCCCGGCCTCCCGGTCCCGCAGCCCCCACCCGCTAGCGAGCTCAACCCGCCCGTCCCGGACGGCGGCGACCGCGCAGCCGGGAACCTCCCACGCGGCAAGCTGCTCAACAATGAATTGCCCAACGCTCTCCACGGCAGCTCCCAGGGGTCGGGCGTCAGCGGCCTACTCAAACGCACCTTATCCGGGATTCGGCCGCCCCGGTCAGCCGCCCGCTGTGGTCAGTTGATCCGGAGCGGCAGGGTCCGCGGACCCCGGATCTGGCCGGTCGACCAGGTCACCGCGGACGGGTCGGAAAGGCTGAATTCAGGGACCCGGGACAGCCAGACCTCGAGGGCGACCCGCAGTTCCATCCGTGCGAGGTGCGAGCCGACGCAGCGGTGGATGCCGAGGCCGAACGCCGCGTGCCGGTTGACCTCGCGGTCGATGACCACCTGGCCTGCCTGGTCGAACTGCGCGGGGTCACGGTTGGCGGCGGGGAACGAGAGCAGGATCCAGTCGTCGGCCTTCATGTCGACGTCGCGCCAGCGCATGTCCTCCTTCACCAGCCGGGCCATCGTGACCGGGGCGTAGGCCCGGAGGAACTCCTCCATCGCCGTAGGGAGCAGGTCCGGCGAGGCCACCAGGCGCTCTCGGTCGGCGGGATGGGTGGCCAGGTGCCACAGCGATGCGCCGATCGCGCTCCACGTCGTGTCGATGCCCGCGATCAGCAGCAGCACGATCGTGCCGACGACGTGGGCCGGGTCGAGCTTGCGGCCGTACAGTTCCGCGTTGATGAGGTGGGTCGTGAGGTCATCGCGCGGGTTCTCGACGTGCTCGCGGACCTGCTCGTACATATAGTCGAACATCGGGCGCAGGCGTTCGCCGCGCTCTTCCGGCGGCAGGGCGACGGTTCCTATCACGTCCTCGACGAACTGGCCGAACCGCGGATTGTCCTCCGGCGGCAGCCCGAGCATGTCCCCGATCACGCGCATGGGGATGTACTTCGCGTAGTCCTCGGCCGCGTCGGCCACGTCCTGGCCGTCGAACGCGTCGATCAATGAGTGGCAGAACGCCCTCGTGGACTCCTCGTACCGGCCGATGGCCGTCTTGGTGAAGGCCGGGAGCAGGAGCTTGCGCGCATCGTGGTGGAACGGGGGGTCGGAGGAGATCGGCGGCGTACCGCCGACCGGGGCCAGGTCAGCCGACGGCCGGAAATTGCTGATGACGATCGACCGCGAGGAGAAGCGCTCGGTGTCGTAGGCGATCGAGGCGACGTCGTCGTAGCGCGTCGGCAGCCAGACGCCGCCGAACCGCTCGGTGTGCGCGATCGGGCAGCGTTGCCGCAGGTCGTCCTGGATGGGGAACGGATCGGCGGCCCATTCGGGGTCCGCGTGGGAAAAGTCGGTCGCCCAGTCCGAGACGGGGCCGGTGATGACGTCGCTGAGGGTGCCCTGGTGACGCTCGTTGTTCGCCTCGCGTAGCTCCTGGTTGAAGCGGTCGTCGACGCTCATGTCATTCCTCCTCGAGAACATCGATGGCGCGCTCGGGGCAGTTGGCCGCCGCCAGGCGGGCGGCGTCCTCCCTGCCGGGCGGGATGATGCCGCCGGACAGGGCCTGGCCGTAGCCCTCCTCGTCCTCGCCGAACAGCTCGGGGGCCAGGTCGTAGCAGCGGCCGTGGCCGCTGCAGCGGGCGGAATCGATTTGCACTTTCACCGCGGTTCCTCCTCCTGCGCTGGTGTCTGCTGTGCTGTTGCCCGCGGCGCCCGTGTCGGCTGTGTCTGTGGCGGCGCCAGGCTGGCCATCAGGCGCGTCAGCAACGCGTCCCACTCGTTCTCGTCGACCGCGTGCAGGTCCGGGGCGACCAGGGCGCTGCCCATCGCGAGCAGGAAGCAGAAGTGCGCGAGCGCCTCCGCCGACACGGCCGTATCCAGTTCTCCCCTGTCCTGGGCAACGCGCATCAGCTCGGCGATCCCGCCGACGCGCTCGCCTACGTAGTCACGCATCGGCCGGGCGACCTGCTCGTCCCGGCGGGCAGTCGCCAGCGCCGCGACCAGCAGTGCCGCCTTGGAGTCGAAGTGCGCGTACAGCGCCCCGTTGCTCACCCGGCCGGCCGGCGCGATGCGGAACCGACGGCAGCCGGAGGCTTCCAGGGGCCGTCGACCATGAGCCTTCGCACGTATTCGATTACGGCGTCGATGACCTTGTTCGCCTGCCGCCGGGTACCTGACGCGGCGACCTCCCTGGCTCCCTCGCCGATCAGCGAGGTCAGGATGCTCGCGTACAGGCGGTCGGACGAGTTCTCCGACAACCGCAGCAGGGTGTCGTTCTGCACGATCCATTCGTGACCCCGCCGCCGCTTCATCACCTCGAAGCCGGGCGGGCTGTCGCCGTCGAAGAACAGCATCACGAGGTCCCGACGCTCCCAGCTGCCCTCAAGAAAGGCCCGCGCGCCGACCGAGAACAACTCGAACGCGTCGGTCACACCGGCGCGCTTTGCCTTCGCGACGGCCATGCTCGCCGCTTCCTCGTGCGCGGCCTGGTGCTCTTGCCACAGCGCGACGAACAACTCGCTCTTACCCCCGAAGTGGTGGTACAGGCTGCCCACGCTGGAGTCGGCCCGCCGGACCACCTCGGCGATGCTCGCGTTGGCGAAGCCCTGCTCGGCGAACACCTCGCGGGCGGCGTTCAGCAGCGCGCGTTGCGTTCCCGCGGTACGCGCCCACTGCCAGGAGCCGGCCGGCTTATCGCGCAGCTGCCGTGGCGGGTGTTCCACGGGTACCCTCCGCCCCACCGTCGCCCGGATCGGGCGGCTTGGCCAAATCAGAACTTGATTCTAATACTCTATGCGGTTTGACCGAAGGATGGCCCGGCGGCACGGGGGCGCCAGGTGATGAGCGCGTCCAGGGCCTCTACCTGTGAGCCCCGGACGAGCAGTGGGTTGACTTCCAGCGCCTCGAGCCGGTCACCGAGCCGCTGAGCCAGGCTGGCCAGGGAGGCGATCGTGTCGGCGACGGCGTCCAGATCGGCCTTCTCGGTGCCGCGCGGACCGTCGAACAGCCGCGCGCCGCGCAGTTTGGTCAGCGACTGGAAGATCTGGTCGCGGTCGGCGGGCAGCACGGTCAGCACGGTGTCGCGGAGGATCTCGACCCAGATGCCGCCGAGGCCGACGGCGAGCACCTGCCCCCAGACCGGGTCGGTGACGATGCCGACCAGCAGCTCGATGCCCCCGGTGCGCTGCGGCTGGACGAGCGCTCCAAGGACCTCGGCGCCGGCGTCAAGCCCGGCCGTGACCACGTCGGCGTAGGCGGCCTGGACCTCACTCGCGTTCCTGAGCCCGACTTTCACTCCGCCTAGGTCGCTCTTGTGCACGACCGCGTCGGCGGCGAGCTTGACCACAACGGGGTAGCCGAGCGCCTCGGCGGCCCGCACGGCCTGCTCCGGGCCGTCGACCAGCGCACTGGGCACGACGGGGATCCCGTGCCCGGCCAGGAACGCCGCTGCCCGGTACTCCGGCCAGGATGCCCCCGGCTGGCCCGGCACCACCAGGGCCGGCTGGGCAGGCGGCCGCGGCATGCTGGCGGACGATGCCTGCCGGACCGCGGCCCGGTGCAGCCCGGACCACCGGACGGCCTGGCCGAGAGCGGTCAGGCCGTGGTGGATGCCGCCAAGGACGCCCGGGTAGCCGGTCTGGCGAGCGACGTCCCGGCCGAACGGGGTGATATCGGTCAGGGTGTTGCCAAGCACGACGATCGGCTTGGTGCTGCTGGCCAGCAGCTCACCGGTCTGCCGATAGGTGTCGATAAGGAGGGCCGGGTCTGGGGGCGGCATCCGCGGCAGGTCAGAGACCAGCACGAGCACGTCAAGACCGGGGTCGTCGTGCACGGCCGCGAGGGCGTTCCGCAGCAGGTCCCGGTTGACGAGAATGTACCCGGTGACGTCCACCGGGTTCGCGGCCGCGCCGAACGGCGGGACCACCTGGCGGAGCCGCCGCACGGTCTCCGCGGAGAACTCGGGGATCTCAATTCCCTCATCCTCAGCCCGGTCGGCGATGATCTCGCTCGCGCCGCCTGACGCGGTCACGAACCCGAAGCGCGGGCCGGGCAACGGGCCGCTGGCGGCGAGCAGCCCGGCGGTGATGATGAGGTCTTCCAGGCTGTCGACCCGGATGACGCCGTTTTGCCGGAAAACCGCGTCGACCACGGCGTCGTCGCCCACTAGCGAACCGGTGTGGGCCCTGGCGACGCGGGCACCCGCCTGGCTGCGGCCGACCTTGATCGCGATGACCGGCTTGCCCCTGACGAGAGCCTCGCGGGCGAGCGCGAGGAACTCGTCCGGACGCCGGAGCGACTCGATGAACAGCGCGATGACACGCGTGTCGTCGTCATCGATGAGGTAGCGCATGACGTCGGTCAGCGACACCATCGACTCGTTGCCCATCGAGACCAGGAGGCTGACACCGACGTTGCGGGCCTGCGCGAAGGTCAGCACCGCGCTGGCCAGCGCCCCGCTCTGCAGCACGACGCCGACCGGGCCGCGCAGCAGCGGGGGGTCGATGGCCAGGCCGTAGGGGGTGATGCCGGCCGCGGCGTTGATGTACCCGTTCCCGTTGGGGCCGAGGATGGTGAGACCGCGGCGGCGGGCAAGGTCTACCACCTGCCGCTCGAGTTCGGCCCCCTCATCACCCACCTCGGCGAATCCCGAGGTCAGCAGGACCACCGACGGGATGCCGTGGTCGGCCACCTCGGTTAGCGCGCTGAGCACGGCCGATGTCGGCACCATGACGAAGGCGAGGTCGACCGGTGCGGGCAGGTCGGCGACGCGGGGGTAGCTCTGCTGCCCGTGTACCTGGGTCCCCCGCGGATTCACCAGGTACACCGGCCCGGCAAAGCCATGCAGCCGGAGGTTGCCGAAGATGCTCCACGACCACCTGGATTTGTCGGTGGCCCCGATCAACGCGATCGACCGCGGGTTGAACAGCCGCGCGACCTCAGTCACCAAGCTGGCCGAGCTGGACATGGCCCTTGAGCAGGTTCCGCGCGATCGTCCGGCGCTGGATTTCGTCGGTGCCCTCGAAGATGCGCAGCAGCCGCAGCTCGCGGTACCACCGCTCGATCGGCAGTTCCTTCGTGTAGCCCATCCCCCCGTGGATCTGCAGCACCCGGTCGACCACCTGGTTGGCCATGACGGCCCCGGAAAGCTTGGCGATGGAGGCGGCGTGCCGGTTGTCGATGCCGTTCTGCAGCTGCCAGGCAGCGTGCAAGGTCAGCCACTTGACCGACTCGATCTCAACGTGCGAGTCGGCGATCTGCCACTGGATCGCCTGGTAGTCCGCGATCGGGTGCCCCATGGACACCCGGTTCTTCGCGTGCTCGATCGCCATACCGAGCAGCCGCTCGGCCGAGCCGATCGCCCGGGCCGGGATCATGTAGCGTCCGTTGCCGATCCACTGCAGGGCGAGCCGGAAGCCGTGCCCAAGCTCACCGAGGATGTTGCGCTCCGGCACCCGGACGTTCTCGAACACCAGCGAGGCCGGCCCCCACTCCCCCATGGTGGGGATCGGCTCGGATTTCCACCCCATGTCACGGTCCACCAGGAAGCAGGTCACCCCGCCGTCAGCGCCCTGCGCGGGATCGGTGACGGCGAAGACCATCACGAAGTCGGCCTCGCTGCCGTTGGTGATGAAGGTCTTCTCGCCATTGATCACCCAGTCGCCGCCGTCCTTGACCGCCCGGGTCCGGATGTTGCGGGCATCAGACCCCGCACCCGGCTCGGTGATCGCGAAGCAGCTGCGCCGCTCGCCGTTGATCGTGGGGATCAGATACTGCTGCTTCTGCTCCTCGGTGCCGGCGTACAGGATGTTGTCGGCCGAGCCGCCGAACCGGAAGGGGACGAACGTACGGCCGGTCTCCATCGCGACTATCGCGGACATGACCGGGCCGAGCGCGATGCCCCCGTACTCTTCCGGGGTATTGATGCCCCACCAGCCGCCGGCCTTGGCCTTGCGCTGCAGTTCCGCCAGCTGCCCAGGCTCAAGCGGCGGCAGTCCGGTGCGCTCGTTGCGCAGCACCTGCGTCTCCAGCGGCATCACTTCCCGCGCGATGAACTGGCGGATCGTGTCGCGGACGGCCCGCTCCTCCTCCGACAGCGAGAAGTCGATCATGAGATTCCTTTCGGTAGGGCGGTTCAGTCCGCGGGCAGGGCAGGCTCGCCCGGTACTCCTACCAGGCTGTGGTCAAGTCCCATCGCCACCCTCCGCCGCAGGCCGCCCCTGCTAGAATCCTTTTCTAGAAAGTATTCTTAGTACGGCGGCCAGAGGTGTCAACCCCGTCTCCGCCCGAGGGAAAGGTGAGCAGGCATGGGACGACTGGACGGGCGGGTAGCGATCGTTACCGGGGCCGGGCGGGGGATCGGCCGATCAGTCGCCCTGCTGCTAGCCAGCGAGGGCGCCTCGGTCATCGTGAACGACCTGGGCGCGGCAGTCGACGGCTCCGGGCAGGACTCCGGCCCTGCCCACGACACGGTGGC
Source organism: Trebonia sp. (assembly GCA_050013875.1). Classification (GTDB taxonomy): domain Bacteria; phylum Actinomycetota; class Actinomycetes; order Streptosporangiales; family Streptosporangiaceae; genus Trebonia. Next base: position 41,245 of record JBEKEK010000013.1, on the reverse strand, counting down.
CGCGATCGCCGACGCCGGCGGCAAGGCGATCGCCAACGGCGCGGACATCTCGGACTTCGGCGCCGCCGAAGGCCTGATCGGCACCGCGATTGAGGAGTTCGGCCGGCTGGACGTGCTGGTAAACGCGGCGGGCATCCTGCGCGACCGGATGGTCTTCAACATGACCGAGCAGGAATGGGACGATGTCATCCGGGTCCACCTGAAGGGGGCGTTCAGCACCACGCGGTTCGCGGCCGCGCACTGGCGCTCGCTGCGCGACGAGACGGCGCAGAACCGCATCATCAACTTCACCTCGGTCTCCGGCCTGCACGGCGCGCCGGGACAGCCGAACTACGCGGCGGCCAAGATGGGCATCGTCGGCCTGACCTACTCCGCGGCGCACTCCCTCGCCAAGTACGGGGTCACCGTGAACGCGATCTCCCCCGCCGCCGCCACCCGGATGACCGACTCGGTGCCGGCCGACCGCCGGCGAGCCGGGGGCGGGGGCGGAGCCGCCGCCGACGAACGGTCGCCGGACAACGTGGCGCCGATCGTCGCCTACCTGGCATCGGAACGGTCCGGCTGGATCAGCGGCCGGATCATCCACTCAGCCGGCTACGAGATCTCGCTGTACAGCGATCCCGAGCCGATCAGCCGTATCATCGGCGTCGGGCCCTGGGACGGCGACGCGCTCAGTGCGCACGTGGAGCGGGCCTTCGGCCCCATCCTCGGCCGGAAGGGCTGACGCGCTGATGCCGCCCAGAAGCAAGGCCGTGCCGGTTCCGACGCCCGAGACGCAGCCCTACTGGGACGGATGCGCAGCGGGCGAGCTGCGGATCCAGCGCTGTGTGGACTGCGGGAGGCCGTACTTCTACCCCCGCCCGATCTGCCCGTCCTGCGGATCGGCCAACGTCGAGTGGTTCACCGCGAGCGGGAAGGCGACCCTTTACTCCTACGTCATCAACCACCGCCCCGCGCCCGGCTTCGAGGCCGATGTCCCGTACGCCATCGCTGTGGTCCAGCTTGCCGAGGGACCGCGGATGATGACCAGCCTGGTCGGCGTGCCGGCTACCCCGGAGGACCTGCCGCTCGACATGCCGCTGCGGGTTGCCTTCGAGCAGCGCGGTGACGTCGCCCTGCCGGTCTTCACGCCCGCCGAGGAGGGGCGGTGAGCAACCCGGGCGTCATCATCGCGGGGGCCGCCGAAACCGACGAGATCGGCCGGCTGCCGGATCACTCGGCGCTGGGCCTGCACATCGAGGCGGCGCGCAACGCGGTGGCCGACGCCGGTCTGACCATGCGGGACATCGACGGCATCGCGACCGTGTCCGCTCCCGGCCCGGTGCAGGTCGCGCACGCGCTCGGCATCTACCCCGGCTGGGTGGACGGCACCGGCGTCGGCGGCACGTCATTCCTGCTGCATGTCCGGCACGCCGCCGCGGCCATCCGGGCCGGCTATGCGAAGACGGTGCTGATCACCCACGGCGAGTCCGGCCGGTCCCGGGTCGGCGCGCCGCCGTTCCGGCTTGACCCGTCCTCCCCGGCCGGCCAGTTCGAGGCCCCCTATGGCACCGCCGGCCCGACCACCACCTTCACCATCCCCGCGCTCCGGTACATGAAGGAGTACGGGCTCACCCACGAGCAGCTCGCCTACGTCGCCGTGGCGCAGCGCCAGTGGGCGGCGAAGAACCCCCGGGCGATGTTCCGCGACATCATCAACGTCGAGGACGTGCTGGCTTCCCGCATCGTGGCTTACCCGTTCCACCTGCTTGAGTGCTGCCTGGTGACCGACGGCGGCGGCGCCCTCGTGGTGACCTCAGCCGACCGGGCGGCCGACTTCCCCAAGCGGCCGGTGCACGTGCTCGGCACCGGGGAGGCGTCGGAGACCCCGATGATCTCCCAGATGATCGACTTCACCGAGTCGCAGATGTTCCACCGGGCAGGCCGCGCCGCCTTCGCCGAGGCGGGCATCACCACGGCCGACGTCAGCCATCTGATGATCTACGACGCATTCGCGCACGTACCTATCTACGGACTCGAGGCACTGGGCTTCGTCAACAAGGGCGAGGCCGGCCCGTTCATCGCCGAGGGCAATACCGAACCCGGGGGCTCCCTCCCGCTGAACACCAACGGCGGCGGCCTGTCCTACACGCACACCGGCATGTACGGCATGTTCGCCATCCAGGAAGGCGTCCGGCAGATCCGCGGCGAGGCGGCTGCCCAGGTTGCCAGCCCGGAGATCAGCGTGGTGCTTGGCAACGGCGGCATGTTCGCCACCTGCGGGGTGCTTGTCCTCGGCAGAAACCCGCGCTAGGCCCGCGACCGACCAGCCCGATCGGATCGAGCCCGGCCGATGATCACCCGATCTGCGCGAATGCCGCGGCCAGCGGCTCGAGCACAGCCGGGGTGAGCGGCGGCCGCAGGTACACGATGGCGAGGTCCAGTCCCGCCTCGCCGAGCGCCGCGGCGGCGTCGGCGGTGGCCGACGCGCCTATAGCCGGGTCGAACTTCACATGCGATGACAACGTGATCTCGCTTGGGTCGCGCCCGATGTCGGCACAGTGCGCGTAAAGGACGTCCCGCTTGCGGGCGAAGTCCTCCGGGGTGCCGCCGGTGGTGTTCCAGTGCTGGGCGAAGCGCGCCGTGGTACGCAGCGTCCGCTTCTCCCCCCCGCCGCCGATGCAGATCGGCGGATGCGGACGCTGCGGCCCTTTCGGTTCGTTCCGGGCGTCGGTGAGCTGGTAGTAGCGACCCTGGAACGAGAACGCCGGCTGGGACAGCAGGCCGACGAGCACCTCGCAGGCCTCCTCGAATCGGTCGCTGCGCTCGCGCGGGGTGCCCAGTTCGATGCCGTATGCACCGGATTCCTCCTCGTTCCATCCGGCGCCGATGCCCACCTCGAGCCGTCCCGAGGAGATGATGTCCAAGGTGGCGACCATGTTCGCCAGCACCGCCGGGTGGCGGTAGTGGATCCCGGTGACCATGGTGCCCATCCGCAGGCGCGTGGTGGCCTGGGCCAGTGCGGCCAGCATCATCCAGCCTTCGAGGCAGGGCCCCCCGGCGTTGCCGTCGATCGGGTAGAAGTGGTCAAAGTTCCAACCCGACTCGAAGATCTCGATCTGGTCGGCGGCCCGCCACACCTCGAGCACGTCGGACCAGGTGGTGCTCTGGTTGGCCGTCTTGAACGCGAATCGCACCGGCTGCTCCCTTGGGTTATCGTCTCGGCGTGACTATACGAGAGGTCTCTGCTCGTACGGCGGAGGGCCGGCGCCATGGCGGTATCTGGTTCCCCTAGACAGCTCGGGAACTGCGTCACGTCGCCGGCGAACCATGGTTCGATTCAAAGAAGGATGGTGCAGCGTGAGTGACCTGCGGGTAATCCAGTACCGGCCGGACCCGGGAGAGTACGCTTGGACGTTCGGCGGCGCCGCCCCGGTCAGGCGAATCACGACACCCGCCGTCCTCGACCTATTTACCGAGGACTGCTTCGCCGGGCGCGTGCTGTCCTCGGCTGACCTCGTCTCGGAGTTGAACATCACCGGTCTCAACCCGCAGACCGGTCCCTTCTACATCGAGGACGCCGAGCCGGGCGACACAGTCGCCGTGCACTTCGTCAGCATCGAGCCGTCCAGGGACTGGGGCGCGTCCACCACCGTCCCGCTGTTCGGCGCGCTGACCGGGACGCACCTCACCGCGCTGCTGAACGAGCCGCTTGCGGAGCTCACGTGGATCTGGCAGCTCGACCGCGCCGCACGGACCTGCCGCTTCGCCGCCCGCAAGAGCGACTTCACCGCTGACCTGCCGATGGACCCGATGCATGGCACGGTTGGCGTCGCCCCGGCTGGCCGCGAGGTACGCAGCGCGCTCGTGCCGGACGCGTTCGGCGGAAACATGGATACCCCGGAGATGCGCGCGGGCACGACGTGCTACCTGGGGGTAAACGTCGATGGCGCGCTGCTGTCCCTCGGCGACGGACACGCGCGCCAGGGCGAGGGCGAGACGTGCGGTGTCGCGGTCGAGACGGCGATGAACACCAGGATTATCGTCGACCTGATCAAGAACGTCGCGACACCGTGGCCACGACTGGAGAACGACGCCTACATCATGTCAGCCGGCTCGGCCCGGCCGCTTGAGGACGCGTTCCGTATCGCTCAGCACGACATGGTGACCTGGGTCGCGCAGCTGTGTGGCCTCGACCCGCTCGACGCTTATCAGCTTGTCACCCAGGCGGTGGAGTCTCCGCTGGCCAACGTCTGCGACACCAATTACACGTCTATCGCCAAGATGCCCAAACGCTACCTGGCCAACTCAGCATTGGGCGGCGTGCACGCGCACCTGCGCGAGCTAGCGGCCGCCCTCTTACGGTTGCCTGGGGCGGCCCACCGTCGCGGCACTGACCTCGGCCGCAACCTGGCGATCCCCCGTGCGATCATGGCGGTATGGCAGATCCGCGTGCCGGGCAGCCCGCTGCCCCCAGTGATCTCGTAAACGTCGCCAAGCTGGTCACCGCCTACTACACGGTGCACCCCGATCCCGGTGAGGTGTCGCAACGGGTGTCCTTTGGGACGTCCGGGCACCGCGGGTCGGCTTTCACCGCGACGTTCAACGAGGACCACATCCTCGCCACCACCCAGGCAATCTGCGACTACCGGGCGGGGCACGGCATCGACGGGCCGCTGTACCTGGGGGCGGACACGCACGCGCTCTCCGAACCAGCCACCGCCAGCGCGCTCGAGGTGCTCGCGGCCAACGGGGTGCGGGTGCTGGTGGACTCCCGCGGCGGGTATACGCCTACCCCGGCCGTCTCGCGGGCGATCCTGGCGCACAACGCCGCCGGTTCCGGCCCGCGGGCCGACGGGATCGTGGTCACTCCCTCGCACAACCCGCCCGCCGACGGCGGCTTCAAATACAATCCGCCGGACGGCGGCCCGGCCGGGACGGACATCACCAGGGAAATCCAGGACCGGGCCAATGAACTGCTGGCCGGCGGGCTGAAGCCGGTGCGCCGGATGCGGTACGCCCGGGCGATGGCGGCGGACACCACTGGCACGTTCGACTTCCTCGGCAGCTACGTGGCGGCGCTGGACGGCGTGGTCGACCTGGCCGTTGTCAGGGCAGCCGGTATCCGTATCGGCGCCGACCCGCTCGGCGGTGCGAGCGTCGCCTACTGGGGCGAGATCGCCGAACGCTACGGTCTCGACCTCACCGTGGTGAACCCCGAGGTCGACCCGACCTTCCGGTTCATGACGCTGGACTGGGACGGCAAGATCCGGATGGACTGCTCTTCGCCGTACGCGATGGCCAGCCTGATCCGGCGCCAGCACGAGTTCTCGATCGCGACCGGCAACGACACCGACTCCGACCGGCACGGCATCGTCACGCCGGACGGCGGGCTGCTCAATCCCAATCACTACCTGGCGGTCGCGATCGAGTACCTGTACTCCCGCCGCGACGGCTGGCCGGGCGGCGCGGCCGTCGGCAAGACGCTGGTCAGCTCCTCGATGATCGACCAGGTGACCGAGGGCCTGGGGCGGACGCTGCTTGAGGTGCCGGTGGGGTTCAAATGGTTTGTGCCGGGCTTGCTTGACGGGTCGGTCGCCTTCGGCGGGGAGGAAAGCGCCGGCGCCTCGTTCCTGCAGCGCGACGGGTCGGTGTGGACCACCGATAAGGACGGCATCATCCTCGCGCTGCTCGCCTCGGAGATCACCGCGGTCACCGGGCAGACGCCGTCGCAACTGTACGACGGGCTGACCGAGCGCTACGGATCGCCGGTGTACGCCCGGGTCGACACCCCCGCCACCCGGGAGCAGAAGGCGCTGCTTGGCAAGCTGTCGCCCGAGCAGGTGCCGGCCAGCGAACTGGCCGGCGAGAAGATCCTGGCCAAACTGACCACGGCACCGGGCAACGGCGCGCCGATCGGCGGGCTGAAGGTGGTTGCCGAGTCAGGCTGGTTCGCCGCCCGCCCGTCCGGCACCGAGGATGTCTACAAGTTGTACGCCGAGTCCTTCCGCGGCCCGGAGCACCTCGCCGCCATTCAGGAAGAAGCGCGGGCCATCGTCGCCGCGGCCATCGGGCACTAGGCCGCGGCGGGACGGCTCCTACGATGGCGGGGTGACGGACACCAACGCAGGCCGGCCAGGGCACCGCTCGTACCCGAAGGGCGTGCGACGCCGGCAGCAGATCCTGGACAGCGCGATCGCGCTGTTCGCGCAGCGCGGGGTGGACCGGGCATCGCTGCGGACGGTCGGCGAGGCGATCGGGGTGTCCCACACCGCGCTGCGGCACTACTTCGCATCGCGCGACGAACTCCTGGTTGAGGCCTACCGGACCCACGAGGCGCGGGCGGCCGGCCAGGCGCACGCGGTGAGCGAGTCCGCTGTCGGCCAGATAATCGAGGCCGCCGAGCGGAACCGGTCGATCCCCGGTCTGGTCGAGCTCTACGCGACCCTCACCACCGATGCGCTGCAGGAACAGCACGCCGTCAGCAGAGAGTTCATTCGCGACCGGTTCGGCTCGCTGCGCGAGTTGCTGGCAGCCAGGATCGAGGCCGGGCAGCAAGCAGGCCGCATCGCGGCGGACATCGACCCGGCCGATGCCGCCGCGCTGGTCATCGCCGCGTCCGACGGCCTGCAGGTCCAGTGGCTGCTCGACCCGGGCGCGGTCGACGTCGGCCGCTCGCTGTCCATCCTCGAGCGGCTGTTCCCGCTCGGCGCCGAACCGGGGACGCCGGCCCAGCCTCCCTCGGCCGGGTATCCGCCGGCCCCCTGAGGGTGATAGTTTCCACTGGAAGGTTTCTTCGTGTGGAGGCGACCGTGCCGGCATCCTCGGCCCGCTGGCGGTGGGCGGTCACCGTCGCGTTCGGCCTCGGCGGGATCACCATCTCGGCCTGGGGTCCCCGGCTGCCGGGCATCAAGGCCGATCTCGGCATCGGTACCGGCACCATCGGACTGCTCCTGGCGGGCGTGACCGTGGGGTCCATCCTGGGGCTGCTCGGCTCCACCCCGCTCATGCACCGGCTGGGCGGCCGCCGGGCCATCCTGGCCGCGCTGCTGCTCATCGCCGCCGCGATGGCGCTGCTTGGCGTCGCGCTCATCGCCGGCTCGCTGCCGCTGGTCGCCTTCGGATTCGTGACCGCGGGGACGGGTATCGGCGCTCTCGACGTGCTGATCAACGTGCAGGGCGCCGCCGTCGAACGGGTCGCCGGGCGCACCCTGATGCCGATGATGCACGCCGCCTGGTCGGTCGGGGCCGCCGTCGGCTCGGGGATCGGCGCCGCCTGCGCGGCCCTCGGCATCAGCCCGGCGGCCCAGCTCATCGGCGAGGCGGTGGTCATCGTGGCGGCCGCCTGGTGGACCACGGCCGCCATACCGCCAGGCAACCACGCGCCCGCCGACGCCCCTGCCCGCGACCGCGCGGCCCGGCTGCGCCACTGGCTGCACGGCTGGCTGGACTGGCGGCTGCTGCTCATCGGCCTGGTCATGCTCGGCGTCGAGCTCGGCGAAGGCTCCGCCAACAGCTGGCTCACCCTGGCGGTGCGCACCGATCACGGGCAGAGCGCCGCGGTCGCGGCGCTGTTCTTCACCGCGTTCGCCGCGGGCGAGGCGCTCACCCGGATCTTCGCCGGCCCGGTGGTTGACCGCCTCGGACGCACCCGCACCGTCCGCGTCACCACCGCGCTCGGCGTCATCGGCATGGTGCTGTTCATCGAGGCCGGGAACCGCTGGGTCGTCCTGCTCGGCGTGCTGCTGTGGGCGGTCGGCGTCTCCATGGGCTTCCCGCTGGGCATGTCGGCGGCCGCGGAAAGCGGTCCCGACCCGGCCGCCCGGATCAGCGTGGTCGCCTCGATCGGCTACTTCGCGAACCTCGCCGGGCCGCCGGCCATCGGTGCCCTCGCCCAGTCGGCTGGCCTGCTCAGCGCCCTGTGGCTGATTGTTGCCCTGTTCCTGGCCGCCTTCGCCGCGGCCGGCGCACTCCGCCCGCGCGTCCCCACTCAGACCGGGCGTCTTCGGTGCCGAGGCTGTCGATCGTGAACAGTTTGGGTGCGTAGGCGCGCCCGTCGACGCGGTGGGCGCGGCTGTGGCGGGCGGCTGTGCCGCCCCGTACGCGCGCCCAGCTCGGCCGGGCGCAGCGCCGTACGCCGCCACTGGCCGCGCACGACCCCCTCTAGCCGCCACTCGCCTGGCCACTTCCTATCCCGCTGGTGCCCGCCCCGACCGCGGTGACTGGCTCTGGTAAGGTTTTCCGGGCCGCGAACGTCGACGTGAATCGTGGCGATGGCGATGGCGAGAGCCACGAGCATGATCCCGGCCGCCGCCAAGAACGCACGGCCGAAACCCACGGTCAGGGCGTGTTGGTAGATCACCGTGGGCAGCTGACCGCCGAACCCGACTGAGTGCCTGGCCTGCGCGGTCATGGTCGCGGTGCGGGCTGCCTGGGTACGGGCACTCTCGGCGGCGACAGTCCAGGCGGCCGTGCCGAGGACCGCCAGGCCGATTGAGCCGCCGACTTGCTGGCTGGTGTTGAGCAGGCTGGAGGCCGCACCGGAGTCGCTGTCGGTGACCCGGGCCATGGCGGTCAGCGCCAGCGGGAGGGACAGCAGCCCGAGACCGCAGCCGACGACCAACGTGGGGCCGAGGACCGTTCCGGCATAGCTGCCGTGCTGGCCGAGGCGGGACAGCCAGCACAGGCCTCCGGCCGCGACCGATGAGCCGACGAGCAGCAGCGGCCGGACGGGGATCCGCCTGACCAGCCAGGTGCTGGCGGCGGATGTCGCCAGCACGGCAACGGTCATCGGCAGGTAGCCGACACCGGTCCGCAGCGGCGAGTAGCCCCAGACGGCTTCCTGGAACAAGGTCAGGAAGAAGAACACCGCTGACATCGCGGTCGCCGAGCAGAGCATGATCAGATAGGCGCCGCCGCGGTCGCGGTCACGCAGTACCCGGCCAGGCAGCAGCGGGTCACGACTGCGCGCCTGGATCGCGGCGAAGGCGGCAAGCAGCACCACGGCGGCGGTCACTGAGGCGATGACCTTCCTGTCGCCCCAGTGCGAAGTCCCGTCCGTCGAGGCGGCGGCCGCTGACAGGCCGTAGACCAGAGCGGCGACCCCGCCGGTGCCGGCGATCGCACCGGGCAGGTCGAACCGGCCGGGCTGGCGCGGAGACTCGGCGAGTACCAGCGGCGCGGCGAGGGCGACGGCCACCCCGATGGGCACGTTCACGTAGAGCACCCACCGCCAGGAGGCATAGGTGGCGAGCAGACCGCCTGCCAGCAGCCCCAGCGCGCTGCCGGCCGCGCTTGCCCCCGAGTAGACGCCCATGGCCCGGTTCCGCTGCCCGCCCTCGGGAAAGGCGGTCGCGATCAGCGCGAGCGCGCTCGAAGCGACGAGCGCGGCGCCGGTTCCCTGGACGGCCCTGGCTGCCAGCAGCCAGGCGGGCGAGCTGGCCAGTCCGCCCGCGAGCGATGCGGCGGAAAACAGCAGGAGCCCCGCGGCGAACACCCGGCGGCGGCCGAGCAGGTCCCCGGCCCTGCCGCCGATGAGCAAGACCCCGCCGAAGGTCAGCGCGTAGGCGTTGACCACCCATTCCAGGCCGGAACCGGAGAACCCGAGGGCCCCCTGGATGTGCGGCAAAGCGACGTTGACGATGGTAGTGTCCAGCGTCACCATGAACTGGGCGGTCGCGATGACGAGCAAGGCCGGGCGGCCCGGCCGCCGCGCGCTGCCCCGGACGGTGGAAGCTTCCTGTCTGGGCGGCGCGAGCGACACGTGGCGGGCCATCACCGCTAGGTGCCCGCGGGGAGTGCGTAGGTCGTGATGTCCCGCCGCGGATCACTCACAATCCTCGTCGCCGTCTCCGCGAAGACGCGGCCAAGCGCGTCGATCGTCGCGACCTTGAACGCGGGCACGTGGCCCCATATCTCCCCGCTCAGCTGCCCGCTGATGGTGCGGCGGAGCTGGTAGCCCAGCCGGACCCCGCCCGAGAAAGGGTGACTGATGTGCGGCCAGAGTTCGGCCGCCGGAACGTCGCGCACCGAGAACTTGACCGTGGTTCCGTCCGGCGCATCCACCTGCTCGATGAGCGGCGCCGTCTGCCGCATGTTGTTGATGGAGACCTCGAACATCTGCTCACCGCGGGGAAGCGACGGCACCACGCTGGCGATCGATCCGCAGGGCGCCTGATGCCGTCGTGCCCCCCGCACCGCCTCGTGGACTCCGGCGACCAGGTCCAGGAAGGAGATTTTGCCGGACAGGTCGATCCGCACCGGCAGGTGATCGGACAAGAGCCCGATGATCGGCTGGAGCTCAAGCCGTTCGCGGTTGCCGTGGACGCAGCCGATGACCAGCTGTTCTGGAAGGTAAGGACGCAGCGCCGTCAGCACCACCGAGCGGAGCGCGCTTGTCAGGGATACCCCCAGGCTTCCGGCGATCTCCTCGAGCCTGCTGACCTGGTCCGCGGCGATCGACGGATATTCCCGGCCGGCGATGACCTGCGGGCCGTGCTGCCCTTCACTCTCCATCGGCAGCGCCGCGGCCTCACCCGGAAGCATGGTGCGCCAGTAGGCCACGGCTTCCTCCGGCAGCCGGAGCTGCCGTTCCCACCCCGCGTAGTCGGCGAGCTGGATCTCCGGCTCGGCCAGCCGCGGCCGCTCCCGGCGCAGCGTGCTCGCGTAGAGACTCGTCAGGTCGCGGAACACGACCCCGGTTGACCACCCGTCGAACGCGGCATGATGCCAGAACGTGACGAGAACGTGGTGAACGGGCGACATCCGGGCCACGAAGCCGCGCCACAACGGGGGCTGAGTCAGGTCAATAGCCTGCCTGGCTTCCCTCAGGATGAAACTGTCGAGCTCGCGGTCCCTGGTGCCCTCGGCAGCGGACGTGAGATCAACCGTATCGATGACGGGTTCGACCGCGGGCCAGACGGCGCGGCGGATTCCCTCCTGATCCACGACGAATGCCATCCGTAGCGTCTCGTGTCTTGCTGCCAGGGCCCGGAGCGCGTCGAGCAGCACCCCGTGATCGAAGGGTCCTTCGATGGTGATGGCGAGGGGAAGGTTATGGTCAGAGGCCCGGATATCGACCGCCCTGACCCACTCCTCTTCCAGGTAAGTGACGGGGAGCAGGTCGACCGCCTGCGCACCGGTCTGGAGTGGCCCGGTCATTGCGCCGCCTCGGGAAGGGCCGCGGCCAGGTCACTGACTCGCAGGTAGGGAGATTCCGTTCCGCGCAGCAGGATCATCCGGAATCGGCCGGCCAGACCCGTGATAAGGCTGGGCGCGAAGGTGTTGAGGTCACCGCGGACGCACCCGGCGAGCCGGCCGGTGGGAGCGGGGCGCAGCACGTAGTCGATCAGCGCGGTACCGTCCCACCAGCGGCTTGCCGATGCCTCCTCATCCTTGATGTCGACGAATGTCATCAGCAGCCCGCCGCTGGCCTGTTCCCGCGGGGGCCGGGCGGGCAGGTAGTTGAGGCAGACGTCGAACAGCGGGCCTTCCCCGCTGCCGGTGCGCAGCAGTCCCGAGAGGGCCGCGAGCGGAACGGGATGGTCACGGCTGTAGGCGACCGCCTCCGCCGCCCGGCCGACCAGGCTGCCGAACTCGGGGTTGCCACGCAGGTCGATGGTGAGCGGCGCGATGTCCGCCAGGTAACCCACGACATCCCGCAGTTCCGTGCGCTCACGATTGGCCCGCACCAGGCCGATAGAGAGGCCTGGCGCGCTCATCCCAGACTCCTCGACCGTGGCGGCGTCCCCGACGTAGTCGCGCAGCGACGCCACCACGGCTGCGGTGAGCACCGCCACCTTGGGAACCCGGAGTTGCCTGGCGAGCCGTTCGATGCAGTCAGACGCATCGGGACCGCCATCCGGCAGTTCGCAGGCGACGGCGAGCTGCTCGGGGCCGGGGCCGGTCGCACCGGCAATCCGGGCCCTGGTGCTGTAGCCGCGCAGCCGCTCCCGCCAGCCATCAAGCGATGCGGCGGCGGCGGCCCGCCGTTCCCAGGCCGCGAAGTCAGCGGGCTGGAGTACCGGCGCGGCAACCTCGGAGTTGCCGTTGTCGCGGTAGCAGGCGCGCAAGTCCGCGGCCAGGACGCCCGTCGACCAGCCGTCCGTGACGGCGTGGTGCAGGCTGAAAGCGAGGAAGTGCGCACCGGGCGCGCAGGTAGTGATGATCACCCGGCACAGCGAGGGTCCTCGCAGGGCAAACGGCCGACGCAGGTGATCCTTGATCAGCCGCATGGCCTCAGCCTCCGGATCATGCTCCGCGGAGAGATCGAGAACGACCGCGGGAACCTCGCCAGAAGGCGCGACCACCTGGCAGATTTTGCCGTTGATGCTGGTCAACGTCGTGCGAAGCGCCTCATGGCGGGACGAGAGACGGTTGATCGCGGCAAGCAGCCGAGGCACGTCCAAGGGGCCGCGAAGCCTCAGCACCACCGAGACGTTCACCGCTGATTCCCCGTTCTCGGCCGACCGGTACAGGGACTCCTGGAGATAGGAGGCGTCGAAAATCTCAGCGGTCATCCCGTCCTCCTCGGCAGGCGCTTGATCGGCCCGTCCCCCGCCTCTTCGAGCGGACGGGCGGCCAGCACGAGCTGCGCGTAGTGGGCGAGCGTGCCCGCCCGGTAGACGTCATCTTCCCTGGCCGCCTTGCGCAGCTCACGCCGGACCATGACGGTGATCTCCGCTGCCTCAAGCGAGGTGCCGCCCAGGTCGAGGAAGTCGCTGGCCGGGGTGACCGGCTGGCCAAGCACGGCCTCCCAGATCCGCCCGATGCGCTCGGCGGTCTCACCGCCTTCCGGCAGCCCGCGCTCAGGCACGACTAGGGCCTGGATCAGCGCGGGAAGTGAATTCTTGGCGACCTTGCCCGCTGGCGTCAGCGGGAGCTCCGCCGCGACGGCGATCCGGCGAGGGGCCTTAGCCGGGCCGAGCCGTTCCCTGGCGTACTCGTACAGGGCTGCCATGTCCAGGCCGGGCATCGCCTGGACGACCGCCGCCACGTACTGGCCAAGCACGTCGTGCGGCATGCCGAAAGCCGCCGCCCCAGTCACCTGCGGGTGGTCTTCGAGTACCGCGGCCACTTCGAGCGTGGAGATGTTGAGGCCGCCGCAGATCACGATGTCGTCTTCGCGGTCGCTCAGGTAGAGAAACCCCTCCGCGTCCAGATGCCCGATGTCACCGGTGCGCACCCAGCCGTCGGAGAGGAACACCCGGGCAGAGGCCGCCGGATCGCCGATGTAACGACGGGGAGCGACACCTTCCGCCTTGAGATGGACCTCGCCGGTGACCCCCGCGGGCACCTCGATTCCGGATGAGTCGACGATACGGACCCGGGTGCTCCCCTGCGGTCTGCCGACCGACGCGGGACGGGAAGGGTCGAAACGGGTCCTTACCCGAGCCGGCCAGGATTCGGTCGACGCGTACATGTTGACCGTGGCCGCGTTCGGGAACATGACGTCGAGCCGCCCGAGCGAGGCGGGACTGATCGGAGCGCCCATCGTCCTGACCATGCGCACGCAGGACAGATCGCGCGGTGCGATGTCCTGAGCACGCAGCAGCGCCATCGCCATAGCGGGTACGAGCACGATGTCGGTCGGCCGGTGCTCCTCGATCGCCTTGAGGAACTCCCCGGCCCGGAATTCTGGCAGCACGAGGACCGTATGCGGCGTGGTACCGAGCGGCTGCACCAGCAGACCCTGCCCCGCATTGGTAGCGGCCGGAACCGAGTGCAGCACAGTCTTCGCGCTGCCGGCCGGCCGGCTGCACAACGGCCGCATGATGTTCTCGTGGGTCGCGACGACACCCTTCGGGCGACCCGTGGTTCCTGAAGTGAAGAGGATCTGGGCCTCGTCGCTCGCCCCGACCGTGACGCTCAGCGGCGCCTTGTCCCCTCCTTCAAGCTCGGTCAGGGACCTGGCCCAGCCTTCGCACCCGGCGATCGGCTGATCGCTGATGACTCCCACCGCCGCAACGCTCGCCCGCACCCATCGCACATGCTCTTCACCATGACTGGCGAGCACCGGGACTGCCGTCCCGCCGGCCTTGCTGATCGCCGCATACGCGACCGCGTAGCTGAGCCAGTCGGTGGCGACGGGCAGCAGAACCCGGTCGCCCTGGCCCACGCCGAGGGCCGCCAGGCCTTGGGCGGCCTCGTCCGATCGCTGGTTCCAGGTGCGGAATGTCAGCCGCCCGCCGTCGGGCAACACCTGAATAGCGGTCCGTTCATCGTCGGCGGCCGCGAGTATCCGCAGGCGGCCAGGAATTGTTAGGTCATCCGGTTTGATCGACACGACCACTCCTTCCTTGTCGATTTAGCCAGCACGCACTGGCCCGGTCCTTTAGGGCCTTAGATCCTCACGGATCACCAATGCCCTAATTTTCCGCTGTGCGCATATCGCATGATTCACCCAGAAGCTTGTGATCAAGCGTTTGCCCAGTTCAAGACCTTGTTTTCACTCTAGCTGGCTCTCGGCGCCCGCGTGGGAAGATGCAAAATAGCTTCCATTTAGCGACAGTTATTCCGGGTTTGCCCGATGTGGGCACTCATGTAATTTCACTCGCCAGGTAATGGTCGCTCCGAAAAATTTCCACCGGCTTTTCCAGTCACAGCTCTCCGCAAATCATCGCGAAATCCGGGAGATATAAAAGGGCAGGCGGCCCGGCAATTGGAGCCGCCGCAGTAAGGTGCGAATCAGCGCCGGACTGGTGGTTCGCGGATGCGACTGACCGCCTGGACTGACGGCCAGTGGCGGCCCCTGGGCGCCATCGCCCCCATCTGCCACGATTCACGTAAATAAGCACCTCGGTAACGCAACGTTTACATGTCCCATCGATGTGGTATCGATGACACATGTAGCCAATGCCGCCTGACCAGGCGGAACAGCTGGCAGCCAGCCTGCGCTGCTGGCTTCGTCGCGGCCGTCGGCTGGTTACTTCGGGTCGCGGCCTGAGAGGAGCAGTCATGACACAGGATGGGACCCGGCTGCTGGGGATATCGCAGCGGAGGAACGCCGCTCACGCATCGTGGGAGCGCTGCCGGTCGGCCCGCGGCTCCGGCGCGCCGCAGTCCCGCGGCCCCGGCGTGCCTGAGACTCGCGCGCGCAGCCTCAGGACGCTGCGGTACGCCTCGGCAGCGCTCGCCCTCATCGTGGCGGGTGCGGTAACGGCCTGCAGTGGGAGCGGCACGACGGAGGATCTGGTGAACACAGGGCAGGCGAACGGCACGCTGACGGTGGCAACGCCGAGCGCGCCGTCCAGCCTCGACCCGGCCGTCGGCCAGCCGGCTGACGAGACCTTCAGCGACTTCGCCTACACCCCGCTGATCGTCCAGACGGCCAACGGCAGCTACACGCCGGGCCTGGCCGAGAGCTGGAGCTACGGACCGGACAACGAGACCTTCACCATCAAGCTGCGCTCCGGCGTGAAGTTCAGCGACGGGACCGCGCTGAACGCCGACGCCGTCAAGACCTGGATCCAGCACGAGATGAAGCCGGGCAACGGCGGAGCCAGCTACCTATCGACCCTCAAGTCGGTCGACGTCACCGGACCGCTCACGCTAACCCTGAAGTTCAGCAGTCCGACGCCGGACCTTGAGATGGTCTTCGGCCAGATCCTCGCACTGGGCATGATCGGCAGTCCGAAGGCAGTGCGGGCGGGCACGCTTACGAGGGAGACCGATGGTGCGGGCCCGTACATGCTCGACACGTCAGCCACGGTTCCCGGGGCGACCTACACCTACGTACCCAATCCCCACTACTGGGACAAGCCAGCGGTGCACTGGTCGAAGGTCGTCGTCAAGGTTATCGCAAGCCCCACCGCCGCGCTGGAGGCGCTGCAGTCGGGACAGGTCCAGGTGGCGATGGATCAGCCGGTGACGAGCGTTCCGGTGGCGAAGAAATCTGGGCTTCATTACGTCGATCCGCTCACCCTGCTGCTCGGTCTGGGCATTCTGGACCGCGGCGGCAAGATCAGCAAGCCGCTCGCCAACGTCCAGGTGCGGCAGGCCCTGAACTACGCCATCAACCGCCCCGCCCTGGCCAAGGTGCTCGGCGCTGGATACGCCACCGCTATCACACAGATGGCCGCGCCCGGCTGGGATAGCTACAACGCCGCGCTCGGGCAGGCGTACCCCTATGATCCCGCCAAGGCGAAGCAACTGCTGGCTGCCGCCGGATACCCGCACGGCTTCACCCTGCCGGTTGTTTCGGTTGCCGCCGTCGGCCAGGACCTGCTGGCAGATGCACTCCAGGGCCAGTTGTCGGCGGTAGGTATCACGGTACAGCCGGACATCACGACAAACACCGGCGCCTACTTCCAGGCCCTGTCCAGCGGCAATTATCCGGCCGCCACGCTCAGTTTCGGGCGGCTGCCCGCGGCCTTCGACTATGCGGACCTGTACGGTCCGGTGGCCGCCTTCAACCCCTTCAAGACCGCCAGCCCGCAGCTGACAGCGCTGGACGCCAAGCTGAACGCCGCATCCGCGAACGCGGAGCCGGCCATCGCCAAGCAGATGCAGACGCTGCTCGTCAACCAGGCCTGGTTCGTGCCCGTGGCCGCCACGCCGCTGGTCGTGCTCTACCAGTCGGATGTGACCGGCGTGAACGCCACGCCCCAGCGGAACGTGGTCTACATGACCGAAATCAGGCCCGCAGGGTGACAACCGCCCGCCAAGACCCGGCAGGCGCCGTGACCGCATGGCGCCTGCCGGGAGGGCGAGGTGAGACCGAATGCTTCGTGTGATCGGGCGGCGGCTGGCGCTGTCCCTCCCGCTTCTGCTGATCGTGCCGACGGTGACATTCCTGCTGGCGGCGCTCATCCCCGGTGACGTCGCGCGGACCATCCTCGGCGCCGACGCGACTCAGGCGCAGTACCTGCAGCTTCGCCAGTCCCTGGGGCTGAACGAGCCGCTGCTCACCCGGTACTTCGGGTGGCTCGGGAACGCACTGCACGGGAACCTGGGAACGTCCCTGTTCTGGCAGCAGCCGGTCGTCTCCCTGCTCGACAGCCGCCTGGGGGTCACGCTGTCCCTGGTGATCGGCTCGACCGCGGTGGCCGCCGCCATCGGCGTGCTTCTCGGCGTCGCGGCCGCGCTGCGGGCCGGCGTGGCCGGCAAGTCCGTGGACGCCATCGCCCTTGTCGGCCTGGCAATCCCCAACTTCTTCCTCGGACTGCTCCTCGTCACCTGGTTCGCGGTGACGTTCAGGGTGTTCCCCGCCACCGGCTATGTACCGATCAGCCAATCGCCCAGCGGGTGGCTCAGCAGCATCGTGCTGCCGGTCATCACCCTGGCCGTGCCGGGGATCGCGGTGATCGCCAAGCAGACCAGGGATGCCATGCGAGAGGTCCTTGACCGGCCCTTCATGAGGACGCTACGGGCCGCGGGCGTCCCGGCCCGGTCGATCATCGGCAAGCACGCGCTGCGGAACGCGGCGATCCCGGTGGTCACCGTCATAGGCCTGATCTTCATCGGCAGTCTCAGCGGAACCGTGCTGGTCGAAACGGTATTCGCGTTGCCGGGCCTCGGCGGGCTCGTCGTGCAGGCGACCAGTCAGCACGACCTGCCGCTCATCCAGGGCGTCGCGGTCTATTTCACGATCGCCGTCATCGTCGTCAACCTGCTGGTCGACCTGGCCTACTCCTGGCTCGACCCTAGGGTGCGCGTGTCATGAGCGCCGTCCAGCCTCTGCCGCAATCCGATCCGGGCGCCGCCCAGCGGCATTCGTTCGCCCGCCGGTTCCTGGGCCAGCCCGCGGGAGTCGGCGCGGCGACGTTCCTCCTGCTCCTGGTCCTGGCGTGCGCGGCGGCTCCGCTGATCGCCCCGGACAACCCAGGGACGCAGGACCTGGCCAACGTTCTGTCCGGTCCGAGCGCGCATCACTTGCTCGGCACAGACACCCTGGGCAGGGATGTTCTGAGCAGGCTGCTTTACGGCGGCCGGCGCAGCCTGCTGTCCGTCGCCGAAGGGCTGGCCGTCGTTCTCGCGCTCGGCGTGCCACTGGGCCTGGCCGCCGGGTACCGCGGCGGCGGGGCGGACCGCGCGCTCAGCCGTGGGGCGGAGATGGTCATGGCCATTCCGCCGATCATCATCATTCTCGTCGTGCTCGCCGTGGTTCCCGGCAACGAAAACGCCGCCATGCTGGTCTTCGGCCTGCTCGGGGCGCCCTCGATGCTCCGCGTGGTACGCGCCGCCACCCTGAAGGTCAGGGAAGAGCCTTATGTCACCGCGGGACGCCTCACCGGCCTGTCACCGTTGCAGGTCGTCCGCCGCCACGTGCTGCCACGGGTCACCGGGCCGATCATCGTCCAGGCCTCGATCTTCGCCGCCTATGCACTGCTCTTCGAGACGGGCCTGGCCTACCTGGGGCTGACCGCCAGCGCCAGCGCGCCCACGTGGGGCGGGATGGTCGCGGAGGCATCCACCGTGATCGAGCAGCAAGAATGGCTCCTGGTCCCGTCGGGAGCGCTCATCGCCATCACCATCCTGGCCTTCGGGCTCCTCGGGGACGCGGTACGTGACGCGGCGGCCATGGCGGACACCGCCCCCGTACCCGCTGGCCGCCGGGCGTTCTCCCGCGACGCCGCCAGGTCCGCCGCCCCGGCATCCCAGCCCGGAGCGTCCCCGGTGGCCGACGCCGCGCTGCTTTCTGTGCGCGGGCTGTCGGTAACCCGGCCAGGGCAGGCAGGACAGACGCTGGTCGTCGACTCCGTCAACTTCGATGTGTTCCCCGGGGAAACCGTCGGGCTGGTGGGCGAGTCCGGCTGCGGCAAGACCGTGACCGCCCTCGCAGTCCTGCGCCTGCTGCCGGGAAGCCTCGCGGTAGCCGCCGGAGAGGCTCAGATGACAGGCCACGACCTGTTGCGGATGCCCGATAGCGAATTCGGCCGCCTGCGCGGGTCAGCGCTCGCGTACGTCTCACAAGAACCACAGGCCAGCCTGGACCCTTGCTTCACGGTGGGCAGCCAGCTCTCCGAGGTGATCCGCCGCCACGACCGGGTGCCACGCTCGACCGCACGGGCCCGTACGGTCGATCTGCTGCGCCAGGTGGAACTGCCGGATCCGCCGCGGACCGTACGCTCCTACCCGCACGAGTTGTCCGGCGGGATGGCTCAGCGGGTGGCGCTCGCGTTCGCCCTTGCCGGAAGGCCAAAACTGCTCATCGCCGATGAGCCCACGACCGCCCTGGACGTCACCGTGCAGGCCGAGATGCTGGCCCTGCTGCGTCGGCTTCAGCGCGAGACCGGCATGGCCATCCTGCTGATCACCCACGACTGGGGCGTAGTGGCGGATATCTGCGACCGGACCATGGTGATGTATGCGGGTCAGATCGTTGAGCGCGGCGGCGCCCAGGACCTGTTCGACCGTCCGCTGCATCCATACACCCTGGGCCTGCTGCGATCCCACCCTTCGCTGGCCCGTGCGGGGCAGCCGATCAATGCGCTCTCCGGCCGTGTTGTCCAGCCGGGGGCGTGGCCGGCCGGATGCCGTTTCGCTCCCCGGTGCGGGTTCGCCGATGACGCGTGCCAAGCGGGGCCAGTACTCCTGACCGAGCACGGTGCCGGCCGGCAGGCACGGTGCCTGCACACCGAACAGGTCGTACGCGATGAGGTGAACGCCCGATGACAGCACCCCTGCTGGAAGTCCGCGGACTGTCGGTGGAGTACCGTCGCCGGCGGGCAGTCAGTGTCGCGGTCGACGACGTGAGCTTCGCCGTGTCCCCCGGCGAGACCGTCGGGGTCGTCGGCGAGTCCGGGTCAGGCAAGACCACCATCGCACGGGCCATCCTCGGGCTGACCGCGATCCGTTCGGGTGAGGTGCTCTTTGGCGGTCGGGACGTCACCGGCCTTGACGCTGCCGGGCGGCGACGTCTTTACCGCCAGGTCCAGCTCGTCTTCCAAGACCCGTACAGCAGCCTGAACCCGTCCCGCACGGTCGGCCGCACGCTGGCCGAGCCCCTCCAGGCCTACGGTGAGAAAGACGCCGCCCTGGTGCGGACGCGGGTGCGCGGGATGCTTGAGCGGGTGCAACTCCCGGAGGGGACGGCTGACCGCTATCCCAGGGAGCTGTCCGGCGGGCAGCGGCAGCGGGTTGCCATCGCCAGGGCATTGATGCTGTCGCCTCGGCTGGTGATTCTCGATGAACCTCTCAGCGCCCTTGACCTGTCCGCCCAGGCGCAGATCCTCAACCTGTTGCGGGAACTCCAGGCCGGTGCCGGGGTGAGCTATCTCTTCATCTCCCATGACTTGGAAGTCGTGCGCTATCTTTGCGACCGCGTCGTGGTCATGTACCGGGGGCGGGTGATGGAGACCGGCCCCGCTGAGCTGGTATCCGGACAGCCCGCCCATCCTTACACCCGCATGCTGCACCAGGCCTCGCCGGTCCCGGACCCGCGCTCACAGCGGCAGCGGCACGCGACCGAGGCGGTACTTTCGCTGGCGGAATCGGCGCAGCGGCACCAGGCTAGCGGCAAGGGGTGCAATTTCGCCGCGCGGTGCCCGTTCGCGGTCAACCTCTGCTGGACCGAACCCCCAGCGCGGCAGTCGGCTCAGGGCGGCGGCGAGGTCGCCTGCCACCAGTGGCCGCAATGGCGGGAGAAGATCGCGCTGGCGGGGCATGCCCGGCCCGTTGTCCGCTCAGCAGTCCCGGACACGCTGGTCAACGTGGAAGCCGTTCCCACCGATCCCGGTCGCGCGAACGTCGTCGAAGGCGCGCTGCGTGGAGAGGAGAAGTAGCGGTGCAGCTGAACGGATACGTGGCACCCGGGTTCGGGCAGGTGGCCGAGGAGTTCAGCCGCAATTTCACCGTGCGGGGCGACCTGGGTGCCTCGTTCGCCGTCATGCGTGATGATGAGCCGCTGGTGGACATCTGGGGCGGAATCGCCGACCGTGCGAGCGCACGGGCCTGGGCCGCGGATACGCTCCAGATCCTGTTCTCCGGCACCAAGGGACTCGTAGCCGCCTGCGTGCTGCTGCTCATCGAGCGGGGTCAACTCGCACTGGAATCGCCGGTCGCACGGTACTGGCCGGAGTTCGCGGCCGCGGGCAAGTCGGACGTGCTAGTCCGGCACCTCGTCACGCACACGGCCGGCCTGCCCGGATTGGACGTCCCGGTGACCTGGCAAGAGGCAACCGACGGACGCCGGATGGCGACCCTGCTCGCCAGCCAGCCGCGAAGCGTCGATCCCCGGGCCACCCGCACCTACCACGCCGTCACCTTCGGCTGGCTCTGCGGCGAACTATTGCGCCGCGTCGACGGACGCGGGATCGGCCAGTTCTTCGCCGAGGAGATCGCCCGCCCGCTGGACCTCGAACTGTGGATCGGCCTTCCGCCAGGGGCCGGACCACGGATATCGACCGTCGAACTGGCGCCGACCTGGACCTCCGTCGGGGACCGGCGGCTGGCCGAGGACCCACTCAGGCGGGCTGTCGGGAATCCGCCCAGATACCAGCCGGACAGCTTTCCGTGGAACGAGCCCGCTTGGCACGCAGCCGAGGTTCCGAGTTCCAATGGCATCGGCACGGCACGGTCGGTCGCGCGGTTCTACGCCAGCCTGGGCCAGCTCCTTTCCCCGGCGACCCTGCGGGTAGGCACCACGGTTCTCAGCAGCCGGTACGACCCGCTGATGGAGCGGCAGACGTCGTTCGGTGTCGGTTTCCAGTTGCAAACCGACATGCTTACGCTCGGGCCGGTGCCGGACGCGTTCGGTCACGGCGGCGCGGGAGGATCGGTACACGGACGCTGGCCCCGGCAGCGGCTCGGCTTCTCTTACGCGATGAACCTGCTGCGCGACGACCCCGGTGACACCCGCGCGGCGGCCCTGCTCACTGCCCTCTACCACTGCGTTCAACTGGAGGCCGCGGCATGAACCCCGTCTCATCACCGCCGTCGGCCGGGTTGACCGCCCCCGCACTGAGGCGGCCCATGTGGGAACGCGATATCGCGGAGCTGCGCCAGGAGGAGGAGGCCGTATCGCTGGCGGGCGCGGGTGAACCTGAAGCGGTGGCCTCGGTAACCAAGATCAGCGCTCGGGGTGTCCCCGCATGGTTTTACTGGCCCGACCGATACCGGAAAGGCGTGCTTGTCTGGCTGCACGGCGGTGCGTGGATGCTTGGCAGCCCGGTCAGCCAAGATCCCCTGGCCCGCGCCCTCGCCAACCGGATCGGCTGCGCGGTGCTCTCCGTCGATTACCGGCGCGCACCGGAACATCGCTACCCGGCGGCCCTGGACGACGCATGGAACGCGATCTGCTGGGCGGGAGGCCAGTTCGGCCAGGTCGCGGTCGGCGGCGATAGCTCCGGCGGCAACCTCGCGGCCGCCGCGGCGCTTCGCGCCCACGATCAGGGACTCGCGCTCGCACTCCAGATGCTTGTCTATCCGGTCCTCGACGGAGACCTGGACGCCCAGTACCGCGAGGAATTCGCGGAACGGAACTCCGATCCCGGCGATCCGGAGGCGCTCGGCGTCGACTGGCGTGACAACCTGCGGTACATCTGGCAGGAATACGCGCCTGAACCCGCCCAGCGGCTGGCACCTGAGGCGTCGCCCATGCGTGCCCCCTCGCTGGCGGGTCTCGCGCCCGCCCTGCTCATCACGGCCGGGCGCGACATCCTCCGCGCCGAGAGCGAACGATATGCCAGCAGGCTGGCCAATGCGGGCGTGCTTGCACGCCTGCGCAACTACCCCCGCGCCAGTCACGGATTCTTCCACCTCCTGGCCGCCGCCCCCGATGCGCGGGACGCGGTCGGCTGGTGCGCCGAAGCCGCGCGGCACGCCCTCAGCCGGGACGCGGCGGTCAAACCAGGCTGCCGCCCTCCCCCTATGATTCCGTTATGCGGGAGGTGCGCCTGAAAGATGTCGCGGCACTGGCCGGCGTGTCCACCGCGACGGTTTCCCGTGTCCTGCACGGCAACGGGTACGTTTCAGCGCACGCACGCGGACACGTCGAAGAGGCCCTGCGCGAGAGCGGCTACCGGCTCAATGCCGTCGCCCAGGAACTACGGCGCCAGAAAACCGTAACCATCGGCCTCATCTTGCACGGCGAGCTCTCGCACCCCTTCGTCGGCGAGATCGTCATCGGGGCCGAGCAGGCAGCCGCCGAGCATGGATTCAACGTGCTGCTCTTCAACGCGCATGGCAATGCCGACCGGGAACGAGAATGCGTCGAGACGCTGCTCAAGCGCCGTGTCGACGGCATCATCTTCACCACTGCGATGCAGGGCGACAATGTCCTGCTCGCCGTCGACGCCGGTGTCCGCGCGGTAGAGATCGGACGACGCCTCTGCGACACCGCCTCGGCCGTCGTCGTCGGCAATCACGCGGCCGCGATGGAAGCGGTGCGCCACCTGCTCAGCCTCGGGCACCGCAAGATCGGGTTCCTGGGAGAGCCGTTCCCGCACGGTAGCGACCAGGCAGCCAATATCCCGGGAGCCGATATTCCGAGGGAACGGTTCGACGCGTACCGCGACGCGCTTGAAGCGTGCGGCCTGGCGGTCGACAGCGCACACATCGTGCTCGGCCGCTACCCACGAGAGCAAGGCGGATGGGGAGGGCTCGAGGCCGGCGCCGCGTACATGCGGCGCCTGCTCAGTCAGGCGCCCGACCTGACCGCGGTATTCGCCGTCTCCGACCTGGTGGCCGCGGGGGCCATGCAGGCCTTGTACGCGAAAGGAATCCGGGTACCTGAGCAGTTGTCCGTCGTCGGCTTCGACGACACGTTCGCCAGGTACCTCGCACCGCCACTGACCACGGTCCGCCAGCCTATGTTCGACATGGGCTACAAGGCCGTATCGCTCGCCATCAAGCTGATGGCCGAAGATGCGCCAGGCAGCTCGGTGGAGTTCTGCCAGACACGCCTCATCATCAGGGAAACGACAGCACCGGCCCCTGTCGCCGGAAATAGCATCCCTGGAAGAATGATGTTATGGACCGGCAACCGATTGAAGCTGGGTGGCTGACACTGCGCCCGTTCACTTCCGCCGACATCCCGTGGGTCTACGAGGTATTGACGGACCCGGTAGTACAGCGCTTCTTGCCAATCCCTTCGCCCTACCGGCTCGAAGACGCGGCTTCCCTCGTCGAGCAGGAGTACATCGAGGGCGGTGACGGCGCCCGGCGGGCTGATTTTCTCGTCGAGGATGCGGTCACGGCCGCCCGCCTTGGGCGGGTCGGCCTGCGCCTTGCCGAGCCCGGCGCGGCCGAGATCGGGTACTGGGTCGATCCCCGCGCCCGCAATCGCGGCGTCGCCACCACCGCTGCCCGGGCACTCTGCCAATGGGGCGTCATGAAGGCCGGCCTCGAGCTCATCGAATGGCGCTGCCAGGCTGGCAACGTCGCCTCTCGCCGGGTCGCGGAGAAGGCCGGATTCCGCGTCGAGGCGACGTTGCGCAAACGACGCCTGCTCCGCGACGGTATGCGGGTGGACATGTGGATCGGCTCACTGCTGCGCGGCGAGGTGGCGCCCCAATCACCCGGCCGGTAGGCCAGGTTCTGTCACCAGCTTTTTCGTGGCTAGCCGCTGGCCGGCGCAATCCCCCTTGAGGCAGACTGGGCGGGTGCCGGGAAACGCGTGGCCGCAACCGCCGGGCGGGTGGCCGCCAGGCCTATGGCAGGTGCCGTACCTGCTGTCGGCCGGGCCCGGCAGTGACACCCCCCCGTCCTGGCTGGACGGATCGAACTGCCAGCGTTTCGCCTACGGCGTCCTGGCGCTGTTTGGCCTTGCCTGTCCTCCGCTGCGGTCCTCCGACCTGTGGGACGACCGGGCGGCCACCGCTGTCACCCGGGACCCGGAACCGCTGGATCTGATGCTCTACAACAGGACCGCGGACCCCTTCAGCGCGCACGTGGCGGTGTGGATGGCGCCGGGTGAGATCCTTCATCTCTGCTCCGAGATCGGAAATCCGGTGATCTGGCCGCCGGCCATGTTCGCCGCCCGCCCGCGCTATGCCACGCTGATTGGCCGCAAGCGCGTGACAGCCCGCACACGGGTATGCCCGTTAACTTAACCTCGACAGTCCCCGTGGCAGCGGTTCTCGGCCGAGGCGCTGCTGGCGATCACCGACCAGCGCCGCGACAACTCCAACCGGCCCGCCCTCGGCACGCTGATCCAGAAATACGCCTGACCGGATCGGCCGGCCTTAGCCTCAGCTTAGGGCCACTTGCGTACGCCCTGGTGCCGGAAATAGCACCTTTTGTCGGCTTTTTGCCGGGCAAGTTCGGCCCTAACCTTGATCCCCTGGTCCTCCCACCGGGACACGGCGCGCCCGCAGCGGCGGGACGGCCCGAGATGAATGGCGGTTCCGGCCGGCCCGCGGCGTTTTTCGACGCGTCCGGGTCCCTACCAGGCCGCGGTGCAGACCTTGGCTTGGGTGCCGTTTTGCACGCAGGCGCGGGCGAGCTGGCCGGCCCCGTCGGCGACGGCTGGGGAGAAGGCCAGCTCAACGCGCGGGTTCGAGAGGGTCAGGGAGCTGGTCGGCGTAGCCTGCTCCCAGGTCGCGCCGTTATCCGCGGACGTCTCCAGCCAGCCGGCGCAACTGCCAGTCCCGCTGAGAGTCATGCTCGCCTGTGAGGTGGCGGTCTTGCCCAGAGAGCCGCCGCTGTTCAGGGACGCGGAACACATGTTGTCGCCAGAGCCCTCGCTCACTGCCTGGGGGTTGTGGTCGTAGAAGACCGGCGTGCCGTCATCCGGGGGCGCCGCGGTGCTGCTGGCGAGCGTGACTGAACTGCTGGAACAGAGGGGCTCGGCCGGAGACGACGGGATGGCCGGCGTCAGGACACAGGCCCGGACCCTGGTCCCCGGTCCGGCGTAGTAGTTACCGGTCTTCGCCCACGGGTAGTTCACCAGCCCCTGCGCCGTCGCCGGCAGGGTCACCTGCGGCGACACGTTGGTCCAGGCCCCGCCGTTGACCGAGTCCTCCAACCAGCCCGTGCAGGCGTCCGTCGTGTTGTTTTCCAGCAGGCCGGACACATAGGCCGGGCCGCCGTCGGAAGCGGCCGCGGACAGGAGCAGAACGCTGCACTGGTTGACCATGCCGCTTGGACCGGGGCCAATGAAGCTCGCGGACGCGTACTCTTCGAGGTACCGCACCCCGCTCGCCGTCGCGGCCTGCGCGGCGAACGGGACCGCGGCGGCGATCGCGCCCGCCGCGCCGATGGCGGCCACCGCCACTACTGATCTCTTGAGATTGTCCATGTCAAACCCCTTTGGCCAGCCGGGGCGGCCGCGGGGAATCGCCCGCTAGGCCGGGTATCCGGTGTCAGTTCAACGCTAGGCGGGCACCTTGCCGCGGGTATCGCACCGCTGTCGCGGTTCTGCGACAACGGTCGTGGAATCGGCGTGCCCCGTCAGTGCGCGCGAGTCTGCTGGCCAGCGCGATCGTCGGGCAGCAGTGAAAACGCGGGTCATCCGAGGGCCCGGACTGGCCGGTGAGAAATGTCATAATCCGCCGGTGCAGTGGCGATAATGCCGGATATGGGAGCTATCCGGAGAGCTGGCACGAGCGGGCCGGGTGCTCGCCCGGTGGTGGTCCTCGTCGATGACGACGAGGCCATCACGTCCAACCTGGCCCCGTTCCTTGAACGCGCCGGGCTCACCGTTCACGTGGCCGCGGACGGCGAGGCCGCGCTGGACCTGGTGGAGCGGCTGGACCCGGACGGCTGCATCCTCGACGTGCTGATGCCTCACCTCGACGGGCGGGAGGTACTGCGCCGCCTGCGCGCCGATGGCCGCTGGCTGCCGGTCGTGCTGCTGACGCAGGTGGGCGAGTCGGCCGAGCGCGCGATCGCCTTGGACGAGGGGGCCGACGACTACCTCAACAAGCCGTTCGACCCGCATGAGCTGCTGGCCCGGCTGCGGGCGGTGATGCGCCGCGCCCGGCCCGGGCGCCGGCCGCTGTCCGCGTCGCCCGCGCTGCGCGCCGGGCCGTTGCGGATGGACCGGATCGCCCGCCGGGCGTGGCTCCTTGACGCCGAGCTGGCGCTCACGCCGAAGGCGATGCTGCTGCTCGACTACCTGATCACGCACCCGGACGAACTGCTGACGCGGGACCGGCTGCTTGAGGTCCTGTGGGGGTTCGACTTCCCGGTCGGGACGCGAGCAGTGGACAACCGGATCGCCGAATTGCGGCGCGCGCTTGGCGACGACCCCGCCTGCCCGAAGTGGATAGCGACCGTGCCCGGCCAGGGATACCGGTTTGCCGCGAGCGTGGACGAGACGCGATGACGACGCCGGCGGCCGGGACCCGGTGGCGGCCACTCGTCCCGATCATCATCCCTGTGCTGGCCGGAGCGGCGCTGGGCGTTGCCCTGCAGGTAGCTGAGCCCTCGATCCAGCTGTACGCCGCGGTGGCGCCCGGCCTGCTCGTCGGCGTGGCCGGCCTGTTTGCCGCGGTCGTCCTGGCCACCGCCCGCCTCACGCGGCAGCGGGCGACGAGGGCGGCCGAGGCGGCGGAGCGCGACGCGATGGCCCGGGCCGCCAACGACCGGCTGCGCTTCCTGATGCGGCTCGATCACGAGCTGAAGAACCCGCTGACCGCCATCCGCGCCGGACTGGCGAACATCGAGCAGGCCGGGGCCGCCGGGCCCGCCCTGGAGAGCGTGTCGGCGCAGGCGAGCCGGATCACCCGGCTCCTCGGTGACCTGCGCAAGCTGGCGGACCTTGAGACCCGGGAAATCGAGACCGTCCCGGTTGACCTGCCCGGCCTGTTGCAGGAGGTCGGCGAGGCTGTCGCGGCGATTCCCGCGGCCGGCGAGCGGGACATCCAGTGGAGCGTGCCGCAGGCGCCGTGGCCGCTGCCGGTCATCGAAGGCGACCGGGACCTGCTATTCATCGCGCTGCAGAACCTGATCGCCAACGCGGTCAAGTTCTCGGCGCCTGGCGACCGGGTGGAGGTGCGCTCCAGCGAGGACGATGACTGGGTGCTGGTAGAAGTGGCCGATACCGGGATCGGGATCCCCGACGAAGAGATCGGGGAGGTCTGGCAGGAACTGGCCCGGGGCCGCGCCGCGCGCAGCCTGCCCGGCACCGGGATCGGACTCGCCCTGGTCCGGGTCGTCGTCACACGGCACGGCGGACGGATCGCGATCCGCAGCCGGGACGGCCAAGGCACGGTGGTCAGCATCCGGCTCCCGGTGCAAGGGCGCCCAGGAACCGGAACGCCTGTCGCGGACCTGAGACAGCACCGCGATTCCCGCGGCACAGTGCCTGCGTAACGTCGGACTATCAGCGATCCCCCTGACGGGAAAGGCACCGCATGACCACGTACCGCCGTGCGCCGCTCACCCTCGCCACCTGCGCGGCCGGCCTCACCCTCGCTGCCTGCAGCGCGGGCATCACCAGTGCGAGTCCGCCAAAAGCCCCGACGACACCCCCGACGCACCACACGGCGCCACCGCCCACGCAGACGGCGGCGCCTTCCCCGAGCCCGTCACCCACGGCTGGCACGGCTGGCACGGCAAGCGTGGCCGGACTCGGCTCCTTCCCGATCCCGTCCGGCGCGCAGGTGGCAGCCAACATTGCCTGCGGCAAGGGCGACATCATCGAGGCGGGGCCGGTCACGCCTGCCGCGGCGTCGGCCTTTTACACCTCGGCGCTCCCCCACGCCGGGTACACGATCACGGAGAACACGCTGGGCTCCGCCCCCGGCACCGGCGCCCCGAACGGCATCGAGACGGTGATCTTCACCGGCCACGGGTACTCGGGTGTGATCATCGCGATGGCCAACCTGAGTTCGGCAGCCTCTGGCGCTCCGTCCGCGCCCGCCATGTCCGGCAGCCTCACCCACAATGTCCTGGAGATCACCCTGGTTCCAGGCAGCAACCCGGACAGCATGCCTAAGTGCTAGGGCCAAGCCCGTCCGGGTACCCAGGCCAGCGCCAGTAGCCGAGTTCCGTAACCACGCAACCCACGGGTTCACAGCAGTGGGGAGGCCATTCCGATCGCGTCGCCGATCAGCCGGGTGCGGAAGGGCCGGGCCCCGACGGTCTCGGCTTCGACGGCGGTCGACTGGGAGAGGTAGCCGAGCTGTCGTTGCCGGATGGTCGCGGTGACACCGGGGTCGAGGACGAGCAGGTTGTTCTCGAAGTTGAGTTCCAGGCTGCGCCGGTCCATGTTCGCCGAACCGACCAGGGCGATCCGGGCGTCGAGGGTGATCGACTTGGTGTGCAGCAGGCCCAGCGGGTATTCGAAGAGGCGCACGCCGCCGGCGAGCAGGTCTGGGTAGGCGCTGCGGCTGGCGGCGGCGACAAGCGCGGAGTCATTGCGTGCGGGCACAATCAGGGTGGTGGTCACGCCGCGGCGCGGTGCGGCGCACACCGCCCTGAACAGGGCCTCATCGGGCACGAAGTAGGGCGTGGTGATGATCAGCTCGTGCTCGGCGGCGTACAGCGCGCTGACGAAGGAGTCCGACATCACGTTGCCGGGCGTGGTCGGACCGGTGCCGAACATCTGCGCGACCACGCCCTCGCAGTGCTGCTCGGGCTCCGGCGCGGCCGCGGGCAGCCCGTAGAGGTCCTCACCGGTCTCGGCGATCCAGGTGGCGAGGAAGAGGTGCTGTGCCTGCCGTACGACCGGCCCCTCGCAGCGCAGCAGGATGTCGATCCACGGCGCGTACTTCGCCTTGACCCGGAACTGCGGATCGGCGCAGTTCTGGCTGCCGCAGAACGCGATCCGGTTGTCGATGATCACCAGCTTGCGGTGGTTGCGCAGGTCGACCCGGCCCACCGCGAAGCGGCCCAGCCGGGGGATGTCCTCCAGCGCGGCGAGCAGGTGGACGCCGGCCTCGCGCAGCTGGCGCCAGCGGGGGCCGCGGATGAAGTCGCGCGACCCGAGCGCGTCGGCCATGACCCGGCAGGCCACCCCCCGGCGCGCCGCCGCGCTGATCGCGTCGGCGACCTGGCCGCCGTTTTCGTCGTCGAGCCAGATGTAGAAGCTGAGGTGGATGTGCTCGGTCGCGGCATCGAACGCCTCGATCAGCCCCTTGATCGCGGCGTCGCAGTCGCGAGTCGGCTCGGTCGGCAAGGCGTCCGGGTCGCCCAGCAGCACGACGCGGTTGCCCGGCGTCGGGCCGAAGCCGTTGATCGAGCGGCACAGGTCCGAGACGGCCGCGGCGACCGGATCGCCGGGCTTGGCGCCCGCCCCGCCCGGCGTCGCCAGGCGACTCTCCGCGTCGCGGAGACGGTGGGCCCGCTCGCGGCCGATGCTGGTCTCGCCGAGGAAGAGATAGGCGACGACGCCGATGACCGGCAGGCACATGATCACCGCGATCCAGGCCACCCGCGAAGCCGGCGTCCGGTCCGGCCGAGTGATCGCGCGCAGCACGGTCAACAGGTGGACGACGAACCCGCCGACCGCGACGGCCGCCCCGACCAGGTCATCGGACGCCCCGCTCATCATGGCTTCCTCACACTCACTTACGCTCGGCGGCCGGTCGATGTCATCCACGGCTGCCGCAAAACCCGCACCCTCTACAACGAAGACACTGCCTGGGGCCACCGCCAGCTAACCCAGCACGCCGCTTGACACACTAAGCCCCTGGGATGTCTAGCCCGCGACGAACGCGGCAACCCGGCCGGCCGGCCGGGCCGCCCCGGCGGCCGACGACCAGGAGATCGGCGCCGGCCGACGCCTCCACCAGGAGATCGGCAGAGCTGCCCTGGACGACTCGTCACCACGAAAGCGTGCGGCAGCTTGCGTGGCAGGAAGGTGGTCGCGGAGGGGCAGCATCGCCAGGTCCTGTGCCACCGACGCCGACGGTCCTCGACGGGCCAGCCCGTAGGCGGCCTTTGACGGCTCGTCTTGGGCGTCGAGCAGTGTCGTTCCGCTGGTGATGGGCCACGTCTGTCGCGGAGACTGGGTACATCAACTGCTCGCTGGAACGAAGTTGATTATTTTATGGAGATCCAGCCGTTGCTTCCAGCGAGGCCAATAATTGCCGGGCGCAGCCATGACGTTCATGGTCATCCCGGTGGAGAGAAAGCCACGAGGATTAAATGTTGATCGACGACGCTGCCCCGGGCCCGCAGATGCGGGCCCTGGTGCTTGAGCAGTTCGGGGCACCCCTCCAGCTGCGGACCGTCAGCCGGCCGGTACCGCGGCGCGGCGAGGTGCTCGTCCGGGTCGGGGCCAGCGGCGTCAACCCGCTTGATACCAAGATCCGGGCGGGCAGCGCCGCGCATGCCCGGGTCAGCGTTCCGGCGATCCTGGGCCTGGACCTTGCCGGCGTGGTGACGGCGGTTGGACCGGGAGAATCACGCTTCACGGCCGGCGATGAGGTCTACGGCATGACTGGCGGGGCCGGGGACGTCCCGGGCTCCCTGGCTGAGTACGCGGCTGTGGACGGCGACCTGCTCGCCATAAAGCCGGCCCGGCTGTCGCTCGTGGAGGCGGCCGCGCTGCCGCTGTCGGCCATCACCGCCTGGGAGGGCCTTGTGGACCGCGCGGCGGTTGGTCCCGGGGACACGGTTCTGGTGCACGGGGGCGCTGGCGGCGTCGGTCATGTGGCCGTGCAGATCGCCGTCGCCCGGGGAGCCGCGGTGTTCGCCACCGGCCGGGAGGAGAACTTCGAGACCATCCGCCGCCTCGGCGCGCAGCCGATCGACTACCGGAAGGCCTCGACCGATGACTACCTCGCGGTCAGCTCGTCGGGGGAAGGATTTGACATCATCTTCGACACGGTCGGCGGGGCGGTGCTGGACCAGTCGTTCACGGTGGTGCGCCCTTACACCGGCCGCGTCGTCAGCATCCTGGGCTGGGGGACGCACAGTCTCGCGCCGCTCAGCTTCCGCGGGGCCTCCTACTCGGGCGTGTTCACGCTCCTGCCGCTGCTCACCGGGCGCGGCCGACGCCGTCACGGGCAGATCCTGACCGAGGTGGCTGCCCTGGTCGACGCCGGCCAGCTGACTCCCCTGCTGGACCCGGGCGACTACACCCTCGGCTCTCTCGCGCAGGCGCATCAGTCCGTGGAATCCGGAACTGCCGGCGGGAAGGTCGTCATCAACGTGGCGCGGTCCGCCTGATCTCGTTGTCCTGGGCGGCCTGGGCCGCGGTGAGCTGCCTGGAGCAGGCCAGCCGCTGGCTGGTGTCGACGGGCTGGCCCGAGAGGGTCACCGACCCGTATTCCCAGAACTGCGTGTGGGTGGCGGCCGGGCAGCCGGCGTTGTTGAGCAGCCAGCCCGCCGGGTTAATGTCCGGGCCAGGTAGACCGAGCCGGCCGCGACCCCGGGTGCCTGGAGGAGCGTGTCGTCGTAGAACACGTAGCCTTTCTGGCCTTCGCTGTTGCGGAGCTGGGCGACATACCCGGCGTGCATGGACTTCAGCACGTCGTGCGCCCAGAACACTGTGCCGGTCCCCCAGGTGAAATCCACGTCGCCCTGGATGTAGCTGTTCGCCACGTACCCGAGGCCCTGGATGCGGATCGTGTCCTGGTAGGAGAGCAGGCTGACCCGGTCCAGCGTGATCCGGCCGGCGTTGCCGCGGAACGCCTCGGCCTGGCTGCCGCCATAGGGCGTGGTGTTGAGCAGGGTCAGGTTCTCCAGCGTGAAATCATCGGCCTCCACGCTAAAGTTGGACCGCCAGCAGTTGTAATCGTCGTGGACGGGAATCGCCTGCCGGGCGCAGATGTCGGTGGTGTTCGCCGAGTTGAGCGTGTTGTTGTTCGCGTACTGAATGACGGTGCCTGACCGCGACTGGCCCGCGACGGTGATGAGCGGCTTGTCGGGAGCGACCCAGTCGAGCTCGGTGTAGGTGCCGTTGGCCACCCTGATGAGCCTGCGGACCGTGTTGCCCGCGGGGACCGCGTTGATCGCGCCCTGCACGGTGCAGAAGTCGCCGCGGCCGCGGAAGTCGACGGTGATGACCGGAGCGTCCGGGCGGGGATGGTGGCCCGTCGTGGTGAACCGCCAGGCGCGGCTGCCGCTGATGCCGGCGAAGCCGGCCGCGGTGAAGACCGTGGGGTCGGCGGTCACGTAGTAGGTGCGGCCGCAGGCCAGCTCGTGATGCAGGTAGACGGTCGCGGTGTCGCCGGTGATGATCACCGGGTAGTAGCTGAAGTAGTGCAGGCTGCCTGCCTCGTCGGCCGCGCCGCCGACGGTCTCGGTGAACGAGGCCGGATCGGCCAGGTCGATGGTGTCGGCGACGGAGCCGTTCGCGTTATGCACGGTGATCGAGCCGGTGGTGCCCAGCGTCGGCGCGGACGGGAAGGTGATTGTCAGCGGCGTGTCGACACAAGCGCTCGCGGTGCCCGAGTCCGTCCCGGTGACGATGCCCGTCGTCGCGACGGCGGCCGCGCTGCCGGTGCCCGGCCTGCGAAGGCCGCCGCGGCCTCTTCATCAACAAGCACCGGCTCCATGGCCGCACTTTAGCTGCCGAGCGCTTCGTCTGCCTCAAGAGGATCGTCTGGTATCCCGCCGCTCGCAGCGGGAAAGAGCGCCTGAACGCTGCGGATGACGGTGGCGCGCCGCTCGGCGACGGCGCGTTCGGTGGCGGCGGGCCGGCCAAGGCTGGCAACCTCGGGCAGGCCGATCCAGGCAGTGGCGATCTGGGAGACCAGGACGCAGATGTCAGCCGGATCCCAGGACGGGTCCAGTTTTCCGGCCTGCTGGGCACTGCGGATTTTCTCGATCTTTCCCGAAATGGCCTGCCCGTAGGGGTCGGGTGCGTCGTGTCCGGGACCGCCGCTATCCAGTTCCAGGTGTCCCCAGGTGACGAACCGGAAACGGTCGGGATGGCCGGTGAAGTAGTCGAACAGGCCTGCGGCGTAACCGGGCAGATCGGCCGGGTCCAACGGGACGGCGTCGCCGATCTCGGCCAGCACCTGCGCCGCGACGAAGCGGTAGAGCTCGTCCTTGCCGCGGAAGTAGGCGTACACCCGCTCCTTGCTGGTGCGTGCGGCCCGGGCGATCCGGTCGACCCGGGCGCCCGCGATCCCGTAGTGGGCAAACTCGGCCTGGGCAGCGGCGACGATCCGGTCGCGGGTGGAGTCGATACCAGACATCCTCTGACACTACCAAACCGAACGGTTCGGTTTTGATTGTCGAAGCAAGCCGGGTAACGTGGGGATGTACCGAACCAAACGGTTTGGTTTGTCGTCCGACGAGAGGATATCCGCCATGCAGCAGCGCACCCTGGGTCGTCAGGGCCTGGTCACCTCCGCGATCGGCTACGGCGCGATGGGCATCTCGCTCGCCTATGGACCCGGCGACGACGCCGAAGGGGCGGCCGCCCTCCGTCGCGCCCACGAGCTCGGCGTCACCCACTTCGACACCGCTGAGCTCTACGGATGGGGCGCGAACGAGAAAATCGTGGGCGCGGTCGTCGCGCCGTTCCGTGACGAGATCACGATCGCGACCAAGTTCGGCTTCACCCGCGAATTCGGCACCGACAGCAGGCCGGAGCACATCCGCGAGGTACTCGACAACAGCCTCCGGTACCTGGGCACCGACCACGTCGACGTGCTGTACCAGCACCGCGTCGACCCCGACGTGCCGATCGAAGACGTGGCCGGCACCGTGGGTGAGTTGATCGCCGCGGGCAAAGTGAAGTACTTCGGCTTGTCCGAAGCCGGGCCGCAGACCATCCGGAAGGCGCACGCCGTCCACCCGGTGTCGGTCCTGCAGACCGAGTACTCGCTGTTCGAGCGCGACGTCGAAGACCTGTTCCCGGTGCTGCGCGAGCTCGGCATCGGGTTTGTCGCCTACTCGCCGCTTGGCCGCGGCTTTCTCACCGGCACGGCCAAGCCGGCCGGCCGATACGACGCCAGCGACATGCGCAACAACGACCCCCGCTGGCAGCCCGGCAACTTCGAGCAGAACGTGGATGCCGTCAAGCGGCTCACCGAGCTGGCCCACGACAAGGGCGCGACCGTGTCCCAGCTCGCGCTCGCCTGGATCCTCGCCCAGGGACAGGACATCGTCCCGATCCCCGGCACCCGGAGTGCCGCCCGGGTAGCGGAAAACACCGCCGCCGCCGCGCTGGCCCTTGCCCCGGCCGACCTGGAGGCGATCGCCCGCGTCCTGCCCACCGGCGGCTTCGGCGCCCGCTATGCGGACGGAAGGGTCCCTTCCTGGACGTGACCGCCCTGGGGCAGCCCGCTTAGGGCGCTGCCGCGCCGAAGCACTGACTGAACCGCCACGATCGTCTCTCGGATGGGGGAGATGCCCGCCTTGCTCGTCGCGCTCGGCGCGAACGTCCTCCTCTTCGTGGGCATCGGCATCAGCCCGAATGTCGTCTTTCTAGGCGTCCTGCTCGGACTGAACGGGTTCGCCACCAGCATGTGGAGCGTCATCACGCTGAGCACGCGTCAACGCACAGTCCCCTCCGAACTGCTGGGACGGGTCAACAGCGCCGGCCGGCCGGCCGCAAGGCGTTGAACCGGGCATCGGAACCCGCTGCCCCCGAGTCCGCCGGGCGTGACGCACCCCGTCGCCCAACCGAACGTCCCTACTAGCCGTCCAGCCGGGCGGCTATCTCCCGCGCCCAGTCCGGGGTATGCGGGACGGTGGCGACAAGGCCGCGGACGAGCAGCGAGCCGGGGCCGTCGACGGCGTCTTGGCGGCGGACGGCGGTCAGGTCGTCGGTGGCCACGGCGCTGATTTCCGCAGCGGCGAAACCGACGTCGTCGAGGGCCTGATTGACCCGGGCGCGCGGGTCGGCGCCGCCCGTCCGGTACACGTAGGTCCGCGGCTCCGGCAGGTTGAGTGCCTCGTAGACGACGAGGTCGCCGCCGCGCGCCGGGGATAGCAGCGCGAAGGCCAGCACAGTGGGCTCGGCGCCGGAAACTGTCAGCGCGGTCACGTCGTCGGTCGCCGGGATGAGCGGCGCGAGCTTGACATCGGCCGAAGGGGTCACCGGGCGCCCGGCGGAATATCCGTTCCGGCCCGCACCGAGCGCACCGAAGGCCCAGTAGCCTCCCAGCTCGCCATAGCCGCCGGGGCCGGCACCGAACGGGCCGCCGCATCCGCCGCCGCGGTATCCGCCCGGCCCGTAACCGCCTGGCCCCAGATCCGACGCGAGGCCGGCCGTGATCACCCCGCCGAGGCCGGATCCGAAGCGCCCCCCCGGGCTTTCGTGCTGGCCGATGTGCGGCGTCGCCGACGGGTCACGCCAGGGGGTGAGGCCGACGGCCGCCCGGCGGACCGAGGCGAGCTGCCGGAAACCGATCGCCAGGTCTGTCCGGTCAGCGAGGGCGGACACCGCCGTCCAGCGGTCGGGCAGCGCCGCGACCCGCAGCAGCGCGGCACTGAGACCGGGATGAATAGCGTCAAGCCCGCGGGCCGGCGCGGCCACCCCGTCGCGCAGCAGCGCGGCGGCGGCGCGCAGCGCCGCCGGGTCGAGGCCGGGCAGCAGCGAGCTGAGGAAGGCAGACGTCCGGGTCCGGGCCGCACGCAGCCGCTCGGCGAGCAGCGCCGTGAACTCGTCGGTGCGTCGGCCGAGGCGCGTGACGGTGATCGTGTCCTGACTGGCCGCGTCGATGGTCACCGCGTAGTCGTGCGCGCGCACGTCGTTGACGAAGGAGAAGGCGACCCGCCTGGCGGAACCGTTCGCGATGACGAGCAGCGCGTCCTCGAAGATGTGCAGGTCCACCGGGGACCCAGCGATCGTCGCGGTGAACCGGGCCGAATCGCCCACCGCGCCAGACCGCTCTGCGGCGACCTCAGCCCGCGCATCTCGCAGTTCCGCCAGTAGCTGCGTGCGCATCCGGCCGAGCCGGCTCAGCTCAAGAGCGGTACCGTCGGCGAGCGTGACGAGCACGGTGTACGGCTCCGGCTCGCCGATCGAGGCGATCGCGGCGGCCTGGACGCGCAGCGCCGCGCCGTCGGCGGGCTGGAGTTCGAGTACCCCGTCCGAGAAGGCCACGTCGCCGGCGCCCGCCTCCAGTTCGGTCCCGTCGGCCGCGATGAGCCGGTACTGGGCGGAGGCCACGGTCAGTCAGCCGGGGTGCCGCACTCGCCGCAGAACTTGGCCCCGTTCAGCGTGGTCCCGCAGTTCCCGCAGAACTTCTTGTCCGCGTGCGCGGCGGCCAGCGGATGACCGCAATCCTGGCAGAACTTCCCCGCGCCGCTTTCATGCCCGCACGACGGGCACAGGCCGGTCGCCTGGTCGCGGTAGTTAATGTCCTTCGTCCAGTCTTGCGACTGGATCTTGGTGTTCAGCTGCGAGACCTGCGCCTGGGCCTGCATCTGGGCCATCGCCTGATCCAGCTTGGGCGCGCAGGTCACGCAGAGCCCGCGCTCGTTGTTCCAGCAGATCTGGTCGCAGACCCACTTGCCGCAGTTGTGGCACTGCTTGAAGTAAGGCTGCATCTGTTCGACGGCCTTGGCGAGCGCCTTGTCGCGGGTCGAACCGCGCACGGTGTCGCGCATAAACTCGGCGTCCCAGCCGAGCTGCGCCGCCCGCCCGCCGAGCTGCCCGCCGATCACGTCGCCGCCGAGGCGGAGCAGTCGGCCACCGAAGCCGGTTACCGAGTGCTGGAACGGCGAGGTGTAGCCGTTACCGCAGCGACCGCAGTAGAACTCGAACTGGTACCCGTCATCACTGCTACGGTCGGCGTAGTTGTCGGTAAAGAAGACCATCCCGGCCATGAAAATCCCGTCGCTGGTGCGTGCAGAGGAACGCTAGCAATTCTTCAGGAAACACTCGCCTGAACTCAACAAGATGACCAAAAACGTCGACGCTATCGGCTTTTCTGACGATCATGCGAGGCCACGGCCGGCCGGCCGGGAGCACTACCGAACGTCCAGCGCTAGCGAATGTCCAGCCCGGTGATCGTCCGCCCGATCAGCATCCGCTGGATTTCCGACGTGCCCTCGAAAATCGTGAAGATCCTGGCGAAAGTGGCAGTTTACGCAGGTCAGCGGCCTGTAGGACCCCCTGGTATCAGCACGGATTCAGCACGCCCGGTCCGAGACGAATTCCGGCTTCGGGCCGGCCTCGTGCGCGATTGGCGCGCGGGGCGCAGACGCGCTCCAGTCGCCGGACGAGGGCGGCCAGGAAGTTGGAGGGCGCATCCGGCGACGCGCCGTCCGCAGGCCAGACACCCAGGTACATCCGAGGTATATTCGCGCACTGACCTGCACTGATACCGTTTTCAGGATACCCGCCCGTGCGGGCGGGAGCGCGCGGACGGACCGCACGCGGGCTGGTCGGCCCGGGAACGCCCCCGAACCCCGGGCTGGCCGTTGTCGCGTCGGCACGGCGGCGCTACGGGCCGGACAGGCCGTAGCGTGTCCGCACCGACGGACCCGGCGGGCTTCACAAGCGTCATGATGATGCCGTGCGTTCTGGGAAGCAGTCGCCTCTCACCGCTACGATGTGGGCCCGTGAACCTGCCGGACGGCGCTACCTCCGTTGACGTCGCCTCGATGCCCTGGGCGATGACCCAGAACGAGCCACTTGCTGTCGAGGACTTCATCAAGGAAGCCCAGAAACGCGGCTTCCACCTGCGCCCCGCGAGCCTGCGCGAGTTGTACCGGCACCGCCTGCTCATACCGTTCGTCCAGATCACGACTCGCCCAGTACGCAGCGCGGCCGGGCAGGACGCGGCGGAATCGCCGTTCGGCGGCACGCGGATCACGGATCTCCGGCAGGCGCGCGATAGCGGCCGGCTCCGCGACCTGGCCGCACTCCCCTACCAGCCACGACTGTGCTTCGAGCCGGTCAAGTGGACCTGGCCATCGAATTCCCCGTGGACGGGGGTGCTGTACTCCACGTACCAGCTTCTCGCCCTGCCCGAACTTGACGCCACCCTGGCGCGGCAGACGTTCCACAAGCGCGGCGAGCGGATCATCGCGCGCATGCCCAAGCCAAGCCAGCTCTTGCTCGACCGCATGGAGCGGTTCAGGAAGATGGCCATCGTTCTCACTGCGGTAGAACCCCGCTACCTGCCGAACCTCGATCCCGAGTTCATCCAACTGAGCAACGTGCCTGACATCGCGGACTGGGCGGAGTACCGAGCCAGTTTCGATCCGGTTCGGACTCAGGCGTGGCTGTCCTACCCGGCGGAGCAGATACGCAATGACGCTGAGTTCCTCCTCCTGATGCGCGCGCACCGGCGCGACCCGGTTGGCGATGACTGGAGCCAGCTCATGCGGCGTGCACCCGCGAAGTCCCGGAAGCACCTTAAGGACGCGGCCCTGATCGCGATGGACGACCGCATCGCGGCGGAGATCCTGCTGCGTTTCTACGAGGACCTCGCGCTCCGCGGGCAGGCCGAGCCGCTGCCCGACCTGTCCGGCGCGATGGGCTGGCATCCGCTGCACGAGCGGCTGAGCAACCGCAACGACACCCTGGACGAAGCCCTGACTGACCTGGGCGTGTCTCCGCATCCGCGCGTGGTGCTCGCGCTGGAAGGCGAGACCGAGGTTTACCACGCCCCTCTCGTCTGGCGCACGCTCGGCTACTCCTCTGCTCCTGAGCTCATCCGGATACTCAAGCTCGGCGGTGTCGGGCAGAACCTGCAGAAGGTGGCCGCGCTGAACGTCGCGCCACTCATCGGCAAGCAGGTACCCGCACCCGGAGCCGCTGCCTGGAGTGTGATCAGGCCCTCGGCCTACCTCCTGATGGCGGTCGATCCCGACAAGCCGTTCAACACTCCTGAGAACGTCGGGAAAGAGCGCACCAAGCTCTTGGACGAGATCAGGGACGTGCTGAGGACTCAAGGCGTCGAGCATCCCAACCCTGACGAACTGGGGCACCTCGTCGAAATCCGCGTCTGGAACGCTCCGTGCTACGAGTTCGCGCACTTCACGGACGAGGAACTGGCCGACGGGATCACCGCAGCGCACGACACGGTCAACGGCTGGTCGAGAGAAGAACTGATCGCCGCATTGAAGCACTGGCGTGATCAAGGCAAGGACATCAAACTCGTCTGGTACCGCGGAGGTCCCACTGCCCAGCCGAACAGATGGACTGGAAAGTGGGAGTACGAGGTAAGCAAGGTCAAACTAGCGGAAGCCCTGTGGCCAGCCTTGCTCCGAAAAATCCAGCTCGCCATGGTAACGGAGGGCGCCCCGGTTCCGCCCATCATGCAGGTCATCGCTGATACGTACCATCTGGCCCAGCAGCGGAGGTATCTCTCCTTCGTCATCACGGAAGTGCCCGATC
Source organism: Trebonia sp. (assembly GCA_050013875.1). Taxonomy (GTDB): domain Bacteria; phylum Actinomycetota; class Actinomycetes; order Streptosporangiales; family Streptosporangiaceae; genus Trebonia. The sequence goes on along the minus strand of JBEKEK010000013.1, from coordinate 1,182 downwards.
AGGCCAGCGACGGCGAGTCCGCTAACGCCGCCACACCGACAAACGCGTGAGACCCCAGTGGTCCCTGGTTCCGGGATCGACGTGCATGGCGCCGCTGGCCTGGTCCTCCATCGCGGACCGGATCAGCGCCCACCGCTCGCCTACAGTGCGGTCACCCTTGTCCTTCTTGCCAGGCAGGTTCCAGCCGCTCGTATGCTTGATGGTTTCCAGTGCCTTGCGGACCTGGAGCATCGCGGAGTCGAACTCGCTGCCGCCGAGCAGCCGCTGGGCCTCGCGCAGGAAGTCCGCGACGCGCCTGCGCGGCTCGTCGTCGTCGGGGAACGGGATCATCATCTCCGCGCCGAGCGTGCGGCCGAGCCCCGCGAGCTGCTGCCGCCACCTGCTCTCGGCGATGGTGATGTACTCGGTGACATCGGGAGCGCCGGGGAAGCCCGAGGCCGCCTGGGGCAGGACTCCCTGCACCTGAAGCTCCGGGCGCAGGTCGCCCGTGCGCCGCTGTTCCAGCGCCAGCAGCTGGGCGTTGGTGATCAGGTACTGCAGCGTCGGCCGCCGGACCTCGCCCTCAGGATTAAACGGAACCGACACGCTCGCCGATGCGAGCGGCACCCGCAGGCCGCTGCCTTCCGAGGCATACAGCGTCGTCTCCAAGGACAGCAGCCGCCCGGCAACCGAAGCCACCTCGGGGATCCCGACCTGGCCCGCTTCTTCCGTTAGCCGCCCGGCCGGGGAGGGGGAACGTGAAGAGCAGCTCATAACCGAACTGCTCCGAGATCGCGCCGGCATTGACCCTGGCATGAAACTCCCGGCCTGCTTAGCAGGCCGGGACAGACTGCGTGGACGCACGGTGGCGCGGCCTATGTCGCCGCGGTGATCACGGATAGGCCTTGCGGCCTATTTGGCGGTGGAAGTGCTGGCCTCCCGGCCTACGCCTCACCCGGCGGCCGGTGCCTAGCGTGGGTAGTGACGGGAGGGCGAGCCGGCCCCGCAGGCCGGACACTCGCTCACCCGCCGGGTTGGCCCTGTCGGCCGCCGCTCAGCCTCCCATGAGGCACCGATCATTAGGAGACCGAAATGTCCGCTCCGATCACTGCGACTCCCGCTGTCCGGCGGCTGCCTGCTGCCGCCGCCCTTCCCGCCGCGATCGTCTCTGCCGCCGTCGCCGGGGACCTGGCGAGCTACGTC
>JBEKEK010000012.1:0-85111 GCA_050013875.1 Trebonia sp. | reverse complement strand
AGGCATCGACATGAGCCCGGACCGCGGCCTCCGGCCCAGTCTCGTCGGCGGTGCGGAACCGGAACCCGGCCGGCAGCTCCGGCTGCTCCACATCGGTGAGGTCCCGCTCGTTGAGCTGGGTCGTCGACCAGTTCGGTGCGGGCGGGATGGACCTGGTAACTCAGGGAGGCCCCGGTGACGTTGTTGACCGACCCGTCGCTGCGTCGCACCTGGCGCGGGAGAAAGGCCCAGGCCCACGCCACCAGTCCGTCATCGGAGAACCACAGCCGACGCGGCCAGGACGCGCCGTAGGCGGCGCGGCCCTGGCCCCAGACCCAGGCCAGCTCACCGTACGAGGCGCCGGCGCTGATCAGGTCGGGACGGATGGCCATGGTGCGCCACTGTGCCAGGACTTCGCAAAGCCGTCGAACCGTTTTCCGGGCCCGCCCTTTGCCGTCGTCACCGGCCGGGCGGCGTTGGGTTAGCCGCGCAGCCGTAGCGGCGCCATCAGGCACCCGCCCGCAGGTCGGAGATTATGCCCTCTAGCGCCGCGCCAGGTAGCCCGCCCAGTAAGGCGCGGACTGATCCTCCCTGCGCTCGTTGAGCGCGTCAAGCGCGCTGATCACGCGGTCTCCGGCGTGGTCGGTGTCCACCACGCCTGCCCTTTCCTGGCCGCCACGTAACTGCGCAGTTGGGTACCGGAGCTACGCCCACTGGCCAGGCTGATAGTGACCCGCGGGCTGCTGGGTGATGACGTTGATGCGGTTGTAGAGGTTGATGATGGCGATGAGCGAGACGAGGGCTGCGAGTTGGTCCTCGTCATAGTGCTTGGCGGCGTTGGCCCAGGCCTCGTCGCTGACGCCGCCGGCCGCGTCGGCGATTCTGGTGCCCTGCTCGGTCAGTTCCAGGGCCGCCCGCTCGGCGTCGGTGAAGACGGTCGCTTCCCGCCAGGCCGCGATCAGGTTGAGTCGGACCGCGGTTTCGCCCGCGTGAGCGGCGTCCTTGGTGTGCATGTCGGTGCAGAAGCCGCAGCCGTTGATCTGGCTGGCGCGGATCATGCAAAGGAACTGGGTCCCTGCCGGCAGGGCCGAATCTGCCACGACCTTGCCCGCGGTGCCGATGGCCTGCTGGAACTTCGCACCGAGCTGGTTGCCGTAGTAGTGGAAACGGGCGTCCATGGTGATCTCCTCGACTTTGATGTGCTGACACCACACTGACGTAACCGGCCGCCCGTATGTGACCGCCGCCCATGCCAGGATCGTGTGCAGTCCGGGTCGCGGAGCGCCCCCAAGTACACACGATAAGGATCCGAATTGCTTTCCCGGACGCCAGGCTGAGTCAGTCCGGGCGGCATCATCTATCCGGACGCGATGCCGCAGGGGGCGGCGCTGTTCTAGGCGTTCCTGACCGGTGCGCCGCCGAAAGACGGCAACATGGGCGTCATGACTTTGAAACCTGTCGTGCTCAACAACGACACGGTGCCCTCGTGGGTGCCGGTCACCAAGCCGGCGCCGACCTTCGCGCCTAAGGCGCCGTAGCAGCCTGCACGGGTAGCATGAGTGCCAGCCTGTGGCCAGTGTGTCGCCTTAGTCTGTGCAGTCGGAGGGCTCGTGGACATCACCCAGCTGATCCTTGACGATCATCATGAGCAGCGTCGGCTGTTCGCGATCATCGAGCAGATCAACCGGTCTGACGTCGCAGCGCTGTCGGTTGTGTGGGGGCGGCTGGCCGCCTTCCTCGAGCTGCACGCGGCGGCCGAGGAGGAGTTCTTCTACCCCGCACTGCTGCGAGTGGGCATCGCCGCGAAACGGACGGCGGGGGTGGAGGATGAGACCCTCGACGCCATTCACGACCACAACGACATCCGGGATGCGGTCGCGGAGGTCGCGCGGCACGCGGTCGGCAGCGACGCCTGGTACGAGGCGGTCGCCGGGGCCAATCTGGCCAACAGCGATCACATGGGCGAAGAGGAACGCGAGGGCCTGACTGACTTCCGCCGCCTGGCCGGGCTGCAGCAGCGCCATGACCTGGCCGTGGCCTTCGCCGCTTACGAGGCGCGGAACTTCGCGGGTGTCCAGCCGGTGGACAAGGACCCCGCCACCTATGTCAGCCAGGCGGAGCGGGGCACGTCGGCCGCCAGCGACGCGTCGCTGGGCATCGGCGGTCTTAAGCGCGGCTGATCGCCGATGCCCGGCGACGCCGAAGGCGGCGTCACCGTCCGTGGCATGCTTGAGCCATGCGACCCCTGCGAGAGAGGCCGGCCAGGAGAAGGCTCGTTGGCGTCGCGTCCCTGTGGGTGATCATGGCGCTGACGGCATCGTGTTCCGCGACGCCGCCCGCCACCGGGCCCCCGCCGCCATCCGCGGTCGCACGCAGCCCTAGCCCTAGCCCCAGCCACACCGCCCATCCCGCTGACGTGTTCACCGTCACCGGCAATAACCAGGTACAGGTAAACGGCAGCCAGGACACCAATGCGGCGACTCCGAACGCCACCTGCGACAGCTCGCGATTGGAGTCCGACAAGGCGCTGGGGAACGAGATAGCCGACGGGTTCATCCTGGAGAACTTTCCCACCGCGGCGAACCTGCTGACGCACTTCCTCAAGGGGACAGGCGCCGAGGTCAACTTCGGCATTGGCTCGGTGATCTCAGACAAGGCGGCCGCGAGCAGCGAGTTCCAGGCCGTGAACACCGAAGTGCGGTCGGAAATCGTGCTCCAGTTGAAGCACGGGATCACCCGGGTGCGGCTGTCGGCCGCGCAGCTGCCTACGGTGGATTTCGGGTCAACGTCCAGCGACCTGTACTGGGCATTCCGCGGCACTCAGGGCCTGACCGTGACCGGGAGCGGCACCCGCAAGAAAGGGAAGTACACCGGCACCCTCCGCTATGTCATACGCGACAGCTACGGATTCCCAGTGAACGACACGCTCGGTGGCTTTGGCCCTCCGATGAGGTACCTGCAGACGGTGTGCGGTGCGCCGCAGCACCAGGGCGGTGCCCATTGGTTCCCCGACACCATCACCGTGCGCATGCCGTTCAGCGCGTGAGGGCCGTTCCGCGAAGGCGGAACGCGTTATCAGGCGTCCGCGCCGCCGCCCAGCTGATGCCGCATGGCCGAGGAGTCGAGCAGCGCCCAGTGCTCGACCAGCTTGCCGTCGCGAACACGGACCAGATCCAGGCCGGTGACCTCGCAGCTGCGCCCGGAGGAGGCATCGGTAGCGCGGAACGTATACCGGTTGGTGGAGAGGTCGCCGGAGGCGATGTTGTTCTCGATCGTAACCGAGACGTCGCGGAGGCCGTCGTACATGTGCCCCCACTTCTCCCGCCAGGCGACAATTCCCTGGTGGTCGCCCAACAGGCCGCCCCGGTGGTCGATGACGTCCGGGTCGATGAGCGCCAGCGCCTCCGCTGCCCTGCCCGTGCCGAACAGCTCGACAATGCGCCGGTGCACCCCGGCCGCGCTGATGGCGGATGTTTCCTGGTCGATCTGCCCGGACATCTGTCGCCTCCTTGGTCGGATCCGTCGTCTGATCGTGGATCGGACCGACGGGCTAACCGGGGAACTCCCCGGTTAGCTATTTCCGGTAGCTTAATCGGGGAGTTCCCCGGTTAGCAAGAGAGGGTCATGCCGCCAGACACCGCAAGCCCCCGTCCGGGCCAGAGGCAACCGCGTGCCCGCCGGGCGGACGCGCAGCGCAACCGCGAACTGCTGCTGGCCGCCGCGGCACAGATCTTCGCCGAGCGCGGTCCCGAGGCTCACCTCGACGACATCGCGCGGCGGGCCGGGATCGGCAATGCCACGATGTACCGGCACTTCCCGACCCGCCGGGAGCTGATCATCGCCGTCTTCGCCGACGAGGTCGCGGCGCTCTGCGCCGAAGGCGAGGCCCTGCTCAGGGACGAGCCGCCCGCGGACGCGCTCTTCTCCTGGCTGCGCGCCTTCGTCGCCCACGTGGCCACCAAACGGGAGCTCGCGACGGCGATCCCCAACGACGGCGGCGGCCAGCGTTCTGCCTTGTTCGATCAATGGCACGACGCCATGCGCGCGACCGCCTCGGCGTTGTTGACCCGCGCGCAGTCAGCCGGCGAAGTCAGCCCAAGCGTCTCCGCGGCAGACCTGCTCGTACTGGCCAACGGGATCGCCGTCGCCAGCACCAGCGCCGATCAGGCCAGCCGTTGCCTCGACATCCTCCGTCACGGCAGCACCCCAGATCGGGGCCACCCGCGGAGTTCGTAGTCTTCGGGCGGCACGCAGGTTGCGAACCGGGTGAGGTGTGGTGGCCATGGGCTGTGGTTCGACCCCCGTGCCGACGCACCAACCACTCCATCCTCCGTGCACGACCTGTCACCTACGCCAACGACCGGGTCGCGACCTGTCACCTACGCCAACGACCGGGTCGCGACCTGTCACCTACGCCAACGACATCGCCCATTGGTGTCATTGGCGTAGGTGACAGGCTGAATTGGGTCAATGGCGTAGCTGCCAGGTCAGGAGGAGGGGGCGCGGCCGTAGCCGGAGCAGGCGCGACGCGGGGATAGACGCGGGCCGTCTGCGCTTGTGCGGTGGGGGTTGTGGCGGCCTGCGTAGGTGTCTGGCCGTGGCCGGGTCAGACGAGGGAGCGGAGCTGTCCCGCGGTTGCTTGCTGGAAGGCCTTCGCTACCTCGGCCTCTGCTGTGGGCAGGCCGAGCGAAAGGCGGCTGAAATCGACGGCCAGGCGATGCCAGAGCGGGGCTCGCCACAGCATGGTGTGCTCGCCGCCGCGTACCTCGATCGCGGCTACATCGGTGACCGCGCGGGCGCGCTTGGCGTAGGCCCAGGTCTCGGCGGGCCGGGTGACTCGGTCGCCGGTCCCGTGGGCGAGCAGGACCCGGCGGCCCGCCAGCTGGTCGACCGGCTCCCCGGGCGGCAGCCACGGCGCGAGCCCGGCGACCGCGGTCACCGCCGGGTGCCCAGCCACCCGGAACGACGCGCGCGCTCCCATCGAGTGGCCGATTACCACGATCGGGATGTCGCCGAACCGCGTGCCGATTTCGTCGAGCAGGTTGCCGAGGTCGGCAACGGGGGAGGCAAGCTCACCGTTCCAGCCCTGCACCTTGAAACGCGGCTGGCACACTGCTACCCCGTATCCGCGGGTTGCCCGCCGGATGGCGTTCGCCAGCGGCACCATCCGCAGAACGGCCAGCTCACGCGGGCTGGTCGGCTCGGTGCTGACCGACTTGCCGCCGTGCGCCACGACAACCGCCCCGCGGATTCCGGCCTCCGCCCACGCATCGCCGCTGTGCCAAATCACGTCACCGCTCATGGGCTACCCCCTCGGGCCTCACGTAGCTTACGCCGATTGGTGCGCGCACAGACCGGAGGCATCTCGGGAACCCGGAGGCATCTCGGGAGACGCCTGGCGATAGCACTCCGTGGCGCGGCGGCCGGTGGTCGCCGCGCCTGCGGATCTCAGCGGGTAATGCCGTCCGCTTTCAGGAGGTGACGCTGTCCGCGCGGTGCGGGAGCTTCCAGCCTGGGCGGGGGTAGTGGCAGGTGTAGCCGTTGGGGTAGTGCTCCAGGTAGTCCTGGTGCTCGGGCTCGGCCTCCCAGAACGCTCCCGCGGGCGTGACCTCGGTGACCACCTTGCCCGGCCACAGGCCGGAGGCGTCGACGTCGGCGATCGTGTCCTCGGCGACGCGCTTCTGCTCGTCGTTGAGGTAGAAGATGGCCGACCGGTAGCTGGTCCCGATGTCGTTGCCCTGCCGGTTCTTGGTCGACGGGTCGTGGATCTGGAAGAAGAACTCAAGCAGGTCCCGGTAGGAGGTCTTGGCCGGGTCGTAGATGATCTCGATCGCCTCGGCGTGACCATGATGGTTCCGGTAGGTCGCGTTCTGCACGTCACCGCCGGTGTAGCCGACCCGCGTCGAGACCACGCCGGGGAGCTTGCGGATGAGATCCTGCATGCCCCAGAAACAGCCTCCGGCGAGGATTGCCTTCTCGGTCGTCACGATGTGCTCCCAGTGTCGTTTGCCAGTTCGAAAAGCTTGCTGTACTCGCCGTAGCCCTCGCGTTCCAGGTCATCGACACCGATGAAGCGAAGCGCGGCGGAGTTGATGCAGTAGCGCAGTCCCCCCGCCTCCCTCGGCCCGTCACGGAACACGTGGCCCAGGTGGCTGTCGGCGTGGGCGGAGCGGACCTCGGTCCCGAACAGCCCGAAGCCGATGCCCCGGTGCTCGACCACGTTGCCCGGCTCGATCGGAACCGTGAAGCTCGGCCACCCGGTGCCGCTCTCGAACTTACTGATCGAGGCGAACAATGGCTCCCCGGACACGACGTCGACGTAGATACCGGGCTCGTGGTTGTCCCAGTACTCGTTCCTGAACGGTGGCTCGGTCGCGCTCTTCTGGGTGACCCGGTACTGCTCGGGCGTGAGCCGCGAGACTGCCTCATGATCCTTGCGGTAGTTGTCCGACACGTCAGCTCCTTCGCTGCCGGCGCCGCCCGCTGGATGCGGGTGTGCGCTGTACACAGTTCAACCACGCAGCGTCCGCAGCTATTTCGCAGGGTCTATCCCGGACAGAGCGGCCCTAAACGCACCTGCTGCCGGGCGGCCCTGGAACGGGTGCCGGCGGGGCGAGAGCGTCGCGGCCGCAGTCAAACGGACAATATGGCTTAGAACGGACATCGGTGCGATCGGTGACCGAGATCGTGAGGTCTGGCCGATTTAGGGCTGGTGTGGGGATTGCCGATTCCTTTTGTTGGGCGGGGAGGCCGCGTTTCACATCCAGCCCCGCAGGTGCTAGCTGAAATCATCCCGATGTGAGGAGGCTAACTTCTTGTTGTCGGAAAATAATTCTGGCGATAAGCGTGGACCTGCGTCTCGCATCATTGCGCAACGCTAGGCTCCAGGGCTGTCAAAAGTGATTACAGAAAGTATCTCTATGGGTACATTTAGCCATCGTGCGAGGATCTTGGGGTGGCCGGGACGCTAGGTGCGGCAGCGTAACCACGGCCGTCATCGTGGCATCGGACGTTGCATGGTTTTTCGCCGTCTCTTGCGCGGGCGCTCAGCGAATGACCTGGAAGGCCGTCGGGCCGGGATTGTGTGATTATCCAAGTCGGGTGCTGCCTAACAAAGAATATTGATTAAGGCGTGAACCTTCCTCGCCGCTGGCGCGTCACCATTCTAATGTTCCGGGTTATCCAGCCGGCTCATCGCATGCTGTGGGGGATCAGATGACTGCAATACGTAATCGCCGGAGAGTGCTCGGTGTCGCCGCGGGTGCTCTCGCGGTGCTCGCCGTCACGGCGGCCCAGGAAACCGCGAGCGCGGCCCCGGTGGCTCCCGCGGCGGCGGCCCAGCCGGTGGTGAAGCTCTCGTCGTCGCCGCTCGGGATGAACATCCCGCCGTGGGACGCGCTCTATGCCAACACCGGCAGCGGCAACATTCTGCAGCGGTACCTCAAGAACGCGGATGTTACCCAGCTCCACTACGGGGGTGGGCAGTATTCCGACGAGTTCGACTGGCAGACGGACTCCAGCATCCAGAACTGCCCCACCACGGCAGTGTCTGAGTACAAGGCCAAGTGCGCGATCTACAACGCCCTCTACTTCAATTTGTTCTCCAAGAAGGCGCGCGCGATCAAGGCGCAGAGCTTTGTCACGGTGAACTACGGATCGGGGACCCCGGCCGAGGCCGCGGCCGAGGTGAAGCAGTCGAAGAAGGCCGGCGATCAGGTCGCCCAGTGGGAGATCGGCAACGAAGGCTACGGCTGCTGGGAGGACAACAACTGGCTGGCCGGCGCGCCCGAGGACTACAAGGGCTACAACCCGAAGGCCACGCTGGTGGGCGGGAACAACCCGACCTGCCCGATGATCAAAGAGGGCAGCGTCAACGCCGGCATGGAAATCATGGCCAAGTCCTACGCCGCGAACGCCGCCAAGTTCATGTCCGCCATGAAGGCGGTGAACCGCAGCGCCGATATCGGCGTGCCCTACGCGTTCGACAACTCGGTGGGCGGCGCATCGGTCGGCGGCAACACGGTGTGGAACAACACGGTGCTCTCGGCCGACAGGAAGTACATCGGCTTCGTGGACCTGCACTGGTACCCGGAGAGCTACGGCGGTACCACCGGCGCGGCCGGAAACCCCACCGCTCAGCAGGTAATCCAGTCCGTTTACCAGATCCCGGCGGTGGCGGCCAAGGTCAGGGCCTCGCTGCGCGCGAACCGCCTGCCGAACGCGAAGATGGTCGTCGGCGAGACGGGAGTTTCCTACCTGGCCACGAACACGGCCTGCACCGCGGTGGGCGCGCTGTTCGCCGCTGGAGACGCGCTTGAGTGGCTAACACAGGGCGCGTCCACCGTCGACTGGTGGCAGCTGAGCGGCTACGGCAACACCGGCACGACGTGCTCCAAGGCCGATGAGGGGATGTTCACCTCGAACAACAAGCCGGTGCCGGAAAGCCCCTACATCGGCTATCTACTGACCGGGAGCCTGGCCCAGCCGGGCGCGAAGCTCACGAAGCTAACGCTCACACCGGCGGCTGACTCGTCCTCGGTGCTGGCGTTCCAGTCGGTCCTGCCGACCGGCAAGTCGGATGTGCTGCTGATCAACACCAGCACGTCCGCGTCAATGTCGGTCAAGTTCCGCTCGGCGCTGGGGGGCAAGCTCTCCAAGGTCCTCTACGCGGGCGGCAACCAGAACGCGTTCGGCACTAGGACGACCACCACCACGACCAGCGCCGCCGCGGTGGCGAAGGGGATCGTCCTGCCCGCCGAGTCGATCACGCTCCTCAAGAACGTGAGCTAACCGGAAGCCGGCGCAACTGACTGGCATGCGCAGTGCGGGCGGGTGGCCGACCTGCCCGTACTGCGCCACGGATCATCCTCTTAACCTGCTGGCAAATAGACGTATTTAGGTGCTGTATCAATTATTAGGTTATGTATTGGGTGGGGATAGATAACTGTGATTAGTCGAAGAGCATTTTGGCGCAGCCGGAAGCCGCTGCTGTGCGCGAGCGCCGGTGCCGCACTCGCGGTCCTGGCCGGAGCGGCGTTGCCGGGTGCGGCCGGAGCCGCCACCGCGGCATCGACCGCTAAGACCGCGACGGCCGTTAAGGCGGCGAATGGCACCGCGGCGGTCACGCTCGGCGCGGCACCGCTCGGCCTGGACATCGCACCGTGGGACGCGCTCTTCTCCAGTCCCGCGACGTTGAGCACCGTCGAGTCGTACCTGAAGGCGGCCGGCATCGATCAGCTTCACTATGGCGGCGGGGTGACCGCGGACCAATATGACGAGCAGACCAATACCGACCTCAGTGCCTGCCCCGGAACTTCGCTGCAGGAGTTCACCGCCAATTGCGCGGCCACCGAGCCGCTTGATTTCGCCGACTTCTCCGCGGACGCGCGGTCGGCCGGCGCGCAGAGTTCCGCTACGGTCAACTACGGGACGGGCACGCCCGCCATGGCCGCCGCGTGGGTGCAGCAGTCCCTGAACCCGGGGCAGGGTGTCGCCCAGTGGAGTATCGGCAACGAGGATTACGGCTGCTGGGAGGAGAACAACTGGCTGGCCGCCCCGCCCGAGGACTACGTGGGTTACCAGGCGAACGTCAGCGACACCTGCCCGATGAACGAGGAGCCCACCGCCGCCGACGGCATGGACATCATGACGGACTCCTACGCCTACAACGCCGGCCAGTACATGCAGGCCATGCAGGCGGTGGACCCGTCCATCAAGATGGGGGTGCCCTGGGCGTTCGATGGCTCGGTAGGGGGCGCCGGCGTCGGTGACAACACCGAGTGGAACAACACCATCCTCGGCGATGATGCGCAGTACATCAGCTTCGTGGAGGCGCACTGGTACGCGTTCAGCTTCGGTGGCGACGCGGGTTCTGACGGGAATCCGTCACCGCAGACGGTGATCCAGTCGGTGGAGCAGATTCCCGGCGAGTACAGCAAGATCCGGTCCACGCTGAACGCAACCGACCCGAAGGCGACGGTCACCGTGGGCGAGACCGGCGTCAGCTACCTGGCGACCAACATCCCGTGCACACCGGCGGGCGCGCTGTTCGCGTCGGGCGACGTGCTGTCGTGGCTGGCGGCGGGCGCGACGAGCGTCGACTGGTGGCCGTTGGAAACGGATGCGAACCTGGGCACCACATGCTCCGCCCCCGACGAGGGCATGTTCACAAGCAAGGCCGATCCGAACACGGTGTACACGGGTTACCTGCTCGCCTCGGCGCTGGCCCGGCCGAACGCGAAGCTGTCATCGCTGGCGACCTCCAACCCCAATGTGCTCGGCTTCCAGTCGGTGCTGCCCAACGGGCAGGTCGCGGTGGCCCTCATCAACACCAACACCGGAAGCTCGCAGCGGGTCGCGGTCGCGACGTCGCTGGCCGGGAGCCTGTCGACGGAGAGCTACAGCGCCGGCAACCAGAACGCGGCCAACACGAAGATCGTGGACGGGACCGCCACCGCGGGCGCGATCTCGGGCGGCACCACCCTGCCGGCCGAGTCGATCCTGGTCCTGAAGAGCCACGCGCCGAGCAAGATCACCGTGGGCACGGTCACCAGCGTCAAGGCCGGGACCAAGCTGACCCTCAAGGGCGCGCTTACCCTGAACGGCGCGCCGGCGCCTAAGGGCGTCACAGTGAAGATCTACCGCCGCGTCGCCGGCCGCAGCGTCAACTCGGCCACGCTGACCGTCACGACCGGAGCCAACGGCACCTTCACCGCCACCAACCTGCCGCCAGGCTCGGGCAGCTACGACTACGTCGCCAGCTACGCGGGCACCAGCGTCTACGCGGCCGCCTCGGCTACGTTCCTGGTACACGTCACCGCGATCAAACCGGCCCTCAAGCTGAAGTTCTCGGCCGGGTCGGTCAGAACGGGACGGAAGGTGACGGTGACCGCGACCCTCGGCGGCTGGCACACCAACCGCACGCTGGTCATCTACGCGCAGCCCAAGGGGGGCAAGAAGACGGTGATCAAGCGGGCCACCATCAACTCCAAGGGCCAGCTCGCCGTCTCCTACACCATGCGGGTGAACACCACCTTCACGGTGACCTTCTCCGGCGACGGGTGGTATTCGCCGGCGTCGGCGAGCGGGATCGTCAAGGCCTGACCGGCCGGACCGGCCGGCCTGTCCCGCCCCCCGCATCGCGCATGCTCCCGCCCGGCCGCTGTCAGCAGTGGCCGGGCGGGCGGCGCGAAGCCACGCGTGCGTTCGGGATGATTGTGATTTTCCAGGGTTTGTCAGAGCAGGTCATACCAGTGCTCGAACTCGCGCGGGCTGGTGAAACGCACCGTCCGGCAGTGAGCTGACCGGCTGGTCCGGTCGAACAGGTACCGCCGGCGCTGGCTGAAGGTGGCGGCCGCCGACCACACCGGATGCTGTGGCCGGAGCCACTCGCGCACTGTCTCGCGGTTGCCGCCGAACAATTCGGCGCGGGTCGCCGTCCGCAGCGCAGACCGCCGTATGAGCCGCGGCATGACCAGATGGGCCGGGTAGTCGAGCCAGAGGACGGTGTCGGCCGACTGCCACATCAGGTCGCGGACCGCGGGGTAACCCCAGGAGTCGAAGATCCACGGGCAGCGGTTGTCTTGCCGGCCCCCGACATGCCGACCACCAGCACCCGTCGCATGTGCCCAGTATCCAGCACAAAGGCGGCGGCCGGCCGGGTGCCAGGGACCGGCGGCAATCCGCACGGTAACTAGCCGATCTTCGGGGTGACGCGCTCGATGATGGAGGCGAAGTCGAGCGCGGGCGGCAGGGTCCCGTAAACGTTGCCCCAGTCGCCGCCCAGCCGGGACGCGCAGAACGCGTCGGCGACCGCCGCCGGAGCGTGCCGCACCAGCAGCGCTCCTTGCAGGCAGAGGGCGATGGCCTCGGCTAGCCGGCGGGCGTGCTGCTCGGACGGATCGGCCAGTTCCTTGCGCAGCCGGGCGATAGCGTCGTCGAGCCGCTGATCCGCGCCCGCGGCGAGGGAGAGCTCGTCGAGCAGCGCGGAAACACTTGACGGCGACCGGTCGAGGACCCGGACCACGTCGAGCGCCGCCACGTTCCCTGAGCCTTCCCAGATGGAGGCAAGCGGCGCCTCCCGGTACAGCCGGGGCATGCCGGAATCCTCGACGTAGCCGTTGCCGCCCAGGCACTCAAGCGCCTCGGCCGAGTGCCCCGGCGCCCGCTTGCAGACCCAGTACTTGGTCGCCGCCAGCGCCAGCCGCCGGAACGCCGTCTCCGACTCCGAGCCGCGCACCGCCCGGTCGGTCGCGCCGGCCAGCCGGAAGGCGACGACGGTGGCGGCCTCTGACTCGACCGCGAGGTCGGCCAGCACGTTGGCCATGGCCGGCTGGTCGATGAGCAGGCGGCCGAACGCCGACCGGTAGTGACAGTGATGCGCCGCCGCCACGACCGCCGAGCGCATTCCCGTCGCGGTGCCGAGCACGCAGTCCAGCCGGGTCATGTTCACCATGTCGATGATGGTCTGGACGCCACGGCCCGCCGCCCCCACCAGCCAGGCCGAGGCTTCGCCGTACTCCACTTCGGCCGAGGCATTGGACCGGTTGCCGAGCTTGTCTTTCAGCCGGGGGAACGACAGGTCGTTATGAGAACCGTCCGGATTGACCCTCGGCAGCAGGAAGCAGGAGAGCCCGGCCCCGTCCGGAGACTGGGCGAGGACGAGGAACAGGTCGTTCATCGGGGCCGAGGTGAACCACTTGTGGCCGGTCAGGCGGTAGCCGCCGTCGCCCGCGGTGACGGCGCGGGTGGTGTTCGCGCGGACATCGGAGCCGCCCTGCTTCTCGGTCATCGACATGCCGGCCAGCAGGCCGCGCTTGGTGAGCGGCGGCCGCAGGCCGGGGTCGTACACGGTCGCGGTCAGCAGCGGCTCGTACTGAGCCGCGAGTCCGGGTGAATGCCTGAGCGCGGGAACAGACGCGTACGTCATCGAGATCGGGCAGGTGTGGCCGGCGTCGGTGCTGCCCCATACGTAGAACCCGGCCGCGCGCGCCACGTGCGCGCCCGCCCGCGGCGATGCCCACGGCGCGGCGTGCAGGCCGCGGGAGACCGCCACCCGCATCAGCGAATGCCAGGCGGGGTGGAACTCCACCTCGTCGATCCGGCTGCCGAACCGGTCATGGGTGTGCAGCCGCGGCTCGTGCTCGTTCGCCAGGCGGCCCCACTCGCGGGCCTCCGCCGAGCCGGCCAGCTGGCCCAGGGCCCGCACGTCGTCGGCCGCCCAGCCGGCCTCCTCGCGCGCCAGCGCGTCAAGCAGCGCGGGGTCGTCGGCCACGTCGTAGTCGATCAGCGGCGGGGGCTGGTTGAACACCTCATGCGTTACGGCCATGCCCCGAGCGTAAGCCCGCGTAGCTGACCGGATCCACCCCGAGGTTCGTCGCGACCGTGTAGCTCTCGACGTCGCAGCCAGTGAATTTCAGGTTCTGGCCGGAGATGCCGATGGCATCGATTTCCTCCTGCGCGGACTGGCCGGCGGGAAGCTCAGGCACGGTCCCGGTGTAGTTCTCCCCGACCACCGTGGCCCCGTCGGTGAACTCGACAAGGAGCTTCGCCTCGACGGCCGAGTTCGATCGGTTGGCGGACCGGTAGATCAGGCCCCCGGTCGCGGTCGTATGGAACTGCGCCCGCTGGGCGGCTGACAGCGCCCCGCAGTAGACGGGGGTGATCTTGACCGGCCCTGGCCGCATGTTTCCGGCCGCGGCGATCGTGATGTTCCCGTCGGTGGTCGCGGTGCCGCCTGCGGTACCGCCGGCGGTACCGCCGGGTGACGCGGCCGCTGTCGCGGTGCCGGCCCCGGTCGCATCCGGGGACCGCGCCGGTACGGCCGGGGATGACGTGCCAGCCGAAGATGAAGACGGAGCCGTCGACGAGACGGGAGCGTCCGATGATCGCGACGAGCCGGTCCCGGACAGCGCTGAAGCGGACAGAGACTGGCTCGCTGAGCAGCCGGCGACGGCCAGGACAGCGAGGGCGGCGCAAGCGGGGGCAACTCTCACGTTAGGTAGACGCATCACGCCGTCTGCGGGTGCACACCGTTACCAAGCCGATGCCGGGGGCCAGGGCCGCCCGGTGACGCCGGCCCACCGCGTTCGCTACGGCTTCCGTGCGATACCGCAATAGCAGCTGAGCCCGGAGCCGCTGGTGACAGCCGGGCCGGTTCCCCACCACTGGGCGAGCGGCAGCAAACCCCGGCCGGTCATCTCCAGGCCGTCGAAGAACCGGGACACCGTTGCCCGGTCGCGCGGGGTGATCGTGAGTGACGAGGTGGCGTTGTAGCTGCGGGCCATCGCCGCCGCCGTGCCAGCCTCGATGTCGCTGGCGGCATGCGCGATGACCAGGTAGCTGCCGGGGGCGAGATCGGCCATGATCGCGGAGATCAGCCGGTGCGGGTCCTCTTCGTCGAGAAGGAAATGCACCACCGCGATCAGCAGCACGGCGACCGGCCGGCTGAAGTCCAGCGTCTGCTGTGCGGCGGCCGAGATCGTCGCCCAGTCCCGCAGGTCGGCCTGGATATAGTCCGTCTTCCCGGCCGGGCTGCTGGTGAGCAGGGCCTGCGCATGCCTGATCACGACCGGGTCGTGGTCCACGTAGACGATCCGCGACTCGGGTGCGGCTCGCTGCGCCACGTCGTGGGTGTTGTCGGCGGTAGGCAGACCGGTTCCGATGTCAAGGAACTGGCGGACACCCGCCGCCGTGAGCTCATCCACGGTGGTGGTCAGGAAGCGGCGCAGGCTCCGCGCGACCAGCGGCAGCGCCGGCATAGCCTCGAGCACGTGGTCCCCGGCCGCACGGTCGGCCAGGAAATTGTCCTTGCCGCCGATCCAGTAGTTCCACATCCGGGCCGCGTTGGCGACGCTCGTGTCCAGGTCGGGGAGCTGGCCGGCGCCGCCATCCTTGGTGGCCCCCGGTGAGTCCTGCGGCATGGCACGCTCCTTAGCGCTTCGACACGGGCGTGTACATTCCGGACTTTCCCGACCAGATTAGCCTGCCCACTGGCGATCACGCTGGCTCACCTCAGCGACGGTCGGTCAATGACTGGCTTCGCGCGGGCGGTGGCGATGGATCTAGGTTACTTAGCGTGCTTACATGGAAACAGAACGTGTAGTCGGAACGAGGTTCTGAATTGCGCATGCCGATGTTCTGCTCGCTGCGCAGCTATCGCGGGTCATGGATGCACACATCAGGGGGACATCATGAGCACACTGCCATCGCTGCATGACCGGGCCGACTTCGACAACGCGGAGCGCGGCTTCGTCGCCGCGCTGACGCCGGGCGTGATCAAGGCCGCTGACGGCCGGGTGGTGTGGAACAGCGACGCGTACGCGTTCCTCGACGGGCCGTGCCCCGACACCGCCAACCCGAGTCTGTGGCGGCAGGGCCAGCTCTGTTCCAAGCAGGGCCTGTTCCAGGTCACCGACGGGATCTACCAGGTACGCGACCTCGACCTGTCGAACATCTCGTTCGTCGAGGGCGACTCCGGGGTCATCGTCATCGACCCGCTGATCTCGACCGAGTGCGCGGCGGCGGCCCTGAGCCTGTACCGCGAGCAGCGCGGCGACCGGCCGGTGACGGCGGTCATCTACTCCCACTCGCACGGCGACCACTTCGGCGGCGTGCGCGGGGTTGTGCCGGACGGCGCCGACATCCCGATCATCGCCCCGGCCGGGTTCCTGGAGCACGCGGTCAGCGAGAACGTCTACGCGGGGACGGCGATGACCCGCCGCGCGGTCTACATGTACGGCGCCGAGCTTGACCGGGGCCCAGCCGGGCAGATCGGCACCGGGCTCGGCATCACCACCTCGACTGGCACGATCTCGCTGATCCCGCCCACCCTGAACATCACCCGCACCGGCCAGGAGGAAGTGGTCGACGGGGTGCGGATCGTCTTCCAGCTCACCCCCGGCACCGAGGCACCCTCGGAGATGAACTTTTACTTCCCGGACTCCCGAGCGCTCTGCGCGGCCGAGAACGCGACGCACAACCTGCATAACCTGCTGACGCTGCGCGGCGCGGTGGTCAGGAACCCGCACGTCTGGGCGCGGTACCTGACCGAGGCGATCGAGCTGTTCGGCGGCGGAACCGACGTGCTGTTCGCCTCGCACCACTGGCCGACCTGGGGACGGCAGCAGATCAAGACGTTCCTGACCCAGCAGCGAGACCTGTACGCGTACCTGCACGACCAGACGCTCCGGTTCCTCAACCAGGGCTACACCGGCATTGAGATCGCCGAGATGATGGAGCTTCCGCCCGCGCTCGAGCAGGCCTGGAACACCCGCGGCTACTACGGCTCTGTCAGCCATAACGTCAAGGCGATCTACCAGCACTACATGGGCTGGTTCGACGGCAACCCCGCGCACCTGTGGGAGCTCCCGCCGGTCGAGGCGGCGAAGAAGCATGTCGAGTACATGGGCGGCGCCGACGCGGTCATCGAGAAGGCGAAGGCGGAGGCCGGCAACCCGCGCTGGGTCGCGCAGGTGCTCAACTACGTCGTCTTCGCCGACCCGGACAACTCCCAGGCACGCGAGCTGCTGGCCGGCGTCTACGTCTCGCTGGGCCACGGCGCCGAGAACGGCACCTGGCGTAACTTCTACCTCCAGGGCGCGGAGGAACTGCGCGGCAACCTGGCCAAGACCAAGCTCGACCCGACCAATCGGGACATGTCGATGGCACTGAGCGTGGACCAGGTCTTCGACTCCCTCGCCATCCGGATCAACGGACCGAAGGCCTGGGACAAGACCGTGTCTATCGACTGGAACTTCACCGACCTGAAGAAGCAGGTCAGGCTTGAGCTGTCCAACGGCGCGCTGATCCAGACCGTGCCCGACGACCAGCCCGCCCAGCTCCGGCTTACCCTCACCAAGCCCGCCCTGCTGAGGATGCTCGCCACCCAGCGCCTCGACGGCATCACGGCCGACGGCAACCAGCAGGCCCTCGCCACCCTGATCGGCCTGCTCGACACCCCGGACAATGAATTCCCGATCGTCACCCCGTAACCGAATGCGCGAACACTGAAGGGCTGGGCGGCGGCCCGGGGAGGGCAAGTCAGCGCACCCCCGTGAGGGAGTAGCGGGTGACGTCGAACCCTGGGCCGCGGACCGTCTGGTTGATCTCCGCGCCGAAATCAATGGCCGTGAGATACCACGTCGGGGACATTTCGCCGGCCCGCTCCGCGTCCCTGAAGAACGGGTTCAACCACAGCCGGGAGACACTGTCCCGCTGCTGGTGCGCCAGGTAAGCGACGTAGCGCCATGACGTGCCGGCCGCCCGGTTGTGGGCCTCCCAGGTCATCACGTCCCAGTGAATGCCGTCGACGACCACGTGCCTGGCGTTCGCGTTGTCGGAGATGCCCGGGTAGGCGATCCAGATCATGACCTCCGCCCCGTCCGGCTGGCCGAGCTTGGCCGGGGAGACGTCTTTCCTGTTCACCCAGATGTCGTAGGCCACGTTCCCGTTGCTGATATGCGGGTGGACGGCCGCGCTGGTCACCGGCATCCCGTCCCGGTCCACCCGCACCGGGTAGCGCATGCACTTGCTCCCGGGGCTCGACGGGTTCGCGCTCGGGCCGTCGTCGCAGGTGTAGCGGCCCCACTCGATGCCGCTGCTGATGTTCGGGTACTGCCAGTGCTGCGGAATCGGGCGGAACGACGAGACATACCACGACAGGCGGTTGCGCTCGACCGTGACGCAGGTATTGCCCGCCGGGGCATTGATGACGTTGAAGTAGTTCCCCTTGCCCAAGTTGACCGGCACGTAGGCGGAGCCGCAGACCGGGCGGTTGTACACCGGGGTGCCCCGCATCGCCGAAGCCGGCAGCGTGGCGAGCAGCAGCACCGCCGATACGGCGGGAACAGCGCGCGGCCGGAGCCGTGATCTGCCGGCGATCCCGCCGCGGCGCATCAGCCAGTTCAGGCACGAGAGCTTTCCGCCGCGTTTTGCCGCCGCCTGCTGCACTGCCGCCTCCTTAGCGGATAGCACGACAATCCTCTAGAACACGAATTGCACGACAATGCTCTGACATATGAATTAATAGCTAGCTAACATGTGAGATCCTCCGTATGTCCATTGAGTACCATAACCTACTGCCAGGCGGTCATGTCTTCTTATAAGCCATGAATTGTGCAGCCCATGACTTGCTCCCGGCCGGCCGTAGAGGCAGCGCAACCGTTCGTTCCAAATAAAGATCGAAATCCCAAGCCGGAACGGACCGTGGCGCTGACCGGACGCCTACCTCTTCCACCAGCGGTGCGGGCGCGGGCTCGGCCGGGTCCGGGTCAGCCTGATCGCGGTTGGCCCGTTCAGCACGGGGCAGGTGCTGCGGGTGGTCGTCAGGTATGAGGTGGAAGCATGGATATTTCCCTGGAGGACGTGCGGCACGCGCTCGTCGAGCTGGGCAGGCTGCGGTTCGGCGAGATGGGGGTGCAGGATGCGATCCGGGAGATCGTGCAGACGACGCACTCGATGTTCGCCGTCGACGGAGCGGGCCTGATGCTCGCCGACGAGGCGCAGCACCTGCGCAGCGTGGCCGCCTCGGACGCCAGGTTCGGGCACCTGGAGGACCTGCAGATCCGGCACCAGGAAGGCCCGTGCATCGAGGCGTTCGATACCAAGGAACTGGTCGGCGCCACTGACCTCGAGCGGGATGACCGATGGCCGCTGTTCTGCGAGGGCGCGCTGAAGCGAGACGTGCGGGCGGTCCTCGCCAGCCCGCTGCCCTACAACCAGGACGCGGTCGGCGTTGTCGCGGTGCTGTCGGAGCGCAGCCGCCCGTGGACACCGGCCAACGAGCTGGCGCTGCTCGCGTTCACCGATCTCGCGGCGCTGCTGATCGCCAGCATCATCCAGGGGGAACAGCAGACCGAGCTGGCGGGCCAGCTGCAGGGTGCGCTGAACTCGCGGCAGGTGATCGAGCAGGCCAAGGGGATCCTGATGGGCACCCAGGGCATCTCCGCCCGCGCCGCCTACGACCTGCTCCGGTCGAGGGCACGGTCGGAGCGCCGCAAGCTGGCCGTGGTCTGCGCCGAGATCGTGCAGGACGCGGTACGGCAACCCTGAACCGAGGGATGTTATATACTGATTGCGCCGTTACGAAGCCGCCGAGAACCACGCGGTCCACGTCACGTCGGCCTTGTCTCCGCGTCTCCGTGCAAAGCATTCGGAAGACGCCTCCTGACAGCAGTCGGCTATAGCCCGAAAATCATCTGCTGCACAGGAGATTTCGATGATCATTCTCGGCATAGTCCTGCTCATCGTCGGTTTCGTCCTCAAGTTCGCGATTCTGTGGACGATCGGCATCGTGCTGCTGGTAATCGGCCTCATCCTGGCCCTACTCGGAACGATGGGCCACGCGGTGGCCGGCCGCCGGCACTACTGGTAGCAGCCGACCATGATGGTGCCTGTGCGGGCCTGGCGGCCAAGGGGCCGCCGGGTCCGCACGCGCCGCTCAGCCATAGAGCGAGGTAGCCGCGTGTGTGCCGATCCGCCTGCACAGCAGCCGGTTCTCGAGGCAATCATGCTCGGCGGGACGGTCACCGTCTTGCTCCGGGGTGAGTTCGACCTGACCAGCGCGGCCTTCCTGTCCGGCCAGCTCGAGCGGATCCGGGAGAGCGGGCCGCGGCGGCTCATCTTCGAGGCCGCGCAGGTCGCCTTCATGGACTGCGCGTGCTCGCGGCTGATCGCGGGCACCGGCCGGTGGCTGCCGGCCGGAGTCAAGCCGGTCATCAGCCGCCCGTCGCCCGCTGTCCGCAGAGTCCTGCGGGCCAGTGGCATCGGCGCGCTCTGCGAGCTTGTGCCCTGAGGCCGCCTCATCCAGTTTCAGCGCACCAAGACCTAACTTCTTCTGGATCTTGACCGCGGTGCCGTAGGCGCAGATCTCCGTCCAGTTCTGGCCCATCTCCGAGGTGTCGAAGCGGAACGCCACGACGGCGTCGCCGCCGCGGGCCTGCGCCTCCTGCGTCATCCGCTCGATTACCTCGTTGCGGCTGCTGACCAGGTTTTTCGTCATTCCCTTCAGTTCACCGCCGGCCATCGACTTGAAGGCGGCACCGAACTGGGAACCGATATTGCGGCTCCGCACCGTCAGGCCGAACACCTCTCCAAGCACCTCGGTTATCTCATAGCCAGGAATGTCGTTCATCGTCGAGATCAGCACGCCACACCTCCAAGGGCTATATCGGCACGCTGTAACGCCGGTAAACCCAGCGATAAACAAGCGGAATACCGGCCTGCTGCTCGCGCGCATGCTGGGGTGGGAACGCATCTTCTTCGTGGACGACGACATCAGGGGCCGCGGACGAGGAGTACTGGAAGCGGTTCCTCGAGCAGCGGAACCGGGTGCTCGATCAGGTCATCAAGCGCCTGCCGGAGTTGCGGCGCCCTGCACTGCGAGGGGAAGTTAGCAAGGCGATTGGCGCCGCTCAACAGGTGCTCCGGGAGATCACCGCGGACCTGTGCGTGGACTACGTGGCCGCTTGGCAGCGGGATCTGGAGCAGTGGCCCCGGCGGCTCGCGAAGCTTCCGGACGTGTCATCAATCGAGGACGCACTCGGGGCCTTGGGATTGCGGTAACCCGTCATCCCGTTGGATCGCCGGACACATCGGACATAGGCTCTTGTCGAATGAACGAACGCGGGGTCAGCGAGCCATGTGCTGTGCCGCTGACGGGACGTGGCTGCTGAGACGGAGCGCGCATGGCGGGGGACCGGTCGCAGGTTCCGTCGATGCGCCCCCTGCTTGCCTTCGTGTGTGCCCTTGTCCTGGTCGACACAATCTTCTTCTCCGCGCTGACACCACTGCTGCCGCACTACGCGCGGGCAGCCGGGCTGACTAAAGCCGGAGTCGGTGTGCTCGTCGCTTGTTATCCGGCGGGGACGCTCATCGGGTCGCTGCCCGCCGGGGTGCTCTGCGCCCGTCTCGGTGACCGCCGGGTCGCGCTGCTTGGGCTGGCATCGCAGGCACACGACTGCTACTACGCCACGCTGAGCAGCACCGACGGCAGTCTCGGCAGCATCATCTCGAACGGGAACTTCGACGGCCCGGAGACGATCAGCCTCAGCGGCGTGTACGCCTTCCAGGTCAATGGCCCGCGCGCGTGGGTTCTGGTCCCGTAAGGACTGCGCTCATGAAAGGCGTACCATCACCGCACTCGCAGCCTTTCTTCGATGATCCGATAGAAGTCGCCCGTGCTCCGGACACCAAGGGCGCTCGAGATCTACGGCGAGTTCGACGATGTTGAACTCTCCGGACGACTGAAGTCTGAGTCCGCCTCGCGCAGTACTCCCGCGGCTTCCGTTTGGAACGGCGAGATCGAGGCACTTGTGATCCAAGCAGGCCAATTGGCCTGCCGATGTAGCTGGTGCCCGGCAGAGGTGGTTGGCATGGAAATCCAGATGGTGCTTCATCTTCCCCGCGATGCCGTCAGCGTGCCAGTCAGCCGCCAGGTTCTCGATAGCTGCCTGGAGACTCTCGGGGTCACTCCGGACACTCGCGACGATATTGCCTTGGCGCTCAGCGAGGCCTGCGCCAACGTCATCCAGCACGCGGGTCCTGGCGAGGAGTACGAGGTCCGGGTGAGCACCGGGAACTACCGGTGCGCGATCGAGGTCGTCAACACCGGCAGCCAGGACGGCGACCCGCTGACGCCGGATAGCATCGGCGCCAGTGCCAGCCAGGACAGCCACGGGACTGGTGACGCATGGCCCGGCCGGTTTGCCGTTGCCGATGAGCCGGTTAGCGCGATGGCCGAGCATGGCCGCGGCCTGCAGATCATCGACGCGGTTGTCGACAACCTGCAGCTAACCGGCGATAAACGCCAGGGTACGACCCTGCACTTCGACAAGAAGCTAGCGTGGCTGCCCGGAGCGCCCGGCCAGCACCTGTTCGATGGGGACGGCGGCAGGCTGGGCTAGTCGATCAATCTTTCTGTCACTCAAGTTAACTGCTAGGAAACAACCGGCCGCGATCATGGGGGCAGGGAAACCGCCCGCTTATCGATCGACCTGGCCGAGGAGGCAACCGGATGATGCTGGATCCTTCCGTCCTGAGCGCTCCGGTCCTCGATCACCAGCGGCTCGACCTAGGGGCTGCCAGGCGTGTGCGCTACGTCCTTGAGCAGAAGTTCCGTTACGAGTACGACACGCCGGTCCGCGAGCTGCGGCAGCGGCTGGTCATCGTGCCGCCTGCCCGGCACGGCAACCAATACCGCCTCGCCCACCGGCTCGAGGTCGATGGCGCGCCGGCGCGGCGGCGGGTCCGCCGTGACGCCGACGGTAACGTCGTGGCCTGGCTGGAGGCCGAGCGGGTGTCCCACGCCATCGAATTCCGGCTGGCCGCGGTGCTGGAGCGGGTCGCCGACGACGGCCCCACGGTGCTTCCCGCCGACGCGCTGCGCAGCCCGCGCCTGCTCCGTCCCACCCAGCTGACCGCGGCCGATGACCGGCTGCGGGCCATGGCCGCCCGCATCGCCGACGAGTCGGCCGGCGACGCGGCCGAGGATACTGCCGACCGGGTCAGCGAAGCGGTCTCACGGGCCATTACCTACACCGACGGTGTCACTCAGGTGACCACGACGGCGGCCCAGGCGCTGGCGGGCGGGCGGGGCGTCTGCCAGGACTACGCGCACGTGATGCTTGCCCTCTGCCACCTACTGCGGCTGCCTGCCCGGTACGTCTCCGGGCACCTGCTCGGGCAGGGCGGAACCCATGCCTGGGTCGAGGTGATCGTCCCGCGCGGTGACCAGGCCGAGGCCATCGCGCTCGACCCGTGCAATGGCCGCCGCACCGACGGGGGCTACGTCACGATCGCCACCGGCCGCGATTACTCCGACGTCGCCCCCACATCCGGTTCCTACTGCGGGACCTCCGTCGGGCGCCTCACCACCGGCCGCCGCGTGGGCGTCCTCGCCGCGGCGTAGTCCTCAGCGGCGGGAACCTCGCCCTCAGCCGGACCACTGGGGGTGGAAGGTGAAATTCGGCGGAAAGTGATCGCCTAGGCCTCCCGTTTACGCGACGGATTCGAGGATACTGTTTCCGTCACTACGGGACTTGGGGGGCTTATGGCGGTAAGCGAGGCCGGCCGCGGGCGGTCACGGAACCTGATCCTGGCAGCAATGATCTTCGCGGTCTCGATGACGTTCATCGACCAGACGATCGTCTCGATCGCGGTGCCGAAGATCCAGAGCGAGCTTGGCCTGTCAAGCACCGGCGTGCAGTGGGCGGTCAACGCTTACCTGCTGTCGCTGGCGGCGCTCTTCGCGTTCGGCGGCCGGCTGGCCGACACGCTCGGCCACCGCAAGATGGTGACCCTCGGCGTCATCGTGTTCGCGGCGGCGTCCGCGCTGTGCGGCCTCACGCCCAAGGGCAGCTTCGCCGAGGCCTGGATCGTGATCTTCCGCGTCGTGCAGGGCGCCGGCGGTGCGATCATGTTCCCGGCCGCGCTGGCCATCGTCGTGCAGACCTTCGAGCTCAGGCAGCGCGGCCGGGCACTGGCGCTGTTCTTCGGCATCGCCGGCGGCCTGACCGCGATCGGCCCGCTGCTCGGCGGCTACCTCACCGAGTGGACCTGGCGCGGGATCTTCTGGGTGAACATCCCGGTCGCGCTGATCGCGCTCGTGCTGATCTTCATCTCCAAGCCGGTGACGGATTACAAGGCCGCCCCGATGGACTACCGCGGTCTGGTGCTGATCGCGGCGGGGGTGGCGCTGAGCGTGTTCGGCTTCCAGCAGTCGAACATCTGGGGCTGGCACAACCCGCTGATCGGGTTGAGCATCGCACTGGGGCTCGTCCTGCTGGTTGTGTTCTACTTCGTCGAGCGCCGCACCGCGTCACCCCTGATGCAGGTGAGCATCTTCGAAAACCGGACATTCACTACCCAATGCCTGGTGCTCGGCGCCACCAACCTGGTGTTCATCCCGGTGTTCTTCTTCGGCAGCGAGTACGCCCAGATCTCGCTGGCCAAGTCCGCGTCGCAGGCTGGCGTGATCTTGCTGTACTTCTTCATCGGCTTCGTTATCGCCGCCCAGATCGGCGGGCGGATGCTGGACCGGGCCGGCGCCAAGCGGCCGGTGGTGCTCGGGTGCGCCCTCGGCGCGGTCGGGTTCTACCTGTGGGCGGGCAAGGTGACCGGGCTGAGCTTCAGCGCGCAGCAGTGGTACATCATCCTCGCCGGGGCCGGCATGGGCTTCATGCTCGGCCCGTCGAGCACGGACGCGGTCAACCGGGCCAGCCGGCTGTCCTACGGCGAGGCGACCGGCATCACCCAGACCGTGCGGAACTACGCCGCCAGCATGGGCCTGGCGATCCTCGGCACCATCTCGGTCGCCCAGACCCGCAACCATCTTTACAACTCGCTGGTCGCCCGCGGCGTCCCGGCCGCCAACGCGCATGCCTCGGCGACCCAGTTCTCCTCGTCCGGTTCAGGGTCTGGCTCGGTGAGCTCCATCCCGCAGTACTTCCGGGTGGACTTCGCGCAGTCCACCCAGACCGTGTTCTATGTAATGGCGGGCATCATGGCGGTGGCCGCCGTCATCGGCATCATCGGGCTGCGCGGTGGCGTGCAGCAGGAAGCCCCCGCGTCACAGGCGGACCGGGAGACGACCGAGGCGCAGACGAACTAATGCGGCGCTGGCCTGGCCCGCCCGCCCGCCCGCATCACTCAAATCTTTGTTTTAGCAATAGCCTGAACAGGTGCCTCACTTTTCTTTGGTGATCATCGGGTCCGGTTCCGGCAACGTCGTGGTGCCCAAGCACCCGGCCCAAGGGCCCGTCGCGCTCATCGAGTCCGGCGCCTTCGGCGGAACCTGCCTCAACCGCGGCTGCATCCCAAGCAAAATGCTCATTCACACCGCCGATGTCGCCGATCAGGTTCGCCAGGCGGCCGAATTCGGCATCGAGGCCACGCTTACCGGGGTGGACTGGCCGGCCATCAGAGACCGGGTCTTCGGCAAGACCGACGGGGTCTCTGCCAAGGGCCGTCGCTACCGGGCCGAGTCCGACAAGGTGACGCTGATCGAGGGCCGGGCCCGCTTCACCGGTCCGCACGAGCTGGCCGTCGATGACGGCACCCGGCTCACCGCCGACCGCATCGTGCTCGCCACCGGTGCCCGCTCGGTGATCCCGCCGTCCATCGCCGAGTCCGGGGTCGCCTACCAAACCTCGGAGACCGTGATGCGCCTCGACCGGCTGCCAGCCAGCATGGTCATCGTGGGCGGGAGCTATGTCGCGGTCGAGTTCGCGCATCTGTTCTCCGGTCTCGGCGTCAGCATCAGCATCGTCAACCAGGCCGGGTCCCTGCTCGAGAGCTTCGATCCCGAGGTTTCCGGCCGGTTTACCAAGCTGGCCGGCAAGCGCTGGGACCTGCACCTGTCGGCCAAGGTCACCGGGGCGCGCCAGCGCGGCGGCCAGATCGAGGTAGAGCTCGAGGACAGAACGCCGGTGGCCGGCGAACTGCTGCTGGTGGCGGCCGGCCGTAGACCTGACACCGTCGACCTGGACCTGGACCGGGCCGGCGTCCGGCTACGGGAGGACGGTCGGATCGAGGTTGACGAGTACGGCCGGACGACGGCCGAAGGAATCTGGTCGCTGGGCGACGCCAGTACCCCATTCCCGCTCAAGCACGTGGCCAATGCCGAGGCACGCACCCTCGCCCACAACCTCGCCTTCCCCGACGACCTGCGCCCCTACCCGCACGACTGGGTGCCCGCCGCGGTGTTCACCGACCCCGAGATCGCCACCGTCGGCGCCCGCGAGCAGGACTTGAGCCCCGACCGCCCCTACGTGTCGGCGATCCACGAGTACAAGGACGTGGCGTATGGCTGGGCCCTGCAGGACGACGCCGGCTTCTGCAAGATCTACGCCGACGCCGCGGCCGGCACCCTGCTCGGCGCGCACATCATGGGCAGCCAGGCCTCGCTGCTGATCCAGCCGCTGGTGCAGGCGGCCGCCGCCGGGCAGCGGCTGGACGACCTGGCCAGGGCCCAGTACTGGATCCACCCCGCGCTGAGCGAAGTCGTGGAGAACGCCCTGCTCGAACTGCCGCTGCCGCGTCGCCCCTGATAACTGTGACGACTGGCTCGCTGACGCGATGGTCGATGGTTCCCGCTCCGGGGCCGGCCGCGGAACCCTGACGCGGCGGAATTGCCAGGTCAGCAGCGCACCCGCCGAAATGACGGCGGCGTCGATCGCCGCCGCGACGATGGCGTCGGCCCAGTAGTGGTTACCGGTTCCGACGACGACGAACACGGTGATCAGCGGGTGCAGCAGGATCAGCCAGCGCCAGCGGCTGGCACCGCGGGTGATGACGGCCCAGGCGACGATGATCGACCAGGCGACATGCACCGACGGCATGGCGGACAGCTGGTCCGCGCCCGCCGCCGAGCCGACCGCGGAGTAGACGGACTCGCCGTACCGCGCGGCCAGGTCCACAATGCCATCGCCCGCTAGCAGGCGCGGCGGCGCGACCGGAATGAAGGAGACCAGCAGGCAGATCGCCGTGCTGGCGGCCATCGCGTTGCGCACCCCCGGGTAGCCATCGCGATGCCGGGCGAACAGCCAGATCAGCATCGCGATCAGCAGCCCGAAGTGCATCGTCGCGTAGTAGAGGTTCGCGATCTCGGAAAGCAGCGGGTGCGGGAGCAGCAGCCGCTGGACGTCCGCTTCGCTGGGCAGCCGTAGCGTCCGCTCGGTGTCCCAGATCCACCCGGCATGCGCGATGGCCTGCTGGTAGCCGCCCTGGGCGAGGTTCCCCGCGAGCTGCCACAGCGCGTACAGCGCGATCACCACGCCCGCCTCGCGCAGGAACGGGCCGGTATGCAGCCCCCACCGCCATGCCCAGGCGACGCGGCCGAGGTGCACCAGCAGCACCCCGGCCGCGCCAAGTCCAAACGCCAGCAGTGCCGCCTGCTGCCAGGAGAGCATGAGGTTCGCCATGCCTTTGATAACAACCAGGCGGTCACATGATGCCCGGCGGCGAAAAAAACGCTGACCTGCCGGTCAGCTCGTCATGCGGGCGAACATGCCGGGCTCGTAGGAACCTCCCTGCTGGTGGACGATCACGGCGAGCCGGTTAGCGGCATTGATCATGGCGACCAAGGCCACGAGCCCGACGACCTGGTCGTCGTCGTAGTGCTTGCGTACCAGGTCCCAGGTCTCGTCGGACACGCCGGTGTAGGCGTCGGCCAGCCGGGTGCCTTCCTCCGCGAGCGCGAGGGCGGCCCGCTCGGCCTCGGTGAATACGGTGGATTCGCGCCAGGCGGCGACCAGGTTAAGCCGGACCGCGGTCTCGCCGGCGGCCGCGGCCTCTTTGGTGTGCAGGTCGATGCACCAGCCGCAGCCATTGATCTGGCTGGCGCGCAGCGATACAAGCTCCTGGGTTGACTTCGGCAGTGGCGACTGGTGGATCGCCAGGCCGGCATTGGCGAACCGCTTGGTGAACGTGGTGGCGAGCTCGTTGCCGAACATGTTGAATCGGGGTTCCATGGCCTCGTCCTCACTCGTGTTGCTGTACTTGACGAACATGAGATGCCGGCCGCCCGGCTCGTGTGACAGCACGGCCTGCGGGGCGCCGGTCTTGGCCGATGTCACAGAACGGCTGCGCTTGGCGTCTTGTGGGGTGACACCGTCGAGAGCGAACAGGAGCCCGCATGGCCGGCCCGGCGCACACCGCACCCGATGATCGCGGCGGGGACAGCCGCCGCTTCGACCGCCCGGACCTTGCCACCGAGGCGTTCGTCGCCCACCGGAACCTGCTGTTCACCGTCGCCTACGAGATGCTCGGCTCGGCCGCCGACGCGGAGGACGTCCTGCAGGAGACCTGGCTGCGGTGGGTCGGCGTCGACCTCACCACGGTGCGGGACCAGCGTGCGTACCTGATCAGGATCACCACCCGCCAGGCACTGGCCCGACTGCGTACGCTCGGCCGCCGCAAGGAGTCCTACGTCGGCACCTGGCTGCCTGAGCCGCTGCTTACCGCGCCGGACGTGGCGGAGGATGTCGAGCTGGCGGAGAGCGTCTCGATGGCGATGCTGCTGGTGCTTGAGACCCTCGCGCCGACCGAGCGGGCGGTTTTCGTGCTGCGCGAGGTGTTCGACCTCGGATATGAGGAAATCGCCGAAGCCGTCGGCAAGAGCCCGGCCGCGGTCCGCCAGATCGCGCACCGGGCGCGGGACCACGTGGCGGCGCGCCGGCCGCGCGGGGACGTCACCCCGGCCGAGACCAGGGGCGCGCTCGCCGCGTTCCAGCGGGCGGCGGAAACGGGCGATCTGCAGAGCTTGCTCGACATCCTCGCTCCCGACGTCGTCCTGCTTGGCGACGGTGGCGGCGTGAAGCAGGCATTGCCCGTACCCGTGGTGGGAGCAGGCAAGGTGGGCCGCGTGCTGGCCATCGGGCTTGGCCGGCTCGCCCCCGAGGCGTCCCTGCAGCCGGCACTGGTCAACGGCTATCCGGCGCTCATCCTCCGCATCAACGGCGAGGTCGACACGGTCATCGCGGTGCGCATCGACGACGGCCTCGTCACCGGGCTCTACGGCGTGCGCAACCCGGAGAAACTCTCACACATGAAGCAGGAGACCACCCTGCGCCGCTGATCGCGGGCCGTGGAACTCGGTATCCTCAGCCGGGCGCCGCCACGGCGGTTACTCGGGCCAGAGATGGAGGGAGATGCCGCGATGGGCGGCAAAGCGGTCGAAGACGGGCATCGGAAGGGTGGCGACGACCGCATCGGGCGTGTGGCCTGACGGGTTGTGGAAGGTGACTTGGCCGTTGGCGTGCCCGGTCACCAGTACCAGGTGCCCGCCAGTCCCGGGCGGGTCGCTCTCGGGGCGCCGGATCCCCGCGTGCACCGAGACAATGACTAGCCTGCCCGCGTCCAGTTCGGCTATCAGCCGGGCGGGATCCAGGTCGGTGACCACGTCGGCTCGCAGCGCGTGCTTGTCTCTGGCGTACTCGGCGAAGGGCCGGTAGATGAGCCCCCGCGGACCGCCGGGCTCATCGGTGTAGGCGCCGTACTCCTGGCAGCCCATGGCGAGCTCGTACAGGGTCGGCGCCGTCCCGTCCCGGGCGAGCAACGCCATCCGGAAGGACGCCATCCCGCACCAGCGCGCGCACCACGCCCCGTACGTCTCCTGATCGGGCGCGCCACTCTCCCGCCAGCGCGGGTCTTCGGCTCGGGGGTGCCTGCCGTCGGCGATGGACTCGATGAGTGACGGGGACGCGTACTGCGTGATCCAGGGGACAGGGTGCCGCATGTGGCTGAATCCTATTGGTCTACTGCCAGGGGATGGACAGATCGCCCAGTAGGCCTTTCAGGGCCGCGGCGGCCCGGCGGAACTCCTGCGCCCCGCTGAACCCCCCGTACCGGCCCGCCTCGGCCAGGTGCGGCTCCAGCGAGGCGTACCCGGAAAAGCCCGAGGCCGCGAGCGCCGCCAGCGTCTCGCGCACCTCGCCGTCGCCCTGCCCGGCCGGCACCACCTGGCCTGTCGCGGCCACGGCGTCCTTGACTTGGAGGTAGACCAGGTGCGGCCGGAGCAGCTGGTAGCCATCGGTGTGCGGCCGCACACCGCACTGCACGAAGTTGGCCGCGTCGAAGGTGGCCCGCAGGGCCGGGGAGCCGACGCCGGCGATCAGGTCCGCGCACCGCTCCGGGATGTCACCGTAGATCTCCTTCTCGTTCTCATGCGCAAGCACGATCCCGCGCTCCGCCGCGATCTCGGCCAGCGCGCCCATCCGGTCGATGACCGCCTGCCGGTAGCGCTCCGGTGGCTGGCCGGCCGGCAGGAAGAACGAGAAGACCCGCACGATCGCGGTGCCGAACCGGCCGGCGACATCGGCGATGCGGCGCATCCGCTCCAGTTCGGGCCCGATCGGCTCGCCAATATCGATCTTGCCAATCGGCGAGCCGATGGCGGATACGCGCACCCCGGCGCCGGAGATCTCGCGCTGGAATCTGGCGAGCTGGGCGTCGGTCATGGTGGCGACGTTGGCCGACCACGCGCTGCGCAGTTCCAGGAAACGGATCGACTCGGCGGCAAGCGTCTCCAGCTGAGCGCCGGGCTCCGGTGAGATCTCGTCGGCGAACCCGCTGAGGGTGAATGTCATAACCGCGGACCGTGCCCGGGCTGACCGTCGTGCGTCGCGTCAAGCAGCACCACGGGCCTGCCCTCGCGTGCCGACTGGTAGACCGCGAGGATGACCTCGAGGGTTTCCCGGCCGTCGCGCCCGGTCACTGAGGGCGGGCGGCCCTGCTCGACCGCTGTCAGCAGGTCGGCGATCTGGGCGGCGTGGCTGGCCACGTCCAGCGCCGCCGCGTTCGCGGCCGCGCCTTCCGCGGACGCCGGCCGGGGAAGCCGGGTTCCGCGCAGGCCTGGATCGGGGGAGTCTGAGGCGAACGCGCTGCGCACGATCTCACCGTCCTCGACCAGCACCGTGCCGCCGGTTCCGCTGACCTCGAGGCGCTGGGCGAAGCCGGGGAAGACGGCCGTGCTTGACACGATCGTGCCGACGGCGCCCGAGATGAACCGGAGCACGGCCAGCGCGGTGTCCTCGACCTCGATCTTGTGGTCCTCGGTCGCGTAGACGGCGCTCACCTCGATGATCGGCCCCAGGGTCCAGCGCAGCAGGTCGACGTAGTGGATGCCCTGGTTCATCAGCGACCCGCCGTCCAGGGCCCAGGTGCCGCGCCACGGTGCGCTGTCGTAATAGCCCTGGCTGCGGTACCACTTCGTGCTCGCCTCGCCGAGCACCAGGCGGCCGAGCGACCCGTCATCGATGAGACCGCGCAGCTCAACCAGCCCGGGGTCGAACCGGTGCTGGGAGATCACCGTCATGGCGACCCCGGCCGTGTCCACGGCCTCGATGAGGCGGCCGGCGGCGGCCAGGCTGACGTCGATCGGCTTCTCCACCACCAGGTGCTTGCCGGCCGCGGCGACCTGGACGCCCACCTCGGCGTGCAGCCCGCTCGGCACGCACACCGACACCACGTCGATGTCGTCGCGCGCCAGCAGCGCGTCCAGGCTGGGCTCGACTTCGCAGTCGTGGCTCCCGGCGAACTCGACGGCGCGCTCGGGCACCACGTCGGTGACCGCCACCAGGCGGGCGCCCGGGATAGCGGCGATCGCCGTCGCATGCGTCTGGGCGATCACTCCGGTGCCGACGATCCCGATTCCGTGCGGCCGGGTCGGGCTCGCGCCGCCAGTTTCGCTCACGCTGTCTCCTGCCTCTCAGTCATCTCGCGTATCCAGGGGCCCAGCAACGCCAGGCGCTGGGGGAAGCACCAGCTCGGGCTCGGCGGTCTCGGGGTGCCAGCTCCCACTCGGCTAGGTTAGCCCGGCGGGCCCAGGTGCAGGGGACGGCTTGGGCGGTGCCGTGGCCCGGGTGGCCGGGCATGAGGGGGGCGGGCCGACGATCACCCCCCACGGGTGACGTCGGCTGGACATGCGGGCGAGACCATGGCACCAACAACGAGGGCCGACCCGGCTGGCATTGGCCGCAGCCTGGATTTCCCGGCCAGAAGGAGGATCGGTGCCCACAACGGCATGGCGCTTCCCGGGTACCGAGGGAGCCGACAGCGCGGTCGTCCGGCTGAAGCAGCTGGACTCCAAGGACCTGATCAACCTCATGGATATCGCGGTGCTCCGGTGGCCGGAGTACGCGGAACAGCCGACCACCACGGAGCACGCGCACGAGCAGGGCGGAAAGGTTGCCTCCCTGGTCCGCCGACTGCAGCACCCGGTCATCGACGGCTCCATGATCGAGAGCGTTAAGGGCGATCTGCGGCCCGGCACATCGGCGGTAGTGGTGCTGAGCTCAGAGGGCGAGATCGAGGCCATCGTCCATGCCTTCGAAGGCCAGAACATGGAGCTCGTCAGGAGCGACCTGTCAGTGCCTGACCAGGATCGGCTGCGGCAGGCCGTCGAAGCGGCCATGCAGCGCGAACAGGGCCACAAGCCGCAGTAACCGCTCGGGTCCCTGGCGGGGCAGCCTGACGCCGAATCCGGTCGCGGCCAGCTTGAGCAGGACCTGCCCGGGAGCTTGCAGCGCCGTGACCTTCGCGGCGCTGAGCTCCTCAAGCTGGGCCAGGACGGCCGCGTAAGCGTCCGGGCCCTGACTGCGCGCACGGTTCAGGACGGTCGCATTGGCCCACACCTTCTCCCGCGCCTCCCGCAGGAAGCGCTGGGTGCCGAGCCGGCTGACCGGCCGCAGCAGGCGGTCAAGCAAGGGAGCGGGCCCGGACAGCCGGGTCAGTTCGTCATCCTCGGACGCGACCCGGGAGGCGAGCACCTCATCGATAGCCCGGTGGTCGGCCTCCCGGCGGGCGAGCAGCGCCGCGTCGCCGAACTGCTTGTCGCTGATCACCGCCACCAGGGCCTGCGGCAGGTCATAGTTGATGTGCGCGTTCATGCCGAGCAGCACCTGCCGGAGCGGGGGCAGGCCGGCCGGAGCGCCGAACGCGATGGCCCAGGGCCGCGGCGTCGTCCGGCCTGCCATGTCCGCCGCCAAGGCATCCAGGTACAGGTCGGCGAACACGATGTCCCACCGCTCGACCCACCCGACGTCGGCGAACCCGCCGCGGCTGATCTCCCCAGCCACCGCGATGGTGGTACGCAGGTACGTGGCGTGGAAGTAGCGCCGCTTGTCGCCCGCGGCCTCCATCGGCTCAAGCAGTGCCGCCATCCGGTCGATCAGCTCTTCGATCACGAGTCCACGCTATTCCGGCGGGCGGTCGAGAATGAATAAGCCGATGCGGACGTTGGGAGCATCATGCAGACCTGGGAAGCCATTGAGTCACGCCGCAATGTACGGTCTTTCGCGGATCAGCCGATAAGGGCCGAGGATCTTGACCGGATTCTCGAGGCGGGCCGCCGCTCCCCGTCCTCACAGAACTGGCAACCGTGGGACTTCATCCTCGTCACCGACCGGGAGCAACTCCGCGAGCTGGCGAAGGTCTGGCGAGGGGCCGGCCACGTGGCCGGCTCAGCGGCGACCATCGTGGTGATCGGCCCGGCCGCCGACAACGAGTTCCACCGGGCCCAGTTCGACCTGGGCCAGGCGACGATGACGATGACTCTCGCGGCCGCCGATCTCGGAATCGGCAGCTGCCACGCGGGGGTCGCCGACCTGCGACTCGCCCGCGAACTGCTCGGCTTTCCCGCCGACCGCGACTGGGCCTTCCTTATATCGCTCGGCTACCCGGCTGACCGGCCACTCAAGCCGGTCAGGAATCCGGAGCGGCGGCCGTTCAGTGAGGTTGTGCACCGCGGCCGCTGGTAGGTGGCAGGCATGCTGACGACCGAGTTCATGCTTGACGAGGGTGCTGCCTGATGGCGGATCGTTACGCTGGTGCGATGCAGATGCGCCCGCGGGAGGGCTGCCCGAAGCACATGGTGATGGGGCCATGCGGCGGTGTACGGGAGGGCGGTGGCTGCGAGGTCATCCCGGAGCCGTGCGTGTTCAAGACGCCGGCCACGTGGCCGGACCCGGTCCCGGCGGTGCCGCTGCGCAGGGTGCCGCTGATCCTGGCCGACTACACCGCCGACCCGTACTCGGTGCCGATGCTGACCACGGTGGCCGGCGCGCTGGCGGTCGACTGCGACGCGGTTCTGGTCGGTGAGCACCAGAACCGGCCGGACTTCCCGCCTACCCTGCTGGCGTCGCTGCTGCAGGCGGCCGGGGCCCGGCCCTGGCTGACGCTGGCCTGCCGGGACCGGAACCGGATCGTGCTTGAGCAGGAACTGAACGGCCTGCGGCACCTGGGCGTGGACGCCGTCCTGTGCGTCACCGGCGACGCGCGGGCCTACGACGTCCGCCCGGACGTGACCCAGGTCTTCGACCTCGACGGCCCCCGGCTGGCCGCGCTGGCCGCGTCGGCCGGGGTGCCAGCGGCGGTCCCGGAGACCCCGGCTGCGCCGCCCAGGGACCTGCGGCCGGACCGGCTGGCTCAGAAGCAGCGGGCCGGAGCGGCCGTCGCGGTGCTAAACCACGCCGCCGTCGACACGGTGACCGCCTTCATGACCGGGGCGGCCAAGGCCGGGGTGACGATCCCGGTCATCGCGGGCGTGGCCGTCTTCACCGACGAGCCGTCGGCGGCGGTGCTCAGCGGGTTGCCCGGTCTGGAACTCGACCCGGCCGCGGTCCGGGCGGTGCTGGCCGGCCCCGACCCGGTCGAGGCCGGGATCGCCGCCGCGGTACGGGAGGCCGCGGCGCTGCTCGCGATCCCAGGGGTGGCTGGAGTGAACCTGTCCGGGGTGGGCTCGGCCCGCGGTTACGAGTACGCCGCGACCGTCAAGGCGGAGTTGGCCCGCCGCATCCGGGAAGAACCTGCCAGGTGACCAGCAGCGACCCGATGGACGCCGAGTTCGGCACCGTGGCCGAGTGGACGGCCGAGGTGGCCGAGAGCCTCGGCCCGGAGTACCGCATTCCGGCCGCCTCCCGGGGGAGCGGCCGGCCGTCTGCCCTGGACTGGCTGCTGGCGGGCCTGGACCCGCATCCGGGCGACGTGCTGATCGACATCGGCGCCGGGCTGGGCGGCCCGTCCGCCTACGCGGCCGAGCGGACCGGGGTCCAGCCAGTCCTGGCTGAGCCGGAGTTCGAGGCCTGCCAGGCCGCCGCCCGGCTGTTCGGCGCCCCGGTGGTCCAGGCCGACGCGACCGCCCTGCCGTTCGCCGACGGCGCGGCTAGCCACGCCTGGTGCCTGGGCGTGCTGTGCACGGCCAGCGGCCCCGACGCCCAGCGGGCCATGCTGCGCGAACTGCGCCGGGTGCTCCGGCCGTCGGGCCGGGCCGGGCTGCTGGTGTTCCTGGCGGCCCAAGACCGGCTGGACGACCCGCCGGAGGGAAACCACTTCCCGTCCCGCGCCCAGCTGACCGCCCTGCTCCGGGAGGCCGGCCTGACCGAGACCGCCACCGCCGACCCCGCGTCTCTCCCGGCCCCGCCCGCCAGCTGGCATGAGCGCACCGTCGCCGTCGACCACGAGTTGCGGCGCCGCTTCGGGAACGCTCAGCCGCTGGTCACGGCTCTTGAGCAGAGCAGAAGGATCGGTCAGCTGCTGGAGTCCGGTGAGCTGGTCTCCCAGCTCATACGGCTGCGGTGAAGCGGGCCGAGAGCGGACTTGAGCTTGCTGACGAAGCGGTGCATCTCCGGGTCATACGTCGAGGCGGGCCATTCTCGCTGCTCATCGAGGTCGAACCAGCGGACGCCGGCGAACTCCCGAGGGTCCGGGTGCAGCCGCGCGGTGCGGTCCACGCGAAGGACGAACCACAGGTCGACGTCGAGATGACTGCTGGCGCCGTTGGTCGGCGTGACGGTCAGGAAGAACGGCCTGTTCCCGCCGAACTCAGGGTGGAGCTCGGCGTGGATCCCGAGCTCCTCGCGGGTTTCCCGGGTGACGGCCTGACTGGGGTCCTCACCAGCTTCGACATGGCCGCCGGGCGGCAGCCATAGTCCCGACTTGCGATGGTCTCCGAGCAGCAGGCACCTGCTGGTCCGGTCAACGGGAATGAAGTAGACGACTAGGTGCTTGGGCGGCGTGGCGGGCGGGACCGTCCTGAAGAGCTGTTGCCCTGACGCGACCCAGTCGAGGATGTCCGCCTGGTCGGCCGCTTCGCGCGCATCAAACGGCGTTACACCCGACACGAGATCCGAGATCAGCGCGCGAACGTCATCAGGCACCCGGCGAGTCTAACCCGCAAAGCCGCTCCGGGGCCGAAGCCCAGTTGTCACGAGCCGTCCGCGGCGGGCGCATCCGCGAGCATCTCCCGGACAAGGGGGACGACCCGAGTGCCGTAAAGTTCGACGGCCCGGAGCCTGGCGCTGGCGGAGAGCGCACCGCCCGAGGAGTAGATGAGGTCGAAGCGGCCGACGCCGAGGGCCCGGATGGTGCGGGCCATCTTGCGGGCGACGGTTTCCGGCGCGCCGATGTAGAGGGAACCGTGCCCGGCCTCGGCCTCGAATTGCTCACGGCGCATGGGCGGCCAGCCGCGCTGGGCGCCGATGCGGTCCCTGATCTCCTTGAAGCCGGGGTAGAAGAGCTCCTTTGCTTCCTCGTCCGTCTCCGCGATGAACCCGGGTGAGTGGATCCCGACCGGGTACGCGGTCGTGCCGAACTCCTGCGCGGCGCGCTGGTAGAGCTCGACGTAGGCAGCGAAACGATCCGGTGCCCCGCCGATAATCGCGAGCATCAGCCGGAGGTCGTAGCGGGCGGTGCGGACGACGGACTCCGGCGAGCCGCCGACTCCGACCCAGGTGGTCAGCCGGCCGGATTCGGTCTTCGGGTACACGTCGGCGTCATGCAGTGCCGCCCGGGTGGTGCCCTCCCAGGACACCGGCTTCTCGTCGAGGAGCTTGACGAACAGGTCGATCTTCTCCTCGAAGAGCACCTCGTAGTCGCGCAAGTCGTAGCCGAACAGCGGGAATGACTCGGTGAACGAGCCGCGCCCGAGGATCACCTCGGCGCGCCCATTGGAGAGCGCGTCGACGGTCGCGAAGCGCTCGAAGACGCGGACCGGGTCGTCGGAGCTGAGCACGGTCACCCCGGAGGCCAGGTGGATGCGCGAGGTCCGCGTCGCGATCCCGGCGAGCACCGTCTCCGGGGCCGAGACGGAGAACTCGGGGCGGTGGTGCTCGCCCACCGCGATCACGTCGATACCGACCTCGTCGGCCAGGACCCCTTCGGCGACGACCCGCCGGATCGCCTCCGCATGCGAGACGATTGCGCCGCGGTCGTCCCTGGGCAGGTCCCCGAAGGTGTCGATGCCGAACTCGACGGTGTCCACTTGAGCCTCCTCGACAGCGGGCGCAGAAAGCCCGTGAAGTGCTTGACACGTCAACTATATCATGAGGATGACGTGGGTTTTTGGAATCCGGGTGTCATTGCGGTCGCTCAACTGAAGGACAAAGCGGTCGATAGCGGAAATATGGCACCGTGCTAGGTGTGAGAGTAAGTGGAAAAGTTTTGATTCAGGGGGTTCCCGGCCAATTCCATCTATTGATGGAATTGACCTGGACGCCCCAGCCTGTACCCTAGCCATAGGCCGCGTATTGGCCATTCATCGGGGCATGGGGCGCGTTCAGGGGCAGAATTAGCGTAATCGGCCCCTGAACTTACATTTATTTACCAGGTTCGATATAAAGCAGATTACTCATTCATGGGGAGCGGGATGAACGAGGAGCGGATGTCGGGGTACCCGTCGGAGGAAGTGGGGCAGATCGTGATGCCCTTCTACCTGATGTGTGACGTATCCCTGTCGATGACGAACGATATGCCGGAGCTTAACGACGGTCTGCGGCGGCTGCGGCGGGCAATCCTGGCCGAGCCGGTGGCCAACGACGTCGCCTACATCGCGATCGCCACGTTCTCCGACATCGCGAAGGTGGTGATGCCGCTTGAGCGGATGAGCGAGCAGCAGGTGCCGACGCTGTCACCGCAGGGCGGCACCAACTACGGCGCCGCCTTCCGGTTGCTGGCGCAGACCATCGCGCAGGATACAGCCGAGTTGAAGGCACGCGGGCTCAAGGTCTACCGGCCATGCGTCTTCTTCCTGACCGACGGCGAACCCCTCGATCACGACTGGCACCAGACGTTCATCGGCACGCTGAGCTACGACAGCGACACCAAGGTCGGCATGAAGGGGCATCCAATCTTCGTGCCGTTCGGGTTCCGGGAGGCGCCCGAGGACATCCTCCGGAAGCTCGCCTACCCGCAAGGGAAGAGCAAGTGGTACCACGCCAGGGACGAAAGCGTGGAGGAAGCGCTCAACGGAATGCTGGGCATCATCATGAAGACCGTCGTCTCCTCCAGTCGCACGGTAAGCGGTGGTGAGCCGGCCGTGGTGCCGCTTCCGCCACCGGCGAATTCCGGCATTATCTACGGTGATCCAGACGACTTCGTCTGACGCCCGCCGTGGATGACAACTCGTTCTATGCGATCGGGGATCCGGGGCGCGCGGCGCTTGAGGTGCCCGCGGGCCCGCCGCCTGCACGGGTTGGCGCGGCGGACGTAGAGATAAGCTGCGCTGACCTGCCCGGGATGCTTATCCGGGCGGCATCATGCCGAGGCATCCTGCACCGGCATCGACGGACCGGGCGGCAGGACGCCTTCGCGCTCGGCCACCGCGCCCAGCCAGGCGAGGAACCGGTCGCGGTCCTCGTGGTGTGCGACGGCGTCGGGTCGTTTGAGCGTTCCGATGAGGCGGCGGCGCTTGTGAGCCGCCGCCTGGCGGAACTCGGCGCGGCCGCGGTTCCCTGGCCCGACGCATACCGGCAAGTCAACGACGAACTGGGCAAATACGCGGTCTCGGCGTCCCCGCCGGGCGGTCCGCTCGCGATGGCCACCACCGCGGTAGCGGTCAGCGTCGGCCGGGAAGTCGACGACTGGGTCGGCGAGGTCGCATGGGTCGGCGACTCGCCGCTGTGGCACCTCAGCAGCGGCGGCGACTGGACCATGATCGCCGGGCCATCGGCGGAAACAGCGGCCGACGACTATCACGCGGGCAGCGTTCGCCCGCTGCCCTCGGCTGACGGGGAATGTTCCATCTCCCCATTCCGGCTCAGCGGCGGCGCGCTCTTCCTAATGTCCGACGGTGTCGGCAACCCGTTGTCGTACGGGCCTGACGTGCGGGCGGCGCTCGCGCAATGGTGGGCGCACCCGCCGGACCCGTTCACCTTCGCGGCCCAAGTCGGGTTCGCGAAACGGACGCACATAGACGATCGGACGACCGTGGGTATCTGGAGCGTGCAGGATGCGGGTCAGCGAGAAGAGCCTGGGAAATCCCAAGCTGATTTCTGAAGGAGGATTCGGCAAGGTCTACCGCCTGGAGGGCTACCACCTGGCCGGTGCCGCGACGTCGCTGGCTTACAAGAAGTTCACGGTCGACATCGACGCCCAGGCCCGGAGCGCGGAGCGGGCGGTTGACTTCAGGGATGCCTTGACCCCTGACGCCCAGGCAAGCCTGGACCAGGTCGCCGTATGGCCGCTTGCCCTGGTGGAGGGCCAGGGCCGTGCCGTCACCGGTCTGCTGATGCCGCTTATCCCTGAGGACTTCTTCTTCAAGGGGAACGACGTGATGACCGGGGAGCAGAAGGACCTTGCGCGCGGAATCGAGTGGCTGTTCACGGGCGAGGAGTACCTGGCGCAGGCGCAGGTGGACATTCCGTACCCGGACCCCGTTGAGCGGCTGATCCTGCTGGGCAAGCTCGTCTACGCGGTGGGACGGCTGCATAAGCTCGGCTGGGTATTCGGGGATATCAGCGGCAAGAACGCGGTCTGGGCGCTGCGGCCGCCGCGGGTGCTGCTGCTCGACTGCGACGGTGCGGCCCCGTTCTCCGACCAGAGCCGGGTCCAGGGCAACACCCCGACCTGGGAGCCGCCGGAGGCTGAGCCAGGTCAGCACGTTCTGCAAACCTACTACACGGATGTCTACAAGCTCGGCCTGGCGATACTGCGCACGCTGACCCAGACCGTGCAGGCCAAGGACGCGGGCAGGCTGGTTGCCGGGCACGAATTGGACGCGGCCGGCGCCCTGCTGATCGCGCGCGCGGTTGACGGCAACCCGAGTGTCCGGCCGACCGCCAAGGAGCTGTACAACTACCTACGGGAAGTGGTTGACCCGGTCGCCCTGCCCCCGCGGGTGATATCCGCCCGGCTGCGCAAGACCTTCCTGATCCGCGGCCATGATGCCCGCGTTGACTGGCAGCTCGAGAACGCGACCGAGGTCACGGTGTCCGCGGACGGTCACGACCACACGGTCGATCCGAAGCAGCACTTCGACGGCTGTTCCTTCCAGCTGGACCAATCGGGGCCGGTCACGCTTACCGTGGCTAACAACCTTGGCTCAGTCAAGCTCGACCTGGGGGAGATCTCGCTCTACGAGCTCCCTCCGCTGACGGTCAACGTTCCCCCGTTGCCTTCCCCGCAAATCCCGGACTTGCCGCGGCTGTCGCTGGACTCGATGGGGCCTGTCATTGACAAGGTTCCCGCTATGCGGTTGCCGGACCTGCCACCGATGCCAACCCTGCAAACCTACGACCTGGTCCAAACCCTCATGCGGGGGACAGCCGTCGCCATGCCGCCGCCCGATGTGACCGCCGCGGTCCTCGACGCGTCCCGCGTCGTCTCCCAGGCCATCTGGGATGACGCGCACCGGCGGGCCGAGGCCGCGCGGCAAGCGCCGTAACCAGCAACCCTTCTGCAGACGAGACGAAGGAATGAAGATATGAGCCGAATCGGCGATTTCCTGGCCTGGCTGGGCGGTGCTGACCTGGAAACCTTGCGCAAGGCGCCACGCGACCGTGGCAGGTTCGCCCAGATGGGATGCGTGTTGCTGACCACGTCCGGCATCGCCGCCCTGTCCATGACCTTCGCCATCCACAACACCATGCACCTGCCGGTGCCGATCGCCACGATCTACGGGATCGTGTGGGGCCTGGTCATCCTCAACCTGGACCGCTTCCTCGTGCTCAGCATGGGATCGACCCGGGACCTGAAGCGGCTCATCGGCATCGCGATCCCCCGTCTGCTGATGGCGGTGGTGGTGTCCTTGGTCGTCTCCACGCCGATCACGCTGGAGATCTTCCACAACGACATCTACGCGACGATGACCACGATGAACCTGACGCAGTCGACGCAGGTCGCGAACGACGAGGCCAACAGCGCTCTGCAGGGCGAGGTCAACTCGCTGCAGGGCAAGATAACCGCTGACCAGCTGATCCAGGACGGCCAGCTGCCGCACAACGTCACCAGCCCTCAGCTGCAGACCGCGCAGAGCCAAGTCAGCCAGCTCGGGCCCCAGGTCAGCGCGGCCAAGACGGCGGAGATCAACGCATACGCGACGTGGCAGTGCGAGCTGTACGGAGACGACTGCGACGCGGGCTCAGGTAAGGCAGGGGCCGGTCCCATCGCGCAGGCCAAGGGGGCGATTTACCAGCAGGACCTCCAGACCTACAACACGCTGGACGCCGAGTACCGCAAGGCGCAGGGCAATCTCGCCAGCGCCCAGGCCGCCCTGAGCGGGCAGCAGAAGGCAGCCACCGCCAGGTACCAGCAGGGGGCCGCGCGGGCACTGCCCGGACTGCGGAGCCAGTTGGCGACGGCACAGGCTCAGTTGGCGAGCCAGAACGCCAACGCCCAGTACACGAGCACCAACAACACCGGTCTCCTCAGGCAGCTGGAAGCGCTGTTCCAGGCCAGCTCGGGCAACCCG
This sequence comes from Trebonia sp., assembly GCA_050013875.1. GTDB lineage: Bacteria > Actinomycetota > Actinomycetes > Streptosporangiales > Streptosporangiaceae > Trebonia. The sequence goes on along the minus strand of JBEKEK010000012.1, from coordinate 43,953 downwards.
GCGCTGCTGGCGGCGCATCTAACCGTCGCCGCGCTGTTTTTCCTCATTGAACTGCTTCCCGTCGTGGTCAAGCTGCTGCTCAACCTGGGCAAGCCGACCACGTACGAGAAGATCCTGGCGGCCGAGGACGACAAGCTGCTTGAGGCGGTGAACGCCGACCGGCGGACCGAACGCCGCAAGAAGGTGCGCGAGTCCGATGAGGAGCACCAGCTAGCCGATGCGGCCTCAGCGGCCCGCATCAAGCAGGCGCTGGACATGACCAGGCGCCAGGAGGGGCTTGGCCTCAAGGCCAATGACACCGTCGCGGCCAAGATGGAGGAGATTCTCGACGCCGCGCTCGCCGAATGGAGCAGTCAGGTCCAGGCCACGCTGAACGGGGGCCACCCAGCCACCGGGCAGCCGCCAGCCAGCGGCCAGCAGCATGCCAATGCCCCCCAGCCGCCGAACGGCTACCCGGCCAACGGGAACGGCTACCCCGCCAACGGGAACGGGAACGGGAACGGGAACGGCAATCCTGTCCCTGGCCAGCCGGGGTACGGGCAGCAGCTTGGTAATGGGCACGCGGTTAATGGGAATCACCCGGCCTATCCCCCCGCGCCTGGTTACGGTCCGCCAGCGGCGAATGGCCAGCTCTCGGGCTCGCAGAATTTCGGCCTGCCGGACCCGGGAGATGCGCTGTGAGCGACAGGGACCTGGACTCCGCTAGCCTGGCCGCGGACAACGGGCACACGGCATCGGACGTCGAGAGCTGCCTCGTTCTCGTGACGAGCTATATTGGCGCGGTCTCGCTGGGCGAGAAGGTGACGACCGAGGCAAACGGGCGGCTCGTCATGTCGCCCTCGCTCGGCGACTTCATCAAACTGCGCTATGCGCACATCGGCGACCAGCCAAGTGAGGGTGGTCAGTCGGCCGCCGCCCGGATCACGGATCACCTGCTGCAGCCGCGGCCGGGCATCGGCCGTAACTACTTTGCCGCGGTGATCCTGGATCGGTCGGCCGCGACGGTTGAGGCCGTGCTGCAGGACTGCGTCGCGTCCCCGTTCCTCAGTGCGCTCCCCATCCGCCTGCTCGGCATCGCCAGCCGGGAAGACCGGCGGGTACCCCGTCCCCCCAGGGGAGCTCAAATCCGGGTGTCGCCGGTGGGTTCCTGGCAGCGCCACGAACTCGTCGACGAGCTGCTCCGGTACGCCGATGCCCTGATGCGTGACTTCGCGGGCGGTCGGCAACGCGGGCTTACCCCTGACGAGTTGACGCGGTATCGCGATCAGTTCGTTTCGCACGTCGCCAGGGAAGGCGCCGCGATGCCTTCCGCCGCGGTGCCGGGCACGGGAAGCTCCGCGGCTCTCCCGGATGCGCTCGGAGAGGAACCTGGCCCTACCGCCGCGCCGACAGAGACCCTCCAGTTCAGCCCCGGCTCCGTTGAGTCAGGGCCGGCCGAGCCGCAGAGACCAGTCCGCCATGACGGGCCAGATCAGGGTGCGGCCGAGCCGATGGCGCCACGGACGCTGTCTGGTCTGGTTCGCCGGCTGGTACCCGGGCGGGGACGCCAGCGCGGCGGTCAGCCTGACGCGCAGCCGTCGCGGCTGCCAGCACAGGCCCGCGGCCTCGCCTATCTGGTCCTCACCGGCGACCAGGACGCGGGGGATCCGGCTGAGTGGAACCGCAGCCGTGCGCTGGTGCTGGAACTCGACCAAAGGCTCGCCGCGCTTCCCGGGCTGTCGGTCGATCTGCGAGTCCCGCAGGGCGATGACATGGAGCTGCGAGGGGACTTGCGCGCGGCCGGGCAGCTGACCAAGCGCGACGTCCGCGGGGCAGTCGCCGACCTGTATCTGGCTACCGTGCTTGACCAGATCCAGCTGATGCTGACCAGGGACGCGGCGCGGCCGTCGTCGGGCCTTCCACTGGCCCGCCCCGCGGTCATGTTCATCGCACCCGTGCCGCCGATGGCGGATTCGGCGGCTGTAGCGTCCCTGCGGCGGCTCGCGGGGGATGCGTCGGTCGCCTGGGTAGTTCCGAAAAGCCGGGCAGACCTCATGGCGCAGGAGTTCATCGACGCAGGTCAGCTAATCACGGACTTCACCGTGGCGGCTGACGATCTGGCCGCGCTGTTCCCGGTGTTCGGCACACCAGATGCCGGCGATGTCGAGGTCGAGGTCGATGACGCGACGCACGACGGAGATGGGGAAAGCCACCTTCCGTTCAAAATTCAAAATCCCTATCCCGAACGCACGCGTGGTTTAACCGAAAAGCTCAGCTAATAGTCATCAGGGAAGACCGCCGAACGCGGTGGAATTGGACTAGTCGAGGCGATTGCCGCCGGGTTACGATAAACAATCGCACTCGATCCCGACGGAGGCTCTGTCATGAAATTGACCCGGAAGATCATCTTCGCGATTCTTATCGGCCTTTCGCTGCTCGGTGCGGCCTCGGCGGTCAGCCTCGCCACCCACGCCTCGGCCGCGACAGCGATTGAGTACTGACCGAAGGAGTTCCCGCAGGCTAATCCCGGCCTGAACGGCTGAGCGCCCGGGCCAAGTCCGCAAGCCGAAGCATGGCACGTGCCGCCTAGAGGTCGAGCACAATGTCGGTCTTGGGCTGGGCGCAGCAGATGAGGACGTCGCCGTCGGCCGGTGGTTCCAGCGGGTCCGGGTCGTAGCTGATGTCGCCGGACAGCAGGGGCGTCGTGCAGGTGTGGCAGACGCCGGTCCGGCAACTCCACCGGGTGGGGACGTCGCAGGCGTCGGCCAGGTTGAGCACGTTGCCCCAGTTGTCGCCGAACGCCGTGGTGAGGCCGCTGCGCGAGAAGGTGACCCGGGGCCCGGTTCCTGGCGGGCCTGGCGGCTGGTGGGGCGGCTGGCCGGCCTGCTTGGCGATCCCGGGATTGATCGCCGGGAGCGCCCCGAACAGCTCCGTGTGGATCGCGTCAGGCGCGACGCCGACCGCGGCCAGAGCTTTCTGCAGGTCGGCCATGAACGACGACGGCCCGCAGATGTAGGCGGTCGCGTCGGCGGGGACGGCCAGCCCGGCCAGTGCTTCCTGGGTGAGGTGCCCTTCCGCGGCGTGCGCGCTCTCGCGTTCGGCTTGGCTGGCCGCGCTGTAGTAGACCTGCTCACGGGCGTGCGGCAGCGAGGCCAGCAGATCGCGGGCCTCGGTGGCGAAGGGATGCTCGCGCGGACCGCGTGCCCCGTACAGCCACCAGACTTCCCGCTCGCTGTGCAGATTCGCGAGCTGGTGCAGCATGGCAAGCACCGGCGTGGCCCCGACGCCGGCCGAGATGAGCAGGACCGGCCCGGTGCCGTCGGTGAGGACGAAATCGCCGCGGGGAGCGGCCACGTCCAGCTCTGCCCCTGGTCGCAGGCTGCGGTGCAGGTAGCCGCTGACGACGCCGTGCGGCTCCTGCTTGATGCTGATCCGGTAGGCTCCGGCGCCGGCCCCCCACGACAGGGAGTAGCTGCGCACCGGGGGCGGGTCGGCGGCGCCGCTGACCCGGAGCGTGAGGTACTGGCCCGGCTGGGCGGCCGGCAGCGGGGTGCCGTCGGGGGCGGCCAGGTAGATCGAGGACACGTGCTCGCTCTCCGGGACGATCTTGGTGACGCGCAGCTGCCGGAAGGCGGCCCAGGCCGGCCTGGCCGGCGGGCTCGTCCCGCCGCCCGCGAGCGAGTCGGTGCCGTCAGGAGCGGTCAGCAGGTCACGGAACGAGCCCTGCCAGCCGGGACTCAGCGCCGGGATCCGCAGGGCGGTCTTCAGCTTTGCCCGGTCGCGGCCCGGGAGGTAGAGCAGCGCGTCCGTGTCGGCCACCGACAGCGCGCCCGGCCCGGTTGCGGTCTTGATGATCTCGTCGCCGCCCCGGATGTGCCCCTCGGTGATGACGCGCATGTAGAAGCCGGGGCGATGGTGCGAGACAAGCAGCGACGCCATTTCGGGCCTGCCGAGCCGCATGCCGACCCGGTAGCAGGTGACGCGGGGCTGGGTGACCTCGAACTCGGCCTCCCCGATGCGGTACCGGTCGCCGATGCAGACCTCGTCGTCAGGGAGCCCGTCGACGGTGAGGTTCTCCCCGAACATGCCGTGCGTGAAGTCGTCCCGCCCGAATTGCCGCTGCCAGTAGTCGTAGGACTGGAGCTGGTAGACGAGCACCGCGCGCTGCTCGCCGCCATGGCCGTTCAGGTCGCCCTGGCCATCCCCGTCGATGTTCAGCCGCCGCACCATTTGCGGCCCGTCCACCTGGTGCTTCCACACGCCGGTGAAGACCGTCTTGCCCTGCCAGGGCACGTCTTTCGGCATGCCTACGTTGACCGACACCAGTACCGGTACCCGCGAGTTCACCTATGCGGTGTGCCCGCTCAGCCACGTTATGAAGAGTGGCTGTGACCAGGTGCACCGACGAGAGCGCGAGGTCGCAGGAGGGCCGCACGACACGGATCCCCGCGGGCATCCGGCTGCCCGGGCCGCCGGCCGCCGCGGACATGATGCGGGCGCACTACCGGGACTGGGCCTCAACTTCGCCGACGTGATCTTCGGCCAGGCCCCGGCGAGCTGACGGCCGGCGCTAGCTCACTCCCGCTCGGTGGCGCTTGGCCGATGGCGAACCGGCCGTTGCCGGCTGACGCTCGGCTATTCTCCCGTCACGGGAATGCGGCCGCGGAGCGGGAGCGGCCTCCACCGGCTCGCGCTTCCTTTCACTAGCCACGGGCAGTTCCGGAATCGCGCTTTGCCTCGCGGTCACCGGATTCCGGGGCGCCGACCTTGCAACGTCGATGAACCCGATCACCAGATTCTGGAGCGCCAAGCTTGCAACGTCGATGAACTCGGTCACCAGATTCCGGGGCGCCGACCTTGCAACGGCGATGAACTCGATCACCAGATTCCGGAGCACGAAGCTTGAAACGGCGATGAACTCGATCACCAGATTCCGGAGCACGAAGCTCGCAAGAGCGATGAACCCGCTCACTACGAGCAGAATCCAGATCGCGGCCTCCGTCCCCCAGCACTCTGTAAGGCAGCCGCCGAGCGCCGGGCCGAGGACGCTTGCGAGGAAGTCGAGCAGCATTTCGATGCTCGACACTCGGGCAAGCTTCCTATCAGGCACCTTCACGATGAGGTAAGTGTCAATCTCCACGTTTCCCATGGCCCCGAAAAACCCGAGCACCGTCATCGCAAGCGCCATCGCCGGAACCTGCAGCCAACCCGACATGGCAAGGGCGAGCAGCATGATGGTCCAGACCAGGGGCTGGAACTTGAGCGGCGACAGGTTCCACGGCCACCGGCCCCGCCGACTGATCATGGCACCGAGAAGGCCGCCGATCCCGGATGCCGCGAGCACCGAGCCGACGACAACCGACGACACGTGCCCGCTGTGCGCTGCCGCCAGGAACACGATGATCAATGCCTGCGAGACCAGCGTCATGCCGGCGGAGAGCAGGGACGCGTACCGCACGAAGGCATCGGCCCAAAGCTCGCGCCACCCGGCGCGCACCTCGTCCCATAGCGGCCCGAGGCTCGGCCTCGTCGAGTGCATCGCGGCGCCCGCGCCGCCTTGAACGCGCCTTATCCGGTCCAGCGCGGCAAGCGAAATCACGAAAGAACAGAAGTCCGCCAGGAATGGCAGCGACTGCGCCAACCCGAACAGCAGCCCGCCGAGAGCCCGGCCAGCTAGCACGACAACATGCTCACGCGCCTCCATGCCAACCTGCGCGGCCGGGGCCTGAACCGGCTGGACAAGGTTCCGCACGCAGCGCCGCTCCGCCAGCATGGCGAAGACCTCGGCGCTCTCCTCGATGATCGCCACCAAGACGATCACCAGGATGTGTTTCCATTCGACCAGGACGACGATGGCGACACACGCGATGGCGCAACCGCGTATGGCCTCGGCGATAACAAGTATCCGCCTGGGGTCAGGCCACCTGTCCACGAGTACGCCCGCAGGTATGTAAACGAGGACACTGGGCGCGTTAGCTGCGCAGACTGCCAGCCCCGCGATGGCCGGCGAGCCGCCCCACGCGAGGACCAGCAGAGGATAGGCGATGGTTGTCAGCCGGCTGCCGAGCATCGAGACGAACGATCCGCCCAGAAGCCACTGGAAAGGACGATTACGGCGCAATGGTGCGGGAGGCAACAGTGCGGCCGGGGCGTCGGGCGTTACCGCGGTGGCGTCGGGCGTTACCGCGGATTCCTTGTCGAGGCGTCGCCCGGCAAAAGGCCAGCCTGAGCTAGCGCGGAAGGTCACCGGTCACCATATCGCCCCAAACCGTCGCCGGGCGTCGTTATGTCTGATTCCGATGAGTCTCTTTGATTCATGTCGACTAGCGGTGTAGGCGAACATTTATCCACAGATCCGGGAAGCGCCCACTTGGCCCGACCAGACGCCCACGGCCTACGCGAGTGGCCTATTCGAGTGGGTTTCGCGCCCAGCCATCTAGTCCGGAAGCGCGCTCCCGTCGGATGATTCATAGTCCGTCCATATGGTCGACTATACTCGACTTCCTATTGTAGTCGAGATCACTCAGAGTAATCCCCCGGACGCCTTCGGTAATGCAAAAGCGGCCGCAACTACGTAGAATTACCTAGATCGGGGTCGCTGTCCGGCGCGGCTGAGTCGCCAGGAGAGGGCGGGTGCGCGAACTCCGCAGAAACGGCTAAATGCGCTGGACGGTGATACGGAAATTATCCGGCGATACGCGATTAAACTTGATTGATTGGTGCGCTTGCCGTGACCAAGTTAAACGCTGAAAAACTGGCACCATGTGCTTTAATCGTATCGTGGGACGCGAGCAGGGCATGGAGTGGCCATTTACCCTCAATGTTTCCGCGCTTCTCGCAGACGGTTGGCGGCCTGTTCCGTTCGAGGAATTCATCGTAAAGATCAACAGCCGCTGTGATCTTTCGTGTGACTATTGCTACATGTACGAAATGGCTGATCAATCCTGGCGCGGCCAGCCTAAGCGGATGCCCGTCGAAATTGCCGAGGCCACGGCCCGGCGAATCGGGCAGCACGCGCGGGACCACGGTTTGCGGAAGCTCGCGCTGATTTTGCACGGGGGTGAGCCGCTGCTGGCCGGTCCGGAGCTGATCTGGCATCTCGTCGAGGCCACCAGGAAGGCAGTCGGTCCTCAGGTGGCCGTTGCCGCGCACGTCCAGACGAACGCCGTCGGCTTGAACGACGTCTTTCTGCGGCTATTCGATGAATTGGACGTGCGGGTCGGGGTCAGCCTGGACGGCGGCCCGGACGAGCACAACAGGCATCGGCGCTTCGCTTCCGGGCGGGGCAGTTACGCAGCGGTAGCCGCAGGGATTGAACGACTGCGGCAACCGTGGTTCAGGCACTTGTTCGGCGGGTTGCTGTGCACAGTGGACGTGCGCAACGACCCGATCGCCACCTACGAGGCGCTGCTCGCCTTTGCGCCACCCGCCATCGACTTCCTACTGCCCCACGGCACCTGGGACGCGCCTCCGCCAGGACGCGGCCGGGAATCACCGCAAACCCCCTACGCCGACTGGCTCATCGCCGTCTTCGACCGCTGGTACCGCGACCCGCGGGTCGGCATCCGCATGTTCGAGTCGATCATCGGACTCCTTGTGACGGGCGCGTCGTCGGGGGAGACGGTGGGCCTAGCACCGAGCACCATGGTCGTCATAGAAACCGACGGGTCGATCGAGCAGGTCGACAGCCTCAAGGCCGCCTATGAGGGTGCTGCGGCCACCGGGCTGCACGTCATCAGGGACGAACTCGACGCCGCCCTCTACCGTCCGGGCATGGTGGCGCGGCAAATCGGAGTGCGCGCCCTAGCCGCCGAATGCCGGAGGTGTCCCATCCGGCAGGTCTGCGGCGGCGGCCAGTATCCGCACCGGTACCGATCAGGCAGCGGATTCGCTAACCCCTCGGTCTACTGCCCGGACCTCATGCGGCTCATCGAGCACGTCGCCATGGTCGTCCAGGCGGACGTGGCCTCCAGGCTGGACAAGGCATGGTTAGCGGCGGACGAGCCTGATGAGCAGGCCCGTGCATGCGCTGTCCGCGGCTGACTTCGCCGCGCTTGCGGCTGGCGGCGGAGGACCAGCCGCCATAGCGCAACTCGTCGGCGCAGAGCACAGGAACCACCTGCTTCTCCTGTCGGGCGTGGTCAACGAGGCCAGAGCGACGGGTCACCGCGAAGCTACGCTCGCGGCGGAAGGCTACTCGCTGCTCTGCGCGGCTCGCGACCGGAACCCGGATGCTGCCTTGCGGGTTATCAGGTATCCCTCGGTCGGTGCCTGGGCCCTGCGAACCCTCCTTGCGCTGCGCGGCGGCCAGGTCGTGCCTGGCGCGACGCCGGGTGGCCTGCGCGCGGTGGCCGCCGCAGCGGCGCTTCGCGCCGGTCAGCCAGCGGAGATCATGATCGGCGCCGTCAACGGGTTGGCGACGCTTCCGTCACTGGGCGCGGCATTCGTTTCCATGGACACGGTCTTCGTCCGCAGCCTGGGCGGCACCGTTACCGTAGGCCCAGTACGCCTGCCGGGCGACCCCCACCTGGACGGTCCAGGGTGGATCGGCCTGCGCCGGGTTCGCGCCGGCGCACTGGACGTGCTCATCGATGACCTAGACCCCTTCCGCCACCCGGCGACCTCGAGCCCGCCCGAGCGTCAGGCCGTCGATTCCTGGACGGAGATGCTCGTTCAGGCGTGGGCGGTGCTCCAGGCGCATCACCCGCGGATCGCGGCCGAAGTCGCCGGGGCTGTCCAGGTGATAACGCCGATTGCCACCTCGGCGGGACGGAGGGAAAGCTCCTCCTCACCCGAACTGTTCGGCACCGTGGCAATGTCCCTGCCGCCGGATCCTGTCACCGGCGCGGAGGCGCTCGCGCACGAGATACAGCACGTCAAGCTGGGCGCTCTGCTTAACGAAGTTAAGCTGACCCTGCCCGACGACGGGTCGCGCTACTACGCGCCCTGGCGCGCCGACCCGCGCCCGGTCAGCGGCCTGCTGCAGGGCGCCTACGCATACCTCGGCGTGTCTGGATTCTGGCGGCGCCAGCGGCGGCAGTGGGGGCACGAAGAACACGGTGATGCTGAATTCGCGCGGTGGCGTGCCGCCGCGGCGACGGCTGTGGCGACACTGCAGTCAAGCGGCCGCCTCACCGATGACGGCCTTGAATTCGTCGCCGGCATGGCGGGCACGCTCGGTCCCTGGCAGCACGAGTTCGTCTCAGCCGCCGCGCTCGCGAGCGCCGAGCGCGAGGCCAGCGGGCACCTGGCGCGCTGGCAGGCCGCCCACGGCACCGCGACGGCCGGGTTATCGGCCACCGGTCAGACCAGCGGCGTGGCCGCGCCCATGACCTTGTCCGTCATCAGTGGGTCATCGACGCGGCCACGTAGCCAGATCTTTTTCGAGTGCTTGCTGAAATTGGCTGCGCGCGAAGGTCGCCACCGTAGAAGCTCTCGCAGTAGAGGAACACCTTGAATTCTTCGCCGTCGGTATACCTCTCCAGCCGTGGCCGGATCTGCATTATCAAGTCATGCGCGTCGGCGGCGTATCCACCGAAGTGCATAGCGTTGGCCAACTCAACCGACATGGTCAGAACGTCAAGATGGTCCTGGCCGAGGCGTTCCCGCCATACCCGCAAGGCATCCTGCCCGAACCGCAGCGCCTCAACAAGCGCGCCGCGCAGCCGCTTGGACAACGCGGTGCATCTGGATAAGGTCCCTGGCGCCGTCGAACTTCACCGGCGACAGCCGGCGTAGCCACCGTGATCAGATCGGCGGCGGATCGAAGTCGAAGTCGAGCCGCCTGCCGGCCGCCGCGGCCACGGCGTCCGGGTGCGCCATTCCCAGGGTCGCGCCGTATCGCCGGAGGGTGTCCTGGGCGAGCTGGTCGGCTTCTGCCGTGGCGCCGCACGCGCGCAGGTCTAGGGACAGATTGGCGGCGCAGCCCAAGGCCAGCGCGTCATCCTCACTGGATAGCAGGATCAGCCGTTGCCTGCTGTCTTCCCCGAGTTGACGGGCGGCCTTGGCGTCACCGACGCCCGCAAGGTCGCTTGCCAGGTTGACCGCTACCACCAGGGTGTAGTCATGATCGGGGCCGAGACGCCTGGCGAGCCCTTCGAGAGCTCGCTCGTTGATCGCCCGCGCTTCATCCGCCTGGCCGACTACTCGGCGCATAAGCGCGAGGTTGCCCAGGCAACCGTAGTAGTAGGGATGGTCCACGCCGTACACTCGGTAGGCGTCGGCGGTCCTGTCGGCGAGATCCAGGGCTGGGTCGGGCTGGGTGTTCGCCCGCAGCGAGTTGATCAGGTTCATCGCCGCGGCCATGGTATCCGGGTCGCTCTCGCCGTACCGCTTGCGCGCCAATTCGTAGGTTTCCTGCGCGAGCTGCAGTCCTTCGGCGCGTCCGGAGGCGATGCGCCGCAGCGCGATGGACAGCGCGGTCGCGGTCCGGATGGTGGCATAGTGGTCGACTCCCAGTCGTTCCCGGCCGTAGTCCAGCGCGTCCTCGCCTACGTCGCGAGCGTCATCGTACTTTCCCTGCAGTCGCAGGGCCCATGCCATCTGATACCAAGCGATAAGGACCTCGGTCGCGGAGACGCCCGTGTTCGCCTCGCTGAGCCGCTGGTACGCGCGCTGGCTCATCTCCTGCGCCGTGCGGTAATTGCTGTTCAGCCCGTGATCGAGGGCCAGGTTGCTGATCGTCCGCATAGTCTGCGGATCGTTGGGCCCAAAGGCCTTCTGGCTTAGGGTGAGCGCGTCGGCGTCGATCTCGAGCGCCCGCGCGAAGTTGCCGCGAGCACGCTCGTCCGCTGCGACGGACGTCTGGATCGCCAGCGTAACGGGGTTGCTATCCCCCATGACCCGGCGAGCCGCGTCCAGATTCTGCGCATTGATTGCGGCGGCTTCGTCATAGCGTCCGCGGGCCCGCACCACGTTGCCGTAGTGCCGCCGAGCGTCGATGACCGCGTCGTCGTCTGAGCCGGAGTCCGCCGTCCACTGCTCGATGAAGCGACTGGTCAACTCCTCGCAGGAGCGATGGTCGCCGTCGAGGTAGAGGTACCGCATGACGTCGAGCGCGAAGGCGCGGACCTGCTTATTGGTGCAGACGGGGAATTCGGTAGTGGCAGATGTCACGTGCGGCAGGAGTTCACGGTAACGGGGCCACTGCCGGTCGTCGGCGGGGTCCGGTGGCGCCGCCGCGGCCAGGATCCTGTGCACGTCGTGCCGGTAAACGGTCTGTTCCTCGGCGTCGAGCTCGCCCCGGAGCAGTGCTTGCACCAGCCGGTGCACCGAGATCGTCCTGCGGCCGATGGTGACGAGCGCGAACCGGCCGAGTTCCCTGATGGCCCTGGCGAACAGGATGGAGTCCTGCATGAGATCGCCAACCCGGGTGTCCGCCGCCTGGGTCCCCCGGCGGAACACGTCGCGGGGAATGGGTTCGGGTCCGAAGAAAGCGCAGCAGCGCAGGAGTTCCTGAGCCGCTGGAAGCTGCTGCCGCACCTTTGCCACCGAGACGGACCAGGCGGCGGTCACCGAGGTCGGGTACTCCGCCGACTTCCCCTCGGCCAGGATCTTCACGATCTGCTTGTCGATGAGTCCCAGGTACTCGTCAACCGGCATGCCCGTCTCGGACAGCATCGCGCCGGCCTGGTCGAGCGCGAGCGGCAGATCGCCAAGCCGCTCGGCGAGCCGCTCGGCCTCGTCGTCAGTGATCTCAGATGTACGCTTGCGCAGGAAGTCCACGCTCTCGGCGCGGCTGAAGACGTTCATCTGGACCGTGTCGGCCCGGGATTCCCACCGGTGATTACGAGAAGTGATGAGAACGTCACCAGGTCCCTGCGGGATGAGCTCAGGGAAATCCTCGGGCTGGTCGGCGTTGTCGAAGATGAGCAGCCAGCGGATGTAGGGATCGCCGCGGCGGAGTGCCTCCAGCGCGGCGGTGGCGGCACCCTCAATGCCGGAAGCGGCGGCGGACTCCAGCCCGAGGCGCGCCGCGAGCGCGGCCAGGGATGAGCGGACGAGCGGCAGTTGGTCAGCGGGAATCCACCACACGACGTCGTAGTCGGCCCGGTAGCGATGCGCGTACTCGATGGCCACGGCGGTCTTGCCGACGCCGCCGAGGCCCTGCAGCGTCTTCGGGAGCGGGTCTTTCTCCGGGAGCACGGCGGTGATCCGGTGGGCACCGCTGCGGCGCAACTGGCGGAGAATGGCTTCGCGACCAGTGAAATTCTTGTTCCGTTGCGGAATTTCACCCCAGATCTTGGGGACCGCGCCCGGAGTTTCCAGCTCGCCTGCATCGGTCATAGCACGATGATAGGCGCGGCCTCCAGATTTAGGCAGTGGCAGCGCTCAATATCCGCGCGATCAGAAAATGATCTTGTCTATGCCTCAGTGATCGTGGACAACGGTGAAATCTGAGATTCTGGTGACTTCTGTGGCTGCGCTGATGAATCGCCACATTTGCGTCATTGCCGCCTGCGGGGAGGCTGATGTAGTCTCTTGATTGCCTAACGTCTGCGAGGAGGACCTACATGCTCGAAAGCGCCAGGCAAGGGTCGTTGGACGTTCGCGACGAGGACATGGCCACCTTGGTGTCGCAGGACCGCGATCCTGCCACGAGGACCGCACTCGACAAGATCCTCTCCCGCGATTACTCAAGCAACATGTTCAATAACTATATCTAGGTACCAATCCCGGCAGGCATGCCGGGCAACAGGAAAATGAGGCTCAGCAGCGCAGCTAAGGCGCGGACGGGGCGTTGCTTAACGGCGGCCGTTCCCTACTGCGCTGGTCGACTACGTGCGAATCCAATCAGGAACTGCGCTATGAAGAGCGGCAAGGGCGGACAAGGACCGTACCCTGGTCCACGGCCATTCAGGCAGGCCGACAGGGAATTTTTCTTTGGGCGCGCTGACGCCGCGGACGTGCTAGCCGATTGGTGGCGGGCGAATAGCCTCACGTATGCCGTTGGACCCGCTGGTCGCGGCAAGACCTCACTTCTGCAGGCCGGCGTCTGGCCGCTGCTCACCGGCCGAAAGCTCACGCTTCTTCCGGTGGGAAGCCTCTCGTTCGGCGTTACGTTTCCGTTCGCAGCCCTGCCCGCCTACAACCCTTACAAGCTTTCCCTTCTCCAGTCCTGGTCGTCGGGTAACACGGCCACCAAGCTCGCGGGGCAGTCGGTCCGCGACTTCGTCGGTGCGGTCCCTGGCCCGGAGCCGATTCTCGCCGCGATCGATCCGATCGATGAGCTCGCGGACGGCGGGCGACAGCGCCACCGACGCGATTTCCTGGCTGAGCTCAAGGAAGCGCTTCAGGGCGAGCCCCGGCTGCACCTGCTCATAGTCGGGCGCGAGCGAGCCATCGAGGGCGTCGCGAAAGTGCTCGGCAACGGCATCCGCTATGAGGTTCACCCGCTCTCCAGAACGCAGGCGATGGAAGCCGTGTCCGAGCCGATGCTGGTAGCCGGCCGACGGTTTACCGACGGGTCGGCGGAGAAACTGGTCAATGACCTGACGACCAGCCGCCTGGCCGGGAAGAACGGTGCCGAGCAGTACGTGACCGCCAACGAGGTGGAACCGGCGCTGCTTCAGGCAACGTGCAGTCGGCTCTGGGAGTCGCTGCCACCCGACGGGAGTCCTGTCACGGTCCAGGACGTGCGCGGCTACGGAGATGTCGATCAGGCGCTGACGGCATGGGCAAGAACGGTCCTCATTGAGGTAGCCGACGACTGCGATCTTCCACCCAAGCGGCTCGCCACCTGGCTGGCGGAATCCTTCATCACGGAGATGGGGACGAGAGACAAGCAGTACGAGGGTGTATCCGCGACCGCGCGGATGCCTAACGAGATCGCCGCGGCCCTTGAGGACATGCACCTGCTCACCTCGAGCGATCAATCCGGCAGCCGGTGGTACGAACTGATGAGTGACCGGTTCGTCGAGCCGATTCGCCAGCTCGCCGGCACTGGACCCGGATACGACGCCGAGCGGCAGGAGTGCGGGGCAATCCGCAACCCGCTCCCAGCCGCCGAGCGGGCCTTGGCTTCGGGTGATCTTGAACTCGCCAAGCGGCGGCTGACCATGCTGCTGCAACGGGCCGCAGAGTCGAGTACGCGGTCAAGCGCCGAGTGGTTCGCTCTGCTCGGACGGACGCACTCGCTGCTCGGCAACATCGCCTACGAGAGTGGAAAACCCGCGGAGGCGGAAAACGAGTACCGCGAAGCAATGCGCTATTTCGCCGCCGCGGCCGACCGCAAGGCGGTGGGCTACCAGCTCACCGCCATCGGCCAGCTGCTCCTTGAGCAGGGCCGCGCGGGCGAAGCTGCCAGCACGCTGGCCAGCGCGGTCGACCGCGTACCCAACGATCTCATTGTCCGGGTCTTCTACGCCGTCGCGCTCTGGCAGCTGGGCGAGGGGCGCGCGGCGGTCGCCGTGCTTACGAACGCGCTCAGCCTCGACGGCGAGCAGACCGATGCACTGCGGGCCAGGGGCGAGATACTGGCTGACCTTGGCGAGGCCCGCGAGGCGATCAGGGACCTCGACCGGGTATCCGACGCGGACCGCCCTGCCACCCGCGCCGCCCGCGGGCTCGCGCTAGCCGAACTCGGCGACCGGCGGGCGGCCCGGCACGAGGTCGAGGAAGCCATCGCGGCGGGCAAGCGCAGCGGTCCTGCCCTGCTGTACGCCGCGCGGGCGTTCGCGCTCATTGGTGACAAGATAGCGGCCGAGGAAAACGCGCGGCTGGCCGCTGACGCCACCGATCCTCCGCTTTCCTGGCGGCAGCGCGAGACCGCAATGAAGCTTGTCGGTCAGGAAGGCTAGCTTTCGGCATTCCTGACGTAGTCCACTACTCGGGCGCTGAAACCAGCGATACAGCGGTCGAGTTCGGTGAAATCAGGATCCCGGATAGACGCGGCAAGCGCACTTTTGACATTCGCCTGCGTTGATGTTGCCAGTCTGCTGGCCGCCGCGGCCAGCAGCGCCGCCGAATCGGCGATGCCGACCGGTACGAGCAGCGCCACCTCATCGGCATGCAATGCGGCGTCCGCACCAAGCTGGCGTATCCGCTCGAGGCGCGAACCCATTTCGGGACCATGATACGCGGCGGTGTTCGCCGCCTGAACCCGCAAGTCGCGTGCGGCTCGAAGTAGGCCCACGCAAGCTTGCCGAACGGCCGCGTCGCGTCGCTCCGCCCGATTTCGCACGGCCTGCCTGGAGTTCTGGTATGCGGCACTTACCGGCGAGACGGCAGCGCCTAGAACTGCAGCGGCCGCCGTGATCGCGGCCACGTAGAGCGAAACCTCGGGCATGCTCGCATTGTCACCCCGTGACTGCCTTTTCTGAAGGCATTGGCCCGGCGTTATTGTGTTGGTAAGCGTCAGTAGACCGTATACAGGCCTGCGGCGCTGAATGCATCACGGGCGCCCGCAGTCCGCGATCAACGACCGGCAGCGTCAGGGCCGGCCAGCCGGAACAGAGCCTCCGCGTTGCCTGAGGCGATCTTGGAGCGGGCGGCGGGGTCGGGGATGGCGTCGAAGAACTGCCCGACCTCGGCCGCGTCGGGCTGGTGGAACGGGTAGTCGGTGGAGAACAGCACCCGGTCGCCGCTGGTGAAGTCGAGGGTGTGGCGCAGCAGGCGCTCCTGCAGCATTCCGCTGCTGGTGATGTGGATGTTGGTGGTGATGTAGTCCGACACCCGACGCTCGAGGTGCGCGATCCTGGACAGGCTGTCGGCCCGGTCCATCCAGAACAGCAGCATCTCGCCCCAGTGGCCGAGCACGAGCTGAAGATCGGGGTGCCGGTCGAACGTGCCGCGCAGGATCAGCCGCAGCGCGGACAGGCCCGCGTCCAGGTGCCAGCCCCAGCCGAAGGTCGCCAGGCCAAGGTCGGTCAGCGGGTCAAAGCCCCGGTAGGCGGCATCGCGCAGCTCGTTCGACGGGATCTGCGGGTGGATGAAGATCGGCTGGTGCAAGCGGGCCGCGGTGGCGAACAGGTCGTCGTAGGCGGGATCGTCCAGCGTGCGGTCGCCCGCCCGCCCGAAGACCATCGCGCCGACGTGGCCAAGCTGCGTGGCGCACCGCTGCAGTTCCGCGGCGGCGGCCTGCGGGTCGCCGGCCGGCAGGGTCGCGAACGCGCGGAGGCGGTCCGGGTGCGCGCGGATGGCGTCCGCGGCCTCGTCGTTCGCCTCCCGGGCGAGCGGAATGGCCTCCCGGGCGGGGAGTGCCTGGGTGGCGGGCGTGACGACCGACAAGATCGAGACGTCGATCCCGGCGGCGTCCATCGTCTCGATGCGGCCGTGGCCGATGTCCTCGAGCCGGGCCCGGTTGTCGGCCATGGTGTTGAAGGCGACGCTTTCGTCTCGTGCGGGTCCCCGCAGGCGGTCGAGCGCGTCGCGGATGCTGACGCTGTTCCAGTGCTCTTCGATCGCGATGATCTTCATGTTGATGCCCTCCGGGCCATCGGCCGACCTCACTCATCACTTGTTGAGCCAACTGTACACAATTCGCTCAACAACGGTAGAGTGAGTGCTGTGAGTGAGCCGACAACCAGGGCCCGCGGCTGGACCTGCCCGCTAATAGGCCGGATCGCTGACGGTGATCACCACGCCGACATCGCCATAAGGGGTCTTTCCCTTGCCGAGATGGCCAAGAGTGTTGAAGAACCTGCTCACGGGCACCATGGCGCCGTACTTGGCGCGGATCCCGTGCTGAATCGCGTCGAATTCGGCGCCGGACGATACCAGCTCGGCTGTCCCCTCCACTGGCCGCGATCCGGCTTTAACCCGGCCACGGCTATCAGACGGCTGCAGCGTGATCCGCGGGCTATTGCGCAGGCGTTTGTATTTCCCGGACGCCGATGATGTCCAGAAGCCGACGCGGGCCCCGTCCAGCGGGACGATCCAGGTCGGCGTCGGCACCGCCGCACCCGACTTGCGGTAGGTCGTGGACGCGACGTACTTCTCATCACTGATCGTCATGTCCCGATAGTAGGTACGGGGTCGGCGGCGGTGGCCGAAAAGGCGCGTGCCACGCCGCCGACTGCGTTGACGGGCGGGCGCGGCAAGTCGCGCAGCCCTACTCGGGCCGCAGGTGCCCCGGTGTGGCCAAGGTCAGGTAACGCTGCACCGATGGGGCGACGGCGGCCACCACGTCTTCCGATGGCAACGAGGCCAGTGGCTCAAGGAGCAGGATGTACCGGCACAGGGCCACGCCGAGCAACTGCGCCGCGATGAAGGTGCCGCGCTCGGCCGCCTGCGCATCGCCCAGGTCGGCGAGCGGCTTGGTGACCAGCTGGCCGAATACCTCCTGGAGTTGCCCGGCGACGGTCTCGCTGGTGGCGGCGGTCCGTATCAGGGCGATCATCTCGTCATCGCGCGGGGGATTCTCCCAGCGGCCGATGAAATGGCGGACAAGCAACTCGCCGCGACCGCTGGGCGGCACCGAGCGCAGGTCGGGGACCTCCAGATCGAGGGTGACGGCAGCTGCGAACAACCCTGCCTTGGACTGGAAATAGCGCATAACCATCGACGCGTCGACGTCGGCCCGCGCGCCGACGGCGCGGATGGTGGTCCCCTCATACCCCCGCGCTGCGAATATCGCGCGGGCGGCGTCAAGGATGGCCCGGCGGGTACGTTCCGACCGCGGGCCGCCGCTGCCCGGCACCGGCCCGGGCTGGCTTGCGGCCGGCACCGCCGCACCGCTGATGTCCATCACAATTCCCCACTCTATCCCTTGACAACGGGTGTTGGCCAACACTTGTTGACATTCATCCGAACGATGCCTAATGTTGTGCCAACAACCGTTGGCATTTCAAGGGAGGCCGCACGTGGCGGCAAGGCACGCAGGTCATGGCCGAAGGTTTCCTGCCCAGTACCGTGCGATCGCGGGCTTCATCGTGGCCAGTGCGGCCTTCGTGGCGATCTTCGTCGCGCTGACCCTCAGCGCTTTCCACAAGCCGGCACCGCACGATCTTCCGGTCGGCATCGTCGGTTCCGCCGCGGTAGCGCAGCGGGTCGAGCACGCCCTCGGCAGCGCCGCCCCGGGCGCTTTCAGCTTCAGCAGCTACCCAAGCGCGGCCAGCGCAACGACCGCGATCGCACAGCGTGAGATCGATGGCGCGCTGGTCGCCACCGGCCCGAACCTCCGCCTGCTGGTCACGCAGGCCGGCGGCACAGGCCCTGAACAGGCACTCAACGGGGCCTTCAGCGCCGTGGCGGCGCACTCCGGACGGCCCCTGGTCGTGTCGGACGTCGTCCCGCCGCGGGCCAGCGACTCCCAGGCACTGTCGTCCTGGTTCGTCGTCCTTAGCGTGCTGATCCCCAGCCTGGCAGCGGGCTCGGCCTCGGCCCTGGCATTCCGCCGTGCCCGGCGCGCTTGGGCCATCGCCACGCCGGTGGCCGCGGCCGTCGCCAGCGGGCTGGTCGCGGCGGCGATCGCGGACGGGATCGCCGGCCTTGGCAACTACGCGGCCCTGGCCGGCATCATCGCGCTCTTCTCGCTGGCGGTGGCAGCCCCCACGGCTGCCCTGGCGCGGATCCGGCCGCCCCTGGTCGCGCTGGCCGTCTTGGTGTTCATCGTGTGCGGGATCCCCGCCAGCGGTGGGCCGGCCAACCTGGCCAGCTTCACGCCCGGCTTCATGCGCGCCCTAGGCCATGCCCTGCCGCTCGGAATAGCGGCCAGCACGATCCGCAACGTCGTGTACTTCGGCGGCCACGCCACCGGTCCGTACCTCTGGACCCTGGCGGCGTGGGCGCTGGCCGGCCTGGTCGGCCTGTTCCTGGTCACGGCGCTCCGGCGCCCGGCCCCGGCAGTGACCGAGTCCGTCCCACCGTCGGTTGTCCTGGCCGAGCCGGCGCCTGCCCTGGCGGCCGACGCTACCGCGCCGGCCCTTCCCGGAGCAGGTCCGGCCGGGTCCGTCAACTTGATCGTCGGCTTTGATGGCTCCGAGCCTGCCCGGCGGGCGCTCACCTGGGCCGCGGACCTGCTCAAGTCCCGTCCCGGCACGCTGCACGTCATCTACGCCGACCACGAACTCATCGACAGCGACCTGGCCGGATTCGGCCGCGCGGAGATGGACGAGGCCCGCGACGAGAAGGCCGCCAGCGTGGCCGCCGCGGCTGCGGAGATCGCCGCCGCGGCGGCCACGCCGTACACGTTCGAGCGCCGCCGGGAATCGGCCGCGGACGCGATTATCGACGCAGCCGGGGCTTGCGCCGCCGCCGAGCCCGCCAGCACGCCCATCATCGTGACCGGCCGCTCTCACCATGTTCCGCATCGCGTCATCGGCTCGGTCCCGGTCCACCTGCTGCACGAGTCGCCTTATCCGGTACTCACCATCACCTGATCAGGCCCTGGAAATGGTCCTGCCCGGCATCGGCTCCGCGAGGTTCGCCCGCCAGGCAGGCGAATTGAACGGGTCCGCGAAGTACTGCGTCTCATGCACCACATGCTCGTCGGCGAACTCCATGATGCTCACCGAGTAGGTCGGCGCCCCGTCGTAGGTGATGATGCACTCGCTTACCCACAGATTTCCGCCGCCGCTGATCCGCAGGACGGTGAAGTGGCGGCTGGCCGGGTGGCCGCCACGTTGGGCCGCAATCGTCGCGCGAGTCCGGAACCGCTCGCCGGACTGGGGATAGTCGAGGACCGCGTCGGCGGCGTAGATGGCGTGCTCGGTCTCGGTATCCCCGCTTTCCGATGCCTGCCAGTGTCCCTCGATCGCGGACCTGATCTGGGTATCTGACATCGTGTTGTCCCTTCTGCAGGCGGGAGAGGCATTCCCCGGGGACCGGGGGTGCCTCGATGCTTCTTCCCGGAGCGCCAGGCCTCTCAACGTAAGGCACCCGCGTGAAGGCGAAGACGTACGCCCGGCAACTGCTTGGCCTGGTGGACGCGGCGGACCAGCCCGGCCAGGACGACCAGGAAGGCGGCGAATGCGACCCACGTCCACACCTGGCCGAAACGGGCGATCCCGGTGATGCCGGTGACCTGGCCGACGGTGTAGCTGCAGGCGGCGTACATGCCGAGCGGGAAGACGGTGGCCCAGCGGCGTACGTCGTAGTGCAGCCTGGGCCTGGCAACCTCGCAGCCGATGAGGACCGGGAGCCACGCGGTTCCCAGGCACCAGAGCGCCAGGGAGCCGTCGGCCAGAACTTGATGCTGACCGCTGAACTGCCCCAGCTTTCCCGCTGCCTCGGTGATGATGCTGGCGGTGAGGGTGGCTATGGCCAGTGCGCCGCCGGCGATCCAGTGGTCGCCGCCTCCGCTGGTCAGCTGGCGCGGGTCGAACCGGGCGACGGTGAAGACGTAGAAGGCCAGCGCGAGCAGCAGGAAGACGCCAGCACCGCTCAGTAGCCAGGCTGCGTGGTAGTTGACGGCCAGAGTGGCACCGAGCAGGGCCACGCCAGTGGTGGCCACGCCGAGGACGAATGAGATCCCGGTCGTGGGGGTTTTCCAGTGCTCAAGGACCGGCACCAGGAAAACTACCCAGCCGATTACCGCCAGCGCGAGCAGCGCGGCCGCGGGCACGCGATAGTCCTGCATGGCGAGCCGGATCCCGAGCACGGCCGTGGCCGCCACGCTGGTGAGCAACGCGGGCGAGCGAGCCTCCCGGGCGAACCGGCCGTGCTGGTAAACCAGCGGCGCGGCCAGCACCACGACCAGGAACACCCAGGCAGTCGCGGCGAACCAGAGCAGGATGGCCGAGAGAGTTGGCTGATGGTCGTAGGTCAGGTCGATCGAGATGACACCGGCCGCCATGACGATCGTCCATGCTGTCGGCGGGATCAAGCTGGTTGGCTGCGTCACGCACTCGACGATCGCACGCGAGGGCAGCGATTGCGCCCGTGGAAACCCCTGGCCCGCGTCAGTCCAAAGTGACTAGAAAATCGCAATGTTGCTGACGCGACTGGGCCATGCTCGGTAGTTGCATCGGGCCATCTTTAGGACTAGACGCGGCCGGTTTGAACGTCAGCCGCGTGCCGCTCGTATCACCATGTAATAACGATTCGGTCTCCTGATGGCGTCGCGCGTGCATGCCGCAGTTGCCGGGAGCGACGAGGAGGGCACATGGCTTCGCACAGGAAGCCCCGCAATGCTCGCAGGAAGTCCCGAAGACGCGTTTCCCTGGCTGCCGCCGGAGTGCTGGGCTTGCTGGCGGGCGCGACAGTCGGCGGGGTCGCGCTGGCCGGGAGCGCCCCGCAGGCGGCGACGCTGGACAGTGCGTGGGTGACATCCGCCATGGTGGACAGCTTCGCCCGTGCCGTCCCCGACGCGGCCGACCGGACCGTGATCGTCTACGCCTGCCTGGGCTCGGGGAAGATCACCGGCATATCGACGAGCCTCGCCAAGTGCCCGGCCAATTCGGTCCAGGTGCATTGGGTCGCGCAGTCGGGCCCGGCGGCATCACCGAGCCCGCTGCCCAGCACGTCTTCATCGGCCAGGTCGTCCGTCCCGTCGCCGAATCCGCTGCCGAGCCGCGTGCCAAGCGCACCCCCCGCGCCCTCGTCGACTTCCTCGCCGAGATCATTGCCCGGCCCGTTGTCATCGTCTAGCCCGGCGCCGACTACTTCGCCGGTCCCGGTGCCCGTTAGGTCAGCTCCCCCGCCCCCCGCGCCGCCCACGGGACTGGCGAACTGCACAACGAACCAGAATGGCGGGGCGAACGACACCGTTACCCAACTCGATAGCGATACGTACCACCTGCAGGCGAATGAGTACAATTCCGGTGCAGATTTTAAGATCTGCACCAACGGGAGCCCCGATTTCACGATATCCAGCTCCGGGGTAAGCGTCTCTCACGATGGTGCGCCGGGAGCCTATCCCTCGCTCTACAAAGGGTGCCATTGGGGTGACTGCACCGCTAATAGCGGTATGCCGGTAGCGGTTTCAACGATGAGCAATACGCCCGGCAAAGTCACGACAACCTACCGCACCACCACCGTCAGCAGCGGCGCCTGGGACGACTCATACGACATCTGGTTCAACCCCGCCCACAGCACGAGCAACAACAGCAGCGGTCTTGAGATGATGATCTGGCTCAGCCACTTCGGCGGCGTCCAGCCGGCCGGAAGCCCGGGACCGACCGTGAATCTGGACGGAATAAGCTTCACCGTCTGGTATGGCGGATCGGGCAATGGCGGAACGGTATCGTTCGTCGCCAACTCACCGATGAGCTCGGTGAGCAACATGGACCTAGGCCCGCTCGCCGCCTATGCGGTGTCGAGAGGCTACATGCAAAATTCATGGTCTCTCATCGATGTCGAGGCCGGATTCGAACCATGGACGAGCGGCCAGGGACTTACGGCCGACGCATTCAATGTGACGGTCCACTGAGCGGTGCCGACAGCGGCACCATCAGCCGTCCGCGGAGGGAATCTCCTGGGTGATCTCCCAGATGTGGCCGCCCGGGTCGGCGAAGGTAGCCGTCCGCATGCCCCACTCCCGGTCCGCCGGGCCGGCGAGCAACCGCACGCCGCGCCCGGCGATCTCACCGCATACCGCATCCACGTCATCGACGATGATCGCGAACTGCCCGGCGCCCTTCCCGGCCTGTTCAAGTACCTCCGGCAACGGCTCTGCCGCCGCCGAGGACCGGGCCAGGAACACGAAGATGCCCTCGAACCGGAGCATCGCCGAGTCGTCGTCCAGTCGCTGAACGTCCACGCCGAACGCGTCCGCGTAGAACTTTTGCGCCTCGCCGAGATCGGGGACGAAGAGCGTTATCGCGCCAATCTCCCTTTTCCAGTCAGCCATGCCCGCCGCCTGCCTTTCTTGTGCTCTCTGGTTCCGCCACACCCAAGGTCTCGTCAGTGCCCCGCAGTACCGACTGCGGAACCGCGGCGGAATCATCGTCGCCACGCCATACAGGATGCCGTCCGCCTGGGTGACCCCGCCCGCTGCCCTCACAGCCCTGCCATGAGGGGGATGAGAAATTAGCCGGGCCTCGACAACTTTCCGCGGAGCGAGAGCATCTAGTCCGTCATGAGACGGACAGAGAACGTGATGAACGGCCGGGACGAGGAGTTCGGTGAGTTCATGCGGAACCGCGCCTCGTTGCTGCATCAAAGCGCCTATCTCCTGTGCGGCGACTGGCACCTCGCCCACGATCTCGTGCAGGACACGCTGGTCAAGGCCTATGAACACTGGCCGCGCGTCCGGCAGGCGGTCAGCCCGGACGCCTACGTCCGGCGCATTCTGCTGAATGAGGCGCGCGGGCGGTGGCGCCGGCGCGAGCGCACAGCGGCGGTCTCGCGATTCCCCGAGGGACGCGAGCCGGTTGCGCCTGACGCCACCGACGAGGTCGCACGGCGGGCGGGCCTGCTGCAGGCGCTGCACACCCTCCCGTTGCGGCAGCGCGCCACGATCATCCTCCGGTACGTGGAGGGGATGAGCGAGCGCGAGACCGCCGCTGTCCTCGGCTGCAGCGAAGGCACGGTGAAGAGCCAGAGCGCCCGGGCGCTCGGCACCCTGAGAAGTTATCTGGACAGAACGGAATCCACGCTATGAACACACCCGGTGAGACGCAGCTCGGCGACGAACTCCGCGAGCTCGCGTCGGGCCAGCCCTGCACGCCCGATCTCACGACGATCAAGCAGCTTGCCCGGCAACGGCACCATCGCCGCCTCATGCGGCGCGGTGCGAGCGCGGCCGGAGCAGCCGTGCTAGCCGCTGGCGGGCTGTTCTTCGGTGTCCAAGGATTCCCCGGCGATCACGGCGCCGGTGGCACCACGGCCGGCCCGGCCGTTGACCACAGCAGCGCCAGCGGGACGGCCCGCCAGGGCGCCGGCCGCGGCGCGACCGCGCACGCCGAGACCGTTGCCTACGTGACCGCGCAGGTCAAGGCCGCGCTCGGCAACGTGAACAACTACGTCCTGCGCGATGACCAGGTGCAGACCGGGTCGGGTGGGGATTCCGCCACCAACTGG
Organism: Trebonia sp.; assembly: GCA_050013875.1. Taxonomy (GTDB): domain Bacteria; phylum Actinomycetota; class Actinomycetes; order Streptosporangiales; family Streptosporangiaceae; genus Trebonia. The sequence goes on along the minus strand of JBEKEK010000012.1, from coordinate 20,073 downwards.
ACGGACCCGCGCACCGGGAACGACTACGAGATCCTGAACGATCCCACCGCAGGCAAGTCAATCGCCTGGCTGAGCACCTACCTCGTGAACCGGGTCCTCACCTGGAAGGTCATCCAGGCCGATTACTCCACCCGCACCTGGTTCATCGACGTCTTTCACGCGGCCGGCCCCATCCTGGGATCGACGGCAGGCGCCACCAGCAACGTGATGACGCCGGCCCAAATCAAGTCGTGGCTCGACGCGGGCGAGCTCAAGGTCATCGGCCACAAGACCATCAACGGGCATCACACGATTGGCCTGCGCAGCCCGTGGATTCACGGCTACCGGGAGCTGTGGGTCGATTCGAAGACGTTTCTGCCGGTGCGCACCATCCAGGCCGACTTCGCCAACACGAAGGGGCCGCTGCAGAACGTGATGCTCATCGACAACGACACGTGGCTGCCACGCGCCAAGTCACTGCTCGACAAGGTGAACGACGTCCACATCCCAGCCGGATTCACGAAGGTCGCCCCGCCCCAGTAATTTCCGGGAACGCTCCAGCAGCACGCGACGCCGCCGACCGCAACTGGCCGGCGGCGTTGCGCGGATTAAGTCTCCCGGCCCCGCATGATGGCCACGGCCCCTGGCGAGACAGGCCGCCGGTTAACGTTCAGCTGCCCGCGTCAGGCTTCCGGTCCAGCCGCGGCTTCCTTGGCGCTGATGTACTCGCGCACGATGTCATCGAACGACCGGTCGGGCCGCAGCCCGAGCGCGTGCGCGCGCCGCGTCTCGAACCGGGCCGGCCAGCCGCGGACGATGGCGCCGACCACCGGGTCGTCGGTCCAGTCGATGAGGTCGCTCGCGGCGTAGCCCGCCACCCGGTCCATGGCGGCCGCCATGTCCCGCGGCGTCGTGGTCAGGCCGGGCAGGGTCAGTGCGGTCCGGCTGCCCCACTCCGCGTCGGTCACGGCGGCAGCGCGCAGGATCCCGTCCAGGGCCCGGCCCGGAGAGGCGAGGGCGACCGGGGTATCGGCGGGCACCGGGCACGGCGCCCGCACCCCGGCCAGCGGCTCGCGGATGATCCCCGACACGAAGCTCGACGCCGCCGCGTTCGGCCTGCCCGGCCGCACCGCCACCGTCATCAGCCGAACCGACCGCCCCCGCACGAAGCCCTTGCGAGTGTAATCCGCGACGAGCTGCTCGCCGATGAACTTCTGCGTGCCATAGCTCGACTGCGGCCGGGGCAGCGTGTCGTCACCGACGACGCCGGCCAGCCCCGGTTCAGGTTCTGGCCCGAACACCGCCACCGAGCTTGAGAAGACAAGCACCGGTGGCTCGGCCTGCCGCCTGGCAAGCTCAAGGACTGCGCGCATGCCGTCGAGGTTGGTGCGCATCCCCAAGTCGAAATCCGCCTCGGCCGCGCCGCTGACCACGCCGGCCAAGTGGAAGATGACGTCGGCGCTGCCCAGATCGCCTGCCTCCGTCGCCAGGTCGACCGTCGCGGCCCCCACCCTCGGATCGGCTGCCAGGTCAGCGGCGGGCGCTGCCAGATCGGCGAGCACGAGCTCATCCACGTCGGCCATCTCGCGGCTGATCTCGAACGGCCCGGCCAGCAGCCGCCTGGCGAGCAGGCTCCCGACAAACCCGGCGCCGCCGGTGACAATGACCCGCATGCTGCCCCCCTCCCGTCGTGCCGAGAATTCGATCATTCCGAACGGACGGTGGTTCCACCACCCCTGCGCCCGTTTTCTGCCCCACCCGCCAAGCCATCAGGTGCCCTTGCTGTCGGCGGGCGGACCGAACTCCTATGGTGGCGGCCTGCCCGCGAGTCGGCGGCCGGACGCCGGGGGGCCGAGGATGCCCGCGGCCGGCGTCGGTGGCAGCGGGCGCCGCGCCCGGCGATAGTCGCGCGGAATCAGGATTCCATTGAGGAAGTACATAGCCTGAGTGGTGCATGTGGTACGCCACCCAGGAATGCAGTTCCGCCAATGAAGTATCCTCTAGGCAGGCGAATACCTTGCCAGGAGGTGATCCGCCGTGAGCGTGCAGAAGGACTTCGATGCCGAGTACGAGCAGATAGCGGCCCCGCTCGGTGGATTCAGCGCAGCCTTGGAGAGGCTCATACAAGGTCTCCTAAAGGCCGACGGGATCCAGTTGCATACAGTGGCTACCCGTGTTAAGTCGAGGGAAAGCGCAGCGCGCAAGGTGACCGTCGGAGAGGATGTCCGGCCGCTGAGCAGCATCTACGATATGCTTGGCATACGGATTATTACTTATTTCCGCGATGAAGTTGACGCGGTTGCCCGGGTGATCGAACGCGAGTTCGTCATCGACGAGGCGCATTCTGCGGACAAGCGCATGGCGCTGGACCCGGATCGTTTTGGCTACCTCTCGATGCATTTTGTCGCGCAGCTCAACCGTGACCGCGTCGCGTTGGCCGAGTACCGTCAGTACGACGGAATAAAGTTTGAGATCCAGATACGCTCGATCCTCCAGCATGCCTGGGCGGAAATAGAGCACGACCTCGGCTATAAATCCAAGGAGGCGGTCCCGCGGGGCATCAAGCGGCGCTTCTCGCGGCTGGCCGGCCTCCTTGAGATTGCCGACGACGAGTTCGTCGGGATCCGGAACGAGCTGGCCGCTCACAGGGCCAGTACATCGGCAACTATCGGAACGGGATCCTGGGATGTAGAGATCGATCAAGATTCGCTTTTTTCTTTTACTGTGATAAGCGAAGAAGTCATGCGGCTTGACAGATTCATTGCCAATGCCATGGACGGAATCATCGCGCAACGACCTGATCGCTCCTATATCGGCCAGCAAGCCCAGCGGCTGGTCGCGCTTGGCTTTGACTTGATCGAGGACCTGAATAGCTACGCGGATGAGCAGTCGGATCTTCTCAGGAAATTCGTTTCTACCCGGCTCTCGCTGATCGAGAGCCCGCGCCGTCGACGGCCCGCCGTGCCCCGCGGCATTACCTTCTACTACCTCGGGTTGCTGCGGCATGCGCAGGATCTGATCGCTGGAACTGAACTCGCCGGGACAGAAGAGGGATCGGCCTACCCAGGGATCAGCGACAGCTCACTCCGGATTTCTCTTCAGTCGGCAATGGATGACACGGAATTCTCGCCGGAGACCTGAGGGGGCTGTGGGCTGTGGGACACGAGAGACAAGATTACATGATCGAATTAGAGGATGCCGAAAATAGCTGCTGACAACCGGACCCGTCTATCCTAGCCTGAGAGGCAAGCAAGGCCCAGAGCGCCGCCGCCGGGAGGAATCGCCGTGGACTGTGCTGCTACATCTGTTCCGCAGGCCGAAATCGAAGCCACGCCTATGATCGATCTGCGGGCTATCCCGCTCGAAGAGATCGCAATGGATGCTGATGCCCGCCGCGTTGTGACCAGGATCCTGGAGAGCATGGAGGAACCGTCCCCCGGGCCGGCCGCGATGTTCCAGTCTTCCATCTGACTCGCCCGCACCCGATGCCATGCCCACCCCGATCTCGCAGTATGTGCTGAAAGTCCACAGCCGGTGCGATCTGGCGTGCGACCACTGCTATGTGTACGAGCACGCTGACCAGAGTTGGCGGGGCAAGCCCATGGCGATCTCGCAGGATACGGTCGGCATGGCGGCGCGGCGGATAGCCGAGCACGCGACGGCGCATGGGCTGGCTAAGGTTCATGTCGTCCTGCACGGAGGCGAGCCCCTGCTGCTGGCCAAGGAGCGGATGCGCGAGCTACTAAGGACGCTGATCTCGGATATCAGCCCGGCCGCCGCCATCAAAATCAGCGTCCAGAGCAACGGGGTGCGACTTGACGAACAATGGTGCGAGCTATTCAGTGAATACGGAGTCAGGGTCGGCATATCCCTCGACGGGGACGAGGCCGCTAATGACCGGCATCGGAAGTTCGCAAATGGCCATAGTAGCTATTCACGGGTCGCAGATGCGCTGGCGTTGCTCCGTCAGCCTCAATATCGGCACCTCTATGCCGGAATCCTGTGTACCATTGATCTCGCTAACGATCCCGTCGCCGTTTACGAGGCGCTGGTAGCCCATCGGCCGCCGAACCTTGATCTGCTGCTGCCGCACGCCACGTGGGAACATCCGCCGTACCGTCCGGTAGGGAGCGAAAGCCCGTACGCGGATTGGCTGACGCAGGTATACCGCCTCTGGAACCGCGACGGCCAGCGCATACCCATCCGGATGTTCGACTCACTGCTTTCCGCCGTGCGCGGGGGTCCGAGCCTCACCGAGGCGATTGGCCTCAACCCGGCCGATCTGCTTGTCGTTGAGACCGATGGGAGCTGGGAACAGCCGGATTCGATGAAAACGACCTTCGATGGCGCGGCCGCCACTGGCATGTCCGTGTTCCACCATTCAGTCGATGAAGCAGCAGCGCACCCGGCCGTCGCCGCGCGGCAGCAGGGACTAGCCGCACTGTGCGCCACCTGCCGCGAGTGCCCCGTGGTCGGCGTCTGCGGCGGCGGCTTGTACGCGCACCGGTACCGGCCCGTCACCGGTTCCGGTAATCAGCGGACCCCGCATGGCGGCCTCGCGGCGTTCGACAACCCCTCGGTCTTCTGCCCGGATCTAAAGGTTCTCATCGGCGATGTTATGGCGGAAGCGAGGACCTCCGTGGTCGCGGTTCCGACGGCGGCGGTTTCGGAGGCGGCGGGTACGTCCCGCGTCCGGGTGCCGTCCCCGTCGCGCCCGGCGCACGCCCTCCCGACCGGTGCCTTCGACCTCCTCGCGGCCGGACCGGGTGACCCCGCCGGTCTGGCCGCGCTGGCCGAGATGCGGCTGTCCCAGACCCGCGCGCTGGTCGCCATGATGGCGCTCGCCGACGATGCCGGGCGACAGGCGGACCTACGGCTGGCGGCGGCCGAGGGGTGGGCGCTGCTGTCCGCGCTTGACGCTGACTACCCAGAAGCGGTCCGGCCGGTCTTCGCCCATCCTTACACATCCGCATGGGCGGTCCGGTGCCTGCGCAGGCCGGTGGCGGCGGACGCCGCCCTGGACCGGGCGCACCTCGCGGGACTCGCGGCGGCCGCGGCCATGCGCGCGGGGATCCCGGCCGAGCTGCCGCTTCCGGTTCGCGCCGGGATGGTCCACCTGCCGACCATTGGGGCAATCGCGGTCGCGGCCAAGCCAGGGTGCACTGAGGTGGTGACGGTTGCGCCGGGCCGCAGGCCGGCCGCGCGTGGCGGCGGTCGCTGGCTGGGCGGGCGTTACCTGACCGCGGCACCCTTCTCGCGACTTGCCCTCGAGGACCTCGATCCGTTCCGGGACTGTCAGCAGTGGCCCGCCGCGGCCCGGCTCACCGTACCGGAGTGGCGAGCATGGCGGATCGGCCTCGCGGCGGCGGGTACGTACTTGGCCGGTACCGTTCCGTTGTACGCGGATGCGCTCGGCGCCGGTCTTCGCGCGGTGGTCCCGCTGTTTCCCGGTACTGCGGGCAGTCGCGGCGCCACCGCCCGGCAGGCGTTCGGCGCCGTGGCGATCGCGCTTCCGGCGAGGCCACCGGGCAACGCCGGGCCGTTCCTATACCCCAGCAGGCTGGCCGACTTGCTGATGCACGAATTCCAGCATGTAAAACTGAACGCTCTGACGGAACTCGGCAGCCTTTTCGACCCGCAGTACGCCGCACGGCTACGCGTACCGTGGCGCGCAGACCGCAGGCCGATAGAGGGCGTCATGCACGGCGCCTACGGCTACCTTGCGCTGGCTCACCTGCGCCGGGCCGAGGGGCGAGACGGGCCCGACGAATATCCGCGGTATCGGTCGTGGGTATGCGAGGCGGCAGCCGCGTTGCTGGCGACCGGAGCACTGACGCCCTACGGTGAGCGGTTTGCCGCGGGAATGGCGTCCGCAGCGAAGGCAGATAACAGGATTACGGTCTCCTGATGCCTTTCTCGGCCGCCCACACCGAACAAGAGTATCTTCAGCGTGGCCGCATCCCCCGTCCACATACGGCCTAGCGCGCAGGGAGGACCCACATGACTGAGACGTCGGCCGCGCAGTCGCGTAATGGCCGGATAGTCACGTTCTACTCATACAAGGGCGGCACCGGCCGCACGATGGCGCTGGTGAACGTCGCCTGGATTCTCGCGGCGAACGGCCACCGCGTCCTCGTGGCAGACTGGGATCTCGAGTCGCCGGGCCTGTACCGGTTCCTGTATCCCTTCCTCGACCCTGATGTCAGCGACGCGTCTGGCATCATCGAACTCGTCAGAGGCTATGAATCGGCCGCCGCCACAAGCGACGAGGATGCCCGCCTTGGGAAGGACATCCCCGAGCGGTCCCTGATCCATACGCAGACCCATGCGCTGAACTGGAAATTCCCTGGCGGGGGCCGCCTTGAGTTCCTCTCGGCAGGCAAGCAGAACCAAGACTACTCTGCCACCTTGTCCGGTCTCGATTGGGAAAACTTCTACACGAACCTAAACGGCGGTGAGTTCCTCGACGCGGTGCGCGAGGACATGAAGCAGTATTATGACTACTCGCTCATTGATAGCCGTACCGGTTTTAGCGACGTGGCCGACATCTGCACCGTGCATCTGCCGGACGTCCTTGTGGACTGTTTCACGCTGTCCACTCAGGGCATCAATGGTGCCGCGCGCAGGGCACGGGAAATTGAGGAAGGGTACGAATTCCGTTCCATTCGTGTACTGCCGGTGCCCATGCGAGTCGATTTGGGGGAGCAGGAAAGGGTCGACGCCAGCCGTGCTTACGCTTCGCGGATGTTCGAAGGTTTCCCGGCCGGCATGTCCGATTCGGACCGGCGCGCCTACTGGGCCAACGTGGAGGTCCCGTACCGGCCGTTTTATGCCTTCGAGGAGACTCTGGCGGTATTCGGCGATACGCCGGGCGCGCCGGGTTCCATGTTGTCTTCCTACGAGCGAATTACCTCGTACATCACCGATGGTGCGGTGGCCGGCCTGCCGACAATGGATGAAGACCTGCGAAATAACACCAGGCTGAAATTCATTCGTCGGCCGCCGCTGGAAAGCAATGAGATTACGATCGAATTCCTGCCCGAAGACCAGCTCTGGACCGAGTGGATCGCGGCAGTGCTTCGCGACGGCGGTTTCGCGGTGCGGGACCGGTTTGTGGAGGAGTCAGGCGGCAGGGCCGCTGTTCCCGCGCGTACCGTCACCGTGGTGTCGGACGCCTACCTCGGCTGGCGCTATGGCAGATCTGCCCAGGAGCCACGCGACGCAAGAGACGCGAAGAGGGACGCGGTGCCGGCTAACAAGTCCGGCTTCGCCGTGTACGTCACCGCGACCCGACCACTGCCTGAATTCGCCGCGGTGTCCTCGGTGTTCCTGGTTGACGTGCGAGAAGAAGAGGCTGTCGACCGCCTGCAAGGCCTGCTGCGTCTCCCTTCAAACTCGGAGGCGAAACGCACACGGGTAACCAGATACCCGGGTCGCGAGCCGAAAATCCTGAGAGTAGGGGCGCGTAACGACAGTTTCACCGGGCGTGAGACAGACCTACGGGAGTTGCGTGAACACCTGCGGAATTCCGGCACATCCATCGTCAGGCCGGTCACCCTGCACGGTACTGGCGGAGTAGGCAAGACACAGGTCGCACTTGAATATGTGCACAGATTCAAAAACGATTACGATCTGGTCTGGTGGATTCAGTGCGGCCAGTCTGAATCCATTGACATCAGGGTGGCGGACCTCGCACCTTTGCTGAGGGAGCGGTTCAGCGTTACCGTGCCGGCCGAGGCGACCGTCGAGGAGCAGACCCACCTGGTGCTCGACGTCCTCAGCCAGGGCAGCAAGGTGCCGCGCTGGCTGCTTGTCTACGACAACGCCGAGGACATCGGGACCGTCCAGCGGTACCTGCCGTCGAGCGGCGGCCACGTCCTGATCACCTCGCAGAACGCCGGTTGGGCTGATCATGGAGCGCGCTCGCTTTCCGTGGACTTGTTCAGGCGCGACGAGAGCATCGCGCACCTGCTCCGGGTCGTCCCGTCCCTCACCCGCGATGAGGCCAACGCCGTGGCCGAGGCCCTCGGTGATCTGCCGCTTGCGGTGGCGACCGCGGCGGCATTCCTGAAGGGCTCCGTCTACCCGGTCTCCGAATACCTGGGCAGGCTGCAGAGCGGGGCGGGCAGCGCGCTGGCCATCACACCGCTGGCCGATTACCCGCAGGGAGTCTCGGCGGCGTGGGACCCCTCACTGAGACTGCTGCAGGACCGCTCGCCCGCGGCGGCGCGACTGCTCCAGCTCTGCTCGGTGATGGCGCCGGAAATCGCGCTGGACCTCGTCTACAGCCCGGCCATGGCCCGCACCCTTGAGCCGTACGATCCCGCGCTGTCAGAACCGATGATCATGGGCAGGGTGGTCCAGGAGATTAGCAGGCTGGCGCTGCTCAAGCTCGACCCCAACGCGAACCAGATCCAGATTCACCGGCTCGTACAGGAGGTGGTCAGGAGCAGGATGTCATCGGACGAGCTCGCTCAGGCATCCGTCGATGTGCAGCAGATCTTGGTCGCTTACCGCCCGAGCCGCGAGGTTGATGACCCAGCCACCTGGCGAAGTTACCGACTCGTTTGGCCTCATCTGGTGCCGTCAGGTGTGGTGTCGTCCGCCAGCGAGCAGGTGCGGCAGCTGATCGTGGACCGGGTCCGGTACATCTGGTTGTTTTATGACTTCGACCGTGGTGTCGCTGAGGCGGTAGCGGCCCAGCGTCGCTGGGAGGAAATGCTCGCAGAAGAACCCGACCGGGCAGCCGCGCGCGCCTTGCGCATCCAGCTACTGCAGCTTCTCTTCAATCTCGGCAACATCCTGCGCTCCCAGTCGCGTTACGTGGATGCCAGGGAGCTTGACGAGCGGGTGCTGGCCGAGCAGACCGAGATTCTTGGCTCCGACCATCCGCATACGCTCATGACGGCCGGCGGCCTTGCCGCCGACCTGCGTGCCCTCGGCCGGTACCGGGAGGCGCTCGAAATGGAAAGCAAGACCCATCCGGCGTGGCGGGACCTGTATGGCCCGGAGAACCGGCGTACCCTCTCGGCTGCCAATAATCTGGCTATTTCCCTCAGGGTAACCGGAAACGTTTCTGATGCCCTGGATCGCGATAATGACACGTTCGAGAAGTTCCGTGCGACGCTCGGGGCCCAGAATCCGCTAACGCTTGACACGGCAAGCAATGTCGTCCGTGATCTGCTTGAGGTGGGGCGTTATGCCGACGCGGTGAACCGCATGGAGGACGTATGGCAGACCTCGGTCGCCACCCTTGGCATTAACTCACCGGCGGCCCTGAACGGCCGGACGCTTCTCGGCATCGCGCTGCGCACCGCCGGGCGGCTGGCGGAGGCACAGGAGGCGTTCGACGACGCGCAGCGGGGACTGGTCGCCAGGTTCGGTGGCTCAAGCAGTGACGCCCTGGCGAGCCGGCTCAGCCGGTCGACTAACTTGCTGCTCCTGGACCGGCTGGAGGAGGGGGAATCGGATATCCGTGCCGTCATGGGCGAATACGAGCGGCGCCTTGGCCCTGGCCATCCGCACACCCTGGTCTGCCGGGTGAACCTCTCCTCCGCGCTGCGCTTGCGCGGAATGCACGATGAGGCCGTGGCCGCGATCACGGCCGCGTTGAGTGACCTTGAGACATTGCTCGGTGCCGAGCATCCCTATACGCTCGCGGCCGCCATGGTCCGCGCGGTCCTGCTGGCGGACGAGGGTGACCTGGCGCGGGCCGCTGATCTGGAGGCCCGCACGGCCGCATCGCTAGAGCGGACCCTGGGAGAAGAGCACCCGGACACGCTGTGCTGCCGTGCGAACCTACTGCTCACCCGCCAGGAGCAAGGGGCTCTTACCGCGCAGGCCGAGCGCGAGGCGGTGATAGCCGAGCTCGAGGGGGTGATCGGCCCAGATCACCCGAGCATCGCGGCGCTACGAGGAGAGCGCAGGCTGGTGCGGGCGCTTGACCCGCAGCCCTTCTGAGGTCCGGCCCGCCTTCAACTGCGCGAGCAGTTTGGGCAAGATCTCTACGGTGTTGAAATGAGCGGCGCCGGACTCAATGTGGAGATGCGCAGTGGGGATCTTCTCGGCAAGCCATTGCGTATGGCTGAGCGGAGAGAATACGTCCTCTTCCCCGTGCCAGAGCAGTACCGGGACGTTAATCTTTCCCAGGTCGAATCCCCACGGGCGGCGGAACGCGAGCACATCGTCGATCCAGCCGTACGGTCCGGCCCGGAGTGCCTCTGTGTAGGTATCAATCAGTTGCCGACGGATGCCAACGTCGTTGACAACCTTCCGGTCGGAACCGGTCAGCTCTTTGTCCAGCTCATGGAGCAGGCTCTCCGGGTCCTTGCGTATCTCGTTGATCCGCTTGGTCAACTGGGCCACTACCCAGTCCAAGCCGCCCCTGGTCAGTTCGTACTCCGCGACGTTCGACTCCGTCATCCCGTCGGTCCAGGCGAGTTCGTCCGCATCTGGCGGCGCGATGCCGCCGAGGACCACGACGCTCTGCACTCGTTGCCTGTCGAGCAGGGCGGCGCACGCCAAGGCGTGCGGCCCTCCCCCTGACCGGCCGATGACGCTGAACCGCTCTAGGCCGAGCTTGTCGGCGATCGCCAGCACGTCCCAGGCGGCGTCGGCGACCGCCCGTTTCTCGTGCCGGTCAGATCCGCCGTAGCCGGGCCGGTCGTAGCAGACGAGACGCACGCCGGACCAGTAAATGACATTGCCACGCGGCCGCGGACCCACGCGGCTGCCGGGAGTGCCGTGGAGCAGGAAGACTGGGAAGCCATCGCGGGCACCCAGACAATCAACGGTAACGCGGCGCTCGCCGGAAATCTCAATAGCCTGCGTCACCACAGCCTCCTCTGGTCTGTCCTGACGCCCCCTGCTGTGACAAGCCATGCTAAGGCGAAGACGGGAAACGCGCAGCACACTTCCCCAAGTTATGTTAAGCCCTGCATAGGGAAGCGCCTAGCCCCAGTTTTCAGAGGTCGGCGGCTTAATTGCCCGCGTGGCCTTGGGCCGTGGCAATTTCCCGCAGACCCGGAGTAACGCATAAATCCAGACTGCGCCGTATCGGCCGGCCAAGCTATATCGGGTACGGCCGGATGGAAAAATCCCGGCAGGCCTTGGGCCGCGGCAATCAAGCTCGCAGGGCGGGAACCGACAGTGCCTTGGCCACGGACGGTGGATTCACCACCCCGCGGGCGAGGCCTGCGAGGGCGAGATCACTACTTTCGAGCTAGGCCGTGCCTGGCCGCCGGCGATACGGTTCAACTGCGCCGCGAAGATCGCCGGCGCGGCGCTGACCTGTCCGCCGTCAGCACCCGACCAGCTGGGGGAACACCATGAGCGATGACCTGCCTGCGGTGAGCACAGACGTCCTTGTCGTCGGATCGGGACCGGGCGGCGCGGGAGCCGCGCTTTTCCTGGCCACCTACGGCACCTCGACCCTGGTCGTCACCAAGTACGGCCAGCTGTCGGACACGCCCCGGGCGCACATCACCAACCAGCGCACCATGGAGACCCTCCGCGACATGGGCCTGGAGCAGCGGCTGATGCGCGAGGCGACGCCCTGGGAGTACATGGGAAACACCACTTTCTGCACCAGTCTGGCCGGTGATGAGCTCGGCCGGATCCCGTCGTGGGGCACCGACACCAGGCGGCACGCTGATTACGAACTGCAGAGCCCGTGCACGATGCTGGACGCGCCGCAGACCATCACCGAGCCGGTGATGATGCAGGCCGCCCAGGCCCGCGGCGCCAAGGTGCGCTTCGACACCGAGTACCTCTCGCACGTACAGGACGAGTCCGGGGTGACCACGCAGGTCAAGGACCGGCTGACCGGGGCGGTCTATGCGATCCGGTCGAAGTACCTCGTTGGTGCCGACGGGGCGCGCAGCACCGTGGCGGCCGATCTTGGTCTGCCTTTTGAGGGGCCTGGTGCTGTCGGCGGAGCCTTGCACATCATCTTCGAGGCTGACCTGAGCCGGTTCGTCGCGCACCGGCCGTCCGTCCTGTACTGGATGGTGCAGCCGGGTGCCGAGAAGGAGGGCGTCGGGCTGGGCGTGCTGCGGATGATCAAGCCGTGGCACGAGTGGATGCTCATGTGGGGCTACGAGGCGGCGGCCGGGCCGCCCGAGATCACCGACGAGTTCGCGCGCGAGCTAGCCGTGCAGCTGGTGGGAACGGACGACTTCGAGATGCGGGTCACCTCCCGGCTGCCCTGGACGGTGAACCATCATTACGCGACGACCATCGCACGCGGCCGGGTCTTCTGTGTCGGCGACGCCGTGCACCGGCACCCGCCGACCAACGGCCTGGGATCCAACACCTCGATCCAGGACTCCTACAACCTGGCCTGGAAGCTGCACTACGTCGTCCAGGGCTGGGCGGAGCCGTCACTGCTTGACTCCTACGATGCCGAGCGTGCCCCGGTTGCCCGCCAGATCGTCGAGCGGGCCAACCAGAGCATCGTCGACACCGGGCGCATCGTCGCGGCCCTTGGCGTGGACGACACCTCAGACGTCGACAAGCTGAACCGGCAGCTCGCGCTGCGTGTCGCGGCCGGCCCGGAAGGCGAGAAGATCCGGCAGAACCTGCGCGAGGCCATCGCCTACAAGGCCTACGAGTTCGACGCACACGGCGTGGAGCACAACCACCGCTACGCCTCGTCGGCCGTCATCCCTGACGGCACCGCCATGCCCTTGTTCACCCGCGACCCCGAGCTCTACGCCCAGCCCACGACGTGGCCCGGTGCCAAGCTCCCGCACACCTGGGTTACCCGCGACGGGCACCGGGTGTCGACGCTGGACCTGGCCGGCCACGGCACCTTCAGCGTCTGGACCGGCATTGGCGGCCAGGCCTGGCTTGACGCCGCGGCGGCCCTCACCGACCGGACTGGGCTGCCGATCACGGGAGTCTCGGTCGGCCCCCGCGAGGCGGCGGAGGATCCGTACGGGACCTGGGCCGAGCTACGCGAGATCTCCGACGGCGGAGTCCTGCTTGTCCGCCCCGACCTCTACATCGCCGCTCGCCACGCCAGCGCCCCTGATTCCGAGGAAACCGCCGCCGCCTGGCTCACCCGCGCCATTGGCTCCGTCCTGGGGATCTCCGCTCCGTCCTAGGCACTTGCGGGCCTGGGCGGTACGCAGACCGTGACCGAGTGCGGGCGGACCTTGATGCGCAGTGTCTTGCTAGCCGGGCGCGCGCCGCCATCAAGCTCGAAGATGACCTTCCGATCGAACCGGACCCGGAACCGCTTTCCGGTCGTGACCTCGGCAAAGGGGGACTGATCCGGATGCCCGGTGGCAATCCGGCCGAACGTCCTGGCCCACTGGATGGGATTACGGGCCGTCACCACGCCTAGCTCCAGGCGCCCGTCATCCGGTTGCGCCTGCGGGAAAGCCTCGACTCCGCCGAGTATCTTGCCGACGTTCGCGGTTAGCACGCAGGAGACCTTGCCCTTGAAGAAGCGTTCGCCGTCTACCTTTATGCTCGCCCGCACCGGGCGGGCACGGAGGTTCTTGATCCCGGTAACGACGTAGGCGGCGCGGCCCAGCCGGTCCTTGGCGCCGCGGCGGCTCTTCTCGACCTCGTACCACAGGGATCGGTCACGCCTTCGAGCGCCAGGATCCGCCGCAGCTCGGGCAGGCCGCCCCCAAAGCTCTTCCGTGAGTGAGCCACCACCGCGACAGCCGCCATGTCATTTTCCCTTTCGCGTCCGGGTCCGCTTCCGTTCGGTCGCCCAGCTTCCCGCTGGGCTCAGACCTTCCGCCAGCGGGCCTCGCACAGCCCGTAGATACCGAAGACCAGCAGGCCGAGCGCGGCCAGCACCATCAGGAACTCGCCGAACGGCTGGTCGCGCAGCGTCAGCAGCGCCTTGTCGATGCCGCCGGACTCGGCTGCCTTGTGGGTGACTGCCGCGTCGATCACCAGCACCCCGACCAGGGCGAAGACCACCCCACGGGCGATCGTCCCGGTCATGCCGAGCACCTTGACGGCGCGGCGCGTCCTGGCGCTCATCCGGCCGGTCTCCAGATACTTCATGAATTTCTTGCGGGCACCCTCGACCACCAGGGTGATGCCGCAGATGACAATGATCAGACCGACGATGCCGACCAGTACCCGCCCGGTTGGGTGCTGCATGGCCGTGGCGGTGATGTCCTGCTGACGGCCGGACTGGCTGTGAGCTTTGCCCGCGATCACCGTGAACGTCAGGTAGGAGAGAGCCGCGTAGATGATCGCCCGGGCCAGCGACTTGAGCCTGGGGCCCGCCCCCGGCCGGTCGCCGTTGACGCCGAGCGCGGCCTCGCTCAGCCGCCACAGCGCGTAGGCCGCGAACCCGATGCCGAGCAGCCAGAGCGAGACCAGCCCGTAGGACTTGCCTGCGAGCAGCTGCAAGGCGCCCGTCTGGTCCGCCTCGCGCGAACTGTGCCCCAGTGCGACAAGCACCGCGACCCAGCCAACGAGGATATAGATGACACCCCGGGCGGTTAGGCCCGCACGGGCCAGGAAATGTGCCACCGGGCTTTCTGAGGCCCGTCTGGCGGTGCGCGTTATTTCTGGTGCTCGTGCTGAGGTCATGCCCGTGACTACCTCGCTGGCGAGCGCGCAAACATCAGCGGCGACCGGGCTCGCAGCGCGCTGCGAAAAGGTGTGAAGTCGTTAGCGAAAAGGTGTGAAGCCTTTAACGGCGGGCAGTTGCTTGCCCCATGTCAGTCCTTGCCAGGCGCACTCTCACACCGCTCACCGTGGTTACCACGGCGGCGTTCGTTTTCGTGCTCCTGCTTATCCTGGTGCGGCTGAATTGGGCCCCGCTCGAGTCTGTCGATCACAGTGCCGCGGCCCGGCTGAACAGCCTGGTGGCCGGCCACCCGGCGGTGGTCAGCGTCATCAAGGCGGTCACCTGGCTCGGCAGCAACGGCGTGCTGTGGACGGTGACGGGGCTGGCGGTCGCGGTGCTCGCGATCAGGCGCCGTTGGCGGCTGGCGATCTACCTGCTGGTCACCGGGGCCGGCGTGCTGACGCTTGACCCGGTACTCAAGGCGCTGGTCGGCCGGCTGCGCCCGGTGGTGGCCGACCCCGTCGCCTACGGGACCGGCGACAGCTTCCCCAGCGGGCATGCGCTCGGCTCGGTCGTCTGCTACGGCGCCCTGTTCCTGGTCTTCCTGCCCGCGACCCGCGGACCGTGGCGCCGGGTGTTCACCGCGGTGATCGTCACGCTGATCGTCGCCGTCGGCGTGAGCCGGCTGCTGCTCGGCGTGCATTTCCTCTCCGACGTGCTTGGCGCCTGGGCGCTCGGCATCACCTGGCTGGGCGTCACCGCCTTCGCCTTCGAATTGTCCCGTCAGGCCACCGGGGCACCGGTGACCGACCCGCTGACCGAGGGCCTTGAGCCCGAGGCCGGCACCGACCTCCAGCCAGCAGAACCGGAGACCACCGTGAAGCATGAACGCGTCAGACAGTACGGCCGTATCGCCGCCGGGATCGTGGTGATCTGGGTGCTGATAGTCGGCCTCCTCACCGGCATCGGCAAGCTGATCATGATCAGCCACAACGGGAACGGCGACCTGCTCGGCGACCGGACGATCCCGCGCTGGTTCGCCGCGCACCGTACGGCGTCACTGAACCACCTGAGCCTGATCGCCAGCAACCTCGGGGCCACCCAGGACATCCTCATCGTCAGCGTGGTCACCTGTGTCGTGTTCCTCGCCGTCACCCGCCGCTGGCGGCCGGTGATCTTCATCGCCGTGGTCATGTTCGGCGAACTTGGCGCCTTCCTGATAGTCGAGGAAATCGTCAAGCGCCCGCGGCCCGCGGTTCCCCACCTTGACACCGGCCTGCCCACCTCGGCGTTCCCGTCCGGTCACATGGCCGCGACCACCTGCCTCTACGTCGCCATCGCGATCCTGGTCATCGGCCACGCCCGCGGCTGGTGGCGCTACCTGTTCCTGATCCCGGCGATCGTCATGCCGGTCATGATCGCCACGGCCCGCATGTACCGGGGCGAGCATCACCCGACCGACATCCTCGCCAGCGTGCTGTTCGCCGCGCTCTGGCTGACCGCCACCACGAAGCTCGTCAAGCCGAATGAGGATGCCTCCCGCCGCGGCCGCCTGCCGCAGGGCCTGCGCCGCCGGACCGCGGCCGATCGCCGCGAAGAGACCACGCCCGCGGCCGCGTGACGGCGGTCAGGCCAGTGAGCAGGGCCGCGGCCGGTGACCCGGCCGCGGTCTCCTGCGCCCACGCGTCCAATACTGGTGATTCACGTTTTATTAACGGTTGTTGCGATTGACGTGGCGAAACCTCGACGTTACGTTCCGGTAAAGAAATAGGAAAGTTTCCTATTTCTAGCCCTGGAGCGGGGTTAAGGAGGCCGGGCATGCCTGGCATATCGCAACGCGCAGTACATACATGGAAGCGCGCGACGAGATGGCGTCCAAGCGGCGTCATCGCGCTCGCGATCATCGCGCCGGTGATCGCGCTGACGGCGGCCATGGCGCCGTCAGCCACGGCTCTCGCCGCCCCGGCGGCCAAGGCGGCCCTGGCGGTGCCCGCCGCGGTTCCGGGCCCGCCATCCGGCTGGTCGACCGTCTTCAGCGACGACTTCAGCGGCGCATCGGGATCCGGCATTGACTCCCAGTGGATGTACGACACCGGGGCCGGCTCTAGCTTCGGCACCGGCGAGATCGAGACGATGACCAACTCGACGAGCAACGTGCACAACGACGGCAATGGCAACCTCGACATCACCGCCCTTGGCAGCGGCAGCTCGTGGACCTCGGGCCGCGTTCAGACCACCTCCGCCAACGTCGGCGCCCCCGCGGGCGGCGAGCTGGAGGTCACCGCCTCGATCGAGCAGCCGTCCGGCGGTCTTGGCTACTGGCCGGCGTTCTGGATGCTCGGCCCTGGCCAGTGGCCGGAGAACGGCGAGATCGACATTATGGAGGACGTCAACTCGCTGTCCGAGCTGTCAGGGACGGTGCACTGCGGCACCGACCCGGGCGGCCCGTGCAACGAGCCTGACGGCATCGGCAGCGGGCTTGTGGGGTGCTCGGGCTGCCAGTCCGGTTACCACACCTACACGATGATCCTCAACCGGACGAATACCTCCGCTGAGTCGATAACGTTCTACCTGGACGGCAACTCGTACTTCACCGTGACCGAGGCGCAGGTGGGCACGGCGACCTGGCAGGCGGCGTTCGACCACAATTTGTCGATCATCCTTGACCTGGCAATGGGCGGCGCTTATCCGAACGGCGTCTGCAACTGCACCTCGCCGACTAGCTCGACGGCATCCGGCGGCACGATGAGCGTGGCCTACGTCGCCGCCTACTCGACGAGCAGCAGCGGCGGCGGTGGCGGCGGTGGCGGCGGAACCGGGACCACCGGGGCGATCACCGGCTACCAAGGACTGTGCGTCGACGTCCGGGCCGCGAACTCCGCCAACTTCACCCCCGTTCAGGTCTACACCTGCAATGGCACCAACGCGCAGCAGTGGACCGTGGTTGAGGCGGGCAGCACCCTGCAGGCGCTCGGCAAGTGCATGGACATCAACGGAGGCGGCACTGCCGACGGCACGACCGTGGATCTCTACACCTGCAATGACACGGGGGCGCAGGTCTTCATACCGCAATCCAACGGAGAGCTGTACAACCCGCAATCGAATAAGTGCCTCGACGACACTGGCTACGGGGGCTCCGGCACCCAGCTGCAGATCTGGGACTGCGCGGACACCTCCAACCAGGTGTGGCACCTGCCGTAATCCGCTCCCTGCGGACCAGAAAGGCCGGGCAGGGACGAGGTTCCCGTGCCCCGCAAGGTGAGAGCCACCGGCCGTTCAGCAGAAAAGATCCTTTTCTCTGAACGGCCGGTGGTTTTTCCGTCTGGTCACAGTGGAAACAACCTCACCACGGAACACGTCGGCCGTAAGTTGCAGCAATTACTTGCAGCTCGATCGCTATAGCTGCGGTCCCATGAGCGCAAACTGCGAGGTTCTTCCGCAAAAAGCTGCAACAATCGTACTTTCCCAGCTCATGGTCGATTTCTTGCATTCTTTCGTGGACTTATTGCAGTGCGATGTTGTTAATGTTAAGTTCCGCTTGATCAGATATCAGCGCTGATCAGGACCTCAGCGCTCGCCGCGGCAGCCTCCCTGCCGCCGTCCCTTGCCAGGGGCGGCGGCCATCACCGCCCTTGGCACAAGGGCGGCCGCACCACCTCGTCAGGGAGTAAGCCATGCACGTGATGTCCCTTCGGAAAAGACCGCCGGGCGGCCGAGCCGCCGCGGCAAGATCCCGGCTACGGCTGACCGCCTTCATGGCGGCCGTCGCCACCGCCCTCGGAACCGTGTTCGCGGTGGCGGTCGCCGCGCCGGCCTTCGCCCAGGCGGGCACCCCTCCGTACTGGGCTCAGTCCCCGTTCAGCGTCCCCAGCGGTACCGGCGCGACCGTCCCGTTCACCGAATACGAGGCGGAGAACGCCAGCACCAACGGCACGATCATCGGCCCGTCCTTCGCCCAGGGCAGCCTGCCCTCCGAGGCGTCCGGCCGGGAAGCGGTGCAGCTGACCGCGACCGGCCAGTACGTGAAGTTCACCCTGACCAGCCCGGCCAACGCGGTCGACCTGCACTACGCGCTGAATCAGGGCGCGTCGGGCACGCTCTCGGTGTACGTGAACGGCACCAAGCTCAGCCAGGAGCTCAACCTCACCTCGGCCTACAGCTACATCACGACGTCGGGCATCACCGGCAGCCAGACGCACAAGTTCTACGACGATGCCCGCATGCTGTTCGGCCAGACGTACCCGGCGGGCACCACCGTGACCTTCCAGGTGGGCTCGTCCGACACCGCCGTGCCTTACACGCTCGACGTGGCGGACTTCTACGACGCTCCGGCCGCCACCGCCCAGCCCGCCAACACGGTCTCGGTGACCAGCTACGGCGCGGACCCGACGGGCGCGAACGACTCCACCTCCGCGTTCAACCAGGCGATCTCCGCGGCGAACGCGGCCGGGGAGGCGGTCTGGATCCCGAGCGGCACCTTCCTCATCGGCTCGCACCTGCAGATCCAGGCGGGGACGATCGAGGGCGCCGGTGACTGGTACTCGCAGATCAAGACCAACGAGCTCATCGACAACACCTCGGCCGTCGCGGGCCCGATCAACCTCAGCGGCTTCGCGATCCTCGGCAGCACCGTCGGCCGGCATGACGACAGCACCGCGAACGCCATCGACGGCTCGCTTGGCAGCGGCTGGACGGTGAACGGGCTGTGGATCCAGGACACCAACGTCGGCCTGTGGCTGCAGTACGGCAACAGCAACTGCACGGTGGAGAACAGCGTCATCGAGTCCACCGACGCGGACGGCGTCAACTTCAACGGCAACGCGTCCAGCTGCACGGTCAAGAACAACTTCATCCGCGGCACCGGCGATGACAGCCTGGCGATCTGGTCCTACCCGACGGCGGACTCGAACATCACGTTCGCCAACAACACCATCGTCGCGCCGACCCTGGCCAACGGCATCGCCGACTACGGCGGCTCCAACAACACCATCTCCAACAACGTGGTCGCGGACGACAACGCCCTCGGCAGCGGCATCGACATCTCCAATGAGGAGTTCCTCAGCCCGTTCACCCCGCTGTCCGGCACGATCAACGTCACCGGCAACTACCTGATCCGGGCGGGCGCCTACAACCCGAACTGGGACCACCCGATGGGCGCGGTCCAGTTCGACTCCTACGACTCCGCGTTCACCGGCGTCACCGTGAACTACAGCGGCGGCGCGATCCTGGACAGCCCCTACGAAGCATTCGAGTTCGTGAGCGGCAGCGGCAACGGCTATGCGGCCTCCGGCATCAGCATCAGCAACGTCAACGTGGCGAACGTCGGCACGGTCGTCATGCAGGCGGAGACCACCGGCTCGGCCAGCGTCAGCGGCGTGACCGCCAGCGGCGTCGGGGTGCCGGGCGCCTACAACAACGCCTACCCGTCAAACACGGCGGGCGGGTACACCTTCAACCTCGGCAGCGGCAACTCGGGCTGGAGCACCACCCCGGTGCTGACCGCCTTCCCGAACCCGGTGCAGCCGGGCGCGCTGAACGCGTCACCGACG
>JBEKEK010000011.1:0-87346 GCA_050013875.1 Trebonia sp. | reverse complement strand
TGCATCAGCCAACGACTGCCCGCTGTATCAGCCGATGACTGCCCGGTGCAGAGGCCGATCCTGGTCAGCCGGTGATTTCCCGGTCCAGCGCCGCCTGTGCGGTTAGCTGGTCCCGCAGGGCACCCGGGTCGTCCGCGTCGACCGTCATGACGCGCCGGGTGCCGAGGTCCTCACGGCGCAGGACCGGGCCGGTCCGGGTGGCCCACCAGCGGTCGGCATTCGACCGCCAGATGTGCCACCCGGGAAACTCGGCTTCCAACTGCGCGATGCGTTCGTCCCACCCAGCCATGACGTTCCTCCCGGAGTGGGACTTCGGACCTCTATTAAAAAATGAACGTGCATCCGCACAGTGTCAATAGGACAGGAGGCTTAAAGCATCACGTCACGCCACGTGCGGCCCGTCTTTACCACCCGCTCGTGTTGGCGTGCCCATTCACCGAGGCATCAGTGACGGTGTCGGTCTGGTTGGCCGATCCACTCGGGCTGGCCTGGCCGGCCGGGACGGTGGGCTCGGCCGGCTTCGGTGCGGCGGGCTTGGGCGTGGTCGCCGTCGGGACGGCCGAGGTCGGGCCGGCCGGCATGCTCGCTTCGTCCGTCACCGTGTCGCCGAGTGCGCCGTCGGCCATCTCGCTGTCGACGGCCGTTGCCGCGCGCTGCTGCCGGTAACGGACCAGCGCGGTCACCGCGCCCGCGGCGGCGACGAGAGCGGCGCCAAGCAGCGACCAGGTAAGGGCCGAGCTCATCCGCCGCTTGGCCGGGCTCACCGGCTCGGCCGGACGGACCTGCGCGGCGGTGTTCCGCAGCGCTGAGGACACGGTCGGCGCGACCGTCCCGGCGGCGTAGTCAGCGGTGTTATGCAGCGCCGAGGAGACGGTCGGCGCGACCGTCCCGGTGGCGTAGT
The DNA here is from genome assembly GCA_050013875.1 of Trebonia sp. Taxonomy (GTDB): domain Bacteria; phylum Actinomycetota; class Actinomycetes; order Streptosporangiales; family Streptosporangiaceae; genus Trebonia. Next base: position 86,445 of record JBEKEK010000011.1, on the reverse strand, counting down.
CGGCGACGCTTTCCAGCTTCGGCGCGGCCCACTTGCGAGCTGTGAATACGCGCTGCTGGACCTGCTTGGTCACGCCGGCCGCCGTCGTCTGGGCGGTGTTGCCGGCGTTCTGCGCGACAGCGGTGGACTTCTGCGCGACTTCCTGTGACTTGTGCGCGGCGTTCTGCGCGGCCGCCTGTGATTTCTGCGCGGCGTTCTGGGCGGCGGCCGTGGCGTTCTGCGCGGCGGCCTGTGATTTCTGCGCGGCGTTCTGCGCGGCGGCCTGTGATTTCTGCGCGGCGTTCTGCGCCGTCGCCTGGGCGGCCGCGGCGGCGGCGCGGGCAGCGTGTGCTGCGTTCTGCGCCGCTACCTGGGCGGCCTTGCCGGCTGCGCGAGCCCGGGCGGCCGCGTCGTTGGCATCGAGATTGGCTTTGCGTGACTTTGTCAAGAACACGATTCTGCCCCCTTGTCTGTCTCTCGGTGAGACAAGGTTCCCCGGGGCATCGGCTTCAATCATCAGGGCCCGCCTGGAACCCACATTGGGTGGCGCCCGAAGTGACATTGGGTCGCGGTCGAAGAGACATTGCGTCGCACCCGGTACGGTGAATGTGAGACAGGTCGGATCGCCCGGCCTGGAGATGAACCGGAGTCACGTAATGACCGAAACGCTGACCGCGACGCTGACGACGACGCAGGGGACGGTCACTGTCCGGCTGTTCCCTGACCACGCGCCGAAGACCGTGCGGAACTTCGTGGAACTCGCTGAGGGCGGCCGGGAGTGGACGAACCCGGAGACCCGGGCCACCACCAAGGACAAGCTGTACGACGGCACGATCTTCCACCGGGTGATCGCGGGCTTCATGATCCAGGGCGGTGACCCGCTGGGCACCGGCACCGGCGGCCCGGGCTACAAGTTCGCCGACGAGATCCATCCTGACCTGCGGTTCGACAAGCCGTACCTGCTGGCGATGGCCAACGCGGGCCCCGGCACCAACGGCTCGCAGTTCTTCATCACCGTCGGGGCGACGCCGTGGCTCAACGGCAAGCACACCATCTTCGGTGAGGTCATCGACGGTGCCGACGTGGTCGACAAGATCAGCCGCGTGCAGACCGTCCCCGGCGACCGCCCCAACCCCGCCGTGGTGCTTGAGTCCGTCACCATCCAGCGCGACTAGACGACGGCAGCCCCCCGATGACCACGCCGGACCAGCCGGGTCCCTACGGGCAGGACCAGCCGAGCCCCCCTTACGGCCAGGAGGCCCCGCCCACCTGTTACCGGCATCCAGGCCGGGAAACCTGGGTCTCCTGCGTCCGGTGTGGTCGTCACGCCTGCCCCGACTGCCTGCGTGCGGCGGCGGTCGGGCAGCAGTGTGTGGACTGCGTGAGCGGCGCGGGCAAGACCACCAGGCGGCCGACGACCGTCTTCGGTGGCAGGCCCGCGCGCACCGCGACCGTCACGTGGACCCTGATCGCTCTGAACGTGCTGCTGTACATCGTCGAGCGCTTCAGCCCGAACATCGCCACCGACTGGGGTCTGCTCGGGTACGCGACGACGAGCGTGAACGGCCCGTTTCAGGGCATCGCCGCAGGCCAGTGGTACCGGCTGATCACGTCGGCGTTCCTGCCGCCGGTCGGCAGCCTCGGCTTCCTCGACATCGCGTTCAACCTCTGGGCGCTGTTCGCGGTCGGGCCGGCCCTTGAGCAGTTGCTCGGCCGGACCCGGTTCCTCGCGGTCTACCTGCTCAGCGCGATCGGCGGCGGCGTCGCCTTTTTCCTTATCGGCCCGTCGAATGAGCTCGCGCTCGGCGCCAGCGGCGCGATTTACGGCCTCTTCGCCGCCTGGTTCGTGGTGTCGAGGCGGCTGCAGCTCGACAGCCGGGGGATCCTGGTGCTGATCGGGATCAACCTGGCGTTCAGCTTCCTCTACCGCACCACGATCGCCTGGCAGGATCACATCGGCGGCCTGATCGTCGGGGCGATCGTCACCGCCGCCTTCGCCTACGCGCCGCGCAAGAACCGGGTCCTCATCCAGGCCGGGGCGGCCGTCGCCGTGCTCGCCATCATGATCGTGATCGTCGTGCTCAGATCCAACCACCTAACCGCCGAGTTCAGCCAGTCGGCGGGCTTCTAAAGCGCGGAGTTGCCGCTCAAGAGCGCGGAGCCGCCGCTCAAGCGCCCTGTCGGTTACGCCAACGACATCCCCCACTAGTGTCGTTGGCGTAGGTGACAGGCGCCATTGGGTCGTTGGCGTAGGTGGCAGGCCCTAGTGGTGTCGTTGGCGTGGGTGACAGGTCTGGGTGACCTCAGTGCCATCTGGTGGCTAGGACCACGCCGACCACGATCAGCGCGAAACCGCAGACCAGGTTCCAGCCGCCGAGCGAGCTCAGCCCGGGCATGTCGGCCTGGGTGACGTAGTAGAGCGCGATCCAGGCCAGCCCCGCCAGCAGGGACACGATCATCGTGGGCACTAGCCACGGCGGGCTGACCGCGCGCCTCTTCGACACCGCCGCCGCTGGCGGCGTGTAGACCGGCTTCTTCCGGACGCGGGACTTGGGCACCGCGAACCTCCTGCTCGGGGGACTGCGAAGACACCGGGGACGATCCCCGGGCTAACACTGCTTCTATTGCTGGCACTGCGCCTGTTTCGGGGTAAGCGTAGTGCACTGGCGGGCCAAAAAAAGCTCATGGACGGTGGGGCTGACCCCTGACCGCTGGTTGAAGGTGCGATCAGGAGGTGGGGGTACCCGTCGGGGTGCTCGTCGGGGTACCTGTCGGCGTCGTGCCGGTGGTGGGCGTCGTCGTCGCCGTCGGCGTGGTAGTCGGGGTGACGGACGCGGACGGGGTGGGCGTCGAGTTCAGCGGCTGATAGAAGATCTGCACGTTGCTGCCCTTTGGCTTCACGGTGCCCGCGGGCGGGTTCTGGTTGTAGACGACTCCCGGTGCATACGTCCCCGATGTCGCGGGGATGGAAGAGAGCGTCACCATGAACCCGTCGCCCTGGAGGATCTGCTGTGCCTCCTGGTAGCTTTCCGTGCCGTTGGAGACGTTGGGCACCTGGATGCCGCCACCGGAGACGTACAGCGTGATCTGTGTGCCCGCGGCGTACTTCTGGCCAGGGGTCGGGGTGACGTGGTCCACGTCTCCCGATTGCTGTGTCGACGTCGCGTCGGTCGTCTCCGTGACGTTAGTGAATCCGAGGGACTGCAGCTGCGACGCGACAGAGGTCGCCGGCTGGCCGCTGAGATCACTGGGCAGCAGGATGGTGCCGGCGCCGAGGGAGACGTTGACGGTAACCGTGCCGCCCTTGGCGATGCTTGAGCCGCTGCCCGGGTCGGTGCTGATCACGAGGCCCTTGTTGACGTTGGCGTCGGTCTGCTGATGCACGCTCGGCACCAGGCCCGCGGCCTTGATCTGGGCGACCGCGGTGGCCTGCGGTTCGCCGTTCAGACCGGTCGGGACGTAGGCGCCGCTGCCGCTGCCGTGCAGCACGAGGACGGCCGCGATGATCGCGGCGAGCACCACGACCCCGGCAATGACCCAGGCGATCCAGCGGCGGCCGCCGCCGCGCTGCTCGTTGTCGCCGTTGTCGTAGCCGCCGCCGTTGTAGCCCTGCTGATAGTCGGGCGGGTAGCCGCCCTGCGGGTACTGCGAGACGGTGGTCGGCGCCATGCCGGGGCCCATCGCCGTCTGCGGCCCCATCCGCTGGGTGCGCTGCTGATAGTCGTAGTAGTCGGCCCGGGTCGGCTGCTGATAGGCCGCGGCCACCTGCATGCCGGAAGCGGCGCGCTGGATGTCGGCGTTCATCTCGGCGGCGGTCTGGTACCGGTCGTTGGGCGACTTGGCCATCGCCTTGAGCACGATCGCGTCCGCCCACGGCGGGAGCTCGGGGTCGAGCCGGGACGGCGGGATCGGGTTCTCCCGCACGTGCTGGTAAGCGATAGCAACCGGGGAGTCGCCGGTAAACGGCGGCCGTCCGACCAGCAGCTCGTACATCAGGCAGCCGGTGGAGTACAGGTCGGAACGGGTGTCCACCCGCTCACCGCGCGCCTGCTCGGGCGAGAGATACTGCGCGGTGCCGATGACCTGCGCGGTCTGCGTCATCGTGGCCTGCGCGTCGCTCATAGCGCGGGCAATGCCGAAGTCCATGACCTTGATGTCACCGTTCCTGGTGACCATCACGTTCCCCGGCTTGATGTCCCGGTGCACGATGCCGGCCTGGTGGCTGTACTCAAGGGCGCGGAGCACACCGGAGACGATCTCCAGGGTGCGTTCTGGCAGCAGCCGGTGGCCCTCGTTCAGCAGCTCCCTGACGGTCTTGCCGTCCACGAACTCCATCACGATGAACGGGATCGGCGTCCCGGTCGACATGTCCTCGCCGGTGTCGTACACCGCAACGATCGACGGGTTGTTCAACGACGCGGCGGATTGCGCTTCGCGGCGGAACCGCGCCTGGAAGGTCTGATCCCGTGCGAGATCGGCGCGGAGAGTCTTAATCGCGACCACGCGGTCAAGGCGGAGGTCCCGTGCCCGGTAGACCTCTGCCATGCCGCCCCGTCCAACGACGCCTTCTAGCTCGTAACGGTCACCGAGCAGCCGGGGCTGTGTCATGTCACGCACTCTTCCAAACCACCCTGCATCGAAGTGTCACCCCTCTGTACTGCCGGCCGCCGGGCCGATCGAAGTCGGCACTCCGGTCGGTGTGGTACTCGTCGGCGTCGTCGGCGTCGTCGACACCGTTGGGCTCGTTGTCGCCGATCCGGTGGGGTTCGGCGAGCTGCTTGTGGCCGACGCAGAGGGGGATGTGCTCCTTGACGGCTCGGACTGCGTTGGCGTCGGAGACTGCCGTCCGCTCGATGTCGGGCCGGCCGACTTGCTCGCGCGAGGGGTCTTCGATGCTGATCCTAGATTAGTCCCTGTGCCGTTACCGCCGGCCGTGGTTGCCGGCACCGAGGCGGTGGTGGGCGTCGCCACTGTGGTCTGACCGGTGGACGTCGGCTTTCCCGTCTTTCCTGTCGTGCTCGCGGTCGGGGTCGTGCTGCTGGTGAGCAGGATCGCGATAAGCGCGATGATCCCGCAGGCGGCCAGGCCGGCCCCCGCGAGCAGCAGAGCCCGGCGGCTTGGGCGGGAACCACCGGAGCGTTCCGGATCGTCGTCAAAGAAATCGTCACCATCGGCGGGCGGAAAGTTCGGCACCACCGGCAGGTCCGCGGTGATCGGCCCGGTGTACCCGGAGCGGCTCCGGGCCTCGCGAATGATCTCGGCCCGGTCGGCGACGTGCTGCGCCGTCTCCGGGCGGCCGTCCGGGGACTTCGCCAGCATCGTGTACACCAGATCGGCCACCGGGCGCGGCACATCAGGCGGGAGGGCAGGCACGGGGTCATGCTTGTGCATGATCGCGATCGCCAGCGGCTGGTCGGCCATGAACGGCGGTTCGCCGGACAGGCACTCGAAGGCGACGACACCGAGCGAGTACACGTCGGACGAGCCGGTCAGCGGCGATCCGGTCGCCTGCTCCGGCGACACGTACAGCGCGGTGCCCATCACGATGCCGGTCGCGGTCAGCTGCATCGCCTGCAGCGAGTTGGCCTTGGCGATGCCGAAGTCGGTGATCTTGGTCGTGCCGTCGGCCATGATCAGCAGGTTGCCCGGCTTGATGTCCCGGTGCACGATGCCCGCCTGGTGGGCGATGTCAAGCGCGCGGGCCGCCTGGGCGACGATGTCGAGCACGACGTTGGGGTCGAGCCTGCCGTACCGCTCGATGATCTCTGACAGCGGCTGGCCGTCCACCAGCTCCATGACCAGGTAGGGGCCGCCGAGCGGGCTGTGCTCGCCGTAGTCGAAGACCCGGGTGATACCGGGGTGCGAGAGCGATGACGCGAAGCGCGCCTCGGCGCGGAAGCGAGCGCGGAACTGCTCGTCCTCCGCGTGCATGGCGGACAGCATTTTAATCGCGACCGGGCGGCCGAGGATCTGGTCACTGCCTCGCCAGACCTCGCCCATGCCGCCGGTCGCGATCCGCTCAACTAGCGCATACCGGCCGTCGAGAACGTATTCGTTCACCCTTGCCCCGTAGCCTGCAGATACGCCTTGATGACGGCGACCGCAACCGGCGCGGCCGCCTGGGCCCCGAAGCCCCCGCCTTGAATCATGACGCCTACGGCTATCTTCGGGTTGTCAGCGGGCGCGAACGCGGTGAAGACGGCGTCCGACTGAGAGCTCCCGTTCTGCGCGGTGCCGGTCTTGCCGGCGATCTCTATGCCGCCCTCGGCGTTGGTGTTGAAGGCGTTGGCGGTGCCGTCCGGGTCCTGCACCACCGCGATCATCATCTGCTTCTCGTCAGCGGCGACGGCAGGCGAGATGGGCGTGGCGAGCTGCTGCGGCTGGGTCTGCGACACCACCGACAGGTCGGAGGCGGTGACCTGCTGGACCAGGTACGGCTTCATCTCGACGCCGCCGTTGGCCACGGTCGCCGCGATCATGGCTTCCTGCAGCGGGGTCTCGGTCGTGTCGTGCTGGCCGATCGCGTCGAAGGCGGTGAACGACGCGTCCGATTCCGCGGTGAAGTTGGACGCCGCGGTGGTGACGCCGGGGACGTCCACCGCGGTGTTGAAGCCGTACTTCTCGGCCACCGAGGCGATCGCCTGGCCGCCGAGCTGCATCCCGATGTTGGCGAACGGGGTGTTGCAGGACTGCGCGAACGCGACGATGATCTGCGTCTGACCGGACCCGTTGCCGCACGGATCGTTGTTGTCGTCGTTGAGGACGTTGCCGTTCGGCAGCTTGAGCGGCTGCGGTGAGTAGACCGTCGTTTGCGGGGTGGTCGCCGGCTTGTTGGTGTACAAGGTCGAGGTGGTGACGATCTTGAACGTCGAGCCGGGCGGGAGGGTGGTCTGGCTCGCGTTGTTCAGCAGCGGGCTGGGGTTCTCCCTAGTCAGCTTGGTAACCAGGTTGCCCGCGGTCGTCGTGTTGGGCACGGCCAGCTCGTTGGGGTCGAAGCTGGGGTAGGAAGCCATCGCCAGGATCGCGCCGGTGGACGGGTTGAGCGCGACCACACCGCCGACCTGCTGAACGCCGTTGATGGTCTTGCCCGCCAAGATCGACTGAAGCCCGGCGTAGGCGGCTTGCTGTGCCTTCGAGTTGATCGTGACCTGAACCGTCGCGCCCTTCTGCGGCTTGTCGGTGATCATGTCGATGAAGTTGCGGAAAGCGAGCTGGTCGCCGGTCCCGGACAGCAGGGAGTTCTCCGCGCGCTCGACTCCGGTCGCGAAGTTGGGCGCCTGCGCGGCCGTGAAGATCGTGTCGTAGCCGGTGACCGGCGCGTACACCGTTCCGTCGGCGTAGCTGCGCTGGTACTTGAAGCCGTTGTTGTTCTTGCTCGCCTTGCTGCTCGCGATCGTGACGCCGTCGGCGGTCACGATGCTGCCCCTCTGGACCAGGCTGTTGTTATACGCGGTGCGGTCGTTGAGCGGCCCGTTGGCAAGGCTGGGTGCATCCACCGCCTGCAGGTAGTTCACGTTGACCAGCAGGATCACGAACAGGACGAGGACCGCGATCGAGACGCGCTTGATCGGGCGGTTGAGGTCGCGCTTGAGCTGGTTCACCGCAGCGACACCACCTGGGTCATCCCCTCATCCTGAATTGGCCGCGGCGCGGGGCGGCGCGCGGAGTCGCTCATCCGCGCTATCGCGGCGGTGAGCAGCCAGCTGGCCACCAGGCTGGAACCGCCCTGGGAGAGGAACGGCGTGGTGATACCGGTGTCCGGAAGCAGCCGGGTCACGCCGCCCACGATCACGAAGACCTGCAGCGCGAACATGAAGGCAAGGCCGCTGGCGAGCAGCTTGGAGTACTCGTCCTTGGCCAGCAGCGCGGTGCGCAGGCCGCGCTGCACGAACAGGCCGTAGAGCAGCAGGATCGCCATCACCCCGGCCAGCCCCAGCTCCTCGCCGAACGCGGTGAAGATGAAGTCGCTCTGCACCAGCGGGGTCCAGAAGGGCTGGCCGTTGCCGAGCCCCTTGCCGAGCAGGCCGCCGTTGGCCATCCCGTACAGGCCCTGCACGACCTGGTAGGACGGCTGTCCGGTGTGGAAGTTCTCCAGGTTGTTGAAGGTAAACGGGTGCAGCCACACGCTGAAGCGCTGGCCGACGTGCGACACGAGCGTCGCCGCCAGATACGCCCCCACGACGAACATGCCAAACCCGATCACCACCCACGAGCGCCGCGAGGTCGCGATGTAGAGCATCGCCACGAACAGGCCCATGAACACGGCGCTGGTGCCGATGTCGCTCTCGAAGATGAGCAGCAGCATGCTCAGTGCCCAGACCACCAGGATCGGCGCGAGGTCCTTGCGCCGCGGCATCCTGAAGAAGAGCCACTTGTCGGTGAGCAGGGAGAGCTGCTGGCCGTGCTCCATCAAATAGCTGGCGAACGACGCCGCGAGCAGCAGCTTGCCGAACTCCTCCGGCTGCACCGAGAACCCGCCGATGCTGATCTGGATCTTGGCGCTGGTGCCGCCGACGCCGCTGATGGACGCCGGCAGCAGCGCGGGAATCGCGATCAGCAGCAGGCCGGCCAGGCCAAGGATGTACGTGTAGGGCTGCAGGGCCTTGATGTCCTTGACCAGCCAGAGGAACAGCACGAAGACGGCGACGCCAAGGACCGTGTAGATGACCTGGGTGACCGTGGCGGACGAGGCGAGAATTACACCGGAGGTGGTGGGCGGCCCCGGGTTGCCGGACCGGCCGACCTCGGTGAGCCGGTAGATCATCACCAGGCCGAGGCCGTTGAGCGCGGTCGCGATCGGCAGTAGCAGCGGGTCCGCGTACGGCGCGAACTTGCGCACTGCGAGGTGCGCGCCGACGATAATCGCGCTGTACGCGACGACGTACCCGATGACCGTGGCCGGATGCTGGCCCTTGAGGGTGAACGCGGTGGACGCGAAGGCGAGCGCCACGATGCCGAGCGCGAACACGGTCATCAGCAGCTCGCTCGACCGGCGGGTGGCAGACGCCTCCTCCGGCGGCTGGCTGCCCAGCGCCGCTGGCGGCATCGTGGTGCTGCTCACGCGGTTGCCCGCGGCGTCGCGGACTTCTTAACGCTCGCCGATCGTGTGGGGCTGGGGGTCGGGGTCGGGGTCGGGGCGACGTTCGCGGCGGTGCCTCCGGCCGCTGCCGGCAGCGCCGACGCCGGGATGTCAAACGCCGCCGCCGGGGCGCAGTTGGCCGTGTCAGGCACGGCCGGCATCGAACCGGGGGCGTCGCTCGCCGGGACCTTGATCTTAGGCTTGCTGTGGGCCGCGGTGGCGAGCTCGCTCCGGTATTTGACGGTCTGGGACTGCCACGTGGCCAGCGCCGTCCACTGCGCGTGGCACGTGTCCGCCCCGGCCTGGAGCTGGGTGATCAGCGCCTTGGCGTCGGTGACGCTGCCCTTGGAGATCGTCTGGTTGATCGTGCCCTGGTCATTGGTGCCGAGCTGGCTGACCTTGAGGGTGGACGGGGTGAGCAGACTGGAGAGGCTGACCCCGGCCACGCTCTGGTTGGTGCCGCGGAAGATCGCCACGTAGCCGTCGTGCACGCCGACGTAGTACTGCTGCTGGTTGTACCACCAGGCGCCGTACGCGCCGGCGCCGAGCAGAACCACCAGCAGGACAAGCGCGCCGGTCACGATCGGCCAGCGGCGCCGGGTCCGGTGACCGTAATCGCCGTCGCCGCCAACGTCACCGTCGATAACGCCGTTGTGGCGGTGGCGGCTGCCGCGAGTGCTCCGGCGGCGGCTGCCGCGGTCGTCGTAGCCGTCCTCGTCTTCGCCGGGATCCCCGTCGAAGGCGGTCTCGTCGAAGCGGTTGGGGCCGGTACCGAAGCCGTCCGTTTCAAACGGGGCGGTGTCGAACTGGCCGGTGTAGCCTTCCCGGCGCCCGGCGGGCCAGGCGCCCGTCGGCTGCTCGTCACGCGCCGCCGGCTGCGGAGTGGTCCTGGTCAGCCGCATCGCCCTGGTCGCGGGGGAGCTCTGCCGGACGGGCTGGCGCAGCTCGTTCGGTGCACCGGTCGCCGCCGCCCCTGCGAACACCGGGGCCCAGGTCGGCGGCACCGCGCTGACCTGGGTGTCCAGCACGTCGGCGACGATGCAGGTGATGTTGTCGGGGCCGCCGCCCCTGATGGCGAGCTCGACCAGCTGGAGCGCCGCCTTGTCCGGGTCCCGGACCGAGCTGAGCGTCTGGTAAAGCGTCTGCTCGGTGACCACGCCGGACAGGCCGTCGGAGCAGAGCAGGTAGCGGTCGCCCGGCAGGGTGTCGAGGGGCATCAGGTCGGGCTCGGCGACCGTGCGGCCGTCGAGTGCGCGCAGCAGCAGCGACCGGTGCGGGTGGGTGGCCACGTCGTCTTCGGTGATCTTGCCCTCGTCGACCAGCGACTGGACGAGCGTGTGGTCGTGGGTGATCTGGAGGAACTGGCCGTTGCGGAGCCGGTAGGCGCGTGAGTCGCCGATGTGGCAGAGCGCGGCGTACCCCTCCGACCAGAGCAGGGCGGTCAGCGTGGTGCCCATGCCCTCGATCGCGGGATCGGAGATGATCAGCTCCTGCAGCCGCAGGTTGGCCGTGGCCACCGCGTCGGCGAGCGCGCCGACCAGGTCGGGTCCGAGGTGCCGCGCGTCGAGCGGGGCAATCGTGGTGATGGTGGCGGCGCTGGCCACCTCACCGGCGGCGTGGCCGCCCATTCCGTCGGCCACCGCGAGCAGGTGCGGGCCAGCGTAGGCCGAGTCCTCGTTCCCCTCCCGGAGGAGACCGACGTCGGATCGGATCGCATAGCGGAGAGCTAGTGTCATCTGCGTAGTTCCAAGACCGTCTTGCCGATGCGGATCGGTACGCCTACCGGCACCGGCGTGGGGCGGATTACCTTCTGGCGGTCCAGGTAAGTGCCGTTGGTGGAACCGAGGTCCTCAACGATCCACTGTCCGTCTTGCGGGAAAATCCGGGCATGGTGGGTTGAAGAGTAGTCGTCGTTCAGCACCAGCGTGGCGTCATTCGCCCGGCCAAGCGTGATTTGCTGATCCGCGAGGTCGATGCTCATGCCCGCCAGTGCACCCTCGGTGACGACGAGAAAACGTGGCGTCCCCCGGCCGGGCTTCTGCGGCTTGGCCGGCGTGGCCGGCCGTGGCGCTGACTGATTCCGTGGCCGCCGTACCTTCGCCGCGGCGGTCCCGAACAGGTCGGTCCGTACCACGCCGATCGCGGCGATGACGAAAAGCCACAAGACGGCCAGGAAGGCCACCCTGATGAGGGTAAGGGTGAGCGCGTTCATCCCGTGCGGTGTCCTCGGCTCCTACGTCGCTTGCGGTTGGGCTGTCCTAAGGGTAGTCACTCTCCGGTCCCCAGGTGCGGCTCTAGTTACTACCTGGTTGGGAACAATCAATACCTGTCGTCCTGGTGAAAAATCATTGTCGTCCGGCCAAGGGTGACAGTAGTGCCGTCGGTAAGCGCTACGCGGCGCACCGGCTGGCCGTTGACGAACGTGCCGTTGGTGGACCCGAGATCGACCAGTACGACCTGGCCGTCCTCCACGCGCAGCTCGGAGTGGTGCCGTGACACCCCAGGATCAACCAGCCGCAGATCACAGTCGGTGCCCCGGCCGAGCAGGGTCACCGGGGTCTGCAGCTCATAGGTGCTGCCCGCGGTCACGCCGGTGCCCGGTGAAGAGCCGGAGACGACCAGCCGCGGCCGTCCGGGAAACTGGGAAGAGGCCACCCGCGGCAGGTCGCTAACCGGCTGGCGGACCTCGCCCGCCTCCACCGTGTGTCCTCGGATCACCCCCGAGCGGATGCGAAAGGTGCCGGTCACCAGGTCGGGAACGCCCTCGAAGCGGATGCGCACCGGGCCGACAAACGAATAGCCCTGCTCCTTGGCGTGGTCCCTTGCCAGCGTCGCGAGTTCCACCCCGAGGTCCTCTGCCAGCACGTCAAGACGGTCAGCGTCGGTCTGGGCTATCTCCACGACAAAGTCGTTGGGGACCAGGGTGCGACCTTGCGCCACGATGGCGGCGCGCTCGTCCATCTCATGCTGCACGGCGCTTGCCACCTCGACCGGCTGCAATTCAGACTTGAACACGCGGGCGAAGGTCCCCTCGACCATGCCCTCAAGCCGGCGTTCGAAGCGTTGCAGAACTCCCACCCGTCGGGCCTCCCTTCGGCTCGTTACCCATCCGATGTTATCCGGGGTGCGACCACACTTCGGGTCGTGCTAACGTAAGGCGTCTTTCCAGCGGGCGAGTGGCGGAACGGCAGACGCGCACGGTTCAGGTCCGTGTGTCCGAGAGGATGTGAGGGTTCAAATCCCTCCTCGCCCACGTATGTTCGATGAGCTTCGCTCATCTTCCCTGTACCTCTGCATCATCCCGGGGGACGCCCCCCGGACCCCCGATGCGAGCTTCGCTCGCAAGGCGGTGGCGGAGTTCCTGTGGTCTGGGTACTAGTTCTCTCTTCACTAACGCGTAGTCAGTCACCTTCGGCGCAGCATGCTTCAGGTAACCTTCCTGCGCTTTGGGCCAGCTTTCCCTGAGCTCTGTATTTTCTCTGGGATTGCTTAGGGGACGACTATTACGGGGCAGCGGGCGTGGCGGGCCAGCCAGCTGGGGACTGAGCCCATCAGGCGGTGCCAGAAGTGGGCCGGGGAGCCGATGACCAGGGCATCGGCGCTGAATTCGGCGGCGATTGAGGCGAGCTCACGGGCCGGGCTGCCACGCCGGGTGCGGACATGCACCTCCAGGCCGCCGGAGTCTGCCGCCTGGTCGAGCTCGGCCAGCAGCCAGCGTTCCAGTGAATCCGCGTCCCGCAGCAGGCCCACCACCTGGCCGGTCATCGGCTCGCAGTAGACGCCGGGCGACGTGACGTAGACGATGAGGAGCGGCCGGTCGAGGCGGCGCGCCATGCCCGCCGCGTAGGCGAGGGCGTTGCGCGCGGACGGGGAACCGTTGTACCCGGCAATGACGGGATGGGCCAGCGCGATCGGCCGCTGCTGCGAGGGATGCAGCTGCGGCTGCGGCTGTGTGCGGTCCCGCTGGCGGCGGCGGTCCGGCCGTCGCTGCTCAGGCGCGCCCTGGTCCTGGGAAGGGTCCATATCCGCGTCCTCGCGGCCACTGGTGGGTCGATAGTTTTGTTATAGCAAATATCTACCCCGCTGTTAAGCGGGGCCTGTGCGTCACCTGAGGGGGTGCCCCATCTGACCCGTTTTATGCGGGACCGAGGAGGCGTTACTCCAAGTGCCTAGTTGGCGAAAACTACGAAAACTAGCAGCACTATAGGTGCCAGACGGCCGTGGCGGAAGGGCCTGAGCCCAGTCGGGGGCGGTGCCCGCCAGCGGGCAGCACGCTCTGCAATCCCGCCTCAGCCGCGTGAGGTTGCTCACTGCAAACCCATGCAACACAGGATGAAACCGGCATTCCACCAGGGCTATCCCACATCATTAAGAAGAGAAGTAACTCCCTTCCGCAGACCTAGCCCGCCGCAGGTGGCACCATGAGGGTGTGGTGGCAGAGCAGGCGCACCCAGCGTGGGGAGGCGGATCAGGGTCCCCCTCCTCCGGCGGGCCCGTGGGCAGGAACGGCCCGGACCGGGCCGACGCTACCGCCCGCGCCGTTATCGAGAGCGCCGCCGACGCCATCGTGGCCTACGGCACCGACCGCACCGTGATGCTCTGGAATCCGGCGGCGGAGCGGATGTTCGGCTGGGCGGCCGAAGAGGTGATCGGCCTCGAGCCGCCGACGATCCCCGAGGAGAGCGCGGCCGAGCACAACGCCGTCTTCGAGCGGGTCCGCGGTGGCGGGCAGATCTCCTTCGCCACCCGGCGGATCCGCAAGGACGGGTTCATGATCGACGTGCGCATCGACACCAGCGCGCTGACCGATGCCAGTGGCGAGGTAATCGGCTGGGTCAACATCTGCCATCAGACCGGCGAGGATGACGTCGCCCGGCACTACATGGCCGAGCGCGCCCGGGTGGTTCGCCGCCTGGGCGACGTCGTCGCCGATATGAACGCCCAGCGTGACCTGGAGTCCGTGCTCGACCGGATCGCCGCCAGCCTGCGCGAACTGACCGGCGCCGACGCGGGCGGGTTCGTGCTGATCGAGGAGGACCGGCTGCGCCTGGTCTCGACCGCCGGGCTGCCCGCCCGGCTCCGCGGCCGGGTGGCCTCGCTGTCGAGCAGCCTGGTCGGTGAGCTGCTGCGGACGGGCAAGACGGTGATGATGGCAACCGGCGAGTCGGGCGGGTTCGACGACCTGATCTGGTCCGCTCTGCCCGGCCTGCACACGATCGCGCTGTCCCTGTCGCACGTCGGCGGCCGCCCCTACGGTGCTCTCTACGCGCTCTACAGCCGCCGCACGCTCAGCCACGTGGAGCTCGAGCTGCTCGAGCTGCTGGCCGGGCACGCCGGGGTGGCGCTCACCAACGCGATGGCGTTCGAGGAGGTCGTCAAGCAGCGCGCCCATGAGCGGGCCGTCATCGACGGCAGCGCCGACGGCATCGCCGTGCTCGACGAGAACGGGAACGTCAAGCAGTGGAACCCGGCCGCGCACCGGATCACCGGCACCCCGGCAAGCGAGGTGATGGACGCGCCGCCGCCATTCCCGCTGCCGGCCCCGGGCGAGCGGCGCACCCACAAGCTGCCGAGCGGCCGCTGGCTCGACGTGCTCTGCACCGAGCTCGCCGACAGCGGCGAGAAGGTCGTCGACTTCCGTGACGTCACCGCGGCCAAGGAGCTGGAAGAGGCTAAGGACCTGTTCCTCGCCACCACCAGCCACGAGCTGCGCACCCCGATCACCGTGGTCCAGGGGTTCGCCTCTACGCTGGCCAGCCGGTGGGAGCAGCTTTCTGACGCCGACCGCCGGGCGGCGGTCAGGACGATCGCGGAGCGGGCCGGGTCGCTTGGCCGCCTGGTCGAGCAGTTGCTGCTGGGCGCGCGGGCGGGGGCCGACGCGCTCCCGGTTAACAACGCGTCATTCGACCTGGCGGCGCTGCTGCGGGCCACGGTCGTCTCGTTCGGCCCGCTGTCGGACAAGCATGAGGTGGTCGCGGACGTCCCGGCCGAGCTGCCGCCCGCCTCCGGCGACGCGATGGCCACCGACATCATCGTCGGCCAGCTGCTCGAGAATGCCTTCAAATACTCGCCGTCTGGCGGCATCGTCACGGTCCGCGCGCGGGTCGTGGGCCCGATGATCGAGGTTGACGTCGAGGACCAGGGCATCGGCATCTCACCCGGCGACCACGAGCGGATCTTCGAGCGGTTCGTGCAGGGCGAGACGGGCGACCGCCGCCGCTTCGGCGGCGTCGGCATCGGCCTGTACATAGTCCGGCGGCTCGCCTTCGCCCAGAACGGCACCGTCATCGCCAAGTCCCGCCCCGAGGGCGGCACGATCATGCGGCTAACCCTCCGCCGGGCCGGCGCCCAGGCCCCGTAGCTCCCGCCCTACAGGCGGGCTTGCTCGCGGTGGCGGGGCTCGCCGCCGGTGGCCGCCAGGTACTCGTCGATGACACTCACGACGTCGTCGCTGTCGCGCAGGATCTGGCCGGCTTCCATCCAGATGACCCGGTTGCAGCTCTGCTCGATCTCGCCGAGGTTGTGGGCGACCAGGAAGACCGTGCCGGCCTCGTCGCGCAGCTCCTGGATCCGGGCGTGGCTCTTGGTCCGGAACGCGGCGTCACCGGTGGCCAGGGCCTCGTCGATCATCAGGATCTCGTGGCTCTTGGCCGACGCGATGGCGAAACGGAGGCGCTGGGCCATACCGGTGGAGTAGGCGCGCATCGGCAGGTTGATGAAGTCGCCGACACCGGAGAAGGCGACGATCTGCGGGTACCTGGCCTTGACCTCGGCCGGCGGCATGCCCATGGCCAGGCAGCCGAGCACCGCGTTGCGCTCGCCGGTGAGGTCGTCGAGCAGCGCGGCGTTCACGCCAAGCAGGGCCGCCTCGCCCGAGGTGTAGACCGCGCCCTGCTCGGCCGGGAGCAGCCCGGCGATGGCACGGAGCAGGGTGGACTTGCCCGACCCGTTCCGGCCGATGATGCCGACCACGTCGCCGTGGTTGACCACGAAAGAGATGCCCCGGATGGCGTGCACCTCGCGGATGGAGACCCGGCGCTGCCGCTTGACCAGGCGCATCAGCGAGGTGGCGGCGGTGCCCTTGTTGCCGCCTGCCCCGTAGACGCGGTAGACCACGTGCAGGTTATCGACCACGACGGTCGGGTCAGCCATGGCGTCCATCCACTAGTTAGTCCGGCCCACTCGTTAGTCCGGCCGGGCGTTGCGAGAGGGGCAACGCAGCGATTGCCCACAAGTACGGTACCGCCTCGGCGGCCGGCCCGTGTCCGGCACCCGTGACAGCCCGGGCATTGTGGCAGATAACACGCCAGAAATCTGGCGTTCACGTTTTCACGGGCCCGGCAGGGGGCATTTCGGCCATGCCGGGTTCGAAGGGTTCGCGGACGGGGCGGGGTCTCATGGAGGTGGGAACGTCGAGCGTGCTAATGCTCCCGTACACAGCCTCTAGTGTCGGCGTGGCTCGCCGACGGCTAATGGGCGACCTTGCCGATGCTGGTGTCTTCGAAACTACGGCATGTGATGCCGGCCTCGTGCTCAGTGAACTTATCAGCAATGCGCTGCGTCACGCCACGCCGCTGCCGGATGCCACGGTGCGCGTCGCCTGGTGGCTGGACGGCAACTGCCTGGAGATCGCGGTGAGCGACGGCGGCGGCCCGACCGTGCCCGCGGTGAACGAGCCCGGCAGCTCCGCCATCGGCGGCCGGGGACTGGGCATCGTCGACCGGCTGTCGCTCCGCTGGGGAGTCGACACGTCGCCCGACGGCGATGACAGCGGCAGCGAGACGACGACCGTCTGGGCCGAGATCGCGCTGGGCTTGGAGCGGGAAGATGAGCACGCGGACACCGGGAACTCCGCGGATGACCCGGAGGGCTGGTCGCCGCGGCGGGGGCCGGGCCACGGGGCGGATGACGACGGTCTTGTAATCGCATCGTCACGGGATGCGTAATCGCGAGCGGAAGCGGAGATAATCCCCGGCGGGGGATGCTGCACCGCGAAGCAGGAGGCTCGTTGCTGAACTGTGCGGCAATCGGACATTTCCGGGGGGATTCGTGTCCGAATTTTTCGGGGCAGATAGTGAAGTAGGCCGGTTGCGCACGGTGCTGGTGCACCGGCCGGGAGCAGAACTCAGGCGGGTAACGCCGCAGCAAACCTGCGGGATGCTGCTGCCTGCTCCGCCGTGGGCGGAGCGGGCGCAGGTCGAGCATGACACCTTCGCCGGCGTGTTGCGCGCGCACGGCGTCGAGGTGCTCTACCTCACCGAACTGCTGCAGGGCGCGCTGGAGTACGCGCCCGGCAGACAGCAGGCGATCGCGACCGCGATCAGCGATCAGAGGCTGGGCGAGGAACTTCGCGGCCAGCTCAAGGAGTACCTTGAGGGCCTGCGCCCCGAGGAGCTCGGCCAGGTGCTCATCATGGGCCTCGCCCGCGATGAGTTCAGCGGTGGCAGCGGCGCGGTCTTCGGCCTGCTCGGCGCCTGGGACTACGTGGTCGATCCGCTGCCGAACCTGGTCTTCATGCGCGACACCTGCGTGTGGGTCGGGGACAGCGTCGCCGTGACCAACCCGCCCGGCCGTCGCCGGGAGGCGGAGCTGGTCGCGATCGCGACCGGCTACCACCCGATGTTCGCCGGCGCCAAGCGGCTCTACCGGCCGGACCACGAAGAGCTCGCGGGCGGCGACGTGCTGCTGCTCGCACCGGGGGTGGTGGCGATCGGCATCGGCGCGCACACCTCTCCGGCCGGGATGGAGCGCCTGGCCAGGCGGGTGTTCGACAGCGGCCTGGCGCACAGCGTGCTCGCGGTGCTGCCCGACCCGGCCTCGGCCGAGTGCCTGGACACGCGCTGCACGATGGTCGGCACCGACACCGTGCTGATGCGGCCCTCGGTCGCCTACTCGCTGCTGGCGCGGACCATCACCCAGCGCGATGAGGGGCTGCGGCTGTCACATCCGCGGCCGTTCCTTGAGGCCGCCGCGCAGGCGATGGGGCTGGACCGGCTCCGGGTCATCGAGACCGGGCTCGGCCCGGGCCGGGCCGGGCCAGCCAGGCCGGGATCTCTCGGCGGCCCGGCCGGCCAGTGGGACGACGCCGGGAACATCCTCGCGCTTGGCCCGGGGACGGTGGTCTCCTACGAGCGGAACACGCTCACCAACGAGCGCCTTGAGGCGATCGGCATCGAGGTGATCCGGGTGCCAGGGGGTGAGCTTGTCGGCTCCCGGGGCGGCCCGCGCTCGGTCTGCTGCCCGGTCAGCCGGGAGCCGGCGCAGCTGCCGGAAGCCGGGGCCGAGCGGCTGCCGACGGTGTCGGTGCCAGCGCCACGGCGGGCCACCAGCGAGGCGGAGTTCGCCGCGTGAGAGGCGAGCAAGAAATGGTACGCCTTCGCAGGCTGTTACGTGTAGGTACGTGAGCGTAAGCGTGTTAACAGCATGTGAATTAGGGCACACTGCTTGCGGTCGCGGCTAGCGTTTCGCCCGTTCGGGGAGGTATGGTTCCAGCCGTGGAGTTGAATGTCTCGAGTCGGTCTCAGGGTGATCACGAGCTTGTGATCGCCACTGGGGAAATCGACCTCTATACCGCGCCGCGGCTGCAGAGCGAGGTCGCCGCGGTCATCGCCGGCGCCGCTCCGTCGCCGCGCGTCATCATCGACATGTCCGGGGTGGAGTTCTGCGACTCAACCGGCATGAACGTGCTGCTCTCCTGCCTCCGGCAGGCGCGAGAGCGGGGCGGGGAGCTTGAGCTCGCCGCGCCCCGCCCGGCGGTCAAGAAGATCCTCGCGGTGACCGGGCTTGACGCCGTGTTCACGGTCGCGGACTTCCCCGCCAGCAACTAGTGAGGTTATCCCGCGAAGCAGCCCGCTACCATCGGCTCATGCCGCACGTCGCCGTTGTCATCCCGGCCTACAACGAGGCCGACCGGGTCGGCGCAACCGTCACCGCCGCGGGCACCCTGCCCGGCGTTGACGTGGTCGTGGTCGTCGACGACGGCTCGCGGGACGCCACCGCCGACGTCGCCCGGTCCGCCGGGGCGCGGGTGCTCAGGTATGCCAGAAATCACGGCAAGGCGAAGGCGATGGCGGTCGGCGCCATTGAGGTCGCCGAGATTGACCGTCGCCGCCCGGCCGGGGGGCCGCGCCACCTGCTCTTCCTCGACGCCGACGTGGCGGCCACCGCGGCCAACGCGGGCCCGCTGATCGACCCGGTCGCGGCGGGCGACGCGGACATGACGGTCGCCGCCTTTGCCAACCGGGTCAAGCTCGGCGGGCACGGGTTCGTGGTACGGCTGGCCGGGTCGGGGATCAGGCGGGCGACCGGCTGGACTCCCGCCCAGCCGCTGAACGGCCAGCGCTGCCTCACCCGGGCCGCCTTCGAGGCCGCCCGCCCGCTCGCCCGCGGGTTCGGGGTCGAGACCGCGATGACCATCGACCTCAAGCGCAAGGGCCTGCGTGTCGTCGAGGTCGAGGTGGAGATGGCGCACCGGGCGACTGGCGGCGACCTGCCTTCGCAACTGCACCGCGCCCGCCAGTTCGCGGACGTCGCCCTGGCGCTCGCGACACGCCTCCGCTGATTGCAACTCTGCGTTACGGATATAGTGCTTAACGTGACGACGATCGTGATTGCTGCGGTAGGGGTGGTGTTCGGGGTTCTCGGGGTTGCGCTTGGGCTCAGAGCCAGCAGGCGGGCTGCCCGGTGTGTCCGCCAGTGCGCCGAGCTTGTGCACGGCGCGGTCGGCTCGCGCGGCACCGTGGACCCGCGGGCGCTGCGGGACGTCGGGATCGTCAGGTACGACGCGCTCAACGAGATGTCGGGACAGCTCTCGTTCTCGCTCGCGCTGCTCAACACGCTGGGCGACGGCGTGGTGATCAGCTCCATCAACGGGCGCGCGGAGACCAGGACCTACGCCAAGCCGGTGGTGGCGGGCAAGGGCGAGCAGCAGCTCTCGCCCGAGGAGGCGCAGGCGGTGCACTCCGCGCGGCTCGGGACGGGGCTGTCGTCGGTCGTCCCGGCGCCGGCCGGACGGCGCGACCGCGCGGCCAAGCGCGCCACCGCCCGAACCTGACAAGATAGGCACATGCGTTATGCCTATCTCGGTCCGGAAGGAACGTTTACCGAGGCCGCGGTGGCCAGGCTGGCCGAGGCCGGCCCGCGGGTCGCGCGCGACGTGCAGCCGGTACCGTGCGCCACGATCGGTGCGACCCTCGATGCCGTCCGCACCCTGGCGGCCGACCGGGGCGTCGTCCCGATCGAGTCCTCGGTCGAGGGCATCGTCACCGCCGCCGTTGACGACCTGGCAGGCGGCGACCTGCTCATCCTCGGCGAGACCCAGCTGCCCATCGAGTTCGCGCTGCTGGCCAGGGAGGGCACCACGCTGGCGGATGTGAAGACGGTCGGCGGTCACCCGCAGGCCGAGGCGCAATGCCGGCGGTGGCTGGCCACCAGCCTGCCCGGCCGGGAGTGGGTGCCGCTGCCGTCCAATGCGGAGGCCGCCCGGCGGGTCGGCGAGGGAGACCTGGACGCGGCGCTCGCGTCCCCGGCCGCCGCGTCCCGGTACGGCCTGGTCGTGCTCGTTGCTGACGTGCACGACCGTACCAACGCGGTCACCCGGTTCGTCGAGGTAGGAGCGCCCGGCTCGCTGCCGGCCCCGACCGGTTCCGACCGGACCTCGGTCGCCGCGTTCCTTGCCGAGGACCACGCGGGCGCGCTGATGGAGATCCTCACCGAGTTCGCCGTGCGCGGGATAAACCTGTCCACGATCCAGTCAAGGCCGACCGGCGACGGGCTCGGCAGCTATTTCTTCTTCATCGACTGCGAAGGGCACATCGACGACGCCCGGGTGGGCGAGGCGATGATGGGCCTGCGCCGGGTGTGCGCCGAGGTCCGCTTCCTCGGCAGCTACCCGCGCAGCGACGGGGGGCGGATCCAGGTCCGCCCCGGCACGTCGGACGGGGAGTTCGCGGAGGCGGCCGCCTGGCTCGCCCGGCTGCGCTACGGCCGGCCGTTACCGGCGGTTAGGGCTTAGACAGGGTCGCTGTCGAGGTCGGCCGCGAAGTCCGCGGCGAACAGGTCAGGCAGTCAAAGGTAGGGACCGGAGCCACGATGCGGCTGCTGCTCCTGATCCTGCGCGGGCAGCAGGCCAGGCGGGAGTGCGCGCCGCATCTGCTCCAGCTGCGCGCGGGCGGCCATCTGCTGCGCGAACAGCGTGGTCTGGATGCCGTGGAAGAGGCCCTCGAGCCAGCCCACCAGCTGCGCCTGCGCCACCCGGAGCTCTGCCTCGCTCGGCGTGTCGTCGCCGAACGGCAGGGACAGACGCTCGAGCTCCGCGACCAGCTCGGGCGCGAGCCCGTCCTCCAGCTCCTTGATGGAATTCTGATGGATCTCCTTCAGCCGCGCCCGGCTCTTCTCGTCCAGCGGCGCGGACTTAACTTCCTCAAGGAGCTGCCGGATCATCGAGCCGATCCGCATCACCTTGGCGGGCTGCTCCACCATCTCAAGGACCGGACGCTCGGCCGTGCTGCCGTCGGCCTCTTCGCCGCCGCCCCCGACGGCCATCCCGTCCGGCCCGACTATGACGACCTGCGGCCTGCCCGGCTCCTGCGGGCTGATTTCGTCGCTCATGTTCACACGCTATCGTCCGCGGACGGTGACTTGGCGCGCAGCAGGATCTTGCCCATGTGAGTGGAGGCGGTCATGATCCGGTGCGCCTGGGCCGCCTCCGGCATCGGCACCTCGGTGTCGACGATGGGACGGATCACGCCGGAATCGACGGCCGGCCAGACGTTCTCGGCGACCGCCGCGACAATGGCCGCCTTCTGCTCCGGCGGCCGCGCGCGGAGCGAGGTGGAGATGATCGACCCACGCTTGGCCATCAGCGCGCCGAAGTCGAGCTCGGCCTTGCGGCCCTGCTGCATGCCGATATTGGCGATGCGGCCGTCGGGAGCGAGCGCCGCGAGGTTGCGGGCCAGGTAGGAGGCCCCGATGATGTCGAGGATGACGTCCGCGCCGTGGCCGTCGGTGGCCTCCATGAGGCTCTCGACGAAGTCATCCTCGCGGTAGTTGATCGTGATGTCCGCGCCGAGCCCGCGGCACGCGTCGAGCTTGCTCTGCGATCCGGCGGTCACCGCGACCCGGGCGCCGGCGTGCTTGGCCAGCTGGATCGCCAGCGTGCCGATGCCACTGCCGCCGCCGTGGATGAGCAGCGTCTCGCCGACCGCCAGCCGGGCGGCAAGGAAGACGTTGGAGTACACGGTGCAGACCGTCTCCGGCAGCGCCGCGGCTTCGACCAGCGTGGTGCTCTTGGGCACTGCAAGCAGTTGTCCGGCCGGGACGACGACCTGCTCGGCGTAGCCGCCGCCGGCCAGCAGCGCGCAGACCTCGTCGCCGATGTACCACCGGGTGACGCCCTCGCCCAGGGCGGCGATGGTGCCGGAGCATTCGAGGCCCGGGTAGGGTGAGGCACCCGGCGGCGGCGGATAGAGCCCCTGGCGCTGCATCATGTCGGCCCGGTTGACGCCGGCCGCGACCACCTCGACCAGAACCTCGCCCGGTCCCGGCCGCGGGTCTTCGACCTCGGTCCACTGGAGAACCTCGGGGCCTCCCGGCTCGCTGATGACGACGGCGTGCATAGCTGCCTCCTTGGACGGGAATCAATGACTAGGGTCTTCCAACTAGTCACCGGGTCGGGGTGATTGAACTGCGCGATGAGTTAACGGGTGCCGCGAACAGTATGGCAATAGCACATAGGTGGCTACTGGGGGCGGCCCGATGACGCCAGACGAACGACACGACAACCAAGCAACCTCCGCTGAACGCGAGACCACTGAGCTATACCCGTTCTCCTCCGGTTATCCGGGCCAGACCGGTGCCGCCAGGGGTCCGCTGCCCGACTGGCAAGCGGCGGATCAGCCGCTGCCCGACCTGCCCGCGCTCGAGCAGTTGCCGGACACCGGCACACTGCCCGACCCCGGCTACCCGGCGATGCCGGCCTCTCCGCCGCCGGTGGCGTCGCAGCCGCTGCCGATGCGCCCGCCCTGGCCGGTGCCGTCACCGATGGCAGAGCCCGCGGTGACGGCAGAGCCCGCGGTGACGGCAGAGCCCGCGGTGACGGCAGAGCCTGAGCCGGATCCGGAGCCGCCTTCCGCGGCCCTGGAGCCGGCTGAACCGATAACGCCCGTGGACCCACTGCCGGCTGTGCAGCCGCCTGGGCCGCCACTGCCCGAGGGCCTTCCGTCTGTGCCGCGGCCGTATGCGGCGCCATCCTCCGTGCCCAAGGAGCCGGACTTGCCGCCGCCGGAGGAGCCGCAGGCCGCGGCAACGCCGTTTGTGCTGCGGCCGTACATGGCGCCAACGCCCGTGCCTCCGTCATCGGCCGGACCGTCGTTTGTGCCGCGGCCGCCGGAGTCCGCCAGCGGCAGGGTGGACCTTCCGCCGCGTTCTGACCCGGCGGCCGGGCCGCCTGCCGAGTCAACCGCCGATCCGACGGCGCCCCGACCGCCCGCGTACTGGCAAGCCGAGCCACGGTTCTCGCCGCGGCCGCCCGCCTACCCGGAGGCCGAGCCGCGCTTCTCGCCGCGGCCGCCCGGGTACCCGGAGGCTGAGCCGCGCCCTTCGGCGCAGCGGCCGCTGGACGTGCAGCCGTCGTGGACCTCGGAGCCGTATCGCGCACCGCGGCCGCCGGAAGCCGCGCCGCCGTTGCGCGGGCCGTCCGTGCCGTGGTCGGAGGTCAGCGTGGGCTACCAGCCGGCTGCCGAGGGGGCCGCCCCGGCGTCACTCCGGGTTCCCGCAGCGCCACGTGCGGAGGCACGCCAGGAGGCGGCAGCGCCGAGCGTGCCATCCGCGCCCAGGCCGGCCCCTATGCCCGCGCCCGCGATGCCCGCGACCGACTCGCCGGTGCAGCGGCAGACCGCCGACACGCTCACCTCTGACCTGCTGCTCCCCGGTAAGCGGGCGACGCCAGACGGCGGCTGGCGCCGGACCGTTTACCGTGCGACCGGAGGGCTGATCCGGGTGGGCGAGTCCGCCGCCAGCATGTACCGGCGCGACCTGATCAGCCGGGTACGGGCGCCGGTCGCGGGCGGCCACCACCGGGTCGCGGTGCTGAGCCTGAAGGGCGGCGTCGGCAAGACCACCGCCACCGTCGGCCTCGGGTCGACGCTCGCGTCGCTGCGCGGCGACCGGGTAATCGCGGTGGACGGCAACCCGGACCGCGGCACCCTCTCGGACAAGGTCCACCTGGAGACCGCGGCGACGATCAGGGACCTGCTCAACGAGCGGGCGATGGTGACCAGGTACGCCGACGTCCGGGCCTACACGTCCCAGGCGTCAAGCAGGCTCGAGATCCTCGCCTCTGACCGCGACCCCGGCGTCTCGGTCGCGTTCAGCGCCGACGACTACCGCACGGTGGTCGGCGTCCTCGAGCACTTCTACTCGATCTGCATCACCGACTGCGGCACCGGCCTGCTCCACTCGGCCATGGCCGGCATCCTTGAGCTGGCCGATCAGATGGTCCTTGTCAGCTCGCCGTCGGTGGACGGCGCGCGCAGCGCGAGCGCCACCCTTGACTGGCTCGAGGCACACGACTACGGCGACCTGGTCCACGGCGGCGTCGTGGTGCTCTCCGCCATCCGGCGCAAGAGCAAGTCCACGGTCGACCTTGACCGCCTGGAACAGCACTTCGCCGCCCGCTGCCGCGCGGTCGTGCGGGTGCCCTACGACGCTCACCTTGAGGAGGGCGCCGAGGTGGAGCTGGAGATGCTCAACGACGAGACCGCCGACGCTTACCTCGAGCTGGCCGCCCTCGTCGCCGACGGCTTCGCCCACCCCCGCCGATCTGTGGCTGGCAGCACGTCCGGCTTCCCGCTCGCGTAAGGTTGATGCACACGGGAGGGCTCGCCTAGTGGCCGATGGCGGTTGTCTTGAAAACAACTAGGTCGGGGAACCGACCTCGTGGGTTCGAATCCCACGCCCTCCGCACCACGCCCTCCGCATGACCCGCATAGGTGCTTGTGCCGAGGCCTAGCCCGATCTGAGATGAAGACCGCCCCTGAAGTCCTGAAATGGACGCGAGCGGCACGTCGACTGAAGATCGCCAGGCCCACCGTGGCCGCGCGGCGTGCACGACAACGACCGCGGTACATGCCCACTTTGCCGCGATAGGCCCATAACCGCCGGCAATGTTCTGTCCGTGACGCTCGGGCGCCTCAGTGCAAGAGTCGGTGCATGCGCGCATATCAGGTGCCGTAGGTGTCGTAAGCGGTCGGGAGAAGACCCGGGGGGCTTCCCCGCTCCCGGGTCCCTCGGTGGAATTCCGGCCGCGCCACCGCTCCTCGCCGACATTACATAGCTCCCGGACAAATTTAATCGTTTCAGACCCACATAAAATGTCCGGCAGCTATGCAAAGTCGAAAAAACATCTGGCAGTCATGGCGAATGGCCGCCCGGCGGACGGTGACGGGACTCCAGAGGCTGGGTGGAGGGCTCTAGGGCTGACGGTGAACGAGGGCTGGGTGGAGGGCTCTAGGGCTGACGGTGAACGAGGGCTGGGTGGAGGGCTCTAGGCCTGACGGTGAACGAGGGCTGGGTGGAGGGCTGCAGGGCTGACGGTGAACGAGGGCTGGGTGGGGGGACTCCGGGGGCTGGCGGTGAACGAGGGCTGGGTGGGGGGACTCCGGGGGCTGGCGGTGAACGAGGGCCGGGTGGGAGGGTCCAGGGGCTGGCGGTGAACCGGGGTTTGCCGCGGCATCCCCGCCAGGGCCCCGGACAACAGCCTTCGCCTAGTGCTCTTAGCCAACCCATTTGACCGGTGATCTCTGAGCCAACTCATTTGACCGGTGATGGTGTGATCGGCTGACCGGTGATGGTGTGATCGGCGTGGCGATGTGGCTAATGTCGGGGGATCCGGTTGGCTGGCACTATTATCCGTCTGGGTGCCGGTAAGTACTCTTTCTGCCAGTGGTCAGGAGGTGGCGTGTCCAGAAGGACGATCGTTATGTTCATCTGGCTGTGCGTCGGTGCCGCCGCGGCCGGGCAGCGCGGTTACTACAACGACAACGTGACGACCTGCAGTGCGGGCGCCACGATCGCGGCAACGATCGTCGTCGGACCGCTCAACTATCTGGGCGTCGATCCCTTGATCACCTGCAACTGGCCGTCGCCCTCCGGGTGAGCCGGGAAAGGCCGGCGGGCTAGTCCTTTCCCGGCGTACCGCCGCAGTCGGCTACGACGCTGCGTAGGGGTACCCTCGGCCTATGGGAAGCTCCATGTTGCCGCCCTTCAGCTGGAGCGAGGCAGCTTTCAACTGGCAGTTCGCGCCGGTCGTGACGGCGTTCACCGCCATCCTCGCGGCGGGCTACCTGTGGGGCGCGTTCCGCGTCCGCAAGCGTCACCCGCGGCGTCCGTGGCCGGCCGGGCGGACCGTCCTCTTCCTGCTCGGGCTGCTGGCCATTAACGTCGCCACCCAGAGCGGCATCGGCACCTACGACGACACCCTGTTCTGGGACCACATGATCCAGCACCTGCTGCTGCTCATGGTGGCGCCGCCGTTGCTCGTCTCCGGGATGCCGGTGACGCTGCTACTGCACGCGAGCAGGAACCCGCTGCACGCCTGGGTGATCGCGATCATCAGATCCAAGCCGGTGACCTGGATCACCTGGCCGGCCGTGGGCATCGTCGCCTACGCCGCCGTGATCGTCGGCACCCACCTGACCAACTTCATGAACCTGGTGATCCAGTACGACGCGGTGCACGAGGCCGAGCACGTGCTCTACCTCGTCGTCGGGTACCTGTACTTCCTACCGCTGGTCGGCAAGGAGCCGATCAGGTGGAAGGTGTCCTACCCGCTCCGGCTCTTCCTGCTGTTCCTGGCGATGCCGGTGGACGCGTTCACCGGGGTGGTGCTCGGCTCGTACCAGACCTACCCGTTCCTGCCGATGGCGCCGCGCAACTGGGGGCCGTCCCCGCTGAACGACCTCCACCAGGGCGGCGCGGTGATGTGGATCGGCGGCGCGGCGATCATGTTCGCGGTGATCATGGTGACGTTCTTCTCCTGGTCAAGGGAGCCCCGGTCGGCGGCGGCGATGGGCTGGTTCGAGACGGTGCGCCGGGCGACGATGGCCGATCGCATGAGCGAGGGCGCCCCCGCCACGGCGGCGGCCACCGTCCGCGGGCCGGATCGCGGGGCGGGCCAGGGCGGCCGGCCCGCCGATGTCGATGAGTCCGATGATCAGCTTGCCGCCTACAACGCCTACCTCGCCCGGATCAACGGCCCGGTCAGCCATAGCCGCGAAACAAGCGAATAGGCTCGAATGTGAGTTACATCACACAGTACGCGGGATAACGACAAGGACCGCGAGTGACCGCCACGCATGGGTGTTTCGGCTGTGAACTATGAGTTAACCCAGGTGAGCCCGGGGAGGCGTGCAAATGCGATTGACTAGCCAGCCGGGGTGCAGCATGAAAGGTGCACAAAGTTGACCGTGAATATGAGCAAGGCAGACACCCAGTACGTCGACGACGCGCTGACGATCGAGGACGAGTACGAGTCCGACCTCGCGGAGGTCCAGGTCGCCCTCACCCGGTTCGAGGTCGCACCGCACGAGTACGCAGCACGTCGGGCCGAGATAGCGGCCCGCGCCTACCTCAAGCTGACCGAGGCGCACAAGCGCTTCATCGGCCGCAACAACTGACGGTCCATCCGCGCTCGCAGTGCAGCGACACGCCCGTAGCACTCTCTACCGAAATCTACGGTTCCGGCTAGAGGAACCCATAGAGTCCAATCGTGGACCCGATACGTAACCCTTATGCGCCCGGTGCCGGGCAGCGGCCGCCCGAGCTGGCCGGGCGGGACCGGGAAATCAGCCAATTCGAGGTGGTCCTCGAGCGGGTGGCCCGGGCCCGCCCCGAGCGGTCCATGGTGCTGACCGGACTGCGCGGCGTCGGCAAGACGGTAATGCTCAACACCTTCAGGTCGATGGCACTGCAACGACTGTGGGGGACGGGCAAGCTCGAGGCCCGGCCGGACCAGTCCATCCGCCGTCCGGTCGCGAACGCCCTGCACATGGCGGTCCGCGAGCTCGCGCCGAGGCACCGCGCACCGGACCGGGTCGATGACTTCCTCAGCGTCCTCAAGGCGTTCGCCCTCCGCGACCCCAAGGCCCCCAAGGGGAGCACGGTGAGCGCCCAGTTCGGCATCGACGTGCCCGCCGCCCGCGGCCGGGCCGACTCGGGTGACCTTGAGGTCGACCTGACCGAGCTGTTCTCCGACGCCGCATCGGTCGCCGCCGACCTCGGCGTCGGGATCGCGCTGTTCGTCGATGAGATGCAGGACGTGCCCGCCGAAGACGTGTCGGCGCTCTGCGCCGCCTGCCACGAGCTGTCGCAGGTCGGCGGGCCGCTCATCGTCGTCGGGGCGGGCCTGCCGCACCTGCCCTCGGTGCTGTCGGCCAGCAAGAGCTACTCGGAACGGCTCTTCCGCTACGCGCGGATCGACCGGCTGGACCGGGAGGCGGCCGACCAGGCGCTGATCGCTCCCGCCGAGCGCGAGGACGTGCTGTTCAAGCAGGACGCGCTGGACGCGCTTTACGCGGCGGCCGACGGCTACCCGTACTTCGTGCAGGCCTACGGCAAGGTCACCTGGGATGTCGCCGCGGCCAGCCCGATCACCGTCGCCGACGTCAGGGTGGCGTCGCCGGAGGCCGAGGGCGAGCTGGCGGTCGGGTTCTTCGGCTCCCGGTACGAGCGGGCAACCCCGGCCGAGCGCGAGTACATGCGCGCCATGGCCGCGATCGGCGACGAGCCGGTGCCGACCGCGAACGTCGCCGATGAACTGGGCCGCAAGCCGTCCAGCCTCTCCCCGGCCAGGGACGGGCTGATCAAGAAGGGCCTCATCTACAGCTCAGAGCGCGGCCTCATCGCCTTCACGGTGCCGCACTTCGGCAAGTTCCTCCGCTCCCAACCCGTGTGACGCGCTCACTGCTGGCCGTTCTAATGGGACGGACCAGAGTAAGCGCGGTCCGTTCGAGGGAATATTGATTTTATTCTTAGGTATTGAGTTTTTGGTATACACAGTTAGAGAGCTATAGCGACGCGAGAGCGTGGTGGGGATGGACGGGGGCGAGTCGACGTCGAGTACGCCCGCCCTGACCGGCGCGCGGCGGCCGGTCAGATAGATGGCGAAGACCACCTCGACGCGGCGGCTGGCGAGTACACCGGGGTACGCCGCGAACCGCCAGCACCCTTCGCGCCATATGTCGGTCGGAGTCGAGCTGATCAGGTGGGGGCGGTAGTGCCGCCAGGGGGCGCTGGCGCGGAGGGTGGCCAGCGTCCGGGTGACCGGCACCCGGCGCAGCTCGCACGGCTCGGCGTGGCCGAGCCTGACCATGATCTGGCCGATCTCCGGTGACAGGGCGGCCAGCAGCGCGAGCTCGGCGACGTCAAGCACCAGCACCTCGGCCGCCTGGCCGGTCGAGGTGGGCAGGTGCAGCGGCGGCGCCCCGATGGTGGCGAGCGCGGCCAGGCCGAGCAGCGCCGCCCTGGTGATGGTCCGCCAGTTCACCGGGGTGGAGCTCAGCTCACCGAAACAGCCGCAGCCCGAGTTCGGCCGCCGCGCGCGCAACTCGTAGAGGGCCGCCACGGCCGTGCAGAACAGCAGCGCCGCCGCTACTCGCACCGTGATCGCGGGCCAGCCGGCCCCGAACCGGCCCGCGGTGACCAGCAGGCCGATGCCCAGGGCGAACTCGCTCGCGCAGATCGCGATCGCGGCCGGGCGGCGCAACGGAACCGGGAACATCGCGGTCGGCCCGATACCCGCGCCGATCGACCGCGCGCCGATGGCACGGCGGGCCTTGGCCACGCAGCCGCCGATGAGCAGCGCCGCCAGCAGCGGGACCTGAACCCCGCGCGCCACGACGAGCATGCCTGTCACACCCATAGCTAGCACCCCCACAACACCCCGTAAAACCCCGTCATCGCTCTTTGCGTCTTGCTGCTTTGTGTGTTTTCCCGGTCAGTCCAGTCAGTCTGCTGTCGCCGCTTAGCCGGCCAGCGTCAGCGTGGCGTTGAAGCAGCCGTCCTCGAGGTTCCCGCCCAGCTCCACGAAGGCGGCCATGGTCAGGTCCGCCACCCGTCCCCTGGGTGACGTGCCGCAGGCCAGGCACCGGTCGCAGAACTGACGCGCGCTCGCGCTTGAGCTGGTGACCGGCAGCACCGCCGACCGGTCGGCGCACTCGTTCCTGATGCGCACCGCGCTGCCAAGCGACAGGTACGGCAGCCGCACGCAGGGCTGGTCCGGGCTTGGGCCGGCCCGCTGGGCATCGGTCTCCGGGTCGAGGGCGGCATAGCCGAGTCCCATCAGCCCAGCCGGCTCGTCGCCCGCCTCGTGCCAGACCGCGGTGCCGCTGATGGGCCCGCTGACTTGCCCGCTGGCGGGCGGGGGAGCGGGCGGGTGGTCGGCCAGATAGGGCGGCTGGGCCGTCGCGGCCTTGACCGCGAGCAGGTGATCGCGATGCCGGGTGCCGATCACATCGATCAGGTAACCGGGTGCCAGCCGGGGGAAGCGGACCTGAATGGGGCGCATCGACGCCTCGGCTATCACCACGCGCTCGGGGTCGCGTCCGGGCTGCCCGGTATCGACTAGCAGGCCAGGTCCGCGCACTTCGACAATTGCGCCGGCCACCCGGCCGATCCTGGCCCAGATGCGCTCGGCGATGCGCGCGGTCGACCCGCCGGAGGACAGCCGGTGCGTCCGGTGGCGGACGATGACGGGGTCGCCGGCGCGCAGCGCGGACGGCGTGACCCGGGCCCCGAGCCAGCTGACGGTGCCCGGTGAGAGGGCGAGAAACTGTTCGCCATGGATTCCCGTGACAACGATGGCTTGCTTGGTTATCTCGGTCAGCACCCCGGTGGTGACGGTGGCGGCGGCCGCGGGGCGGCGGTCCAGGAATTCGTGGTCAGGATCGTGGCTTTCGAAGACGGCGGCGCGCAGTTCGGACCTTCGCAGATACCGGTCAGAAGTTGACGGATCGGGCATATCGTCAGAACCCACGCAAACATACGCTTTCCGCCGCACTTGCTCGCTATGGGATTGCGCCCGTCGCCACGTCATGTCCGACGATGCGCACATACGCGCAGACACGTCAAGTGATTCGGCAATTTCGGTCCGCGATGAGGCGCGGTTACTGGGCTCTAGGGCGCTTTGCGGCCTATCTGAGTGACCTGTGTTCCGACGGAACCCTTCCTGTGGGGGAGTGGCAGAAGTTACTCCGCAAGGCGTATCGTTATCAATCAATCACTCTGAGTAGCGTTGTGTCGTGAACGTAGAGGGTCAATGAGCGTTGGGGAGCGCGTTGCGTTTGGCGAGTACGTGCGTGCGCGCAGCGGTGCGCTCCTGCGCGCCGCGCAGGCGATGACGGCGAACCGCGCGGACGCCGAAGATCTGCTGCAGGCCACGCTGTTCAAGGCCTACCAGTCCTGGGACAAGATCTCGGACCCGGCCGCGCTTGACACGTATGTGCGGCGGGTCATGGTGAACACCCACATTTCCGGCTGGCGGAGGCGCCGGCTCGACGAGTACCCGACCGATGAGATCCCCGACTCCCCGTCGGCCGACGCGACGGGCGACAGCGACCTGCACGACGTGGTGCAGCGCGCGGTTGACCGGCTGCCACGCCAGATGCGGGCGGCGGTGATGCTCAGGTTCTACGACGACATGACCGAGCCGGAGGTGGCGGCGGCGCTCGGCGTGTCGGTGGGGACGGTCAAGTCCACCGTGGCGCGAGCAGTCGCGAAGCTCCGGCAGGACGCCGAACTGGGGGCGGACGCTGAGTTACCGGCGCCTCTCGCCGGGCAGGCGTTTGAAATCACCGTCAAATGCCCAGCCTGGAGGCTTAACACCCGCCCGGATCCCGTGGGAATATCTGTTTCACACCCTTTGGGAGATCCTCAGGTTCCGGGGGTATGCAAAGGCAGTGGAACTTCACGAGGAGGTGGGGTCGGCGTGGACAGCACGATGCAGGACTTTCAGCTGACCGTTTCGGCGATCATGCGCTACGGCACCACGGTGTTCGGCGACAAGGAGGTCGTCACCTGTGCCGGGGACGAGCCCGCCCGACGGCGCACGTACGCCGTGGTGGGCGAGCGGACGGCGCGGCTGGCGAACGCGCTGCGCTCGCTTGGCGTCGACGGCGACCAGCGGGTCGGCACGTTCATGTGGAACAACGCCGAGCACCTTGAGGCCTACCTGGCCATCCCGTCCATGGGCGCGGTGCTGCACACGCTGAACATCCGGCTCTCGGCCGATCAGGTTGGCTACATCGCCACCCACGCCGCCGATCACGCGGTCATTGTCGACGCGTCCCTGGTGCCGCTGTTCGCGCAGGTGCTGCCGCACGCCGCCACGATCAAGCACGTGATCGTCTCGGGGGCCGCCGATGAGGCCGCGTTCGAGACGCTGGCCGGGCCGGGCCGTGAGGTGCACTCCTACGAGGCGCTGCTCGCGGCCGCGTCGGACTCCTTCAGCTGGCCGGATCTGGATGAGCGGTCTGCGGCCGCGATGTGCTACACCAGCGGCACCACCGGGCTGCCCAAGGGTGTCGTCTACAGCCACCGCTCCACCTACCTGCACTCGATGGCGGCGTGCACGACCAACGGCCTTGGGGTCTCCGAGCGCGACCGGGTCATGCCGATAGTGCCGCAGTTCCACGCGAACGCCTGGGGTCTGGCCTATGCCTCGTTGATGGGCGGGGCCGACCTGGTGATGCCGGACCGTTTCATGACCCCGGCCACCATCGTCGGGCTGATCGAGACCGAGCAGGTAACGGTGGGGGCGGGGGTGCCCACCATCTGGCAGGGCGTGCTCGCCCACCTGCGGACCGCCGGCGGTGACCTGTCCTCGCTGCGCACCGTGGTCTGCGGCGGCTCGGCGCTGCCCGAGGCGGTGATGCGCGCTTACTACGACGAGTTCGGCATCACGATGACGCACGCCTGGGGGATGACGGAGCTCTCACCGCTCGGCTCGATCGCCCGCGAGCCTACCGGCGTCACCGGGGAGGCGGTCTGGTCTTACCGGGCGTCCCAGGGGCGGCTGTTCTGCGGGGTGGAGGGCCGGCTCAGCGGCGACGGCGACGAGATCCTGCCCAACGACGGCAAGGCCGTGGGCGAGCTTGAGACTCGCGGCCCTTGGATCACGGCTTCGTACTACAAGGATCCCGCGCCGGAGAAGTTCCACGACGGCTGGCTGCGCACCGGCGACGTGGGCACGCTCGACGAGCAGGGGTTCCTGCGGCTGACCGACCGGGCCAAGGACGTGATCAAGTCGGGCGGCGAGTGGATCTCGTCCATGGAGCTTGAGAACGTGCTGATGGCCCATCCGGCCGTGGCCGAGGCGGCCGTCGTCGGGGTGCCCGACGAGCGGTGGGGCGAGCGGCCGCTGGCGGCCGTGGTGCTGCGCGCCGATGCGCCGCCCACGACACCGGATGAGCTACGGGCCTTCCTCGGCGAGCGCATTCCCCGCTGGCAGCTACCGGAACGCTGGGCCTTCATCGCCGAGGTGCCGAAGACCTCCGTCGGCAAGTTCAAGAAGACCTCGCTCCGGGACCAGTACGCGGGCGGCGCGCTCGAGGTCACGACGCTGGCCCCGCTGCCGCACTGAGTCGCCGGCGGGTACCGGCGGGCACCGGCGGGCACCGGCGGCGGCGCTCGCTTTGCCGAGCGCCGCCGGTACCGGTACGCTGTTCGACACCGCGTCCGTTACGGCTGAGGCTGGCCGCTTGGATGTGGATGGAGGATTCGCCTAGTCCGGTCTATGGCGCCGCACTGCTAATGCGGTTTGGGAGTGATCCCATCCGGGGTTCAAATCCCCGATCCTCCGCCGTCTCCCCCGAACGGCCTGCTAGCTGCGAATACTCGGCTATGCGGGCCGTGCGCATGAGGGCGGTCACCGGTAGTTCTCGCGGCGGAGCCGCCAGCTTTCCTACAGGACTTCTTTCGCCACCCGGATGTAGCCGTCGACCTCGGCTGGCAGGGTCAGGGCGTTGCCGCGGGCCGAGGCGATCAGGGTATTGAGCAGGGCCGGAATGACCTTTTGCAGTGCGGTGTTGGTCCCGTTGGCCCCGTCGTCCTTCGCCAGGAAAGCGGCATTGGGGATGGTCGCCACTTCCTGCAGAAACTGAGGCGATGCCTGGCCGTAGCCGAATGGGACGACATTCGGGTGATTGCCATAGGATTTGCTCACCAGGGCCTGGTAATCGGCCCTCCATTCTTCGCTCCGCACCCCCTGCCGGTCGGTCGGAACGCCGTCCGTCAGCAGGAACGCAACCGGTCGCAGCACCTGGCGGCCAGAGCTCTTAAGCTGCGGAACATCCTGGTCGATCCGCTCACGCAGCAACGCGATCGCCGCGTTGAAGTACGTGACCCCGCCGCAGCTCACCTGAGGCAACGCGGTCATCGACTGCAAGTCCGTCATCTGCATGACGGCTTCTGCCTCGGTATTGAAACTGATGATCGACACGTACGCGAAGTCCGAGATGCGCGGGCTTGTGATCAGCGCATCATAGAGGGCCTCGATCTGCTGGTTCAGGATGCTTTCATAGGGGGACATCGAATGCGACGTGTCTATAACGACGTAAACGGGAAGGCAATTCATCCCGGCTCCTCCTCCTTCGTGGGAATTCGATTACGCGTTCGCGAGAATTGCGATGATGACGATGATGGCGATTATCCAGAGAGTGACCTTAAGGGCCGCCGGGAGACCGCCCGATGGCTGTCGCACGGGAGTCTGGGACTGGGTGTTTTGCTGGGGCCGGGCCCACTGAGTGTTATTCATCACCCCGCCGCCCGCGGCGCTGCCCGCGGTGCTGCTGCCCGCCGTCGCGCCGGTCTGCGGCGACGAAGGAGTACTGGCGCTGCTGGCGACGGTAACCGGGGGCTTTTGCGGGGCTGGCTTTGCCGTCGGCGGGACCGTAACCGAAGGGGTGGCCTGAGTGGAGCCGCGGTTTCCGATCGGCTTCCAATCCTTGACACCGCCGCGGTCCGGGGTCACGGCAGCGCCGCTGCCCTGCCCGTAACGGGGCGCCGAAGCGGCTGAAGCGTGCGGCACGGCGTCGAGCGCCGCCTTAATGCGGGCGATCGTTGGCCGGGCCGCGGCCGCTGAGGTAAGTGCCATGATGAGCAATTCGGCCAGCTGCTCGATCTCCGCGCTCATCTTCCGCAGCTCGCCTAGCTCGGTCCTGGCCTCGGCCTCATAGACGCGCTTGCCGGTCAGGCAGCTGGTGATGAGGAGCGCCACCCGGTACCGATCAGAGGGCTTCCCCGCGGTGGTTCCCAGCGGGACATGCGGGTCCTCCCACTGCGGCGAGTGGATCTGCGGGCGCGGGCCGAAGGAGATGCCGTCCAGGTCGATCAGGTAGGCGGAGTGACCGACCGGGCGCCAGAAAACGTTCGCGTAGGACCAGTCCAGGTACACCAGGTCGTGGCGCTCGAGAAGGTCCGCCGTGGCCACGATTGACCTGCAGATCGAAATCCGGTCGGCCAGGGACTGCGGCGGCAGGCCCATCTGCTGCTGCCTCGTCTCGCTCAGCGCGAGGACGTCCACCTCGAGGTACTTTTTCGTTGACCGGCCGCCTGGCAGCGACATCTCATGCTGGTAAGCCCTGGGCGCCATCGGCAGGAGAACCCCGGTCGTCCGGTTGGCCGCATCTACCACGCGGACGGCGGGCCAGGAGGTGTGCCCGTCCACGACCGACCTGTCCTTGACTGTCATCGCCGCGGGCAGTCCAATCAGTTTGTCTAGCCGGGCGGCGCTCTCGGCCGAGGTCGGCGCCCGGTACGCCTTGTACAGCCAGCCCGGATGACGCCTGAGCTCGCAAACGAACAAGCTCTCGCCGGCGCCCTCGCTTACCTTCTCGCCCTGTGAGCCGAGATCACTCAGGCTGGCTACCCGGCTGGCCGGCGGCTTCGACCAGACGCCGCTCATCGTCATCGCCTTTCGCCGGGAAGGTGCCGGTTCCCCCGACCGCCGGCGCCGCACCACACGACAACGGCCGTGCGGTCATCGGTCTGGCCCGGGCCGTCGTAGCACAGGCTGTGCAGGAACGCCGCCGGATGCGGCGGTGGCCCGGACCACTGCCTGGCGAAGTACTCCAGTGTTCCGGGAACCAAGTCCAGGGAATCGGAGACTCCGTCGGTCATAAGGGCGACCCGGTCGTACGGGCCAAGCTCGACGACGCGCTCGTCTACCTGGTCCGGGTTGAAGGGCAGAACGGCGGCCAGCGCGTTTGGGTCAAGCCCGGTCTTCCGCTCCCCGGTCTGCCGGTGCAGCTGTCCACCTCGGCCGATCCACAGTGAGACGTCCCCGATCCACGACGCCCACATCGGGCGCGTCCCATTGGCCAGCGCGCCGGTCGGGATGACGGCGGTGATCAAGATGGCGCAGACGTCGGCGTCCCTGATACCGCGATCGCGGCCCGTCCCCACCATCTCCCCGGCGATTTTCGTGTAGAGCAACCCGGCGTCGATCGCCGGAATCCCCCCGGTCTCCACCGTCCGCGCGAGCTCACGCGTCGCCGCGCTCACGGCAACGCGCGCGGCTAGGTCGGCATGCTTGCTGTTGCCGACGCCGTCGGCGACCGCGATGACCAGGTACTGACCGTCGGTTGTGCGGCCGAGCGCGTAGGCGTCCTGGCGAGGCAGGGCCGGCTCCTCGCACCGGTGCTGGGCACCGACCATGGATGCCGCGCGCACCTCCAGGTCCCCGAGGCGGATCCCGTCGGCCGCGAGGCCGCTGGGCGTGGCCGTGCCGGACGGAAGGTGCCACGGGACTTGCCCGGAGGTAGACGGCTCCACGAAAACGGGTGGCTCGGCCAGCGGGATGGCGGTCAGTGGCGGGACAGGCGCCAACGGGGGCGGCGGAAGGACCGCGACCGAGGCCGGCTGGGCGCCGCCCTGACCGTGGCCCGCATGCTTTCCCTTGAAGGGATGGCCTTGCTGCCCTGGCGGGTAGCCCTGCACGGGGCCACCCGCCAGGGCCGGCAACGGCCCGCCGCCCCGCGGGTCGGGCGGCGATTGCTGCTGGGGCTGCTGGGCCTGCTGTTGCTGTTGTGCAGGCTCCCCTCCCTTTGGCCAGAAGCGAATGCGGTGCTGGAATTTCACGGTGTCCGGCCCCTTGCTGCTGCTGTTTCGAGCACCGCCGGTGCGGTGCTCGAAAACATCTTTCGTGAAGACCCCGCCCGCGAAAGCCGCGGCTATCCACACCAGGACCCCGTATAGGTGCGTGCCCGTCAGCCACAGAGCCGCCCCGGCGAGTGCGCCTGCCACGGTGACGACGAGTAGCGCCACCCGTGCGCGGGCACCGCGCGGGATTGGAGGTGCCCCGTGCTGACGGGCCACGGGGACCGGTTCCCGTTCTCGCGCGTCCGTGCTCACTAGTTTCCCTGGCCGGGCTTCTTAAGTGGCTTCCAGGCGCGCACGCCGCCAGGCTCTGACCCGGGGGCAGGCGCACTGGCTGGCGCGGCCTGGTTCGGATCCGGGTCATCGCCCGGCCCTGCCAGGACATCTTCGACCACGTAGCCCGGCGTCACCGGCGGAGCGGCGGCAGGGTAGCCCTGACCCGCTGGCGGAGCGGCAGGCGGTGCCTGCCCGCCGGTCGGCTGCGCGATGCCCGGTGCACCGGCGCCGGGCCCGGACGCCGCACCACCGGCGGTAATTCCGGGCGGCAGTCCCAGCGTTGGCCGGTGCGCGATCGGCACCATCGCGACGGATCCGGTGCCGCCGACCGCCGGCTGGCCGAAGAGGAGGTCACGCAGTGGCTGGGCGTCGGTGTCGTTGATGAGGTTGTTGTCCAGCGCCCTGTCCAGGATGGCCAGATAGTGCTGCCGGTCCCCGGCCTGCAGGGCGACCCGCAGCGCCTGCTCTTTCTCCCGGTTGTCCTTCAGTGTTGCCAGCACCGTCCCGGTGTCCTCGGGATGCTGCAGCATGTGCAGCATCAGGGCGCTGGCCTCACTGCCGTCGAACATGTCGCGCAGCCGGTCCATCCGCTCCCGCTCGAGGATGCCCTGATGGGTGGCCGCATCACGGTCGACGGTGGCGTTGGTGACGGCGCTGTCCGCCCGGAACCTCGCCACCGCGCGGAGCACGGTGACGCCGCCCGCGAGCTGCAGCTGGCCCGACAGGGTGCCGCGGACGGCGCTCTCGGCGGCGGCGGCCCGCTCGGGCTGGAAACCCCGGGCGATCTGCCAGACGGTGTCCTCCAGGCTGCCAAGCACGAGGGCGCCGCCGTCGGACAGGTTGGCGCGGACCGCCGCCTGCGGGTCACTCACCCGCCAGGTCGCCGACAGCTCGACCGAGAACGAGTACGCATCGACCGCGCTCGTCACGGTGCACGTGCTTGACGTGTACTGCTCGCTGACGTCGACGAGGTAGCAGAGCTTGCTCGACACCCGGTCGGCGATCGACGGGACCCCGCTGAACGACTGCATGGACCCATCGCGGTAAACGACCACGTAGACCCGGCTGGGGTGCGCCTTAGGCGGCGCCACGAAGAACCCGACACCCACAGCCTCGATAACCGAGCCGGAAGACGTTGCCAATTCCACTCCCCTTTACCCATCAGTGGCACGGTGCCGTTTGCTATCAGTAGCCCAGGGCCGTCAGCACGGACCGGCCTGTCGCCGGCGCCCTGCCATCCCTCTGCGTCCACGCCTGCGCCCGCCGGGTGATCGCCTGCCGCCCACGGTTCTCAGCCGCGATCCACAGCAAGAACCGGACAAGGCTGTCGCGCATCTCACGGCTGCGCTCCGCCGCCTCGGCCCAATCGTCGAGTGAGTCCCGCGCCATGCCCCCGATGTCCGGGTCGTTGAGGGCGAGCTGCCATAGCCGTGCGGCCGACTCGGCCAGCTTGGCGTTAGCGAGCGCGAGGACCAGCAGGGTCGGCCAGTCGCGCAGCCGCGCCTCGTGCTCGCTCATCGCCGGCGGCGCCCCGCGCGGGTAGCTCAATCCGAGCAGCGTCAGCCGCCCGGTGGCCTGCGACTCCCGCTTGCGATCGGCGGCGAGCCGCTCCACCTCGGTCATCACTCTGACCGCGAGTGGTCCCGTTCCCTCGAAAATCAGCTCACAGTAGCTGTTGCCGGCGGCGATCGCGAGATCGATATCGTCCACCTCAGCCAGCCGTGCCAGGGCGCGGAGGGCCGCCGTCGGGCTCGCCAGCCCAATCGTCCGGCCGTACGCCCGGGCGGCCGACGCTCGCAGCCGCCAATCGCTGTCCTCGGCCGCCCACTCGCCCACCAGTGACCGGATCGTTGGACTGAGCAACTGTTCCTCGGCTGGCGGCCCCAGCGCGATCGCGGCGCTGTTGCGGACCTCCTCGTTGCCGTGCCGGGCCCATCTGGAGATCACCTGGTCATGCACAAAGTCCAGCGCCTGGCAGGCCAGCACGCCGGCCGCGGTAGCCGCCCGCACCCGCACGGTCAGATCGCGCGATGCGCCCAGGTCCCGCAGCCAGTCGACGATCGCGCCGCGCGCGCCGTCGTGCGCGCGCCACACGTACCGCAGCACCTGGCCCGGGTACCCCGGCTCCCGGTAGGTCATCGCGTCGATGATGATCGGCCCGTGCTCGGTCATCCTGGTCTCGGTGGCCACCCTGGCATCAAGCAGCGAGGCCGAAACAGTGGCGTCCTCATCTAGCGGGTTGATGAACGCCGGCGCGTTCGGGGAGTTCGGGGCGGGCATGATCCGCTTCTCAAGCAGGGCGGCCTGGTGCGCGATCAGCTCACGGGACTGCCCGTTGAGCACGGCCAGCGAGATCGCCATGCACTGCGCCTTCAGCGTCCGGAGCTTGCGGAACCACTGCGCGACCTTCTCATCCGCGTACTCGGACATCTGGGCGC
Organism: Trebonia sp.; assembly: GCA_050013875.1. GTDB lineage: Bacteria > Actinomycetota > Actinomycetes > Streptosporangiales > Streptosporangiaceae > Trebonia. The sequence continues at coordinate 46,524 of JBEKEK010000011.1, read as the reverse complement.
GAACACGCACGGCTACCTGGTCTGGCTGATTCCTGTCGGCGCGGGACAGCAACCGGGCCAGCCGGGCCGCGTCCCCCAGGCTGATGTCCGCGCCGAGTTCGGCGATCAGCACGCCGACGCCGGGCCAGCTCAGCACGTCGTCCTTGGCGAGGCCCGTGCCGAGCAGGAGCTTGGCGAGGTGCCGGTTAAAGACCTGGCGAGGTTCCGGGCGGGTCGGGAGCTCCGCGACCAGGAACCCGGTGCTGTGCGCCGCCCCGGACGCGGCCCTGGTGGTGGTAATAGCGAGCCGGCGGTCGCCGGCCCGCAACTCGCTCTCGATCCGTTTCACCGTGTGCTCATCGAGGCGGTCGACCATGCTGTCGGGCACGTCCTGGATGATCATCACCGCGTGGTCTGGGATCTCATCGCAGGAGAAGGCGGCCAAGTCCGTCGACGGGTCCAGGTAGAGCAACTCGGCGTCGTCGTGGACCTGGCGGCGCAGCGCCCACAGCAGCGTCGCGCGCTTGCCGTACCCGCGCGGGCCGTAGAGCACGACGAACGGGTAACCGGAGATCGCTTCGGCTAGCCGTTCCGCTGCCGGGCTCGAGACAAACGGCGCGGTCAGCTCCTCGGCGCTGATCTGGTTTGCCCGCACCTGCATGGTGCCTGAGCCAAGTTTGAGCTGGAAGACGTTGCTGTCGCTGATGACCGAGCCTGCGATGTGGCTTTCCCGGAAGTCGTTACGCGCCTCGGTCTCCGTCCGGTACTGGCTAGCGAAGTTCGTGCCGACCTGATTGCGTGCGTCGGCATAGCTGCGGCCGTCCGCTCGGCCCCGCTGCGCATCGGGGGCAGCGGCGCCGGGTCCGGCCGCGCCCGCGCTCGCCGGCGGATCTCCGGGGCCGCCCGCGGCGGGGCCCGGGTTCACTCCGGCCATGCCAGCGCCTGGCTGCGCGGGCCCGGCCGGGGCCGCGGGGCCCGGCCCCGGCTGGGCGCCCAGGCCTGGGTCGAGGCTCATCGCGCACCGCCGGGTGGCCGCGGGTTGCCCGGTTGCCCGGGTTCGGACGGGCCGTAGTAGTTGTTCCCGAAGGAGACGCCCCCGTGGACGGTCGCGCGGCGGAAGTCCGCGTAGTTGCCCGAGTTGATGATGCTCACGTCTGAGTTCGGGGCCCGGTCGCCTGCCCCGAGGTCCTCCTGGCCGGCCCTCGGGGACATCTCGTCCCGCTGCGGCTTCCGGTGGTCTTCGGCCAGCAGACCCGGAGGCTGGGTCCGTCCCGGTACCCGGACCCAGGCGGAGTTAGCGAACTTCTTCGCCTTTACCCATACCTCCTGGTACCCCTCGTCTGAGGCGTAGCCTTCCCTGATGACGGCGCGGTACCAGTCGTCGGAGACTATGAGCGCCAGCGCCGAGCCGGTAGCGGCGGCCAGGACGCGGCGCAGGACCGGCGCGTCGACCAGCCGGGATGCGGTGACGATGCCCGGCCCGGCCCATTCGCCCTGCCCGGCTGGGCTCTCGCCGGCGTGCAGCGCGAGCCGGAGCCGGATGGTCTCCGCCGCCGGGCACTCCGCGTCATACTCCTCGACGCCCTCGCGCAGCGCGTCCACATACTTCGTGGTGATCAGTTCCTTAGGGACGTCACCCGGTATGGCGAGGACGGCACCGTCTCCGGTTGACTGCCGGCCCACGCGCGTGGGATCGACCCCCGCCTGGCCCAGCGCACTCGCCTCGATCCGGCGGAGCGCCTGCTGGATGCGCGCCTGCAGCACCGCCGGGCGGCTGCTCCAGTCCTCAACATCGTGAATAGCCCAGATGTAATGGCGAGATGCCGACACTAATCCCCCATAGGTCCGCAGGTTCGGCCCGATTTCCCCAGTGCGCAACAAAGCCCTCCCGTGCGCGTTAGCCGCATACTATAGGGCCAACGTTCTCAAGAAATCCCCTCATTTGATGGCATTCTTGATTTGTTTGAGAGTGCAGCAAAGCGTGCTTGATCGCTTTATCATCACGGAAGAACCGCCCGTATTTTCGGCATCAGCAGCTTTACCGGCAATCAATGGCGGGCGACGCCCTGGACCGAGCGGTCTGGCCGGCCCCGCAGCGCTCCAGCCAGCGCTCTCTCCGGTCAGAGGTGGCAGCAGGTTGCTTCGACCGTCATAGACATAGGAAATGATTAATTCAGGCAACCGCAGCCATCCTGCCTCCTTGACGGGCGCGGGGTGCGTGATGGGAGCATGAATGATCTGGCGAGGGAGCCGGTCATGGGCGGGCGGGTTTCGTGATGATCATCGAAGTGTCAATTGGGCCCGGTCAGGCAGCCGGGAAGTTCAAGGTGGAGGTCGTGGCGTCCCCAGTAGGGGAAGCGTCGGCATTGGTTGAGCTGGATACGGATTCGCTCATGGCCCGGCGAAGGCAATTGCAGAAGACCGTGCTCGCGTCGGCGGTGACCAGCCGGAGGGTGCTCCCGGAGACCGAGCAACCGCTGCGTGAGGTCGGCGCGGAGCTGTTCGCCGCGCTGCTTGGGACCGGCGAGGTGGCGGGCCGGTACCGGGCCGCCGCGGCGGTCGCGGCCGCCCAAGGGAGCGCACTGCGGGTGGTGCTGCGCATTGAGTCGCCGGCGCTGGCGGCACTGCCGTGGGAGGCGATGTACGACCATGCGACCGGGTCGTACGTGTGCCGCCAGGATCAGCTGGTCCGGCATGTGCCGGTCGCCTCGCTGGCAGCTCCGCTGCGCGTTCAGCCGCCCTTGCGGATACTCGGTGTGATCTCGTCGCCGCGCGGGCTGGCCGCCCTCGACGTGGAGAAGGAGCAGGACCAACTCGCCCGCGCGCTGGCCCGCCCAGTGAGCCAGGGCCTGGCCGAGCTGCACTGGGCCCGCGGCGCGACCTGGGCGGACCTACAGGACGTGCTGCTCGATGGTGAGTGGCATGTGCTGCATTTCATTGGCCACGGGGACTTCGACCCAGGCTCGGAGGAGGGAGTGCTGGCGCTTGTCGGGCAGGACGGGCGCGTGGACATCGTGGGGGCGCAGCGACTGGCGGACCTGCTACGGCAGGCCCGCCCAATGCCTCGCCTCGTCGTGCTGAACTCCTGCTCCGGAGCCGCGACCGGTGTCAGCGACCTGTTCTCCAGTACCGCCGCGACGTTGATCCGCAGGGGCGTCAGCGCCGTGGCGGCGATGCAGTATGAGATCTCCGACGCGGCGGCGGTGGTGTTCGCCCGTGGTTTCTACGCCGCCATCGCCCGCGGCCGCGGCGTCGATGATGCCGTCTCGAGCGGCCGGGTGGCGATCCTCGGTCTCAGCGACCGGACCCTGGAATGGGTCACCCCGGTGCTGTACCTGCGCGGGCACGATAGCCACCTGTTCACCCTGACCGAGCAGCTTGATGTAGCCGGCACCGGGGAAGCACCGGCCCGGCGGTCACCGCCAGCCCAAGCCGGCCACGCCCCGGCACCGAGGCCATCCCGCCTCACTCGAACCCTGGCGGGCCACACCTCCTATGTGACCGGGGTCGCGTTCAGTCCCGACGGATCCTTGCTCGCCACCGCCAGCGGGGATCACACCGCACGGCTGTGGAATACCGGGACTGGCGCGCCGGTGCGCACCCTGACCGGCCATGAGGCTGGGGTGACCGGAGTCGCGTTCAGTCCCGACGGTTCCCTGGTCGCCACCGTGAGCGGTGACCGAACCGCGCGGCTGTGGCAGGTCGCTTCTGGCGAGTCGCTGCGCAGCACGGCCACCGGCCACACCTCGTACGTGACGGACGTCGCCTTCAGCCCGGACGGGAGCCTGTTCGCCACCGCCGGGTGGGATCCCAGCGTGCGCCTCTGGGACCTGGGTACCGGCACACGGGCGGGTACGTTCACGGTTCGCGGAGCAGAGGTGTCCGCGATCGCGTTCAGCCCTGACGGTTCCCTGCTGGCCGCCGCCGTCGACAACGGGACGGCGCAGCTATGGGAGCTAGCCACCGGTACGCCGGTGCGCACCCTGACAGGCCACCAGGAGTCTGTGACCGATGTGGCCTTCAGCCCGGACGGAACCGTGCTCGCCACCGGCAGCGGAGACGGGACCGTGCGGCTGTGGGAGGTGGCAACCGGTACGCCGGTGCGCACCCTGACAGGCCACCGCGACAGGGTGTCCGGGCTGGCGTTCAGCCCGGACGGGAGCCTGCTCGCCAGCGTCGGCGAGGACCGGACCGCGCGGCTGTGGGATGCTGCCGCCGGTACGCTCCTGAGCACCGGCACTCCCCATGATCACGCGCTGTCCGACGTGGCCTTCAGCCCGGACGGGACGCTGCTCGCCACCGTCGGCGGTGACGGTACCGCGCGACTGCTGAGCTGACCGAACGGGAACGTGCCGCTGCCCGGACGGGGCTGGTGCCGTACGGCGGGGAAGCGGGCGCCGACGGTACCTGGTTGGCGTCGGTCCCGGCGAGGATCGTGACGCCCGCCCGGTGCCACTGCCCGACGGTGGACCGGGCGACGTCATAGGAGACCGGCGCGAAGGCGCTTATCTTCTCGACGATCGCCTCCATCATCGTCAGGGTGGGCACGACGACCTGCCCCGAGGTGCGGGTGCGGGCCACCTCGCCCTCCTCCAGTTCCCTGTCAATGGGCGCGTGGGTGAGCACATCCACCCCGGCTGCCTGCGCGAGCAGCACCGCGTCACGCGTGGCGGCGTGCGCGATTGTCCGCAGACCCTGTGCATCCGCGGCCTCGACCAGGGCCCTGACGGTGGCCTCGTCGAAGCCGGGGGGATCGACGATGATCTTGATGTAATCCGCGCCCTCGCTGTCCGGGTGGGTGGCGCCGGTGCCGCTCGAGCGCACGTCGGTGACGCCGGGTCGGCTGCGCAGCGAAGCGACAAGCTCCGGCGGCCAGGTTCCCATGTCGAGCCCGGTGGTGACACCCTGCCGGGCGAGCGCCGGCAGCGTCGCGTCGTCGGTGAGATGAATGTGGCAGTCGATCAAGCCGGGCAGCAGCACCCGGCCGTCGCCTTCCACCGTGGTGGCGCCCGCCGGGTCGGTTCCGATGCGGTCACCGTCGATGACGACCGTCGCCGGCTGGAGCAGCCGCTCGCCGTCGAACACCCGCACATTGGTCAGCGCGATCTTGCCCATGTCGTCTCAGCTCCCAGGCCGGCCACAGAGCATGGCCATCGTCGTGTCAAAAAACTCGGTCTCGCCCGGGAGCTCCGGCCAGACGGCCGAGACCACCTGATCGGGCCGGACGACGAGCAGCTCCGCGCCAAGGCGGCGCATAAGCGGCTGCTCGAGCTGCACGACGGTGGCCGGCAGGCCCGCGGCCTTGGCGGCGCGGGCTGCCCGCGCGCCCAGGGCGCCGTCGGCCGTCAGGATCACGTGCGTGCCGGTAACCAGGTCCAGCGTGGACACCCGGGGAGACACCCAGTGGTGGGGCAGGCGGCGGCCGGGGGCAGCGCAGCTCGGCCACGGCCCCAGCTCGGGCGGCGATGCCTGCGGCACCGGCGAAGCCTGCAGCACTGGGGAGTCCTGGTAGCGATGACCGAGGATCAGGTCAGTGCTGAAGTACTCCGCCCGTTTGGTCTGCTCGATGCGGGCGGCGGCCGAGGACCGGGCGCGCTCGCCTTCAGGACCGGACCGGTCGAGGCCGTCGGCCAGCAGCTCCGGCGCCAGGGTGGCCATGTTCGCGGCCGCCTCGTCAATCACCCGCCGGTGCAACGGCCGGCGTTCGGCCTCGTAGGAGTCGAGCAGCCCAGGCGCCCCCCATCCGGCCAGGCTGGCGGCGAGCTTCCAGCCCAGGTCGACCGCATCGCCGATCCCGGTGTTGAGGCCGTGGCCGCCGAACGGAGGGTTGAGGTGCGCGGCGTCGCCGACCAGGAACACGCGCCCGCTGCGGCAGCGGTCCACCAGTTCCATCCGCGCCGTCCACGGGTCGGTGCTGACCACCTCCACCGCCAGCTCACGGCCGAGCGCCCCGCTGATCAGGCGGTAGGGGTCGACCTCGGCCGAGCGTGAGTCGATTCCGAAGGCGATCAGCCACCACAGGCCGTAGCGGTCGATCGGTCCCATCATCCCCGGCGTCTGCCGATTGAGCAGCCAGGTCTGCACGGCGGGCGGATGCGGCGCGGCGGTGACGAGTTCCTCGCTGCGGAACACCACGCCGGTGTTGGCGCGCAGTGCGGCCGACCCGACGTAGCGGGCGCCTATTTGCTCGCGCACGGCGCTGCGGGCACCATCGGCCCCGACCACGTACTCGGCCGCGACCGGCACCGTCTCCCCGGCCGGATCGCACAGCTTGACCTGGACCGGCCCCGGCCCGGCGGCGTCCAGACTCTGCAGCCGCCAGCCGAGCCGGAGGTTCACCCCCGGCAGCTCGGTGACGACCTCGCGCAGGACCTCCTCGAGGACGTACTGCGGCATCTGCTGCCCGCGCTCCGGGGAGTCGCCGTCGTCCGCCAGCCCGAGAACGCCGGTGAACCTGGTGATCTCCTCACCCAGGAAGCTCGTGCAGAAGGAGACATCCTGCGACCAGGAGACCGGCAGCGGCGCGGCGGCGCGCAGCCGCGCCGCCAGACCCCACCGCCTGGTGTGCTCCATGGTGCGCGCGTTCAGCGTCTTGGCCCGCGGCCGCAGCCTCGTCGGCTGCCGCCGCGGCTCCACGACCAGGCATTCGACACCCCGCAGGCCGAGTTCGAGCGCGAGCGCGAGACCGACGGGGCCGCCGCCGGCGATCAGCACCGGCGTGTCAAAAGAACCCGACGGCAGGGTCATCCGACGGGGGCAGCCTGACCACGCACTGCCATGCTCGACTGGGCGAACGACAGCTGCATCAGGTCCAGGGCGGCCCCCGTCAGGTGGTGGTCGACCGAATGGCCGGTGGAGGGCATGACCAAAGCGGACACCGGCACAGTGAAGCGGCTTTCGTAATCGGCCAGCGCCTCTGGCGAAGAGTCCCACAGCGCGTCGTGGTCACCGAGAACCGTCAGCACCGGCACCTCTACCGCCGCCGCGACGGAGCTGAGCCGCTCCCGGGCCCAGACCGGGGCGCGCACCAGCTCGATGAACGGAGTGGGAGCGTAGGAACCGTGCGCGGCGGTTCTGGCCGCCTCGGTGAAGGAACCGGCGGGGCCGAACATCACCCCGTCGCGTTCGGGTACCGGGAGGTCGACCACGCCGGAGAGCGGAAGGCTGCCGAGCGCCTCGGCCGCACCGCCGGCCGGGATGCGCGCGCCGTTGCCGCTGGTGGTCACGGCGGCCAGCGGCCAGCGGGGGTGACGGGCCGCGATCTCGAGGCTGATCATGCCACCGATCGAGTGACCGACCAGCACCACGGCCGGCCCCGGCCACAGGTCGAGTGCCGCCGCGATGACCTGGTCAAGGATCTCGGCCTGGCGGGCGAAGGTATTCTCCTCGTCGGCCAGCAGGGTGCTCTCGCGGTAACCCGGACGGTCGACGTTGAGCACGGCGAACCCGTTGCGCCCGGCGATGTCAAGGAAGGATCCGGACGGGCCGCCCGCGACGCCGAAGTACGCGCTGGTGTAGGTGCCGCCGTGCAGGGCCACCAGCAGCGGCAGCCCCGGTAGGCCGATGGCCGGTGCGTGGTATGAGACGGCGACCCCGACGCCGCCGTCGGCATCGATCACTCTGCGTTCCATGGATCCTTCTTCCTTGGGCTAACGGCCCGCCAGCGTCAGCGCGGCGTCGACGATCGAGCCGGTGTCGATGTGGTGGATGCGGTAGGCGTCATCAAGACCGGACGACTGCCCGAACTCGGTGACGCCGAGGCAGCGGATGCGGTCCCCCCGCACGCCGGCCAGGAAAGCGAGCGTATGGGGATGACCGTCAAGCACGGTGACCAGCGGCGCGGGATGGCCGGCCGGGAACAGTTCGTCGACGATGCCGCCGCCCACGCCTGGCTCGCGCCGCCCGCGCTGCTGGAAGGACCGGAAGACAAGGTCCGGACTGGTCAGGCAGACGACACCGGCGTTGACCCCGGCCGCCGCCAGTGCCGCGGCGGCGGCGATCGTCTCGGGCATCATCGCGCCCACGCCGACCAGGGTGACGTCCTCGGCACCGGCCGGGTGCCCGGCGGGCAGGCGGTAGCCGCCCGCCAGCGCCTGCTGTCGCCGGCGTTCCACCAGTACGGGGTCGGCAGGCACCTGGGCCAGGGCGGGGTCGATCGGGCGGGTGCTCAGCCGGAAGTACGACGACGTGCCGCCCTGCACACCGACCCGGTCCATCGCATGGAGCAGGCACCACTCCAGATCCAGCGCGAAGGCCGGTTCCCAGGCGATGCAGCCGGGCTGCTCGAGCCCGATCGAGGGGGTGGTGATCGACTGGTGCGCTCCGCCCTCCGGCGCCAGGGTCACGCCCGAGGGGGTGCCGACGAGGATCGACTGACCGCCGGAGTAGATGCCGTAGGACCAGGGCTCGAGCGCACGGGAGACGAACGGGTCGTACAGCGTCGCCACCGGGATGAGGCGCTCACCCCACCGGGACCAGGTCGCGCCGAGCTCGCCAAGCAGCGACACCAGGTTGACCTCGGCGATGCCCAGTTCGATGTGCTGGCCGTTGCTGACCTCACGCCAGCGCAGGACCCGCTCGGAGTCATCGGCGAACCAGTCATGCCGGTCCTGCACGGACCAGACCCCGGTCTTGTTGATCCAGCCGCCGAGGTTGGTCGAGGAGGCGACATCGGGGCTGCAGGTGACCACCCGCGCGGCCGCTTCCGGTGCGTCATGCGCCAGGTCGGCCAGGAAGCGGCCAAGGGCCGCCTGGGTCGAGACCGGCTTGCGGTGCGGATGGCCAAGGGCGGCCGGGATCTTGACCGGCTGCGACGGGGTCACCGGCTCCCGGTGCAGCTGCCGTGCCCGCACCGCGCACAGCTGGCCGGCCGCCGTGCCGAGGTCGAAGCGCTGCCAGGGCCGGGCCGGGTCCACTGCGCAGGCGTCGGCCAGGGCCTGCAGTTGCGCGGAGGTCAGCAACGCGGAGTGGTTGTTGGGATGTCCCTCTGTCGGCAGTCCCCGGCCCTTGATCGTGTAGGCGAACACGATCGTGGGGCGGCGGGAGTCGATGCCGCGGAAGGTGTCCACCAGCAGCCCGAGGTCATGGCCGCCGAGGTCGCGGATGGCAGCGGCCAGCTCCGGGCCGTCGATGGTGGACAGCAGGGCCCGCAGTTCCTCGCTGCCGCTGGTGCCGATGATGCGGTCGGCGATTTCCGCGGGCCGCACCCGGAGCATCCGCTGGTACTCCTCGTTGGGCATGGTCTCCAGCCGGGCACGCAGCTCGGCGCCGCCCTTTCGCTCGAAGAGCCCGCTGATCAGGCGTCCCCACTTGATCGTGACGACCTGCCAGCCGGCCGCGGTGAACATGCCCTGCAGCCGTTCGATCTGGATGTCAGGCACCACCCGGTCCAGGGACTGCCGGTTGAGGTCCACCACCCACAGCAGTTCGCCCAGGTGGGCCACGGCCGGGTCGGCGACCGCTTCCCAGATCGCGCCCTCATCAAGCTCGGCGTCGCCCAGCAGGCTGATGAAGCGGCCGGCGGGCGGGGAGCTGGGGAACTGGGAGGCGACATAACGGTGTGCCATCGCCGCCCAGAGCGCCGCGGTGGCGCCGATGCCGACAGAACCGGTGGAGAAGTCGACGGCGTCGGGGTCCTTGAGCCGGGAAGGGTAAGACTGCAGGCCGCCCTTGGCGCGCAGGGTCGTCAGGTACGACTCGTCGAGCTCGCCGAGCAGGTAGTTGACGGCGTGCAGAACCGGCGAGGCGTGCGGCTTGACCGAGACCCGGTCCAGGGGAGTGAGCTCCGCGAACCAGAGTGCGACCATGATGTCGACCATTGAGGCGCTGGAAGCCTGGTGGCCTCCCACCTTGACGCCCGAGTGGTTGGCACGGCCGGCGTTGGCGGCGTCGACGATTGCCGCGGAAAGCCAGAGCACCCGGCTGGCGATCTCGCGCAGCACCCCCTGGTCGTAGGTCGTTTTACCGCGGTCGGTGTGATCAGCGCTTGTGGTCATGCGGATTCCTTCGTCTGGGCGTGCGGCCGATCGAGGCTAACCGACGGCGGCGTGCTCACGGCCACCGGCGATCCCCTCGTAGGCGAGCCTGACGTCCGTGGCCAGGGCCTGCGCGGCGGGCAGGTCGCGGCCCGAGGCCAGCAGCCGCAGCAGCGCGCCCCCGCGCAACTCCGGCGGCACCTGAGCGCCGCGGGCGGCGATCAGCGCGTGGAAGTGAAGGTAGTTTTCCCCGAAGGAGAGCAGGTAGACGGCCGGCGCGCCGGTGACCTGCTCGACCGCGTTGACCAGGTCGTGCGCGTGACGGCCGAACGTCTCCGTTTCCCTGTCGTCGAGGCCGGTGATCTTCTCGGCGTGGCGGCGTGCGCGCAGGAAGAACCAGCCGGGGACCTCGTAGCCGGGTGCCACCTCGGCCGCCCACAGCTCGTCGAGGAAAACCCGCGACGCCGGGTCGGCCTCCTCCATCGAGCAGATCAGGCACGCACGGCCGGGCATGCGGGTTCAGCCGCCCATCAGCACTTCGAGCGGGTTGGGAAGTTCCGTTTTGAGCGCCCACGCCCGGTCCGACAGCTCCTCAACGCTCGCCCCCGCGCGCCTGGCGGCCAGCAGTTCCTCGGGGTCGAAGGCCGGTCCGACCGAGTCGGCGGCGTACTCCGGGCCGAGCATGTAGGCGGTCGCCTGCTCGGGCTCGGCGAACCGGTCGATCTGCAGCTCGACGAAATTGCGGTCAGGGTCCTGGTAGTACATCGAGGTGGTGACGCCGTGGGCGATGCACACGGCGGGGGTGATGCCCCTATCCCGCAGCAGCGCGTAGCGCTCGAGCAGCGCGTCGATGCTGTCGAAGGTGTAGGCCGAGTGATGCAGCGAGGCGGTGCTGGCCGTCTTGGGCTTGAACTCGACCGGCGGATGCAGCAGTGCCACCCGGTGATGCTCATCGTCGAAGGTCAGGAACGTCAGGGTGGCGTCCTCGTAGACGACATGAGCATCAAGGACGGTGCAGTACCAGTCGCGCATCGCCTCATGGTTGGCGGTCTGGAAGACGTTGTGGGCGAACTTGGGCGTGGACATCGCGGTCACCTCTTGGGCTCTGACGTGCTGCTGCCGGTCACACCGTAAGCCTGATATGTGATAACAGTCAAGACTCTGATATTTTTGATATCGTCGCCGAAAACGGCCTTATACCTGGGAGCGGACATGACGGTCACGTCGGCTAGTTCCGGATCGGTCCGTCCCATCGAGAGCCGGTCACTGTCGGAGCAGGTGACCAACGAGATCCGCCGCTCGATCCTGGCCGGCACCCTCTCGCCCGGGCAGAGCCTGTCGCTGCGCAAGCTGGCCGAGCAGCTCGACGTCAGCTTCATTCCGGTTCGCGACGCGCTGCGGGTGCTCGAGGCCGAGGGCCTCGTCGTCAATCCCCCCGGGCGCAGCGCGAGCGTGGCCCCGCTTGATCTCGAGGAGTTCCACGCGATCTACCGGGTCCGCCGGATGCTCGAACCCGACCTCGCGCGCCGCTCGGTGCCGCAACTGCGCGATGCCGAACTCGACCGGCTCTACCAGGCCGCGGCGGAATTCGGCGGCGCCGAGCGCAGCATGGACGACATCTACGACGACCATCGCGCGTTCCACCTGGCACTGCTCGCGCCCGCCGCCTTGACCTGGGATATCCGCATTCTGATGATGAGCTGGCGGGCGAGCGAACGGTACGTGCGGATCGGTTTCGGCCTGCTTGACCCGGATCCCGGTGAGCACGACCGGCGTCGCGACGCGCACCAGTTGCTTGTGGACCAGTTCCGTACCCGCGACCCCCAGGTCGCCGCCCGGGCCCTGGACGAGCACCTGGCTCACAACGAAGAGCTGGCCCACGCCGCGCTGAGCCCCAGGTCCGTTCGGTAGATCAAAAGCCTTTCTACTGAACGGCCGGGGCTTACTCCCGCTGGCCGGCTGCCGCCTACGGCTCGAGACGGACCACGCCGCCCACGTAGGCGCTCTTGGCGTTGCCGATGGAGGTGCAGTTGGTGACCGACTCGGCCCAGGCCGAGCCGTTCGCGCTGCCCACCGGGTGGCCGGCGATGGACAGCAGGGTGGTGCCACAGCCGGGCAGCGAGAACGCGTAGGACTGAGTCTTGTTGCCCGAGGTCAGCCTGATGAAGTACTGGCCGGTCTTGGACCACGAACCGCGCACAAGCAACCACACGTTGCCGCTGGCGTCCATGGCTGGCCCGTAGCTGCCTGACACCTTGTTCGGTGCGGTCCCGACGTGCGCCAGCTTGCCGGCCGAGGAGACCGATTCGAAGCAGAGGGTGGAGCCGCAAGCGGCGGTCTCTATGATCCGGGCCGAGCCGTCACCCGCGACGCCCCGCGCGGTGATGCCGCGAGGGGTGGCGTAATACGCCTCACCGCCCCCGGAGGTAAGCCGGACGAGCCCGATGGGCGAGTGGGAGGAGTTCTCGCCGACCGCCCACATGACCCCGCTCTTGGCGGCCGCGAGACTGACGATCGTGGCGACCCGGGAGAGGCCGAACGTCCGCATCGCACCGCTGGCGGTGACCCGGATGGCCTTGGCCGAGTTGCAGGCCAGCCAGACCGAGCCGTCGCTGGCGGCGGTGATGCCGTGCGGCGACGAGCAGGTGGCGGCGAGCTTGTAGATGGCGCTCGAGCTCGGGCCCGGGGTGTAGCGGACCAGATAGTGCGACTGGGCACCGGACAGGGTGGTCGAGGTCGCGATCATCCAGGCGTGCCCGCTGCCGTCGAAGGCGGGGGCGCCGTCGTCGTAGGCGAGCAGGGTGCCGGTGTTTCCGACGTAGGGCGGCAGCGGCGCCCAGTAGTTGACGGCCCCGGTCGTGGGGCTCACCTCGTCCAGCGCCTGCGAGCCAGCAGGGTTCCCCTGGAACTCCGGCGGGTCCATCGCTATCAGCCAGATCTGGGGGCCCGCGCCGCCGGGCCCGCCCGGCCCGGAGACCGCGCCCTGCTGCATGCCGTAGGTCTGGTAGAACGACACACTGCCGGTGCTGGCCGAGGCCGGGGCGGCAACGTTAGCGGTGGCCGCATTGGCGGTGGCCGCGGCCGTGGTCCGCGCCGCCGACGCGTTCGCCGAGCCCGACAATGCCGCCAAAGCCATCAGCGCAGCGCCGGCCGGCACCAGCGCCGACCGGACGGACCAGGAAACACGACTCAACGTTTTTCACCATCCAACCCCGTAACCGACAAGATATACTCGACTATTGTTCCACCGTGACCTGCGGGATGTCTGCCTGATAAGCGATAATTCGCCGGTCCTTTATCTATTCTTGATGTTTGTCCGGCCGGCCGCACCGCCGCCGGCGGCTTCGAAATCAATTCGCTCGGCCGAACGCACGGGTCGGTACGGATGCCCGCAAAAACTGCCTCTACCGCTCAGGTGCCCGCTACCTCTAGTGTGGTCCCAGCCAGTCGCGGCCGGTGTTCCGCCGGCGACTGAGCATTCCTGAAATAGGTATGACGCGCGAAACCCCTGGTTGGTTTACGTCGTTTCTAAAAAACTTCTATTAATTCTTGGTTTCGAATCTAACGAATTGATCAGACCTGTGAATCTTCCGTTTCCGGACTTGCCTTGGTGCCAGGTCTAGCTTAACTTCAGATTGCCACTATCTGTGGTATTGCGCAAAGTCGCCGGCTAACTACCAACCGTAGTACGTACGTCTTGCCGTCTTCCGGGGCCAAGAGGGGGAGCGGGGTAATGCTTGCTGGAGCAGTACTCGTCATTTCGATCGTCCTGTTCAGCATTGCTACGGTAACGCTGTGGTGGATGATGCACGCCTGGCGTACGCCGGAGGTGCTCGAGTCCACCACCTTCGCTCAACCCGACGGCCAGACTGGGCTGTCGATCACCCTGCTGCTCCCGATCAGGCACGAGCGGCAGGACGTGGTCGAGAACACCGTGCAGAAGATGCTCGAGTGCGACCACGACAACTTCGACATCGTGATCATCACCGGCGCGGATGACCCCGAGACGACCGGCATCGCCCGGCGGCTGGCCCAGATCGACCCGACCAAGATCCACACGGTGATTGACCCCGCGCCGCGGAACAAGGCGACCGCACTCAACGCGGCGCTCGCCTCCGGCCAGTGCCGCGGCGGCATCCTCGGGGTGTTCGACGCCGAGGATGTCGTCCACCCGGAGCTGCTCAACCACGTCGACCACGCGTTCCGCACCGAGAACGCCGATGTCGTGCAGGGCGGCGTGCAACTGCTCAACTTCTACTCGAGCTGGTACAGCCTGCGGAACTGCCTCGAGTACTTCTTCTGGTTCCGCAGCCGTCTGCACCTGCAGGCAGAGAAGGGGTTCATCACCCTCGGCGGCAACACCGTCTTCATCAAGCGCGAGCTGCTCGAGCCGCCGCCGGGCACGGACGCCCAGTGGGGCTGGGACGAGAAGTGCCTCGCCGAGGACTGCGAGCTCGGGGTCAGGCTGTCGAGCGAGGGCAAGAAGGTCGTCGTCGCCTACTCACCGGAGATGGTTACCAGGGAGGAGACGCCGGACACGCTGAAGAGCTTCGTCAAGCAGCGGACCCGCTGGAACCAGGGCTTCCTGCAGGTGTACCGCAAGGGGGACTGGCGGCAGCTGCCGACGCGGCGGCAGCGCATGCTGGCGCGGTTCACCCTCTCCACACCGTTCTACCAGGCGGCCTCGGGCCTGGCCGTCCCGACCGGAGTCCTGATCGGCATCCTGGTCAAGGTGCCGATGGTGATCGCGATGGCCTCCTGGCTGCCGGTGGTGCCCATGTTCCTCGTTCTCGCCTTCGAGATGGCGGCGTTGCGCGACTTCGGCAAGGAGTACTTCGGCAAGGAGCAGCCCGACCAGTCGCACAAGGTGGGCTTCGGCAGCTACGTGACGCTCGTCGTGGGCATGCCGTTCTTCCAGATCGTCCTGATGTTCGCGGCGCTCCGGGCGGTCTGGCGGGAGCTGCGGGGCCACAAGGACTGGGAACTCACCAAGCACGTCGGCGCCCACCTGGTCGCCCCCGCGCCATCCTCGGCCACCACCAGCGTCTGACCCCGCTCTAGGACTAGCAGGAGCCCACTGTGAGCACCACGCTCGACCGCCCGCTAGAGCGGGCACCCATCAACAGGGCCGAGGCCTGGCGGTTCCTCGGCCGCTCGGCGGACTTCTGGCTGTGCGCGGTGGCGACGCTGGCGGTGCTGCTCGTCCAGGCCTGGAACATCGCCGGCTACCCGCGGGTGTTCGACGACGAGGGCACCTACCTGGCCCAGTCCTATGCCATCGACCACGGCATGGGGCTGACCCCGTACACCTACGTGTTCGACCACCCGCCGCTTGGCTGGATCCAGCTCTCGGCGATGGCCTGGATACCCGAGGCCATCTGGCACGTGCCGGGGCAGCTCGTCGTCGCCTACTCGCGAATCATCATGCTGCCGTTCACGGTGGCGTCCTGCATCCTGCTCTACGCGCTTGCCCGCCGGATGACGCTCCCCCGGTGGGCGGCGACGCTCGCGGTGCTGCTCTTCGGGCTCTCACCGCTCTCGGTCACCCTGCAGCGCGAGATCTTCCTCGACAACATCGCCGTCACCTGGATTCTCGCGGCCTTCGTGCTTGCCTACTCACCGCGCAAGCATCTGTGGTCGCACGTCGGGTCGGGACTCTGCGCGGCGGTCGCGGTGCTCTCCAAGGAGACCATCCTGCTCGCCGTGCCGGCCTTGGTCGTCGCGCTATGGCAGAACGTGGACAAGCGGACAAGGAAGTACTCCTTCGTCGGCTTCGCCGGCGCGTTCGTGCTGCTCATCATCCAGTACCCGCTCTACGCGATCCTCAAGGGCGAGCTCGGGTCGACCGGCGGAAAGATATCTGAGATCGCCGGGATCACCTACCAGCTCTCCCGGCCCGGTTCTGGGTCGATCTTCGACAAGGGGCCACCCGCCAGCAACGCCTACTCCGTCCTGCACAACTGGCTCTTCTACGACCCGGTGCTGATCCTGGCGGGCGCCGTCGCGGTGGTGGTCGCGCTGGCCTTCCGGCACCTGCGCCCGGTCGCGATCGCCGGCGTGATCCTGGTGCTGGCCGCCATCCGGCCGAGCGGCTACCTGCCGGCCATGTACATCATCCAGATGCTGCCGTTCTTCGCGCTCGCCGTCGCGGGAGTGGCGGACCGGCTGGTGCACGCGATCCTCGCCTACCGGGCCAAGCCGGTCTTCTGGCAGCAGCTCAGCCGGCTGGCGGTGCTGCTTGTCTGCATCATGCTCGCGTTCGTCTACGTGGTGCCGCGGTGGTACTCGGGCGATAAGAACGCCGACACCCAGGACCTGAACACCGGGTACGCGGACGCGGTCGAGTGGGTCCACACGCACATCCCGCAGCCGGGCGACCAGCGGATCGTGGTCGACGACACGCTCTTCCTCGACATGCTGCAGGACGGCTTCAAGCCCAGCCGGTACGACATCTACTTCTTCAAGCTCGATGTCGACCCGGATGTGATGAAGGGGCTTGGCGGCGACGAGCAGAACAAGTGGAAGAGCATTCAGTACGTGATCGAGACGCCCTATATGTGGGAGAACGCGAAGCAGTCCTACACCACCGAGAAGCTGCTGCAGAACTCGAAGGTGGTGTGGTACTACGGTTCCTACCCTCCCAACAGCATCGCCGGGCAGAACAGCGACGTCGAGATCCGCAAGGTCATTCCTTAGCCGCAGGGGAGCAGCAGTGACCGCATCGGTTACCGGGGAGGGACACCTGGCTACGCGGGTTAATCCGGAGACGCCGGTGATCTCGCTGGTCATCCCCACCTTCAACGAGTCCGCCAACATCGGCGAACTGCTCGCCCGGCTGACTGAGGCATTGCCCGCGGCGCCGTGCGAGGTCATCTTCGTCGATGACAGCACCGATGACACCCCCGCCGTCATCACCGCGGCCGCCGGGCACTCCCGCCTGGCGGTGTCGGTGCGGCACCGCGAGTCGGCCGCGGGCGGGCTCGGCGGCGCCGTTGCCCTCGGGCTGCGGGCGGCGTCCGGGCCGTGGATCGTGGTGATGGACGCCGACTTGCAGCACCCGCCGTCGCTCGTGCCCGACCTGGTCGCGGCCGGGGAGCGGACCGACGCCGACCTAGTGGTCGCTACCAGGTACGCGGGCGGCGGCAGCCGGGCCGGCCTGGACGGCGGGTTCAGGAAGGTTGCCTCCGGCGGCTCCACCGCCCTGGCCAAGGCGCTGTTCCCGCGCCGCCTCGGCAACGTGTCCGACCCGATGAGCGGCTTCTTCGCGGTCCGCGCGACGTCGCTCGACGCCGACGTGCTCCGGCCGCTCGGCTACAAGATTCTGCTTGAGCTGATCGTGCGCTGCCGGCTCGGGCGGATCACCGAGGTGCCATATCAATTTCAGGACAGATTTGCCGGAGAGTCGAAGGCGAACTTCGGTGAAGGGCTACGATTCCTGCGTCATCTGATGGTGCTCAGGGTCGGCAGTTTGATGTCCGCCCTGACCCGCATGGCGCGGCCTGGGCGTCGGACAGCCCTCCCTCCTGTCCAGGAAAATAATTAAGCGGAGACAAGATGAGAAACCCATTGAGCCAGGGAAGCCGCAAGACCCGGCATCGCCCGCGCGCCAAATTTTCCTCCTCGCTGCCGAAGAAATGGCACAGCAGCCGGTCGCTGCGCGCCGCTGTTGGCGCGCTGGCGCTGGCCGTGCCCGTTGTTGTGGTGGCCGGCTCAAGCGCCTCGGCGCAGGTCAACCTGATCGTGAATCCGGGCCTGCAGCAGTCGGGGTCGGGTTTCCCTGCCTGCTGGAGCAAAGCGGGCAACGGGACTAACAGTTACGCATTCGCGACGACGAGCAAGGCCTATTCGGGCTCTACCGCCGTTCAGCTGTCGATTTCTAAGTACACCAGCGGCGAACGCCTTGCGATGATCTCAGAGAACTCATCTTGCGCCCCCTCGGTTACCGCGGGGAATCAGTACAACCTTGGCGTCTATTACATGTCGAGCACCCCGAACGCTGTGATCGAGGTCTACCGGCATGATGTGAAAACCGGCTGGCAATTCTGGATGGACCTGAAGAGCCTGCCGGCCACTGGCACTTACAAGTACGCGTCGGTGCGGACGCCGGCCATCCCGGCGGGCACCAACCAGATTTCCTTCGGCGTCGCGCTGTACGGCACGGGTACGGTCATCACCGACAACTACTCGATGGTCAACGCGTCGGTGACGGCGAGCGCGGTCAAGTGCACGGCCGGGGTGGCCTGCACCAAGGGCGCCTGGCAGGTGCTGCCGTTCCCCTCCCCGGT
Source organism: Trebonia sp. (assembly GCA_050013875.1). Classification (GTDB taxonomy): domain Bacteria; phylum Actinomycetota; class Actinomycetes; order Streptosporangiales; family Streptosporangiaceae; genus Trebonia. The sequence goes on along the minus strand of JBEKEK010000011.1, from coordinate 28,286 downwards.
GCGGTCCATCCACTCGGTCGTCCTGGACAACGGCGACATCCTGTTCGTGGCCGGCTCGGGCAACGACCCGAACGAGTTCGCCGCCGGCACCTTCGAGTCGGCGGTGTACAACCCGACCAAGGGCACGTTCCAGGTCATCCCGACGCCCGACGACTTCTTCTGCGCGGGCCACGTGCAGCTGCCGAACGGCGACGTCCTCATCCTCGGCGGGAACAAGGCCTACCCGAACGCGGCGGGCACGGTCGGGTACGAGGGGCTGGCGACCTCCTACATCTTCGACCCGGTGACGCTCAAGTACTACAAGGTGAACAACCTGAACGAGGGGCACTGGTACCCGTCGGCCACCGAGCTCGGCAACGGCGACATCATCTCCTACGGCGGACTCGACCAGAACAGCGATGCGGCCACCGACATCGAGTACTTCAAGTACTCCTACGACGGCGACCTCACAAAATCGACCCCGGTGGCCGGCGCCGACGGCGAATGGCTGCCTGCCAGCCAGATCAACGGCGACAACCCCGGCAACACCAACTACACCGGCTTCTGGGGCCTGTACCCGTCCATGATCCTGACGCAGAACGGCGAGCTCTTCTACACCGGCAGCCACGTGTTCGGCAACAACGAGACCCCGGTCGGCGAGGGCCCCAACGCGCAGGGCCAGGGCGGCACCCCGAGGGGCAAGGGCGGCGCCGGGTTCCTCAACATCTCCGACATCCTCAAGCCCGGTCCCGGCACGGATAAGACCACTCCGGTCGACGGCCTGCAAGACACCCCGGGCGGCCCGGAGGGCACGGACATGACCGACCAGTCGATGTCCGTGCTGCTGCCGCCCGCGCAGACCCAGAAGATCTTCCTGGCCGGCGGCGGGAACATCAACTACGACAATGATCCGGGTACCCGCCTGACCGACCTGATCAACCTCAACAGCGCCGACCCGGCCTACAAGGACGGGCCGCTGCTGCCGCGGGGCACGCTCTCCAACGGCGCCGAAGAGCCGGCCGCCGACGGCAAGATGTATGTCTCGATGGTGCTGCTGCCGAACGGGAACGTCTTCGAGACCGGTGGCGGCCTGATCAACCGCGAGGACCCGGTCTACGAGGCGTCGATGATCAACACGGCGGCGCTCGAGGCCGGGGACGCGGCCTCCAAGGTGTACACCGAGATGGCCGTCGACCCGGTGCCGCGGACCTACCACTCGCAGTCGTTCCTGCTGCCGGACGGGCGCATCATCTCGATCGGCAACAACCCGGGTGACGGCTCGTTCAACATGCAGATCTCGGTCTACTCGCCGCCCTATCTGTTCGACGGCGCCCGGCCGGTGATCAAGAGCGTGACCGACTCAAGCAACTGGATCTACGGCAAGAGTTACACCGTCAAGACCAGCACGCCGATCAAGTCGGCCGAGCTGCTCCGGCCGGCCGCGGTCACCCACCAGTCGGACCCGAACCAGCGGTTCGTCGCGCTGCCGATCAGCGGCTCCGGTGACTCGGTGAGCGTCAACCTGACGAGCAACCACAACATCGCGCCGCCCGGCTGGTACATGCTGTTCGTAACCAACGGGAACAACGTCCCGTCGGTCGCCAAATGGGTCCACGTCGGCTGAGAGGGAGGAGCGATGAACCTGAACACCACAATGCACAGTGCCCTCGCCGGAGTCCGGCGTCACCCGGTGCGCGCGGCGGCGATCTGCGTCCCGCTGGTCCTGGCGAGCGTGTTCACCGGCACCACGATGGCGTCGGCGCGCCCGGAGGCGACGCTCACGGTCCCGGTGACGGCGCTGAACGCGGCCCCGGCCCAGCACGTGATGCTCTTCGACAACGGCCTGCCGAGTCAGCCGGCGCAGGCCAAGCTGGTCACGCCCAAGATCGCGTGGAACGTGGACGGCTGCGACCACGACTACGGCACGGCCAACGTCTGCGTCCCCTGGGCGATCCCTGGAGCCACCCCGCAGGCGAAATGCGCCTGGCTGACCTCGAACGGCTTCGCGGAGCTCAAGGTGTACGGGACGAACCGGCAGGACCTTCCCGAGACCGCCGAGGGCTACGTCTGCGCGTCGGGGGAGTGATCCGATGGCCTCGCTCACGCGGATGACCCAGCGCCATCGTGGGCGGCTGCTCGCCGCCTCGGCGGCGGCCGCCCTCGTCGCGGTCGCCGCCAGCGGGTGTGCGAGCAGTTCCGCCGCCACCGCGTCGGGCAGCAGCGACCCCGGGCTTGTGCTGATCAACACCAGCAAGTACAAGGGGAACATCATCGCCCCGGTCGTCAAGCCGTCGGGCACGCTCACCGCCGACGACGGCAAGGCGTACAACATCAAGGCGATGACCAAGGGCGTGGTCACGCTGCTCTACTTCGGCTACACGCACTGCCCCGACCTGTGCCCGCTGACGATGTCCAACACGGCGGTGGCGATTCGCGAGCTGCCGAAGGCGGACCAGTCCAAGGTCCGGGTGCTGTTCGTGTCGGTTGACCCGTACCGGGACACGCCGGCCCGGCTCCGCTCCTGGCTCGGCAACTACAACCCGGCCTTTATCGGCCTGCGCGGCACGCTGAAGCAGGTCGAGGCGTTCGAGCAGCAGACCGGGCTGCCGGACGGCCCGGAGTTCAAGGACGGTGCGGGCCAGGTCCAGCTCGACCACGCGACCGAGATGTTCGCCTACGGCACCGACAACGTCGCCCACGAGGCGTTCTTCCCGTCCACACCGCCGGCCAACATGGCCAACGACCTGAAGCTCCTGGTCGCCGGGGGGGTTCCCTCCTAAGCTCCTGGTCACCGGTCACCACCCCTGACCGGTGACCAGGGCCTGTTCCTTTCGGTACCGCTGGGATACCTTCTTCTCGATACTGGACAGGTTGATGGTTTGGGAGGATTCATGCTCGCACCGGGCGGCTGGGTAACGGTGGGCATCGACAACGGGGGCACGGCGAACAACGGGACGGTCCTCGACGACCGCGGCCGGTTCCTCGTGGACACGATGGCGGAGCTGCCCAGCCTGGTCAGGGAGGGGCCCGACAAGGCGATCACCGCGCTTGTCGACTCCTTCGACAAGGTGCTCGCGATGACCTCGGTGCCGCGGGACCGGGTCCGCGCGGTCGGGCTCGATACCCCCGGCCCGGCCAGTGCGGCCGGCGTCCTGATGACCGGCGGCGCGACCAACTTCGGCCACCCGGACTGGTCCAGGTTCGACATCAGGGGCGCCCTGGAGGCCCGGCTCGGCATCCCGGTCGTCTACAACAACGACGGCAACGCCGCCGCGCTCTACGCCCACTACGTGCGGCATGGCGCGGACGCCGCGGCACGCGGCTCGGTCTCGGTCATCGTCGGCACCGGCTGCGGTGCCGGCGTGGTCCACCATGGCCGGGTGATCAAGGGCGCGGCCGGCATGGCGGGTGAGCTCGGCCACATGATGATCCCGCTTGAGGGGCTGCTCGAGCCTGACCAGGAGCTGCCGTCGTGCAACTGCGGGCAGTTCGGCGACGCCGAGTCGGTCGCGTCACTGACCGGGATAGTCCGCAACCTGCTGCCCTACTGGCTGACCAGGTTCCCCGACCACGAGCTGGCCGGGTTGGAGAGCGGCCGGGCGGCCAAGCTGGTGCGCGGCTACGCCGAGCGCGGTGACCGGATGGCCCTGGAGATCTTCCGCCAGCAGGCGATGGCGATCGGCCGGGTCTTCTCCATCGCCGCCAAGTTCACCGACCCGGACACCTACTTCGTCGGCGGCGGCGTGATCGAGGCGGCGTCGCATTTCCGCGACTGGTTCGTCGCCACCGTGCAGGAAAACACGGTCTTCTACGTGGAGCAGGCCGAAATCGCGGAGATCACGCTGGTCCCTGACCTGGACATGGCGGGCGCCCGCGGTTCTGCCATCGCCGCCAAGGAGTGGGCGGAAAGGCGGTAATTCAGTCGTCCCCGGTACCGGGATCCTTGAAGATGAGGCCGCACACCTCTAGGTAGAGCTGCTCGGGATAGGGCAGATGATCCACCTTGCGGAGTGCCTGATCCTGGCCGGCCGACTCGACGATGAACGTGCCGTAGCCGAGTATCCGGCCCATTGCCGAACGCTCGAAGCGCATATCGGTGACTTTGGTCAGCGGCATCATATTCACGGACTTTTTGAGGACGCCGGTGGAGAGCAGCAGGCGCTGTGAAGTGACCACGAAGTAATCCTCAAGCCACACATAGATGCGATAAAGCAGCCTGATCAGCAGGATCAGCCAGAGCAGCCAGACGACGAGCAGGACGGTTCCCGGGAGGTGGGGTATGACGGAGATCAAGCCGGCAACCGCCAGCCCGGCGAGGGCCCAGGCTACCGGCTTGATCAGGACCGCCGGGTGGAACCGAACGGTGATCACCCGGCGCTCGTGCGGCAGGAGTACCCGGTAAATGCTCGCCGGGACCGTCTCGTTCGGAACGACCCTAATGCCCATTTGTACCTCGGATCGATTCTTACGCTCAGATGTTTGCCACGAAATTCGACAGGCCGTGCGCGGCGTCGCTGAGCAGCACGCCGATGTTATGCACGAGGTGCGCGGCACTCGTCGGCTGCTGGATCACCCACCATATGACGAATGCGATAGCCGCATAGGTGAGGATCTTGCTGAGTTTCACTGCCGCCTCCCTGGAAGCGCAGACTGCTCCATCGTGCCAGTTCCCTTAATAGTAGACCGAACGCAGCTTGGAGGGGGGCCCAAGCAGGTGCGGCTCTGGCCATGCCCGTCCTACCGGGACCAATTATGCCCGCATCGCGCGCACGCTACGCATGAGCCCAGAACGAGAATGCGCCGCCCCGTGATCAGTCTGCCCCGGCTCGCGACGGTGGCGAAGGAGCCACGCCGACGCGGCCAGGACTCGGCTTGGTCACCATCACCACCGTCGATCTGACAACCTTCCTCCCGGCAAGGCATGCTTGGACCATGGCCATGCCTGAGGTGAGCGAGACCGACTTCGCGATCGTCGTCTTCCGCGAGGACGACGGGTGGAATGCCGACGTGCTGCCGGTGGCGGTGACCGACGACCTGAAGGGGTTCATCCGCGCACTGCGACAGCAGCCAAGCATCGCGGGCACGATAGGACTCGCCGGGATCGACGACTACTTCTTCGTCGCCGTCCGGATGATCGGCAACCAGGTCTCGGTGCTGCTCTCCGACATCGGCGCGGCACTCGACTACCCGCTGGCCGAGCAGGTGCTCGACTACCTCGACATCCCCATTCCCGACGAGGAGGACCTGGACCAGGTGCTCCCGGTGGGTGACCTGTCGATCTTCGCCGACCTTGGCCTCGACGAGATGGACCTCGCCGCGATCTGCAGCCGCCTGGACTTCGACTCCGAGGACGACCCCTGGGACCACGTCGAGGACGCGGTGGAATCCATCGCCGTGCGGCTGGGTTTCGGCCCGGCTATGGAGCGCGCGCTCGACGTCGCCCTCGGTGCCTGACTCGCTGTATGACCAGCGGCTACGAGGCTTCGTTCGAGCCCGCCATGCGGGCCGCGCTGGCCGAGGCCGACGCCGCCCTCAGCACCGGGGACGTGCCGGTTGGCGCGGTCATCCTCGATGCCTCGGGGGCGGTGATCGCGCGCGGACGGAACCGGCGGGAGGCCGACGGCGACCCGACCGCGCACGCGGAGATCGTCGCGATCAGGGCGGCCGCCGCGGCCGTGGGCGAATGGCGGCTTGACGGCCTCACGCTGGTGGTGACGCTCGAGCCCTGCGCCATGTGCGCGGGAGCGGTCACCGCCGCCCGGCTGAGCCGTCTGGTCTACGGCGCGGCGGACCCGCGGGCGGGCGCGGTCGGCTCGGTCTGGGACGTCGTAAGGGATCAGCGGACAACTCCGGTGCCCGAAGTCATCGGCGGAGTGCTCGCTGAGCACAGCCTGAACGTGATTAGAAGATTCTTCTCGGAACACCGCTAGCTGCCCGACTCGTTGTTTGAGTCGGAAGTCAGGTAAGCTCACCGGCGGTGGAGTCGCCTAGTGGCCGAGGGCGCACGCCTCGAAAGCGTGTGAGGGGGCAACCTCTCCGTGGGTTCAAATCCCACCTCCACCGCCATTCATGGTCTCCGGCTTGGTCTGGGCCGGAGGCCACCGCGAGGAGTGCATGTGCTTGGACCACAGGGAACTTTGTTCCTTAGCTTGCTGCTGGTCGCGTTCGGGGGTCTGATCACCTGGGTCGCGCTCGCCGGGCAGGTCGTGTTCCGGGTAATCGCCGCCTGTCTCGCGTTCATCCCGGCCATGGTGTTCGGTATCGCCGCCGTCAACAAGTACTACGACTACTACCAGACCTGGGGAGCCCTCTACAGCGACCTGTCCGGGCAGACGGCGTCCATACCGCACCTGACCGCGGCGGGCCTGGGCAAGGGCACCACCGGATCGGTGAAGGACCTGATCGCCGGATCGGGCGATGCCCAGTTCGACGCGCGGTACGGCGCGGACTTCTACGCCACCATCGCCGGCCGCGGCAGCCACATCAGCCGGCAGGCCCTCATCTACCTGCCGCCGCAGTACTTCAGCAAGGCCTACGCCAACTACAAGTTCCCCGTCATCGAGCTGCTGCACGGCTCGCCGGGTGAGCCGTCGGCGTGGGTGAACGTGATGAACGTGGTCCCCATCTACCTGCAGGCGATGGCCAGTGGCAAGGCCGAACCGGCCGTCCTGGTAATGCCGGACACCGACGGAGGCCAGCAGTACGGGCTGCAGTGCCTCAACGACACGCACGGCCTGCAGGATATGACCTACGTCGCCCACGAGGTCCCGGACTGGGTCGCGGCCAACCTCCGGGTGCAGAAGCCGGGGCTCGCGTGGGGCATCGCCGGCTACTCCGAGGGCGGCTACTGCGCCGCCAACATCGCGCTGCAGCATCCGAACCTGTTCGGCTATGCCGGGTCGCTGAGCGGTTACTTCTCGCCGGTTGACAGCCAGGTGCCGGCCAACGGCAAGCCCGGTGGCAAGCCGATCGACGTCTTCGAGTACGCCCGCAACAAGAAGCTGCTGGCGCTTAACTCGCCCGACGAGTACGTGAACCGGGTCCCGGTCACGGTCAGCGTGCCGCAGTTCTTCCTGGCGGCCGGCGCCGCCGACGAGGGCGACGTCCAGGCGGCGGAGATGTTCAGGCAGGAGCTGCTGCTCAGGGACGCCAGCGTGCCGCTGCACATCGTGCCGGGCGGCGGGCACCAGGCCAATGTCTGGCGGTCGGCGCTTACCCCGCTCTTCGACTGGATGACGCCGCAGCTCGCGGTGGAGGTCCAGCACATCGAGCGGTACCAGGCGTTGGCTCGCAAGGCGGCCGCCAGGCATCACAAGGCGGTCAAGGCGGTCAAACCGAAGTTGCTGACCTGACCGACCGTAACTGACCTGCCGCAATCCGGCCCGGAAATGCCGTTGGTAATCACCCTGTGTGCGCTATCATCACGCAAAGAAATCAGTTGAGTGCTTAGCGTGAGGGGTATGCGATGTTCGACGGTCGCAGTCGGCGGACGGCTGTCCTGCTGCTTGTACCGGCCGCGGTGGCGGGCGCAAGCCTCGCCGGGTGCAGCGGCTCGTCCGGTCACTCTGGCAATGCCGCGCTGTCGGCCAAGGCGGCGGCCGGGGCGTTCAGCGCCGCGAAGCTGCGCGGCGCCCTGCTCACCCGGGTCAACGGCGTGGGCGCGGCGACGCCGGTGGCGAGCGGCGAGTTGTCCTCGCTGCCGGCCGCGGAGACGGGCGCGCGGTCAGCGGGCGATGTCAAGGCCACGCCGAAGGACTGCGCGCAGGCCACCCAGACCGGATTCAACCCCGGCGTGCTGGCCGCCTCGCCCGCGGCGGCGGTCACGTTCAAGGTGGACACCAACGGCGTCTCCGAGGTACTGGTGTCGTCGCCCGACGGTGTCTCGTCGACCGCGCTGGCGGGGAAGCTCCCCGCCGCCTGCGCGCACTTCAGGGAGACCACCGACGGCAAGACCGTGACCTACACGGCTACCGCGTCGGCGCTCACCGGGATCGGCAAGCAGGCCCGGATCCTGAACCTGCAGTCCTCGGGCGGCAGCGCCGACGACCTGTGGTCGCTCGTCTACCGGGGCAAGGGATTCGTCGGCGCGGTAACCGTGGTCGGCCCCAACGCGTCCCAGGCCGCGGTCCGCGAGCTTGCCGAGCAGGCCTACACCTACGCCGCCAAGTCGCTGTCCTAGCGTTCCTCGTTCGTGGCAGTGATGCGCTGGTGGGAAACTTATCGGCATGACTCACGTATCGCCGCGATTCCGTCCGGTGCTCGACACCGTGCCCGCCTACAAGCCCGGCAAGGCGCCGGCCGCCGCGGCCGGCGAGGCGCACAAGCTGTCGTCCAATGAGTCGCCGTACGGGCCGCTGCCGTCCGTCGTTGAGGTGATCGCGGAAGCCGGCCGCGCCGTCAACCGCTACCCGGACAACGGTGCCGCCGCGCTGACCGAGGCGATCGCCCAGCGGTTCGCCGTTCCCGTCGGCCATGTCGCTGTCGGCTGCGGCTCGGTGGGCGTGCTGCAGCAGCTGATGGGGGCGGTCAGCGACCCGGGGACGGAGATCATCTACGCCTGGCGCTCGTTCGAGGCCTACCCGCCGCTGGCCGACCTGGCGGGCGCCACCTCGGTCCGCGTCCCGCTCCGCGACCAGACCCACGACCTGCCGGCGATGGCCGCCGCGATCACCGGGCGGACAAGGCTCATCCTGGTCTGCAATCCGAACAACCCCACCGGCACCGTCGTCCGCGAGCGCGAGCTGATCGACTTCCTCGACCAGGTGCCCGCCGACTGCCTGGTCATCCTGGACGAGGCCTACCGTGAGTACATCCGCGACAGCGAAGTTCCCGACGGCGTCGGCCTCTACCGCGACCGCCCCAATGTGGCCGTGCTGCGCACCTTCTCCAAGGCGTACGGCCTCGCGGGCCTGCGCGTGGGCTTCCTGATCGGCCACGATCCGGTTGCGGAGGCGGTCCGCAAGACCATGCTCCCCTTCACCGTGAGCTCGGTCGCCCAGGCCGCCGCCGTCGCCTCCCTGGGCGCTGAGGACGAGCTGCTCGAGCGGGTGGAGACGGTGGTGAAGGAGCGCGACCGGGTCCGCCAGGCGCTCATCGCGGACGGCTGGACCGTCCCGGTGACCGAGGCGAACTTCGTCTGGCTGGGCCTAGGCGACCAGACGACGGCCTTCGCCGAGGTGTGCGACACGGTCGGCATCGCCGTCCGCGCGTACCCCGGGGACGGCGCGCGGGTCTCGATCGGCACGCCTGCCGCGAATGACGCGTTCCTGGCAACAGCGCGCGCCTTCCCTTACCGGGCATAACCGGGGAAGGGGCCTGCTCGCGGTTTTCGCGAGCGGGCCCCCGGGGGTATGGGGGGCGGGCCCCCCATATCGGGGGGGGCACCGGGGGGGGCGTCCCCCCGGGGGTAACAGAGCCTCGTGCTCTTCGGCGGTGACGTCGGCGCCGAGGGCGCGCAGCCGCTCGGCGAACGTCGCGTGCCCGCGGTCGATGAGGTAGCCGCCGGAGACCACGGTCTCGCCCTCGGCCGCGAGTCCGGCCAGGATAAGCGCCGCGCCGCCGCGCAGGTCGTGGGCCACGACGTCGCAGCCGCGCAGCGCCGTCGGCCCGTGCACGATCGCGACGTTGTTGTCGATCTCGACCTTGGCGCCCATCTTGTTCAGCTCGGGCACCAGCGTGTAGCGGCCGTCGAAGATCGTTTCGCGGATGTAGCTGGCGCCGTCGGCCAGCGTCGCCACCGCCATGATCGGCGACTGAAGGTCGGTCGCGAAGCCGGGGAACGGTGACGTGATGACGTTTATCGGGCGTACCGGCTTCTCCCGCCGGACTTGGAGCACCGCGCCGTTGGACGAGAACTCCACGCCCATCTGCTCGAGCTTCCAGCGGACCACGCCGAGGTGGTCCAGGTTCGCGCCGACCAGGTTGATCTCGCCGCCGCTGGCGGCCGCCGCCATCGCGAACACGCCCGTGTCGATCCGGTCGGACATCACCGTGTGCTCGACCGCCTGCAGCTCAGGGACGCCGTGCACGGTGATGAAGCCGGTGCCGCCGCCGGTGACCTCCGCACCCATCTTGGTGAGGAACGAGATCATGTCGAGCACTTCAGGCTCTTGCGCGGTGTTGTCGATGATCGTGGTGCCGGGCGCCAGCGAGGCGGCCATCATCAGGTTCTCAGTGCCGGTGTGGGACGGGGTGTCCAGGTACAGGTGCGCGCCGCGCAGGCCGTCGCGGGCGGTGATCCGGATGACCGACTCGCCCTCGTCCACGGTCGCGCCGAGCCGGGCGAATCCGCGGTAGTGAAAGTCAAGATTTCTGTCGCCGAGGTTGCAACCGCCGATGCCCTCGATGACCGCCTCGCCGAACCGGTGCAGCAGCGCGGGCACGAACAGCACCGAACCGCGGAACCGCCGCGCGATCTCGGCCGGCAGCACCGGCGAGGTCAGCGTCGAGGCGTCGACCACGAGGGTGCGCTCGATCTCATGGAACTCAACCTTGGCGCCAATGGCCTGGGAAAGCTCTACCGCGCGCCGCACGTCCTCAATCGGCGGGACGTTCCGCAGCACGGTCCGGCCCTTGTCGGTGAGCAGTGCCGCCGCGATCATCTTCAGGGCCGCGTTCTTAGCGCCCTGGATGAAGACCGTGCCCTCAAGCGGCGCTCCGCCTCGAACGCGGTAGCGGATCTCAGTGCCCTTGGTCATATGGAAACAACTCCTGTCCCAGGGAGAACTGCGAGAACGGCGCACTCAGTGAGCGCACCCGTGCGAACGCGTTGTCCAGTATGCCATTGGATGGGGGTGCTCAAGCGAGGTCGGCCAGACGCTCGAAGACATGGCCAAGCCGCGCTACGTAACTCTCTGCGCGGAATGCCCGGTCAAGCGCGGCCTCGTCCAGCACCATGCCCCGGTTCTTACCCTGAGTGATCAAAGAATCACGAAATGGCGTCTCGTTATCCCAGGTCTCCATCGCCGCCGCCTGCACCAGGGCGTAGGCGTCCTCCCGGGACAGGCCGCTGCTCACCAGCTCGAGCAGCACCGACGAGGAGTAGAGCAGACCGTGGGTGACGTCCATGTTCGCCCGCATCCGGTCGATGTCGACCACCAGGCCCTCGACCAGGCCCGCGGTCAGGTGCAGCAGGTAGTCGGTGGCGATCGCCGCGTCGGGCAGCGCGATCCGCTCGGTGCTCGAATGGGAGATGTCCCGCTCGTGCCAGAGCGGGATGCCCTCGGTGACCGGTGTCACGTAGGACCGCACCACCCGGGCGAGCCCGGCGATCCGCTCTGACCTGATCGGGTTCTTCTTGTGCGGCATCGACGACGAGCCCTTCTGGCCGGTCCGGAACGGCTCTGCCAGCTCGCGGACCTCCGTCCGCTGCCCGTGCCGCACCTCAAGGGCGATCGCCTCGCAGACGGTGGCCAGGATCGCGAGCGCGGACACCCACTCGGCGATGCCGTCCCGTATCACCACCTGGGTGGCGACGTCCGCCGCGCGCAGCCCGAGCTCCGGCATCACCTCAGCCTCGATCCCCGGGTCGATGTTGGAGTAGCTGCCGACCGGACCGGACAGCGTGCCCACCGCGACCGCCGCGCGCGCCTGCCTGACCCGGTCCCTTGACCGGGCGGCGGCGAACGCGAAGTCGGCCACCCGGTGCCCCCACACGTCAGGTTCCGCGTGGATGCCGTGCGTGCGGCCGGTGCGGAGCGTGTTCCGGTGCGCCAGGCCGTGGTCGCGCAACACCGCGACCAGCCGGTCGGCCTTGGCCAGGATGAGGTCGGTGGCCTCGACCAGCTGCAGCGCGAGCGCGGTGTCGAGCAGGTCCGATGAGGTCATCCCGTAGTGCACGTAGGCCGCGGCCGAGCGCGGCTCGGTGTTGTCCGCCCAGGCGGTGAGGAACGCGATCACGTCGTGCTCGGTCACCGCCTCCACCTCGGCCACCGCCTCGGGCGTGGGCGGCGCGGCGGCCCGGACCGGGCCGACCGCCTCGGCGGGCACCGTTCCCGCCCGGGCGTGGGCCTCGAGCACCAGCGTCTCCACCCGGCACCAGAGCTCATACTTGTGGGCCTCGGACCAGACCCGCCCCATCTCGGGCAGCGTGTACCTGTCGATCATGCTTCTACGGTAGCCGCCAGCCGCGCTTCAGGCCCCGCCCGCCTGCGGGGACACCCGCGAGCCAAAGGGCGCGCCGGTGGGTTCAAGCGCCCGGCAGCGAGCGGGGAAATACAGCGATGTCACCGCGGTGCCAGGCACCGCGGAAGGTCGCGCGGGCGGCGGCCGCGTAGGCGGCGGCGCGGGCGCTGGCCAGGTCGGGTCCCGCGCCCACGGCGTTGAGTACCCGTCCGCCGGCCGTCACCAGGTCGCCCGCGGCCAGGGCAGTGCCGGCCTGCAGGAGATAACCATCGGCCCGTTCTGATGGATCGATTTTGATCCTGTCGCCCTTGGCCGGCGATTCGGGATACCCCTCGGCGGCCAGCACGACCGTCACCGCCGCGCCCGGGCGCCAGCGGATCGCGGGGGCGGCCGCCAGGTCGCCGCTGGCCGCGGCGTACAGCAGCCCGGCCAGCGGGGTCTCGAGCCGGTCGAGCACCACCTGCGTCTCCGGGTCGCCGAAACGGGCATTGAACTCGATGACCTTGATGCCCTTGCTGGTCAGCGCGAGCCCCGCGTAGAGCAGTCCCCGGTACGGCGCGCCGCGGCGCGCCAGCTCGCCGATGGCGGGCAGCACCACCCGGTCGATCACCTCGTCGGCCAGGCCAGCCGGCGCCCACGGCAATGGGGCGTAGGCGCCCATGCCGCCCGTGTTCGGCCCCAGATCGCCGTCGTACGCCCGCTTGAAGTCCTGCGCCGGCAGCAGCGGCACCGCCGCCGCGCCATCGCACAGCGCGAACAGCGACACCTCAGGCCCGTCCAGGTACTCCTCAATCACCACCCGCTCGCAGGACCCGGCGTGCCTGAGCGCCGCCTCCCGGTCGGAGGTGACCACGACTCCCTTGCCCGCCGCCAGCGCGTCGTCCTTGACCACATAGGGCGCCCCAAAGGCATCAAGCGCCGCCTCCGCCTCACTCGGCGTAGCGACGACGCGCGCCTCAGCCGTCGGCACCCCCGCGGCGGCCATGACTTCCTTGGCGAACGCCTTGGACCCCTCAATCCGGGCGGCGGCGGCATCCGGCCCGAAAACCGCAAAGCCAGCCGCGCGCAACGCATCGGCCACGCCAGCCACCAGCGGCGCCTCAGGCCCGATCACCACCAGGTCAGACCCAAGCTGCTTCGCAAGCCGAACGACGTCCCCCGGATCATTAGCCGACACCACATGCGTCGGCGCCAGCCCGGCGATCCCAGGATTCCCCGGCGCGGCATGCAGCTCGCTAACGTCCGGGTCGGCGGCAAGCGCCCGAACAATCGCATGCTCTCTACCGCCGCTACCTATCACGAGTACGCGCACGCTTCGGGAGCCTACCTTCCTGGTCAGCCGGCCTGGCTATCAGGGAACCGGCGGGCGGACGGGGTGAGCCCGCGCGCGTTCGGCCCGCCAGAGTGGTGTTCTCGGCGGGCCGACTTGCGCGCGGGCGCACCCTCCCGCCCACCGCCACCACTAGGGGCTAACCCGTACTGGGTATCGACAGCAACCCACCGCCACCACTACGGACTAGCCCGAACTGGGTATCGACAGCAACCCACTGCGAGTTTTAAGGCCGCGCACGCGCTAAAGCAGGGGCCGGATCTCCAGCGTCTGGTCTCGCCGCGGCCCCACGCCGACCGCGCTGACCGGCGCGCCTGACAGCTCCTCGATCGTCTTTATGTAGTCCCGCGCCGCCCTGGGCAGGTCCTCGAACGACCTGGCCTGCGAGATGTCCTCCCACCAGCCGTCCAGGTATTCATACACCGGCTTGGCGTGGTGGAACTCGGTCTGCGTCATCGGGATCTCGTCGTAGCGCTTGCCGTCGATCTCGTAGGCGACGCAGACCGGCACCTTGTCCAGGGTGGAGAGCACGTCCAGTTTGGTGACGAAGAAGTCGGTGACTCCGTTGACGCGGGTCGCGTAGCGGGCGATGACCGCGTCGAACCAGCCGGTACGGCGCGCGCGGCCGGTGGTCACGCCGTACTCGCCGCCGGTCTTGCGCAGGTACTCGCCGGCCTCGTCCTTGAGTTCGGTGGGGAACGGGCCTGCTCCGACCCGCGTCGTGTAGGCCTTGACGATGCCGATCACCTTGGTGATCCGGGTCGGCCCGATGCCGGACCCGACGCAGGCGCCGCCCGCCGTCGGGTTGGAGGACGTGACGAACGGATAGGTGCCGTGGTCGATGTCGAGCAGCGACCCCTGTGCGCCCTCAAGGAGCACGGTCGCGCCGTCGTTAAGCGCGTTGCCGAGGACCAGGCCGGTGTCGGCCACGTAGGGGCGCATGCGCTCCCCGTAGGCCAGGTAATCGTCGGCGATCTGCCTGGCCTCGATGCCGCGCCGGTTGTAGACCTTGGTTAGCAGCTGGTTCTTGTCCCGCAGGGCGAGCTCGAGCTTCTGGGCGAGGATGCCCGGGTCGAACAGGTCCTGGACCCGGATGCCGACCCGGGCGATCTTGTCGCCGTAGGTCGGGCCGATGCCCCGGCCGGTGGTGCCGATCTTGGCGTTGCCGAGGAACCGCTCGCTCACCTTGTCCAGGGCGCGGTGGTAGGGCATGATCAGGTGCGCGTTCGCGCTGATCAGCAGCTGTTCGCAGCTCACGCCGCGGGCCTCAAGGGCGTCGACCTCCTCGAACAGCACCTTCGGGTCGATGACGACGCCGTTGCCGATGACGGGCGTGACGGTCGGGTTCAGCACCCCGGACGGAAGTACGTGCAGCGCGTACTTCTCTTCGCCGATCACGACCGTGTGGCCGGCGTTGTTGCCGCCCTGGTACCGGACGACGTACTGCACGAGATCCCCGAGCAGATCGGTCGCCTTGCCCTTACCCTCGTCGCCCCACTGGGCGCCGATCAGCACGATCGCAGGCATTTCTCTTCACGCCTTTCACACGACGAAAGCCCCTGGCGGCGCAAGCGCGACAGGGGCTCTTGCGTTGTGAGGTTACCCGAAACACCCAGGTGAAACCTAGTCGGCGAAGGGCGCTGATCCGCCAGGGGCGAGCGGCGGCCGGCCATCACGGTCCGATCTGGCACACTGCTGCGCATGAGCACTCACAGCAACCTGCTTGGCGAGCCTCCGGCGACTCTGCTGCCAACGACGCCCGAGGCGACGAAGATGCTGGCGGAGGGGAAGCCCGCGGTCGAGGTCGCGGCCGCGTTCCCCACCTTCTCGCTGGCGTGGGCGCTGCTCGCGGAACTGGCGCTCGAGGACGACCGGTTCGTCGACGCCTACGCCTACGCCCGCACCGGGTACCACCGGGGGCTCGACGCGCTGCGGCGCAACGGCTGGAAGGGCCACGGGCCGATTCCCTGGTCGCACGAGCCCAACCAGGGATTCCTGCGCTGCCTCGCCGCGCTCGCGCGCGCCGCGGGCGAGATCGGTGAGGAAGACGAGGAGCAGCGCTGCTGGACGTTCCTGGCCGACAGCAGCGCCGAGGCCGCCGCCCACCTGAAGCCGTAATCCTCGGTTCAGCCGACCTGTCAGCTACGCCAACGTCAGCGCCTATTGGTGTTGTTGGCGTAGCCGACAGGTTCTATCGGGTCGCTGGCGTGGGCGACGGGTTCTATCGGGTCGTTGGCGTGGGCGACGGGTCCGGTGGGCCCGCGGGGAGGGCAATGGGGATGCTGCGCGGAGCCACGGGACCGTTCGGGCTGAAGAATTTGATCTTGGGCTTAGCCGAGCTTGGTCCCGGCTTTAGATTTTGGTGCCAGCACTGAGCAGGTCCTGGCAGGCCTGGGTGACCCGGGCGGTCATGCCCGCCTCAGCCGCCTTGCCCCAGGCGCGCGGGTCGTAGGCCTTCTTGCTGCCGACGTCGCCGTCTACCTTGAGCACGCCGTCGTAGTTGGCGAACATGTGGCCGGCGACCGGGCGGGTGAACGCGTACTGCGCGTCGGTGTCGACGTTCATCTTGACTACGCCGTAGGAGAGCGCCTCGTGGATCTCGCTCTCGGCCGAGCCTGAGCCGCCGTGGAAGACCAGGTCGAACGGCTTCTGCTTGCCGTACTTGGCGCCGACCGCGTCCTGGATCTCCTTGAGTACCGCCGGTCGGAGCTTCACGTGGCCGGGCTTGTACACGCCGTGCACGTTGCCGAAGGTCGCGGCCAGGATGTACCGGCCGTGCTCGCCGAGGCCGAGCGCCTCCGCCGTCGCCAGGGCGTCTTCAGGGGTGGAGTAGAGCTTCTCGTTCATCTCCCCGACGACGCCATCCTCCTCGCCGCCGACCACGCCGATCTCGAGCTCCATGATGATCCGCGCAGCGGCGCACTTGGCCAGGAGATCCTTGGCGATCTGGAGGTTCTCCTCCAGTGGCACCGCCGAGCCATCCCACATGTGGGACTGGAAGAGCGGGTCCCTGCCGGCCTGGACCCGTTCGGCCGAGATCTGGACCAGCGGGCGCATGTAGGCGTCCAGTTTGTCCTTGGGGCAGTGGTCGGTGTGCAGCGCGATGTTGACCGGGTACTTGGCCGCGACCACGTGCGCGAACTCAGCCAGCGCGGTCGCGCCGGTGACCATGTCCTTGACCGCCTGGCCGGACAGGTACTCGGCGCCGCCGGTTGAGATCTGCACGATCCCGTCGCTCTCTGCCTCGGCGAAGCCCCTGAGGGCGGCGTTGAGCGTCTGGCTCGACGTGACGTTGATCGCCGGATAGGCGAAGCCTTGCTGCTTGGCCCGGTCGAGCATCTGTGCGTAGATGTCTGGGGTCGCGATCGGCATGGCGATGCCTCCTGTTGAATGCTTAGTCCCGGAAGAACTCTAATGGCCCGTGCGGCGGCACTCTAGGGGACGGCGCGCGTGTTCGGCGACTAAAATTCATTGGGTTCTCTGCGGTTCGCATGCCTGCAAGTGGGCTTTCTCACCCCTGGTCATGCTGTACAAAGGTGCCCATGCAGAGCTTCCTCGTGTCGCACGCCATCTACGCCATCGTCTTGTTTGGCGTGCTCGAGGCCATGTGCATCCCCATCTCCTCGGAGCTGACGTTCCTGCTTGGCGGCGCGATCGCCTCAGGGGCGGTCGTGCATCCGCACCCGTCGCTCGCCCTGGTGATCATCCTCGGCACCGTGGCCGAGATGATCGGTTCGTATATCGCCTACGGGGTGGGCCGGTGGGGTGGTCACCCGCTGGTCCGCCGCTGGGGCCGGTACGTGCTGATCACCGAGTCGGACGTGGCGCGCGCCGAGCGCTTCCTGGCCGGGAAGGGCGCGTGGGCGCTGCCGGTGGCGCGCATGCTGCCGTTCGTCCGCGCCTTCGCGTCGATCGTGGCCGGTCTTGTGGACATCCCGCCGGTGCGGTTCGGCGTGCTGAGCTTCATCGGCACGGTCATCTACATCGTTGTGCTCTCCAGCATCGGCTACAGCCTGGGCGGCGAGTGGACCAAGCTTAACCACAGCCTGTCGCTGGCCAGCTACATCCTGGTGGCCGTCGTCGTGCTGGCGATTATCGGCTTCGTCCTCTACCGGCTGCGCGAGTTCCGGCGCGAGGCGGCGGCGGGTCCGGTCACCGATGAGTCGATCGAGCGCGAGCGGGCTGGCCGGCACCGGCACCGGTAGCGGCAGCCGGGCCTAGAGGCCGAGCTCGGCCATTTCGTAGACCGCGACGTAGGGCAGGCCGCGGTCAAGGATCGTCGGCCGGGCGCCGCGGTCGACCAGCACGGCCACCCCGGCCACCTCGGCCCCCGCTTCCTGCAGGCACTCGACCGCGGTGAGGACCGAACCGCCGGTGGTTGAGGTGTCCTCGAGGGCGAGCACCCGCCTGCCCTTCACCTCCGGCCCCTCGATCCGGCGCTGCAGGCCGTGCGTCTTCTCCGATTTGCGCACCACGAACGCGTCAATGGGCGTGCCCCGGTTCGCCGCCGCGTGCAGCATCGCCGTCGCTACCGGATCCGCGCCCAGCGTCAGCCCGCCGACCGCCTGGTAGGACAGGTCGGCGGTGGCGTTGAGCAGCACCCGGCCGACCAGCGGGGCGAGCCGCCCGTCGAGCGTCACCCGGCGCAGGTCCACGTAGCTGCTCGCCCGCTGCCCGGACGCCAGCACGAAGTCGCCGTGCACGATGCCCTTGGCCCGGATCCCTACCAGCAGTTCGTCTCGATCACTCACAGCTCCGAAGTCTATTGCCGGCGATGATCTTGCACCCGGTTGGCCGGTGACTTCCGGCGGAACGGTCATCACGGGCGGCGCACTTCATTACCCTAGGAGGGCGGAGGACGCTCGGCCATTGTGTCGCTGTGGCTGCTGACCTGGATATTCTCCCGTTTGTAGTGAAGGAAGGACGGTGTGGCGTGGATCGCTGCGCGCTGTTCGTGGACGCAGGCTATTTGCTAGCGGACGGTGCCATGGCGGTGCACGGTACGCACCGTAGGGAGTCGGTTACCTGGGATTACCCGGGCTTGCTGCAACTGCTCGCCAACCTGGCCATGGAGCGGTCGAGGATGCCGCTGCTCCGCTGCTACTGGTACGACTCGACGGTCGAGGGCCGCCGCGCCCCGGACCACGACGCGCTGGCCGACCTGCCCGGCGTCAAGCTCCGCCTGGCCAAGATGCGGCCCGGCCGCCGCGAGGGCGTTGAGGGCGAGATCCACCGCGATCTCACCACGCTGGCGCGGAACAAGGCGGTGAGCGACGCGATGGTGGTCAGCGGCGAGGAGGATCTCGCCGAGGTCATCGCCGACGTCCAGGACATGGGCATGCGGGTCACCCTGCTGCACATCGCCGGCGACGGCAATGCGGAGATCCCCCGGGCGCTCCGCCAGGAGTGCGACGACCTCGTCGAGATCAACGTCGCCCAGCTGCGGCCCTACGCCGAGCTGATCCCCGGGGCGGAGCCGCCGCGCCGGGGCGAGCGGGAGGGCGGGATGCTGGCGCTCCGGGCCGGCTCGGGCTCGGCTTCCGCACTCTCGGGCTCCGCGCTGTTGGGCTCCAACGGAAACGGGAACGGTCACGCGCTGCTGGCGGGGCGGGTTACCGGCGGGCAGCAGGCCGCGCCGCCGGGCTACCCGCCGGCCGCCGCTGCCCAGTACCAGCAGCCCGCGGCGCAGCCGCGATCCCGCCGCGATGAGCCGCCGGGCGACCGCGAGGATGCTCAGCAGGCCGAGGCGCCGGCCGTGCCGGAATTTACCCCGGCATTTACCCCGGCCGAGTTCGGCCAGACCGATCGCGCCGACGGCGGCGCGGAGTTCGCGTCGCTTGAGGAGTACGGCACGGGTGCCGAGCACGGCACCGCCCCTGACTACCGGCCGCCGGTCGGCGACTACGGCAGCGCACCGGACTACGGGCCCTCGATCCCCGACTTCGCGCCGGCCCCGCCCGCCGCGCTTGCTGCTACGGGAGGCGCCCCTTCCGCCCCTTCCGCTCCTTCCAGTGCTTCCGGCCCCTCCGGCCCCTCCGGTTCTGAGTTCGCTGGCGTTCCTGATTTCGCGGGCCGGCCTGATTTCGCGGGCCGGCCTGGTGCCGGGGGGCGGGCGGACCTGCCCGAGTACCCCACACCGCCCGCGCGCGAGGAGCTGTACGGGGCGCCGGTCGCCGAGGACCTGTCGGCCGATCGCTCCGGGACCCGGCCGCGGCCGGAGGCGGATTCGCTGCGCCCGGTTGAGTCCGGGTACAACCCCGGCGCTCTCCGGGATCAGTTCCAGCTGGAGACAGCGGTGCGCGAGCCTGTACCGGCGGGGGCCGCTCAGGTCAGGCGGCTGCCGACCCGGGGCGGAGGGCAGCCGGGGCAGACGGCCGGCCAGCCGTTGCCCGGTCCGTCGTCACTGGCGCCATCGTCGCTCGGCCAGCCGGGGCAGTCCGTGCAGGGGCCCGCGATTCCTGGCGGGATGGACTCCGGCGGCGGGCAGTCTGGCTCGGGAGGCCAGCCCATCGCCCCGGTGTTGCCGATGGAGCAGGCCGGATTGGGATACGGCGGTAACCGCAACGGTGGTTACGGTGGTCCCCGGCCGGCCAACGGGCCCGGGCCAGGGATCCCCGGAGTCGCTCCGGTGTCTCTGGTCGGCCAGCCGTCGGGCGCGCCGGGGCCGTCGGTCCAGGCGGACACGCCGGCGCCGGGCAACGGGAACGGCGGTCAGCCGGGGCAGGGCGCCCAGAACGGGCTAAGCGGTCAGAACGGGCAGGGCGGCCAGCAGGAGCCGGGTCCCCACCCGTTGCTGAGCCCGGTGGCGGCGGCTCCGGCCGGTTACCAGGACGCGGGCGGGCCCGCGGGCTACTCCGGCGGGCAGTCCGGGGTCTCGCTGGCGGACGCGGTGCAGTCCGCGCACGAGGAGGGCCAGGCGTTCGGCGAGTCGGTGGCACGGGACGCCCCCGCACTCTGGCTGGAGGCCGTGCTCGCCCGGAAGCCGCGGATGCCATCCGACCTTGAGGCCAGGCTTCTCCAGGGATCGGCGCTGCCGATCGACTTTCTCCTCCACGACGAGGTGCGTCATGCACTCCGTCGCGGCTTCTGGGACGCGCTTGAGCGCGCACGCCGCTAAATCCGGACATATGCAGAAGGGCCTCTGGGGTACCGTGGGAAGAGTGGCAGGAGTCGATGAATTCGACGAGATCGAGTTCCAGGCAGCGCGCACTGGCAACCATGTGCGGGCTGCCGTCCGCATGAGCAAACTCGCCCAGGAGGTCGACCCCGTCCTCCGCGGCGAGGCGCACGTGCGCGCCGGCGAGCAGTGGATGATGGCCGATGAACCGCAGCCCGCGGCGGACGAGTTCAGCGCCGCGATCGAGGACGGCGGCCTGGTCTCGGCCGAGGCCAGGGTCCACCTGGCCCGGGCCCTGTACGGGCTCGAGCGCGACGCGGAGGCGGAGCTGCTGCTGGCCGGGCTGACCGCCGAGCGCGATACCGTAACCTCGCGTACCTGCGACCTGCTGGCCGAGCTGTTCACCGAGCAGGGCGACCTGAACCGGGCGCTCGACTGGACCACGGTCGGGGTTGAGCGCTGTATCCAGCTGGGCGATGAGGCGGAGCTGCAGCTGCTGCTCCGCCTCCGTTTCCGCCTCCGGGTGGACTTGGGCCTGGGCGAGGACGACTACGACCGCATGCTTGACGGGACACCACGCAAGGCCTGACCGAATCTCCGGTCAGGCCTCGCGGGTTTTTCAGGTTGGCTGGCTTAGCCGGCTATTGCCTTGGCCGGCGCCTTGGCCGCGGCCTTGACGGTGAGCTGGTCGGACGACTCGTCCAGGTCGACGATTACCTCGTCGCCCTCGGTGATCTGGCCGGACAGCAGCGCCTTGGCCAGCTTGTCGCCGATCGCGGACTGCACCAGCCGGCGCAGCGGCCGGGCCCCGTAGACCGGGTCGAACCCGGTCAGCGCCAGCCACTCCCTGGCGGCCGGGGTAACCGTCAGCGTCAGCCGCCGGGCCGACAGCCTGCGGCCAAGCCGGCTCACCTGGATGTCCACGATCTTCGAGAGCTCCGACGTGGTGAGCGCGTCGAAGATGATCACGTCGTCGAGCCGGTTGAGGAACTCCGGCTTGAACGAATTCCGGACCGCGTTCATCACCGCGTCCCGCTTCGCCTTCTCGTCCAGGGACGTATCGGCGATGAAGGACGAGCCGAGGTTCGACGTCAGGATGAGGATCGTGTTTCGGAAGTCCACGGTCCGCCCCTGACCATCGGTCAGCCGGCCGTCGTCGAGAACCTGGAGCAGCACATCGAACACCTCGGGGTGCGCCTTCTCCACCTCGTCGAGCAGCACCACGCAGTACGGGCGCCGCCGCACCGCCTCGGTGAGCTGGCCGCCCTCCTCGTAGCCGACGTAGCCAGGGGGCGCACCGACCAGGCGCGCGACCGAGTGCTTCTCGCCGTACTCGCTCATGTCGATGCGGATCATCGCCCGCTCGTCGTCGAACAGGAACTCCGCCAGCGCCTTGGCCAGCTCGGTCTTGCCGACGCCGGTCGGCCCGAGGAAGAGGAACGAGCCCGTGGGCCGGTCCGGGTCGGACACCCCGGCCCGCGCCCGGCGCACCGCGTCGGAAACCACCTGCACGGCGGCCGCCTGGCCGATGACCCGGCTGCCGAGCTCGGTCTCCATCCGCAGCAGCTTGCCAGTCTCGCCCTCAAGCAGCCGTCCGGCGGGGATGCCGGTCCAGGCGGACACGACATCGGCCACGTCGTCCGGGCCGACCTCTTCCTTCACCATCGGCGGGGCGGCCAGGCCCGCGCTGGTGGCGTCCGGCTGGTCCTCATCGCCGCGGTCGCTCGCGGCCGCCTCGGCGATCTCCGCGTCGAGCGTGGGGATCTCGCCATACAGCAGCCGGGACGCCGTCTCGTAATCACCGTCGCGCTGGGCGCGCTCGGCCTGGCCCTTCAGGTCGTCGAGCTTCTTCTTCAGCTCACCGACCCGGTTAAGCCCGGACTTCTCCTGCTCCCAGCGGGCCGTCAGCGCGGTGAGCTGCTCCTGGCGGTCGGCCAGATCGGCGCGCAGCTTGCCGAGCCGTTCCTTGCTGGCCGGGTCGGATTCGCGGGAGAGCGCCAGCTCTTCCATCTTCATCCGGTCGACCGCGCGGCGCAGCTCGTCGATCTCGACCGGGGAGGAGTCAATCTCCATCCGGAGCCGGGACGCGGCCTCGTCGACCAGGTCGATCGCCTTGTCCGGCAGGAACCGGGCGGTGATGTACCGGTCGGACAGCGTGGCCGCGGCGACCAGCGCCGCGTCCGAGATCTGCACCTGATGATGCGCCTCGTAGCGGCCCTTGAGCCCGCGCAGGATCGCGATCGTGTCCTCGACGGACGGCTCGCCCACCAGGACCTGCTGGAACCGGCGCTCGAGGGCGGGGTCCTTCTCGATCCGCTCGCGGTACTCGTCAAGCGTAGTGGCACCCACCATGCGCAGCTCGCCGCGGGCGAGCATCGGCTTGAGCATGTTGCCCGCGTCCATCGCGCCCTCGGCGGCACCCGCGCCGACCACGGTGTGCAGCTCGTCGATGAACGTGATCACCTGGCCGTCGCTGGCCTTGATCTCGTTGAGCACGGCCTTGAGCCGCTCCTCGAACTCGCCGCGGTACTTCGCGCCGGCCACCATGCTGCCCAGGTCGAGCGCGATGAGCCGCTTGCCGCGCAGTGACTCGGGCACGTCGCCAGCCACGATCCGCTGCGCCAGGCCCTCAACGACGGCGGTCTTGCCGACGCCGGGCTCGCCGATCAGCACCGGGTTGTTCTTGGTTCGCCGGGACAGTACCTGCACCACCCGCCGGATCTCGGAGTCACGGCCGATGACCGGGTCGAGCTTGCCGTCCCTGGCCTGCTGGGTCAGGTCGACGCCGTACTTCTCAAGCGCCTGGTAGGTACCCTCCGGATCCTGGCTGGTGACCTTGGCGCTGCCCCGCACGGCGGTGAACGCCTCGGTCAGCGTGTCGGCGGTGGCGCCAGCCCCGCGCAGCAGAGTGGCGGCCTGGCCGCCGTCGGCCGCGATGCCGACCAGCAGATGCTCGGTCGAGACGTACTCGTCCTCCAGCCGGCGGGCCCGGCTCGCGGCCGTGTTGATCACCGAGAGGAGCTGCCGGGAGGTCTCGGGAGCGCTGGTGGAGGCGCCGTGCATCTTGGGCAGCCGGTCGATCTGGTCGCTGGCTTCCTTCGCGATGAGCGCCGGGTCGACGCCGACGGCGCGCAGCAGCGGCGCGGTGGTCCCGTCGGACTGCTCAAGCAGCGCGGCGAGCAGGTGCAGCGGATCGACCTGGGGGTTGCCGTTCGCCGCGGCCTTCCTGATCGCTACCGAAAGCGCCTCCTGGCTCTTCCGGGTGAGCTTGTCATCCATTGGTCTTCAATCCCCCTTCATCCTTATTGACTTTTGCCTGCGGGGCGGCGGGCTGCGGCGGCGCCGCTGACGGCGCGGCTGCCTGCCAGAAGGTCACCCTGGTGGAGGGGCGGACCGGGACGAGCGTGGCGTCCGGGTCGACCGTCCGTGACCGGCGCAGCTCGGCCAGCCGGGCCGCGACCGCGCGGGTAGATTCCAGCTCGTTCCGCAGCCGGGAGACCTCGGCGTGCAACTCGGCGGCCATCAGCCTGGTCTGCTCGAGCTCCCGCTCCAGGTCAAGGATGCGCTTGATGCCCTCGAGGTTGATGCGCTCTTCCTGCGACAGCCGCTGGATTTCCCGCAGCGTGAGGATGTCCCGCATTGAGTAGCGGCGGCCGCCGCCGGCGGTCCGCCGGGGTATGACTAGCCCGACCCTCTCGTAGCCGCGAAGCGTCTGCGGATGCATGCCGGACAGGTTCGCTGCCACGGAGATGACATACACGGGCATGTCGTCAGACAGCGCGTATGGATTGCTCATGTCATCTCCTTCCCTTCGTTCTCTTTCCCTATACTCACGGTCAGGCGCTGACCGGTTGCCCGGCCGCGCCCGGCGGAGTTGTTACTCCTGCCGGGCCCGGCGGAGCAGGTCCTCGCGCGGGTCCGCGTCCGCCGTGGCGATGCGCAGGTCCTCAAGCGCGGACCGGGCCTTCTTGTTCAGCTCATGCGGCACGACTACCTCGACGGTGGCGAGCAGCGCGCCGAGCGTCCCGTCCTTGCGGCGGATACCGCGGCCGGGGACGCGGAACACCTGCCCGTTCGGGGTACCGGGGGGAACCCGGACAGTGACCGCGGCACCCCGGTGGGTCGGCACCTTGATCTCCGCGCCGAGCGCGAGCTCGGGCATCGTGACCGGCACCGTCACCGTGAGGTTGTCGCCGGTGCGGCCGAACACCGAGTCCGGTGACACGTGGACCCGCACGTACAGGTCGCCCGCCTTGCCGCCATGCTCGCCCGGTGCCCCCTTGCCGGGGATCCGGATCCGCTGGCCGTCGGCCACACCCGCCGGGATGCGCGCCTGGATGGTGCGCGAGCTCATCGCCCGGCCGCTGCCGCTGCACTCGGTGCACGGGTCCTCGACCACCAGGCCACGTCCCCGGCACGTCTTGCAGGGCTCGGAGAGCCCGAAGCCACCGAGGTTCCGGCTCTGCTGGCCGGTGCCGTGGCAGTCCGGGCAGACCTTCGGCACGGTGCCGGCCTTGGCCCCGGTGCCGTGACAGACCGGGCACGGGCCCTCGCCGGTGAGCCGGAGCGACACCGTGACGCCGTCGATCGAGTCGCCGAACGACAGCGTGGTCTCGGTCTCGACATCCGCGCCGCGCCGCGCCCGGCTGGCAGCCGGGTTCGGGCGGCCGCCGCGGAAGATCCCGCCGATCACATCGCCCAGGCCCTCGCCGCCGAACAGGTCGCCGAAGTCGAAGTTGCCGCCCGCCCCAGGAGTGCCAGGCCGTCCGGCCGTCGGCGCCCCGAACCGGCCGAAGACCGAGCGTTGCTCGTCGTACTCCTTGCGCTGCTTCTCATCCGACAGCACGTTGTACGCTTCGGTGATCTCCTTAAAGCGCTCCTCAGCGTCGGTGCTCCCCTTGTTCGCGTCGGGGTGGTACTTCCGAGCGAGCTCGCGATAGGCCTTCTTGATCTCGGCCGCCGTCGAGGTTTTGGGGACGCCCAGCGTCTTGTAGTAGTCCTTCTGGTAGTCCTTCGCGCTCATCTGGCCTCGCTGGGCTCTTTGCTAGTTATTGTCTTGTCCGGTTGACCAGTCGCCGGCATCGTCGCCGACGTCTGCCCCACTGCTGTCTGGTGCGGCCACTGCCACCCGCGCCGGGCGGAGGATCCGCTCGCCCACCTTGTAGCCGGGCTGGAAGATCTCCACGCAGGTGTCCTCGGCCACATCGGGCGAGTCCGTGTACGACAGCGCCTCGTGGATCTTCGGGTCGAACGCGTCGCCGCGCTGCCCGTAGCTGACGAGGCCGAGCTTGCCGACGGCCGCCTGCAGCGAGTCAGCGACGGACTTGAAGCCGCCGGACAGCTCACCGTGCTCGCGCGCCTGGTTGATCGCGTCGAGTACCGGCAGCAGCTCCCCGAGCGCACCTGCCACCGCGTGCTCGCGCACCGTGGCCCGGTCCCTGTCCACCCGCTTGCGGTAGTTGGCATACTCCGCCTGCAACCGCTGCAGGTCCGCGGTCCGCTCCGCGAGCTGACCGCGCAGGTCGCCCGCGCCCGCGGGCTCGGCCGTCGGGGACGCGCCGCCTGGCTGGGACGCCGACGGCCGGGGACCGGCCGCCTGCGGCTGAGTCGGGGTGCTCTCGGCTGCCGCGGCGGCGTCGGGCTTATCGCCCGCGCCGGGCTTGGCAGCACCGGCACCCCCGGGGCCGACACCCCCTGGGTTAGCGCCGCCCGGGCTAGCGTGGCCCGAGCCGGCGCCCCCCGGCCGGCTGGCACTTGCGGTGCCAGCCGGCTGGGATGCCGCGTGCTTGCCCCTTTTTGGCTGCCCGGTTACCGGGTCGATCCGACGGTTGTCGCGGATCACCGGTCCGATGGGCTCCTCAGGTGCAGTCATCAGGCGGCTCCACCTTCGCCTTCGTCGACGATCTCGGCGTCGACGACACCCTCGTCTTGCGGGACGTCGGTCGCGGACTCGTCGGAGCCGGCGGCTTCCTGCCGCTCCGCCTGAGCCGCGGCGTAAATGGCGCTGCCCATCTTCTGGCTGACCGTGGCGGCGTGCTCACTCGCGGCCTTGATGGTCTCGAGGTCGTTGCCCTCGATCGCCTTCTTGAGGTCGGCGATGGCGTCCTTGACCTCGGCCTTGACGTCCGCCGGGACCTTCTCGTCGTTCTCGGCCAGGAACTTCTCGGTCGAGTAGACGAGCGTGTCGGCCTGGTTGCGGACCTCGGCCTCCTCGCGGCGGCGGCGGTCCTCCTCGGCGTACTCCTCGGCGTCGCGGACCATCTTCTCGATGTCGTCCTTGTTCAGCGCCGAACCGCCGGTGATCTGGACCGACTGCTGCTTGCCGGTGCCCAGGTCCTTCGCGGAGACGCTCACGATGCCGTTGGCGTCGATGTCGAACGCGACCTCGATCTGCGGGATGCCGCGCGGGGCCGGCGCGATGCCGGTCAGGTCGAACATGCCCAGCTTCTTGTTGTAAGCCGCGATCTCGCGCTCGCCCTGGTACACCTGGATCTGCACCGACGGCTGGTTGTCGTCGGCCGTGGTGAAGATCTCCGACTTCTTGGTCGGGATCGTGGTGTTCCGCTCGATGAGCTTGGTGAAGATCCCGCCCTTGGTCTCGATGCCCAGCGACAGCGGGGTCACGTCGAGCAGCAGGATGTCCTTGACCTCGCCGCGCAGCACGCCGGCCTGCAGGCAGGCGCCGACGGCGACGACCTCATCGGGGTTGACGCCCTTGTTGGGCTCCCGGCCGCCGGTCAGCGACTTGACCAGGTCCACGACCGCGGGCATCCGGGTGGAGCCGCCGACGAGCACCACGTGGTCGATGTCGGCCACCTTGACGTTCGCGTCCTTGATGACCTGCTGGAACGGGCTCTTGCAGCGGTCGAGCAGGTCGGACGTCATGCGCTGGAACTCAGCCCGGGTGAGCCGGGTGTCCAGGTGCAGGGGCCCGTCCGGGCCGTGCGAGATGTAGGGCAGGTTGATCTGCGACTCCATCGACTGCGAGAGCTCGATCTTCGCCTTCTCAGCCGCCTCGCGCAGCCGCTGCAGCGCCATCTTGTCCTTGGACAGGTCGATGCCGTAGCCCGACTTGAAGTCCTGCACCAGCCAGTCGACGATTCGCTGGTCCCAGTCGTCGCCACCGAGGTGGTTGTCACCGCTGGTCGCCTCGACCTCGACCACGCCGTCGCCGACATCGAGCAGCGAGACGTCGAAGGTGCCACCGCCGAGGTCGAAGACGAGGATCTTGGCCGCGCCCTCCTTCTCCAGGTGGTACGCGAGGGCAGCCGCAGTCGGCTCGTTGATGATCCGCATGACGTTGAGGCCGGCAATCGTGCCGGCTTCCTTGGTCGCCTGCCGCTGGGCGTCGCTGAAGTACGCGGGGACGGTGATCACCGCGTCGGTGATCTTCTCCCCCAGGTAAGCCTCGGCGTCTCGCTTGAGCTTCTGCAGGATGAAAGCGCTGATCTGCTGCGGGGTGAACTTCTTGCCATCGATGGCGACGGTCCAGTCGGTCCCCATGTGCCGCTTGACCGAACGGATCGTCCGGTCCACGTTGGTGACGGCCTGCCGCTTTGCGACCTCGCCGACCAGTACCTCGGCGTTCTTGGCGAACGCGACAACCGACGGCGTCGTCCGCGCGCCCTCCGCGTTTGCGATGACCGTCGGCTCCCCGCCCTCGAGGACGGCGACCACCGAGTTTGTTGTCCCGAGGTCAATACCTACCGCACGTGCCATGAGCAGTCCTTGTAGTGT
>JBEKEK010000010.1:0-89019 GCA_050013875.1 Trebonia sp. | reverse complement strand
GGGCCGGATGAGCTGGTCAGCGCATGAGGTGCTGCAGGCGTCTGCGGCTTGGGTCTCTCGCTGGTTCCCGCCGGATTCTGTTCACGTGGACCTGGGGTGGCTGGAATTCTACGTCGCCGGCGTAGCGTTCCTGGCTGCTGACCCTGCGGCAGTAGGCGGCGAGGGTCTCCAGGATCTCATCGGCGGTCTTGGTCCAGACGAACGGCCTAAGTACAGGTCAATTAATGACTCAGGACATTAGAGAGAAATCCACGGTCCGTTCCTCATCCTGAAGATTGTCTTTTTTGAGCCGGCGGTCTCGCCATCAAGGGGGCACGACGAGTGTCGGCCCGAACCACCGAGACCGCTACTGGCACATGATGAGAATATTATTCTCATCATGGCTATCCGTTCAGGGGGCCTGCCGTGCGGCTCGCTACTCCCCCGCCCGCGAAGAACCCAGTTCAAGTGACGCCGTCAGGGCGGTCAGCTGGTCACGCAGGGCCCCGGCGTCGGCGATATTCATGCCCAGGCAGCCCAGAAACGACTCAGGGACGCCGGCCAGGCGGTCCCGCAGGGCCAGCCCGCCGGCGGTCAGGGTCACCAGGACCCGCCGCTCGTCGTCGGCGTCGCGGGCGCGCGTCACGTAGCCCATCAAGACCAGCCGCTTCAGCAGCGGGGTGAGGGTGCCACTGTCGAGGTGCAGCCGCTCACCCAGCTCGCCGACCGAGCGGGGGCGCTCCGGATCCTCCCACAGCACCAGCAGGGTGACGTACTGCGGGTAGGTCAGGCCGACTTCGTCCAGCAGCGGGCCGTAGGTGCGCACGACGGCACGGCTGGCGGTGTACAGGGCGAAGCAGAGCTGACGGTCGAGCTCAAGCTGCGGGTAACTGGCCATGCGGGCATTTTACCGGTTGCATCTTTATATTGCACACAATATGATTGTGTCACACACGATTTGGGAGGCTCCAGCATGAAGATCGCCTACACCGCCACCGCCCACGCCACCGGCGACGGCCGCAACGGCCATGCCCGCAGCGACGACGGAATCCTCGACCTCGAACTGCGGATGCCCAAGGAACTGGGCGGCGCCGGCGGCGCGGCCAACCCCGAGATGCTGTTCGCGATCGGCTACGCCGCCTGCTTCCACTCCGCGCTCAAGATGATCGCCGCCCAGGGCAAGCTCGACGTCACCGGCAGCGAGGTGGCGGCTAGCGTCGGCATCGGCCCACTGGACAACGGCGGGTTCGGGCTCGCCGTCGGGCTGGAAGTCCGCGCCCCCAATCTCGACCAGCCGACCGCGGAAGCGCTCGTCGCCAGGGCGCACGAAGTCTGCCCCTACTCCAACGCGACCCGCGGCAACATCCCGGTGACCTTGACCGTCGTCTGATTGCGGCGAACGCAAGGGAGATTTAGGGCGCAGATCCCGGTGAGCTATCGTCGATTCACTATTTACCGCTGAACCTCAGGTGGCTGAGAAGCGAAGCAGAATTTCCGCCCCCATAATTGACTCGCAGCCAGTCCTCGGGCCCTGCACCTAGCAGCCCGGCGGTCTGTCCGGCCTGCACATACCGTGGCCCGCCAGCTGGGGCCCCTTACTTTTGCAGGTGAATCGACATGCCGTTCATCAGACCACGCCACCGGTTGCGGTGGCTTATCGGAACCGTTGCCGTCCTGGCCATCCTGGCGGTTACCGGTCCGTTCGTCTACATTCACTTTTTCAACGGCAGCACGCCTGCCGCGCTGTCGCTGCCGTCGGCCAGCGCCACCGCGTCCGGGAGCAGTACCTCAGCCGCCAGCACCGTGGCGACCCGCGGATCGGTCGGGGGCACCTGGACCGTCGGTTCAGGCTCGGTCGTCGGGTACCGGGTCAACGAGGACCTACTCGGCCAGAACACCACGGCCGTCGGCCGCACCACCTCGGTCACCGGTCATATGATGATCAACGGCAGCACGCTCACCGCCGCGACCTTCAGCGTGCCTATGGCCACGATCCACAGCGACAAGAGCCAGCGTGACGCCCAGTTCGACGGCCGGATCATGGACGTGGCCCAGTATCCCACGGGAACTTTCACCCTGACCTCCCCGATCAGCCTGGCACCGCTGCCCGCAGGCGGCGTGATCAGGGATTACACCGCTCACGGCAACCTAACGCTGCACGGCACCACCCGCCCGGTCACGTTCACCCTGACCGCCGAGCGCGACGGTGCGAAGGTCGACGTGGTCGGTCACATCCGGGTTCTCTTCTCGAACTGGAACATCCAGAACCCGAGCTTCGCCGGCTTTGTCACCACGCAGAACTATGGCGAGCTCGAGTTCCTGCTCGTCTTCGACAAGTCCTAGCCGCATCCGCGAAGTTCCGCTCAGCGGGGCGGGCCCGCCTGGACGCGGCGGCGGACCTCGGCCAGTCCTGCCTCGCCCCGCTCGATGCTCCACCAGCTCTCGATCCACCAGGTGGCTCCGGCCGCCTCCCACGAGGCCGGGTCCGGCGGCGTGAGTTGGACGAACTCGCCGCTTGAGTCCCCTTCAATGATCACGTCGTAGGGGTCGGCGTTGAGCCCTTGCTTCGCACGCAGCGCCTTGACCTCGCCGACCATGTCCGCAAGCTCGGCCGGACCCGTGAAGTCACGGCCGGTTCCGTGGTCGATGACCGCGGGCAGCAGACCATCCCAGCGAGCCGCCCGCTCCAGCGAAGGCTGCCGCTGCTTGCCCACGACTTTCGCACCGACCACCCAGACCGGCGGCCGCGGCCGCTGCACCGGCGGGTCGGGGACGAGCTCCTCGACCGGCTTCGCCGAATAGTGCTTGCCTTCGTAGCTGAACGGCTGGCCGCGCATCAGCCCGTCGTAGACCGCGAGACCCTCGTCGAGCTTCCGCGCCCGGACGGCGCGCCCCTCGTCCTCCTCGAACGCCGTCCAGTTGCCATTGAGCGCACCAAGGCCCACGCCCATGACCACCCTCCCGCCGCTGATCCGGTCGACGGTCAGCACGGCCGACGCCAGGTCCCACGGCCGCCACCGCGACGCGGGGGTCAGTAGCGTACCGAGCCTGATCCGCTCGGTGACCATCGCGGCGGCACCGAGGGTCACCCAGGCGTGCTCGCCCCAGACCGCCTCCCAGGTGAACACGCCATCCCAGCCCCGCTGTTCGCCGAGCGCCGCGATCTCGGCGAACTCGCGGGCGTCCGCATACGGAATCACGAATCCGAATCGCATGGTCCGACCGTAGCGCGGCCCACCGACATTCCACCCAGGACCACTAGACACATAGCCATCTATTGTGACTTCAGTCTCCTGGTCCTGGGCCGGTGCGGTCGGCTGTCCCGCTGAACCTGCCCGTGCGGTTTAGCCGGTCTCCGGGTTCTTTGCGGGACGGCGGTCGCGGCAGCGATGGGCAGTGCGGCGCCGATCAGGATGGTGGCGGTGATCGTGGCGTGCGCTATCAGGAGCCCGGCTGCTGCGTAGCCGGCGGAGCCGCCGAGGCTGCTGGAGGATGCGAGCCATGCGAAGCTCCCGGCCCGGGTAGCGGTGGGGCCTGTCATGCTGAAGCGCCGTGCCGGTCCGCCAGGCGCGCGGTGACCGGGCCGCCGGCGACGAAGGCGATGCCGAACACCGCGACCGCGATCCCGGCGGCGGCGAAGCTGCCTGTCCGCTGGCGGAACAGGAGCAGGACGGTCAGCGGCATCATCGTCTGCGCCAGGCAGTTCCTGCCGCGCCCGCTGGACATGCTCCCGGGTGACATCCTCGACCGCGAGCCCCCAGTCTCGGAGCTGGCTGGCGGACATCACGGCCGTGCGCGTGTGCACGGTGACTGCCTGCCGCCAGCCGGCCGGCTGGTCCGGCTCGCGTTCGAGGAAGGCCGTGAAGAGCTCCAGGTCGCGCCGGGCGGTCACCTGCATGGCTGCCGTCCTGGCCTGCTGGTCAGCCCCGGTCCCGGACCCCAGGGGGGTATCGAACTCATCGGCCGCGCGGCGCCACGGACGCTCCCGCCCGTCCTGGCACGGCTCCGCGACCCGGACCACCATCCCCTGGCCGGCCAGGATGCCCAGGTGATACGAGCACGACTTCGTCGATGTCCCGAGCAGGCGGGCGCACTCGGCCACGACGATCTCCGTCGCCGACCAGGACGCCATTCCGGGAAGTCCCCGATGATCTTCACCCAGGCCGCCCCCGCCGCCACCTCGGCCTGGATGGCCGCGGCGAGCCTGTCCGGCGCCGTGGGGGCGTACATGCGGGGAAAGTACCGGCCGGCCGGCGCGAGGAAGCGGCCGGCCGCGGTCACCACCGGGCGCCCGGCCACCGCCGTGCGGGCGAAGCTGAGGGTGACCTGGCCGCGGCCCCCGACGTCGCGGATCACGGTGACACCGCTGGCCGCGTATTCGTCCAGGCGCGCGGCCGCTGTATGGCATCGTGGAGGCCATGGCTGATGACACGCACCGCCGGGTGAGCATCGAACGGATCAGCAACAGCAGGTACACCGTGACGAACGACCGCGGCGGCCAGATCACGATCGGCACCGGCGAGGGAACCGACTTCACTCCCGTTGATCTCCTGCTGACCGCGATCGGCGGCTGCACGGCGGTCGACGTTGACATCCTCACGTCGCGCCGGTCCGAACCCGACCGCTTTGAGGTCGAGGTGGGCGCGGAGAAGATACGGGACGGCAGCGGCAATCACCTCGCCGACATCACCGTGACATTCCGCGTCGCCTTCCCCGACGGCGAGGCCGGCGACAAGGCGCGCGCCATCTTGCCCGACGCGGTCAGGCAGTCCCACGAGCGCTACTGCACCGTCAGCCGCACCGTGGAACTCGGCACCCCGATCAAAACGATCATCGAGTAGGCACGCGACGATGACGAGGTTCGACACCATCGAGACGAAGCGACTCGTGCTGCGGCGGTGGCAGGATGCCGACCGGGAGCCGTTCGCCGAGCTGAACGGGGACCCGGGGACACTCGTGTTCTTCCCGTCGACGCTGGCGAGAGCCGAGAGCGACGCGCTCATCGGCCGGACCGAGGCGCGGTTCGAGGAACACGGCTACGGGCTGTGGGCGCTCGAAGTACGGGAGACCGGGCAGTTCATCGGGTTCACCGGGCTCGCGCCGATGCCGGATGACGTACCCGGTGCCGGCGGCACCGAGATCGGCTGGCGGCTGGCCAGGCACGCCTGGCATCAGGGCTATGCGACCGAGGCGGCGCTGGCCGCCCGCGACGTGGCCTTCACCGGGGCGGGACTGCCGGAACTATGGTCCATGACCGCCGTGCTTAACACGCCGTCCCAGGCGGTGATGCGCCGCATTGGCATGACCGAGGCCGCCCGCTTCGAGCATCCCCGCGTGCCCGAAGGCAGCCCGCTCAAACCGCACGTGGTCTACCACCTGGACAGGCCCGGAGCCGGTGCGTTAGCGCCGCGCCTGACCGGGCAGCGGTCTGGGCCTTCTTCGAGGCGGCGTCCAGGCTTGGCGCCGAAGTACTGCACGAACCACGGGAGTGGCCGGAGTATCACGACGGCTATTACGGTGCGTTCGTCCGCGACCCGGAAGGCAACAACCTCGAGGCCGTCTGCCACCTGCCTGTACGAGAAAGAAAATCTCACTCATCCGGAACGGACGGGGCTTACTGCCGCTGGCCCATTTGACTCGGGCCCCGGGGCGGCGACCTTGCGGTTACTCAGCCGAGTGGGGTCCAAGGACCGCGATTCACCTGTTGTACAACGATGTACGATTCGTGTATGGCAGTCATGACGGTCAGCGAGGCACGGGCGGCGCTCCCCGAAGTACTGACGCGGGTCGCCCAGGGCGAGGAGATCACGATCACCCGCTACGGGAGCCCGATCGCGGTCGTGGTCAGGCCCGACATTATGTGGAGCCAGCCCGGCACGGAGGTGATCATGGATGACACGGAGGGGCTCGTCAGGATCTTGCGGGAACGAGCCAAGCGGCACGGACGCTCCCTTGAGCAGGAGCTGCGCGCCATCCTGAACACGGCCGAGAACGGTCCCGAGCCGGCGGCGCTACCGCCGATCCGCCTCACCACGGTGCGCACCGCCGCGAGCTCCTCATGGTCGCGGGAGGAGATCTATGGCGACGAGGGTCGCTGACCTAGTCGCTGTTCCCGACCGGGTAATGCTCGACACCAATGTGCTCCTGGCGGCGACCGACGAGGGCAGGGCGGAGCATCGCGCTGCGCTGAAGGTCGTCAATGAGTGGGCAGCCGGGCACACCGACCTGTGCACGAGCGGCCAGGTCCTGCGTGAGTATCTCGTGGTGGCGACGCGGTCCGCCGAACAGAACGGCCTGGGCATGAGCCTGCCCGATGCGCTCGGAAACGTACGCGCCATCCGCGCGCGGACCAGCCTGCTCGCCGAGGACTCCAAGGTCAGCGACCGGCTCCTCGGGTTGCTGGCCGATATTGAATGCCGCGGCAAGCAGGTCCACGACGCGAACCTGGTCGCGACGATGCTCGTTTACGGCGTCGGCACCGTCGTCACCATGAACCTCGCGGACTTCGCCCGCTTTGAGCGGTACGTGAGCTTGATCCGCCTCTAGGGCCCGAGTCGGCGAGAGTAGCCAACCTGCAATCAACGGTTGCACGTTGGATCTCGACCTGCTACCTTCGGTTGCAGATAGAGCGATAGCAAGCAGCTCGAGAGGGGCGGATTCTGATGCCAGGACTCACGATCGACCGGGAGGTTCTGATCGAGGCGCCGGTGGAGGTGGTGTGGCGCACCATCACCGAGCCCGATCAGATAACCCAGTGGTTCGCCGACCGGGTGGATCTCGTAGTCGAGCCGGGCGCCCATGGGTTCATGGAGTTCGGGGAGCAGGGCGGCCCGGTCGCCGTGGAGGTGGTTGACCCGCCGACCCGCTTCGCGTTCCGATGGAACTACCCACGCGGGGAGGAGGCCGTGGCCGGCAATTCGATGCTGGTCGAGTTCACGCTGACGCCCGAGGGCGGCGAGCGGACCCGTCTTCGGGTGGTCGAAAGCGGACATGAGCTGCTGCCCTGGCCCGACGCGGAGAAGCAGCGCTATGCCGACGACCACCGGAGCGGCTGGCCCACGTTCCTTGACCGCCTCGCCACACTGGTCGGGAAAGCCGATCGGGATGACAACGCAGGCCGATGACGAGCTCTGGTCGGCCATCGCCGACCCGTCTCGCCGCCGGGTCCTTGACCTTCTGGTCAGCAACGGCGCGGTGAGCGCCAGTTGGCTGTCCGGACGCGTGCCTTTCTCCCGCCAGGCCGTCTCCAAGCACCTGGTCGTGCTGGAGGAGGCCGGGCTGGTCAGTCGGCGCAAGCAGGGCAGGGAAGTCCTCTACGAGGTGGTGGCCGACCGTCTCGACCAGGCCACCAGGGCGATGGCTGAGCTGGCCGCCCAATGGGACCGGAGACTCAACGTGATCAAACGGCTGGCCGAAACAGCGCACGCGGAAAACCGGGAGCACACGAAGCAACGAGGAGAGGAACCGTCATGAACGAAGAATCAGCACGCCTCGGCCGGGCGCGAGAAGGCAGCACCGCCGCACCGGACCTCCCGCCGGCCGTCGACCGGGCCACCTTCCAGGCCGAACTGGACCGGCTGCGGATCCGGGAGAAGGCGCACACCCACGAGGGTGATGCGATCGCGGCGGCCCGCCGGAGACTGCCGATGGTGGAGGTCGACCCGGCCACTCCCCTGATCGGGCCGAGCGGCTCGCTCACCCTGCTCGACGCGTTCGAGGGGCGCAAGCAGCTCATCGCGTACTACTTCATGTGGTGGCTTGACCACCCCGCCGCCGACCAGTGCGAAGGCTGCACGTGGGTCACCGCCCAGGTCACTGAGCTGTCCTACCTGCATTCCCGGGACATCACCTTCGCGGCGTTCTGCCAGGGCCCCTACCAAGAGAGCCTCCGCTACCGCGACTTCATGGGCTGGGACATGCCGTGGTATTCGGCCCAGGCTTCCGTCGGCACGCTCCTGACCGGCCGTCAAGCCGGCCTCTTCCACCTGGTGTGCTATGCCAGGGACGGCGACCGGGTCTTCGAGACCTACTGGACGACCGGCCGCGGTGTCGAGGCGATGGACAACAGCTACGCGCTCATGGAGCTCACCGTCTACGGACGCCAGGAGGCGTGGGAAGACTCACCGGCCGGCTGGCCGCGGCCATGGCCAGTGGACGGCCACACGACGCGGATCGACGGACGCCCCATCGCCCAGTGGCCGCGACTGGCGGCCGGACGCTCCGATGACCTCGGCACCGCCGCGGCGGGGTCAGGATCTGGCCACTGTCACTAGCGGACCGCCGCCCGCCGCACGGCCCGGGCGAGGTCGATGCGCACGATGCGCGACTTCCCGGGCCGGCGCGCGTGAGTAGTGGATCGCTCGCGCTGCGCTGGATAGCCTGTACCGATGAGTGCACCCTTGCTCACCGCGGGTGCCGCTGGCACCTGGCAGCTGGGAGACCTAGTTGTCAACCGTCTTGGCTTCGGTGCGATGCGGCTGACCGGTGACCCTTCCGGAGAAGGCCCGCCAAGCGACCGCGGGCGGTCCGTCGCCGTACTGCGCCGCGCCGTTGAGCACGGGGTCAATCACATCGACACCGCCGCGTTCTACTTCTCGCCGCTGCGTTCGGCCAATGAGCTGATCAACGCGGCGCTCGCCCCCTACCCCGACGGCTTGCTGATCGCCACCAAGGTGGGCCCCACGCGGGACCCGCAGGGCAAGATGCAGGGAATGGCGCGGCCGGACGAACTGCGCGGCCAGGTCGAGGAGAACCTGCGCCAGCTCGGCCGCGATCACCTCGACCTGGTGAACCTGCGGACGCTGTCGGTCAGCAAGCCGGTCGGTGAGCATTTCGCCGCGCTGGCCGCGCTGCGCGACGCCGGGCTGGTCCGCCACCTTGGCCTGTCCAACGTGACCGTAGAGCAGATCGACGAGGCGCTGGCGATTGCCCCGGTCGCCGCCGTGCAGAACCGGTACAGCATCGACTCACGGCGCCCGGAGGCCGACGACGTGCTCAGGGCCTGCGCGGAGCGCCGGATCGCGTTCGTCCCGTTCTTCGCGATCGCCGGCGAGGGGCGGGAGGGCGGCAGGCGGCCCCGCGAGCTTGAGTCGGTCCTGGCCGTCGCCCGCGCCCACCACGCGACGCCCGCGCAGGTCCGGCTGGCCTGGACCCTGGCGCGGGGCAACCATGTGCTGGCAATCCCCGGAACCGGAAGCCCCGCGCACCTGGACGAGAACGTGGCCGCCGGCGCGCTGCGCCTCACCGACGTGGAACTAGCTCTCCTCAGTTCCCTGGCCTGACACCGGCGGCCGGGGTGCCCACGTACCAGTCGGAAGCGACCGACCAATCCCGCTGGCGGAATTCACCGGCGCGGGCTTGGTCGGGGACCGCGGCGATCACGGCGAGCACGGCACCGTGCGCGGCCGCCCCTCGCTCGATGGCAGCAAAGTCCGTGTCCTCTCCGGCGGGGTCGTTCTGGAACACCGGGCCGCCGGGATCGTAGACCCCCGGTGCCGGACCGAGGAATCCGCGGAAGCCCGGCCCGCTGATCCGGCCGGGGGCTGCCGCCTGCCCGGTGGGGCGCAACTCGCGGACCCACCACTGCTCGGCAAGGGTGAGCGAAAGGCTGGCGAGCATGCTGGCCTTCGGCCGGTCAGCATGGGCCGTCACCACCCGGACGGTGGTGACCGCGTGATCGGCGGCTAGCCGTTCCGCGGCGGCCCGCAGCAGGGTGGCGCCATCGGAGTCCCACGTCCCCGGCGGCTCGATGGCGAAGTCATCGACGAGACCCTCCGACCGGCGGCGCTCGCTGATGATGAAGCCGCGCGGCGTCCGCAATGCCACGGTCGTCTCCGCGCTGATCCTGGCGCGCAAATAACGCTCGTGCAGTCCGGCTACCCCCTCGGCGGGACGCCAGAACACGGGCGAATAGCGGGCGTATTCGCGCCGGCGCCGCTCCATCAGCGCGGCGGCGAACCGCGCGTCAGCGGCCGTCATCTCGGAAACCGGATCGCTCCGGGCGTCGCCGGGCATGGCAACAGATTAGCGCGCAGCGCGTCCCGTCGCCGCCGCGAGCCGGCCCTGGCCGGGCTGAAACGGCACGCCTTCATCCTTACCGCGTGGTGCCGACCGGGAGGGTGATCGCCGACGGGTGTTCCGCGTCGTGGTGGACGGATTGGGTGGCGGCCAGCAGGCGGGTGGCGGTGGCGCGGGGCTCGCCGCTGCCGGGGTTCCGCCCATACCGGGGGAAGGCGCCGCTTGAGACCTGCACCCGGATGCGGTGGCCGCGCTTGAACCGGTGGGCGGTGGGCCATAGCGCGACGGTCACGCTGGCGAGCTCGTCAGCACCGGAGACGCTGGTGAGCCCGTCGCAGACGTTCCACGACTTGCCCGCGGGATCGACGTCGCAGAGCCGCACGAAGACGTCGGCCTGCGCCAGGCTGGACTGGAACCAGACCTGCGCGCTGACCTCGCCAATCACCTCGACGTCGGCCTCAAGCGGCACGCTGGTGTAGGTGAGCACGTCCGGCCGGGCCTCGAGCTTGGCGTTCGCTACCCGGCCGGCGCCGCGGAAGACCATGCGCACGCCGCCGACCGCGGGGGTCGGGTCGGCCGGGTCGTACCGGTAGGCGTCGGGTGCGCTCTGGCCGGGCGGCTCTTGGCCGAGCGTGCCGCCCGCCCCCAGGTAGAACGGCCGTGGCGAGTAGCCAGGCGGCGGCCAGGACTCGAACTCGCGCCAGCGGTTCTCCCCCATCACGTACAGCCGCACCGGCTGCCGCGGCGGCAGCTCCTCGCCGCGCGCGCAGGCCAGCCCGAACTCGATGGCCTCACGCATCATCGCGCCGTCCATCGACAGGTGAGTCCACGGCCCGACCGTCAGCCGCGCCGTCCGCCCCGCCTCCTGCAAGATCATGAAGTCGCGGAGCTGCCGGGGCAGGAAAATGTCGTACCAGCCGCCGATCGAGCTGACCGGCACGGTCACCTCCGCCACCCGGTCCCGGTGGTCGGCCGGCGCCCAGTACGGGTCGTCGGCGTCGTGGTCGAGGATGTCCTGCGTGTACTGGGTGTGGTGGCCGAGCGCGGCGACGTCCGCCTGCCCGAGCGGTAGCGTGCGCATGGCCTGCTCGTTCTTCTTGATCCTGGTCAGCCGGCGGAGCATCGCGCCGCGGCGCTCCTGCCCGTCGACCATGACGCCCCAGCCGAACGGCGTTTCCAGCGAGAACGCGTCCGGGCGGAGGAAGTCGAGGGTGAGCCCCGACTCGGTTATCTGCGGGATCATCGCCTTGACCTCGGGCGGCAGCCGGTCCGCGACCGCCCACTGGACGTAGCCCATGTAGCTCGGGCCGACCAGCACGATCGAGTCGCCGAACCAGGGCTGCTTCACCACCCAGTCCAGGGTGGCCAGGCCATCCTCGCGCTCGTTGCGCATCGGCTCGAACTTCCCGCCCGAGCCGAACGTTCCCCGGGCGCTCTGCAAGATCACCTGGAACCCGCGCTCGGCCAGCGGCCTGATCATGCCCGCGCTGAACAGCGCGCCCCGGCCATAGGGGCTGCGGATCAGCGCGACCGGGAGCGAGTCGCCGCCCACCCGCGGTGCCCACCGGTCGGCGAGCAGAATCACCCCGTCCGGCATCGGCACCGGCAACGCCCGCTCGACGACCAGGTCCCTGGTCAGCGGCGGATCCAGCCGCATCTGCCGCTCCATTAGCCGGCTCATCGGCTTTATATCGCGGAGCTTCATGCCGCGGGCTCCTGCGGCGCGACCAGTGCGAGCGTCTGCTCGGCGCACAGTTCCGCCAGCGCCTGCGGAGCGCTGCGGCTGAGGCCGGGGAAGTTGAGGAAGCCGTGCGGCATGCCGACGTACTCGGTCAGCCGCACCGGCACCCCGGCCGCGCGCAGGGCGGCGGCGTAGCTGATCCCCTCGGCCCGGATCGGGTCGTGCTCGGCCACCTGGACCAGCGCGGGCGGCAGCTTGCTGTGGTCCGCGGCCAGCAGCGGCGACGCCCTCGGGTCGGTGGGATCGCCGTCGGGCCCGAGGTACATCGACCGGTAGGCGGTCATCTCGGCCGGCGAGAGGAACGGCAGCTCGGGCGTCGCGGCCGACTGCTTGTGCGCGGTCATGTTGGTGGCCGGGTAGATCAGCGCCTGGTGGCCGATGGCGGGTCCGCCCCGGTCCCTGGCGAGCAGGGCGATCACCGCGGCGAGGTTGCCGCCGGCGCTCTCCCCCATCACGCCGACCGGCCCCTCCGCGTCAAGCTCGGAGGCGTTCTTAGCCGCCCAGACCAGCGCGGCGTAGGAGTCCTCGACGGCGGCCGGGAACCGGTGCGTGGGCGCGAGCCGGTAGTCCACCGCCACCACGACGGCGCCGACGTTCACGGCGACGTGGCTGCAGAGCCAGTCCCCCATCCGCAAGCCGCCGCCGAAGACGAACCCGCCGCCGTGAAAGTAGACGACAAGCGGCCGCGGGCCGGAAACGGCGGTGGGGCCGGCCCCAGCACGCACCGGGGCGTAGACGCGCACCGGAAGGTCGCCGCCCGGGCCGGGGATGGACCGGTCGCCGACCACCGTCCCCGGCACCGCCTTGCCGAGGATCCGGCCCACTAGACCGCCCTCCGGGATTTTGCGGCTCTGCATCGCGATGATGTCGGCCTCGCTCCGCGTCGCCACCGATGACTGGCGTCGCGTTACCGCACCCCAGGCCCGCAGCCGAAGATCCATCCGTGCCATCTGACGCTCCTTTGCGGATCCCCGAGGTCGGGAGACCATGACTTACATCTAGGGAGAATGTTATTCTCATCAGCAGAGCCATGAAAGGTCTTCCCGCTGCGAAGGCAGATGAATCTGCCGGCGCGCGTTCCCGGCCGGAGGTTGCCCGTGGAGTTCGAGTTCGATGAGGACCAGTTGCTGTTGCGGCAGACGGTCCGCGAGACTCTGGCCAAGACCCGGACGCTGCCCGACGACGACCTCTGGGCGACTTACACCAGCCTCGGCTGGCTGGAGGCGCCGCCGGTCGAACTCGCGATCGTGCTCGACGAGCTCGGCTACATCGCCGATCCCACCCCGTTCCTCGCGACCGCCACCTGGTTCGCGCCGCTGGCGGGCAGACTGCCCAACGGCTCAGGGACCGGCGTGTTCGACGGCGCCGGGAGGTTCGTGCTCGACGCCGACCGGGCGGACGAGGTCGCCCTGCTGACCGGCGGCGGCGTCGTCGTCGTGCCCGGCGCCGAGCTGGCCGCGCAGCGGCTCGGCACCTTCGACCTCCGGCTGCACGTGGCCCAGGTGACCGCCCGTATCCCGCCCCCCGGCCTGGTGCCCGGCGTCCCCGACCTGGCCCTGATGGGGCTGGCGGCGACCACCGTGGGCGCCTGCCGCCGCATCCTCGACCTGGTGGTGGCGCACGTGAAGCAGCGCCATCAGTTCGGCGTCCCGATCGGTTCCTTCCAGGCGGTCAAGCACAAGGCGGCCGACATGTACGTGGCGATCGAACGGGCGCGGGTACTCGCCTACTTCAGCGCGCTGACGATCGCGGAGGACGACCCGCGCCGGCACCGGGCCGCGCTGATGGCCAAGGCCGCGGCGGGCGAGTGCCAGCAGGTCGTCTATGCCAATGGCGCCCAGCTCTTCGGCGCCATGGGCTTCACCTGGGAGAGCGAGCTGCACATCTACCTTAAGCGGGCCGTGGCCGGGAACCTGCTGCTCGGCCCGGGCGCGGTGCACAAGAAGGCACTGCTCAAAACGCCCGCTACGGAGGTGGCGGCGTTATGAGGCTCGGCACCAACCCGGAGGTCGAGAAGTTCCGCGCGGAGTTCGCCGCGTTCCTCGACGAGCACCTGCCTAGCCAGGCGGAAGCCACCGATCGTTCAAAATCCTCCTCGCACATACCCGAGTGGGCGCGCCGATGGCAGCGGACCCTCTTCGACGCGGGCTGGCTGCTGCCGGGCCAGCCGCCGGAGTACGGCGGCCGCAACGCCACCCTCGAGCAGGTGCTCGCCCATCAGGAGGAGCTGTCGAGGCGGCGGATCTACCAGAGCTTCAACCCCCAGGGCGTCGGCATCATCGCCGCGTCGCTGCTGACCTTCGGCACCGAAGAGCAGAAGCAGAAGTGGGCCGTGCCGCTGCTGCGGGCCGAGATCACCGCCTCGCTCGGGATGAGCGAGCCGGGGGCCGGCTCCGACCTGGCGGGGTTGCGCACCCGGGCCGTGCTCGACGGCGACCGGTTCGTGGTGAACGGGCAGAAGGTGTGGACCTCGGGCGCGCACGACGCGGACGTGCTGCTGACCCTCGTGCGCACCGACCCGGACGCGCCCAAGCACAAGGGCATCAGCGTGCTGCTGATCGCCGCCGACAGCGAGGGAGTGGTCCGCCGGCCGTTCGCGTCGATGACCGGCACCGATGACACCGACTTCAACGAGGTGTTCTTCACCGACGTCAAGGTGCCGAGGGAGAACCTCATCGGCGAGCTGAACAAGGGCTGGACCGTCGCCAACGGCTCCCTCGGCCACGAGCGGACGATGCTCTGGATCAGTTACGCCGAGCGGCTCGATGACTTGATCAGGGACGCGCCTTCCAGCCAAGACTGGTTCGCGACGCTGCAGATGGACCTGCGGGCGCTCCGGCTGCTCGGCTACGAGCAGCTCAGCGGCGGGCGGAACCCGGCCGAGGTCTCGGTGCTCAAGCTGTTCGGCTCCGAGGCGGTACAGCGGGCCACCTGGCATGCGCTCGAGGAGCACGGCCAGGACGGCCTCGTTCACCCGGCGCGGACCGCCCCGCCCAACCACATGGGCCACGACGTGTTCGGCAACAGCTGGTTCGAGCGGTACGCCAGGACCCTTCCGGCGACGATCGCCGGCGGCACCTCCGAGGTGCACAGGAACATCATCGCCGAGCGCATCCTCGGCCTCCCCCGCTAACAGCTCCGGCAACGACGCAAGCCCGACGCGTAAGGAAGCGCTCATGGACGATGACATCCTCTACCAGGTAACCGACAGGGTCGCGGTGATCACGCTCAACCGCCCGCAGCGTGCCAACGCCCAGACGATGGAGATGCTGGACGACCTCGACGCCGCGTGGAGCAGGGCCGCCTGCGACGACGAGGTGAAGGTGAT
This sequence comes from Trebonia sp., assembly GCA_050013875.1. Lineage (GTDB taxonomy): Bacteria > Actinomycetota > Actinomycetes > Streptosporangiales > Streptosporangiaceae > Trebonia. Next base: position 73,954 of record JBEKEK010000010.1, on the reverse strand, counting down.
CGTGCTGAGGGCCAACGGCAAGCACTTCTCCTCCGGTCACGACCTGGGCAGCGGCATGGCCCCGCCGGAAAAGATCACCCTGGAGTGGATCTACAAGCTCGAGGCGCGCAGGTACCTGGAGTACTCGCTGCGCTGGCGGAACGTGCCCAAGCCGTCGATCGCCGCGGTGCAGGGCAAGTGCATCGCCGGCGGGCTGCTGCTGGCCTGGCCCTGCGACCTCATCGTGGCCGCCGACAACGCCGAGTTCTCCGACCCGGTCGTGTTCCTCGGCATCGGCGGCGTCGAGTACCACGGTCACACCTGGGAACTCGGGCCCCGCAAGGCTAAGGAGATCCTGTTCACCGGCCGCGCGGTGACCGCGCGCGAGGCGGAGCAGACCGGCATGGTCAACCGCGTCGTCGCCCTTGACCGGCTGCGGGACGAGACGATGGAACTGGCCCGCCATATCGCCCAGCTGGACGCGTTCGCGCTCCGGCAGGCCAAGCGCGCGGTCAACCAGACCCTCGACATCCAGGGGTTCTACGCGGCCATCCAGTCCGTGTTCGACATCCACCACACCGGCCACGGCAACGCGATCAGCGTCGGCGGCTACCCGATCCTCAGGAGCGCCGCCGAGATGAAGGAGGCTCTGAAGTCGCAATGAGCAACACGACAGATCACCCCCGGGTCGGGTTCATCGGGCTCGGCAGCCAGGGCGGCCCGATGGCGCGGCGGATCATCGAGGCGGGCTACCCGGTGACGCTCTGGGCACGCCGGCCCGGCACCCTCGAGCCGTTCGAGGGCACCGGCGCCAAGACCGCAGGCTCCCCCGCCGAACTCGCCGCGGCGAGCGACCTGGTCTGCGTGTGCGTGCGCGCCGACGCCGACACCGAGGAGGTCGTCGACGCCGTGCTCGGCGGGCTCGCGCCCGGCGGCGTGATCGCCGTGCACAGCACCGTGCATCCCGACACCTGCCGCCGCCTGGCCGAGCGGGCGGCGTCCGGCGGCGTGCGGCTGATCGACGCGCCGGTCAGCGGCGGCGGCCCGGCCGCGGCGGCAGGCCGGCTGCTGGTGATGGTCGGCGGCGACGAGGAGACGGTGGAGTTCTGCCGCCCGGTGTTCGGCAGCTACGGCAACCCGGTCGTGCATCTCGGGCCGGTCGGCTCTGGCCAGGTCACCAAGCTGCTCAACAACGCCGCGTTCACCGCGCACCTCGGCATCGCGGCGAGTCTGTTCACCCTCAGCCGGTCGCTCGGCGTCGATCCGCTGCGGCTAGCCGACGTGATCGCCCGCGGCAGCGGCAACAGCTTCGCGCTCGAGCGGGTGGCGTCGGCCGGCGCGACCCTCGACCGCATCGCCGGGCACGCCGGGCTGCTCCTGCGCAAGGACGTCGCCCTGGTCAGCGACGTCGCCGCCGCGGCCGGCGCGCCCGCCGGAACGCTGCTGACGGCCGCCAACGACGCCCTGACGCTGATGAACGTGACTCCCTGACCGCCATGGTCGCCGGCACGGCGGGGAGTGGTACGAGGCTGATGGCGGACGGGGCATAGGGGCCGCGCCGAGACCCCCTGGCTTCCTGGCTTCCTGAACCGGCCGGCCTCGGCGCCGGTCCTTAACGCGCGATTATCCCGGGGCGCTCCCGCAACCCCGGCACCGGCACGCGCAGGCGAACCAGGCACACCTTGCGCTCGCTTGAACTGCCCCATGATCGCGAAGATTTTTGGTATCGCGAAGACTTTTAGCTCGTATAGCGCGAATTTCTTTCGTCATGATAAGAGTCTTCGCGCTGATGGCGATGCGCCGGGAGCCAGACGTGATCCGACGTCAAGCAAGCGCGCCGATGCACCACAAGTCCCTCAACCAAGCGGCATTGCGCTAAACGGGCAGTTTCGCCATGGATTTATTTGATCTTTAACACGATTTGCTGACATTTCCGGCGGGGATTTCGGGCCGCGATCCTTGGGTCGGAGGCAATGTCGGATCGGTCTGCCTACCGGTTCGCCTCTCTGCTGCGCGACTGCATGACTTCAAGGTTCCCGCTAGATAACAGTCGACTAGTGTCGATCGGCAGAAAGGCCCACTACGCAAACTGATCGACTAGCGCGCACAAGCTGGTGCGGAACCTAACCAGCGGCGGGTGATCAGATCCGCCGACTCGCCGACGGACAACCCATCGGTGTCGATGCGGAGATCGCCGAGGCCCTGGCCTGGGCAGCTGGCTCCCCGTCAGCGGCGGCACGGAGCAACTCCCGCGCCTGGTGGCGGAGCTGGTCAAGGTTGGGGCGGTCGGGAAGATCGGGCACGGCGTCTCCTCGTAGCCCAGGCTCGCGTTTGGGCTTGATAAGAAGACGGTCTTGCCGGAAAGCAATACCCGCAATAGAGGTGGACTCTGGTCCTGCCCGCGAACCCGGCGGCGCCCTCTCACGCCGGCAGAATCAGCCTAGCATCCGTGACTCCGGGCCGGCCAGTTGGCTCGTCAGCAGTCGTGGGGTCTGGAGCTGTCCGGCGGATAGCGATTTCCTGCACACGAAAACGATCCCGCACAAGATCAAGACTATCCTGAACGAGTGCACCTTTCCCCTGGGCACGTCCATTACTCCGCAAAGCGTTGCGCACAGCAATATTGCCAATTCACCATTGGCAAAGTTGCCGTCCATCGCCTGGTGCTGCGCGATCGGGTCAGCCCTGCTGCCCGTGGTGACGCTGCCGACTGGCCTGAACCGGGCGGGCCTGCCGGTGGGCGTCCAGGTGATCGGGCCGTTCCTGTCGGACCTGCGGCTGCTGCGGATCGCCGAGATCCTGAACGTTACGGCCGGCTTCGGCTTCATCCCGCCGCTGCTCGGCTAGCCGGCCGCACTGCCCCGGCCGGTCTGCCCTCCGCCCGGCGGGGCCGATCGGCCCCCGGGTGAACCACTGGCCTCGGACGCCGATCGATGCGAAACGTCGCGGGCATCGTTCCTCACCGGTACGTGCGCGGCGGAACCGTTGGGAGCGGGCCTGTCACCTACGCCAACGACATCGCCCATTGGTGTCGTTGGCGTAGGTGACAGGTTCGACAAGGTCATTGGCGTAACCGACAGGTCAGTTACCTGTCAGGTACGCCGGGGCGGGTGCTGCGCAGCTGAGGCGCGGCAGGAGGAAGTGGCGGTCGCCGGTCATGGGAGTATCAGCGGATGGAGATGACGCTGCGATTTGAGATCTTTCCGGCCGACCTGGATGCCTCCGTCGACTTCTATGTTCGCGTGCTCGGTTTCGTCGTGTCGAAAGATCAGCGCCACGATCCAGTTGCCTACGTGTATATGCGGCGCGGTGACGTCCGGGTCGGAGCACTCCGCAGCGAGGGCCCGGCTGCCCGCGCGGCGCGGCTTCCGCCAACCGGGGTCGAGCTGGTGCTCGAGGTCGATGACGTCGACGCTGAGCGCGATCGGGTGGTGGCCGCAGGCTGGCCGCTTGAGGAGGATCTGCAGCTTCGCCCGTGGGGTCTTACTGACTTCCGGTTCCTCGATCCTGACGGCTACTACCTGCGGATCACCAACCGAGCGGGCAGCTAGGAGTCCGTCCTGGTCCAGCCGCGGCCGGGCTCGGCGTCGAGGACGCCGTACTTGCCGCGGGCGGCGCCGGAGCTGTCGAGCGCGGGTTCTGACGGGCCGAGCAGCCCGCCCGACAGCGTCCGCTCCGCGAGCATATTCAGCTCGAAGGACTGGCGGGCCAGCCAGAAGCGCAGGAAGCCGGTCAGCGAGTAGCGCAGGAAGATCGCGGACCCGACGACGCTGAGCGTCACCCCGCCCAGGCCGATCGTGACCGCGTCGCCCTGCGTGAGCGACGAGGTGGTGCGGTGCGAGATGAAGTACGCGGACACGGCGAGGACGATGCCCGCGACCATCAGGACGCCACCGAGACGCTGCCAGCCGCGCGGGTGCCCGGCGGCGGGGTCGGGGATCTTCAGGTCGGCCAGTTCGCGGGCGAAGCGGTCCGCGCGGGATTCAGCAGAGGTCATTTCGAACTCCCCAGATAGAGGTCGGACAATTGCGCGCGCAGTTCGGCATCCGGGCGGCCCCGCAGTGCCACCCGGCCGCGGACCAGCACGGCGGCGTGGTCGGCGATGGACAGGGCGGCGGACGCGAACTGCTCCACCAGCAGCACGGCCACGCCCTGCCGGGCGATCTCGGCGACGTGCTCGTAGAGCCTGCTGACCACGACCGGGGCGAGCCCCATGGACAGTTCGTCGAGCAGCAGCACGGCCGGGTCGGCGGCCAGGCCGCGCGCGAGGGCGAGCATCTGCTGCTCGCCGCCGGACAAGGTCCCGGCTGCCCGGGACGCGTTCTTGCCAAGCACCGGGAACCGGGTGTAGGTGAGCTCCTCGATCTGCTCCCGTGACCGGCCGGTGTAGGTCATCATCCACAAGTTGTCGCGGATCGACAGGTTGGGGAAGACGCCCCGGCCCTCGGGGATCAGGCACACGCCCGCCCGGGCGAGATCGCGCGGCGCGGCCCCGGCCATGTCGGAGCCCGCAAGCAGCAGCCGGCCCGACTGGACCTGATGCACGCCGGCCGCGATCCGCAAGGTGGTCGTCTTGCCCGCCCCGTTGGGTCCGAGCAGCGCGACCACCTGCCCGGCGGCGACGCTCAGGTCCACGCCGTGCAGCACGGTGACGCTGTCGTAGGCGGCGCGTACGCCGCGCAGTTCGAGCAGGGCGCTATTCATGCGCGTCCCCCAGGTAGGCCGCGAGCACGGTCTCGTCCCGCCGGATGACCTCGGGCGGGCCGACCGCGATGATCTTCCCCAGGTCGAGCACGTGCACGTCGTCGCAGACGCCCATCACCAGGCTCATGTCGTGCTCGACGAGGACGACCGCGGTCCCCTCGCCGGCCAGCGAGCGCAGCAGCGCCGCGAACCGCCTGGTCTCCTCCGGGTCCTGCCCGGCGGCGGGCTCGTCAAGGAGCAGGAACCTGGGCCGGACGGCGAGGGCGCGGCCCACCTCGACCAGGCGGCCGGTTCCGGTGGACAGCTCGTCGGCCGGGCGGTCGGCGACGCCGGCCAGGTCCAGCCGGGTGATGATCTCGTTGACGGCCTGCTCCGCCCGCCGCCGCTCCGGCCCGAGCTCGGCCGCGACCAGCAGGTTCTCCCGCACGCTGAGGCGGCCGAAGAGCTCGAGCCGCTGGAACGTGCGGGCCATGCCGCAGCGGGCCCGGCGGGCCGGGCCAAGCCGGGTGACGTCCTTGCCGTCGAGGTGGATCCGGCCCGCGACCGGCTTGCGCAGGCCGCAGATCACGTCGAACAGGGTGGACTTGCCCGCGCCGTTCGGCCCGATCAGGCCGGTGACGCGGCCCGGTTCGGCGGCGATGGCGACGCCGTCAAGCGCCCGCTTCCCGCCGAACGTGACGGTCACCCCGCTAACCTCGAGCGACGGCACGGTCGAGCACCTCCTCGTCCTCGCCGCGCCACGGCCGGCGCAGGCCCCACCACTCAACCGGGACCGCGTCCGCCGCCGGCTGAACATCGGCCGCCAGCGCCGGGGCGCCCTCGGCCGGCCGGCCAGCCGCCGCCGGCCACGCGCCCGCATAGCCGCGGACGGCGACCGCCACCAGCACCACGCCCCAGCCGAGCACCCACCCGTTGACCGCGCCCGCCAGCCGCAACGCCCACAGCAGCGCGCCGACGGCGACCGCCGCGGCCACCAGGATGCGGTGCCGCGCCACCGGCCCCCAGTCACGCCTGATCCACGGGACGACGCCGTCCGGGGACCGCCCGAACGCCATCCCGGCCAGGCCGGGCAGCAGTGACGTCGGGTTCTGGGCCCAGGCCGCCACCGCGACCAGCGCGTTCAGTGGCCCGATGAGTACCGCCCCGGCCAAGAAGCCGCTGCCCACGCTGGCCGCACCGGCCACGATCGCGAGCAGGAAGATCGGCAGCCCGGCCTCGAAGGTGAACTGGGTGGAGGTGATCGACTGCTGCTGCATCGCGTAGAGCGCGCCGCCGAGGCCGGCGATCCCGGCCGCCAGCGCGAACACCGCCACCTTGGCCAGCAGCAGGTTGCCGCCGAGCATCGCGTAGGCGGCCTCGCTGTCGCGCAGCGCGATCAGCCGCCGGCCGAACCGGCCGCGCCGCAGCAGCGCGACCCCCACCGAGACCAGTGCCAGGAAGACCGCGGCGAGGATCATCAGGTCCCGCTCGCTGGTGAGGTGGATGCCGAAAACCGACGGCCCGACCGCGCTGATCGACCCGTTGGAGAACAGCGTGACGTGCAAGCCGCCGACGTTGACCGACGGGATCGAGAAGACCCAGTCGTCGAGCATGACCGCGAAGGCCGCGGTGCCGAGCGCCAGGTAGATCCCCGATAGCCGCAGGGCGGGCACCGCGACCACCGCGCCGGCCGCCGCCGAGACGACGACCGCGACGATCAGCGCCCACCATTGCCCGTGCTGGGCCAGGTGCGACCAGACCAGCGCGCCGATCGCCGCCATCGACAGCTGGCAGAGCGAGATCTGCCCCGCGTACCCGGCCAGCGGCACGTAGGAGAGCGCGATCAGCCCGAACGAGAAGATCGCGCCGTAGGTGATGAGGTCGGGCTGGCTCAGCACCGTCGCGAGCACCACACCGGAAACAACGATCACCGCCGCGAACACCGCCGTGCCGCGCAGCCTGGGCACCGGGACCGGGCGGAGCCGCACGCTCTTGCCGCGCAGCCGTCCGTGCGGGAAGACAAGCAGCGCGAGGAAGAGCAGCAGGGCCGGGGCCGCGACCTGCAGGCCGTCCAGGGCGGTGGACTGCGGCAGGTAGCCGGTCAGGTAGCTCTGCATGAGCCCGACCACGACCGCGCCGGCGAACACCATCGGCAGGTTCCGCAGCCGGCCGAAGACCGCCGCGGTGTAAGCGCTGACGATCAGCAGCGAAAGCTGGGTGGCGTCCAGCGTCACCTCCGGCGCGATGAGGATGCCGCCGATCGCCGCCAGTTGGGTGGAGAGGATCCAGGCGGTCCGGTTCGCGCGGTTCGGGTCGGCCCCGGTGAGCCCGGCCAGCGCCCGGTCGTCGACCGTCGCCCGCATCTGGGTGCCGACCCGGGTGCGGTACAGCAGCAGGCGCAGGCCGATCGCCACCGCCGCCGCGACGATCATCGTGATGATCTGCTGCCAGGTGAGATTGGCCGGCCCGATGTGCAGCGACGCTGACCCGGCGAAGAACGGGGGCAGCGTCCTGACGGCGTTCGGGTTCCAGATCCACTGGGCGACGGCGATGAAACCGCTCAGCATCGCCACCGTGACGACCAGCCGCTCGGCCTCCCCCAGGCCCTGCACGGGCCTGATCACGATCCGTTCGACCAGCAGACCGAAAACGGGGGCGGCGACCAGCAGCACCACGGCCAGGGCGACCGGGACCGGCCACCCCCAGCCGACGGTGAGCTGCCAGTAGGTGAACGCCGCCAGCATGCCCGCCGCGCCGTGCGCGAAGTTGAACACCCCGGTGGTGGTGTACGTCAGCACCAGCCCGCTGCCGATCACCGCGTAGATCGCGGCGGTGGACAGGCCGATGATGCCGTAGGCGAGGAACTGCGACATGGCGGCGGCGGTTCCCTTTACTTCAGGTTGCCCAGCGACAGCCCGAGGCTGGCCAGCGTGGCCGGCCCGGGGATGCCAGTGATCTTGATGGCGGGCATCCCGCAGCGGTAGGCGCCGTTGTTCGGGTCGAACGGCGCGGGCACCCAGCCGGACGCGGTTGCCTGCTCGATGTTGAAGCAGCTCGGCACCGCGCCCGGGTCAGCCACGTTCTTGGCTGCGGTGAGGCCGCCGCCGGTCCAGTCGGTCTGCTTGAGCGCGGCGTCGTAGACGCACAGCCGGGTCAGCGCGCTGCCGCAGCTCTCGGCCGACTTGGCGAAGATCAGCCAGGCCGACCACGCCTGCAGGTCCTGCAGGGTCACCGGCTGCCCGGGAGCGTACTGCGCGAACAGCTTCACGACCTGCTCGGTCGCGGGGTTGCCGGCCGCCTTCTCGACCGGGTAGACCCCGGGCAGGTCGGCGTAGTTGTGCTGCTCGGTGAGGACGGTCTGGCCGGCCAGGGTGAGAAAGTCGGCGCCGTAGGCGTTGGTGTTGGCGTCGATCCACTCCGGCTTGTAGCCGATGTTGTCCATCGCCGTCTCGAGCGCGGTGAGCTGCTCGTCTTCGCCGTAGAAGGTGAAGCCCTTCACGCCGTGGTTCTTGAGCGTCTCGGCGTAGGGCGTCCAGTCGGTCACGCCGCTGATCGGGAAGGTGCCGTTGTAGACGACGGTGCCGCCCACACCCTTGACCGTCTGGGCCACCAGCGAGGCGTCGACCTGGGTGATCACCGACGCGCCGGACAGGATGCCGACGGCGTTCTTCGAGGCTGGGTACTCCTGCTCGAGCCATTGGTAGTAGCCGCCGTAGACGGAGTAGGTGTTGCTCCACGGGATCGGGTAGATCTGGATGCTCGCGCCGTTGTTCTGCGGCATCACGACCTGCGCGTCGAAGTCGGGCAGGAGGCACTTGAGCCGCGTCGTGACCGCCAGGCCGTCAAGCGCCGCGGAGCCGCCGGCTAGCACGAAGTCGCTGGCGCAGGCCTCCGCCGTCGCGCCGACGACGTCGAGCAGCTGGGTGTCGTGGATGTCGGCGACGAGCTTGCGGCCGTCGATGCCGCCCGCGGCGTTGCACCAGTCGGTGAAGACCTTGGCCGTGGTCTCAAGCTCGGGATCCTTGGTGAAGCCCACGTCGGTGAGGACGCCGGCCTTGATCTGGCTCGAGGTGACCCCCTGGTCGGTGCCGCCGGTCGCGTTGCCGCCGTGGCAGACGTCCGGCACGGTGCCGAAGCTCGCCCCCGACGACGCGGCCTGCGACGCCGACGCGGACGCCCCGGCCGACGTCGCGGCCGAGGTCGCCGGGTTGGAGCTCGACGCCTGGCTGCTTGTCGTCCCGGCGCGGCTGCAGCCGGCCGCGAGCAAGGCCGTCGCCGCGATGGCGGCGGCCGCTCTGATGGCAATTCTCACGGGGTTCCTCCTCGATGATGTTCCCCGGCCGACTAGCTGGGACGAAAGTAACTGTTCACTCTCCAATAGGCGATGGCGGTAACCCGCCGGTCACGCCGCGCGGCGCCGAAGGTCGGTGAAGGACGCCACACCGCGATTGTGGCACGCATTCTTCCGAATGAGAATGCTGTTACCAAGAAGTGCGAATCAAGATTTCGCAATGAAGCCGGTCGGCTCTCAACCGCCGTCCATGCCACCATCAGCGACGGCACCGCCACTACCGGTCGCCCCGTCGGCGGTGCCGATGACCCCGGCGTAGCGGGCGAAATTCAGCGCGTATCGACGGTGACCACGGTGATGCCCTCGAGAGGCCGCACGTTTACTCCTCAACAGTCCCCACGCGACCGTTCGGCACGACAGTGACTTTGACTTTGGCCTTGACGTTACCTTCCTGCCCAGGCCGGCGGCCCGCGCCGGGCGAACGCCCGCGCGCCGCCCTCCAGCGCGTCGGCGCTGCCGAAGACGCCCGCCGTCCTCCATGGCGGCGCTCCCCGCTCGATGACTTGGAAATTATCTTCTCGTTTGGAGAGAATCAAGCATTCGGATTAACGTACCGTGGCGTCTGCCTCCCGCCCCATGGAACCTCGGCAGTTGACGGCGGATCGCCGGGTGTGAAAATCTGATGCTCATATAGGAGAATATAATTCTCCGCCAGGACGCTGGCGGGGAGTTGACGGGCAAGGGGGTGGCTGGACCGTGCTCACGCTGAAGGCCGCCGGGCCCGTCGACATCGACGCGGGCGAGGCTGCCGGATGGCGGCTGCGGACGCGGGCGATGACCTTCATCCGGCGCAAGGGGGCGCACGATTCCGGGCGCCCGCGCGTACCAGCCATGAACGCGCGTCAGAGACAGGGGTAGACGCAGACATGAACATGGATGAGGTTATGCCCGCGGGCCACGACGAGCCGTCCTGGAAGCAGCGGGCGGTGGAACGGTCCACCCGCGCCGCCAAGCTCCGCGCCGAGCAGCGTGTCCAGCGGTTCCTCGACGCCGCGCAGACCGTCATCACCGAGAAGGGCACGACCGACTTCACCGTGCAGGAGGTCGTCGACTGCTCCCGGCAGTCGCTGCGCAGTTTCTACCAGCACTTCGACGGCAAGCACGAGCTCCTGCTGGCCCTCTTCGAGGATGCGCTGCGCCGCGCCACCGCGGCGATCGCCGCCGCCGCCGACACCAAGGCCGACCCGGTCGAGGCGCTCCGCACCGCCGTCCGGCTGCTGTTCGAGCTCTCCCGGCCCGACCCCGCGGCGCACCGGCCGTTGTTCACCGAGTTCGCGCCGCAGCTGCTGCTGAGCCACCCGGCCGAGGTCCGCCGCGCCCACGCGCCGCTGCTTGACCTGCTCACCACGCTGGTGGCCGGCGGCGTCGCCGCGGGCGAGCTCCGCTCCGCGGCCGATCCGCGCCGCACCGCCGCGCTCACCATGGAGACGGTGATGTTCACCGCGCAGACCAGCGGGTCGGCCCGCCCAAGCGACAACGGGGGCGGCGCCGGGGACCGCCCGGTCGACGCCGACGAGATCTGGGACTTCGTCGCGCACGGCATCACCAGCGGCTGAGGTCCACCGCCTGCGGGCGGTTCCGTCAGCGGGGCTCAGCGAACACGGCCAGGGCGACCTGGTAGCTGTCGAATGCCCGGGCGGCGCCGGCGTAGGCGGCCAGGTGGATGAAGAGCTCGACGATCTCGTCCTTGGTCACGCCGGAATTGAGCGCTATCCGCAATTGCCCGCGGAGCGGTTCGTGAGTGCCGAGGGTGGCGGCGATGGTGACCGAGATGAGGGCGCGGCTGCGGTCATCGAGCCCGCTGCGAGGCCACGAGTCACCGAAGGTGCGGATGGTGGCGAGACGCCGGAAGTCTTCTCCCACCGGCGGCTCGCCGTCGCCAAGCGGGAGAACGAGCGGCTGGCCGAGCAGCCGCTGAGCGGTGGCCAGCGCCTGCTCGTATTCCTCCTGGCCGGTCACGTCTGCTGGCATTGCGGTTCTCCTTGGATTGCGGTTCTCCTTGGATTGCGGTTCTCCTTGATCAGCTCTGGTGCCCACGGTAGCGATCGGACTGGCCAGGCACTGTGCGGGCTGGCATTAGGTCTCCCCCAGCGCGGTAAGGCCTGGCGTCCCGGCCTGCGACGAGGCCGGGACACCAGGCCCGGGTGGTTTAGCCGGCCGCGTGGGCGGCCTTGAGGATGACCCTCGTGACCGCGCCGGGGTCGCTGATCATGGACAGGTGCGGGGCATTGATCTCCGTGACGCGCGCCCCGGCCCGCTGGGCCATGGCGAGCAGCTCGGCCGGCGGGATGACGTGATCTTGGGTTCCGATGATGGCCCAGGACGGGATCGTCTGCCACGCGGGCGCGGTGGTCAGCGACTCCGATAGGGCGCTGGCGGCCAGCGGCTCCTGCTCGGCGGCCAGCGCGGCTCCCTCGCGGGCTGGCAAGCCGTTGGCGAAGCACCCGGGGAACACGCTCTGCTTGACGTAAAGATCCGCGTCGCCGGCCGGGCTGCCCGGGTAGGGCACGAAGTTCAGTGCCGTGCTCGGATCCGCGAGGCACGATCCCGGCTTGGCGGAGGACAGGCTCAGCGGCGTGTCGCCCGACGCCGGGATGAAGGCGTCGTCGTAGACCAGCGCCTTCACCTGGGCGTTGCCCGTAGCGGCCTGCGTGATGACGAAGCCACCGTAGGAATGGCCGACCAGCACGATCGGCCCTGAGATGGTGGACAGGAAGTCACTGAGGTAGGCACCGTCGTTGGCCACGCCGCGAAGCGGGTTCGGCGGGACGTCCACCGTGTAGCCGGAGCTCTGCAGGTCCTGCACGACTGAGTTCCAGCTCGAGCCGTCCGCCCACGCGCCGTGCACGAGCACGATGGTCGGCTTGGGCGCGGCAGAGTCCCCGCCGGGTACGCCCGGGCGGCTGGCGGCCGTCCCTGGATGGGTCGCGGCGGTCGCGGTGCCGGCCAGGCCGGCCCCCAGCAGCGTCCCGGCAATGGCCAGCGAGGCGCCGGCCACCGCGAGCCGCGGCTTGGCCAGCCGCGGGATAATGGAGATACGCATGAAAGATTGCCTTCCTCTGAATGCGGTGCTCGTGCGGCCGCGCGACGCGGCCGGGTTTGGCAGGGAAGAAAATCCACGATTTCCTTCGTGATCTGTTCGGCCTGCCTCCAGGCGATGGAATGCGGGCCGCCCCCGATGACGGTCAGCTTCATGTCCGTCTCGGCTGGGCCTGCCCTGCCTGACCCAACGGCGATCCGTGACATGCCACCAAGCCTGCTGGGTAGCGCGGGGGTGGCGCATCACTTGATCAAGTGACTAACCGCTCCCGGGCCTGGCCATAGCGGGCATGGCCGGGATCAGTGATGCAGGGGTAACCCCGCCGCCTGGCGCTGTCCGGCCCGGTGCGCCAGCTCGACCCGGGACCGGATACCGAGCTTGGCGAAAACGTGCCGGAGGTGCGAGTTCACCGTGTGCGCGGAGACGTATAGCCGCTTGGCGACCTCCCGATCGGTCGCGCCCTGGATAACCAGCCGGACAACCGCGAGCTCAGAGGCGGTCAGCTCCGGCCAGTGGGCCGCGGCGGGGTCCGGCCGCCCGGTTGCGCGCTGTACGCCGGAGTCGCGGAGCAGGCGGCGGACCCGTGCCGCGCCTCGTTCGGCGCCCGCGGCGGACTGCAGCCTGAGCGCCTCGTCCAGATAGCCGACCGCCTCGTCCCGCGCCCGTTCCCTGAGCAGCCGGCCAGCATCCTCAAACGCCGCCGCCCTGACCAGCGACCGAGGGTCGCCACGGTACGCCTGCACAGCGGCCAGGGCCTGTTCGGCATCGTTGTCCAGGAGCGCGCGCGCATGCAGGGCAGCGGGGCCCAGCCCGGGAAAGCCCGGATTCGCGGCCGCGTCGCTCTCCAGTTGCACGGTGACCGAGGCCGCGTCCGCCCGCTGCCGTGCCGCCAGCAGCAGCCGGACCAATTCGACCGCATCGGACTGGCTGACCGGACTGCAGGCGTGCAGGTACCCGGGCGCGAGGACGCCGAGCAGGTCGGGGCCGACCGGGCCGCCGTCCAGGCGGACAGTGAGCCACGCGCCGAGACGTCTGGTGGCCGCGCAGCCGCCGGCCGTGCCGTAAAGTGCCGCGGCATCGCGCCGGGCGGTCCGCAGCGCGGCGGGGTCGCCGGTATGCAGCGCGATGTCACCGAGAACGTAGCGGGCGATGTGGTTGAGGTAGCCGAAGGTCCCGTCACCGATCTCGTCCGACATGTCCAGGATCGCCTCGGCTTCGGCGCGGGCATCGGCGAGCTGCCCGGCGGACAGCCGTGCCCGGCACCTCAGCATGGTCCAGATCCGGATGTTCCTTGCGGCGTTTTCGGCCTCGCGGGTGCCGGCCTCGATGATCGCGTGCGCCTCCTCCAGCCGCAACTCCGAGATCAGCAGCAGCGACTTCCACGTCTCTGGCAGCCACATCCGGAGCTCCGTCGCCTCGTGCTGGCGCCTGGCCGCGTCGCCCGCCAGGCCGATGGCTCCCCGCCAATCGCCCTGGGCGAAGGCGAGCAGTGCGCGCGGCACCAACGTGACGATCTCGGCAGCGGGGTCGCCGCTGGCGGCCGCCTCCGCGATCGCTTCCGCGACGGGCCCGGCCGCCGCGGCCGCCTCGCCGCTGATGTCCAGGCTGCAGGCCAGCAGGGACAGCAACTGGACGCGCAGCGCCGGCGGGACGTCCGGCAGTCGCAGGGCCGCCGAGCACTGCTCGGCGACCGCGGCCGGGGCATACTGGGTCATCAGCATGCCGATGCCCAGCCGTGCCTGTGCCTCGGCAGCGGGATCGGCCAGGTCGCTCTCCGACGCGGTAAGCAGCTTCGCCGCCTCGGCGGCCCGCCCGGCCTGCACGAGCAGGTCGATGGTCTGTACGACGGCTTCCCCGCGTCCGGGCCCGCCGCGCGGCGTGAGGTCCAGGGCACGCCGGGACAGGGGGGCCGCCACCGCCGGGGACACCTGCCCGATCTGCGCCGCTGCCCGCCGCAGCAGCCCGGCCGAGGCCGCGTCGCCAGGCTCGGCGACGTCCATGACCAGCTGCGCGACATCGGCGGCGGAAGCACCCTGCTGAAGCATCACCTCGACCGCGGTGCGGCGCATGCTGCGTCGCACCGCTTTGGGCAAGCTGGCATCGACGGCCTCACGCACCAGGTCATGACGGAACCCGAGACGGTTTCCCTGCTCGGTCAGGAGCCCGGCGGCCATCGCCTCCCTGATCTCGCCGCGCAGATCCAGCGGTGGCCGGCCGAGCAACCCGGCCAGCTCATCCAGGGAGAAGTTGTGCCCGAGCACGCAAGCCATCTCCACGGCATCCCTGGCAGGCGCGGTCAGCCGGGCGAGCTGGCCGGCCACCGAGCCGATGAGCCGGCGCGGCAGGCGCGCGCCCGCGGCCAGTCTGGCCGTGCCGCCGTCGACGGTCACGAGGTTTTCCGTGCGCAGCCCGCGCAGCAGTTCGGTCAGCAGGAACGGCTGGCCTTCCGCCCGGCTGAGCACCGCCCGCAGCGCGTCATCGGGCTCGCCGCCGAGCAAGTCCCTGGCTACCTGCGCGACCGCGGTGTCGTCCAGGGGACCTAGCCGGATCTCGGACGCGCCGGCCGCCTCGAGCCGGCCGGCCGCGTCAAGCGCGGCGTCCGCTGGCTCCCCGCGGCGCAGCGCCACCAGCCAGCCGATCCGGTGGGTGGCCAGCCGCCTGGACAGCGTGACCAGCGCACTGGCGGAGGCGGCGTCGACCCATTGCAGGTCGTCGATGACAACAAGCAGCGGCGCCCGGCGCGCCGCGGTCTCGAGTGCCTCCTGCAGCTCCCGCAGCAGCCAGAACCGCTGGTCAGGGGACTGGCTGAGCTCGCGGAGGCGGACGGGATCGACGGGCGGGTCGTCCGTCGAGACCAAGACGTCCAGGATCACCCCGAGCGGCACCGCCCGGGCCGCGGGATCCCCGCCGCCGCGGAACACCAGGATCCCGCCATCCGCGGCCAGACTCGCGGCCTCGGCCAGCAGTGTGGTCTTCCCCATGCCCGCGGGTCCGGTGACGAGCGTGACGCTGCCGCGCCCGGCGCCGAGGGCGTTCAACTGCCCGCGCAACTCGTCAATCTGGGACTGCCGGCTGCGCAATCTGGGAGCCACCGGGCCATCGTAATCGACGTCCTGCCCGCCGGTCCTTCGGCAGCGCCGCTCTTCAACGGTCGAGCCCCGGCAGGGAAAGGGGCTAGTTCCCGGCCGTGAACGGCCGCCCGTCCGGGAGCCGGGATCCTGCTCAGACCAACCCAGCAACGATCCGGGACCCTCGCCTGGTGACGAGCGGAAGTCCTCGTCCGGCGAGGATTCGGCGGTCCGATCAGCCCGTTTCTGTGATGGAAAAGGCGTTGCCCTCGGGGTCGCGGAAGGCGAACATGGCGGGCACGCCCGGCCAGCGCAGGATCTCGTCGATGTCGACGCCGGCGGCTAGCAGCGAGGCGTGCGCGGCTTCAGCATCGTCGGTGGTGAATCGGATGCCGATGGCTCCACGCGTGACGTCCGGCGCGGCGGGTTCCAGTGTGACGATGGCATTGTCGCCGCCGGGCGCGAGTTCGATCCACCGGCCGCCGTTGGGGGTGGGGTTGTCGCGCAGGACGGTGAAGCCGAGGGTGCCGCTGTAGAAACGCAAGGCAGCGTCCTGATCGTCGACCGGGATACTGACCGTGCGGATACCGGTGATGTGGGTCGGGGTGGCGGACATCGGGTGCTCCTTCGCGGTGTCGGTGATGGATTACGTCGGGTCCCCGTACATGAGAGAGCCAGGGGTGGTGAGTTCCCGCCCGGTCTCGAGCCAGGTCTTCAAGCCGGAAAGGATCATTGGCCACCCGCCGTACAGGTGCGGGTCCGCGTCCTCGCGCAGCTGGTCGTGCGTAACGGTGAGCCGGCAGGAGTCGCCGACGGGCTCGATTTCCCACGTCACGCGGCTGGTGCCTGCGGCGGCGATGTCGTCGTCCCACACGGCTCGGTACGACTGCACCAGCCGTCGCGGCGGGTCGGCCTCAAGGTTCTCGCCTTCGATCAGCGACCTCCGTCCGCCCTGGTGTGTCACCTGGTACGGGGACCCCGATGCCCAGCTGGATTCGACGCGCGCACCGAACTGGTAACGCGCCCGGGTGTCCGGATCGGTGATCGCCCGCCAGAGCTGTTCGGGCGTGGTGCGGATGTAGATCTCGAACACCTTCTCCACGTTGGCCTCCATGTCCCGTTTGAGATCGGCGAGGCCAGCGGCCCAGCCCTCGGTGTACTTGCTCACCCACCGGTCGTGAACAAGCCGGATCGGGACCGGGTTGAGGTAATGCCGCTTTTCCCGGCCGCTACGACGGCTGACGACCAGGCCGGCCGCCTCCAGCAGGCGCAGATGCTTGGCCACTGCCACCCGAGTCATGTCGAATCGGCTGGCCAACGCGTTGAGCGTCTGACCATCGTGGCGAAACAGCTCGTCGAGCAGCTCCCGCCGCGTCTGGTCGGACAGCGCCTTAAAGACCAGTTCCACCAGCCCACAATAGGAAACCATTTGGTTTCATGTCAAGCGATGATGGTGCGACTGCACGCACCGGTGCTCAGGCGCTGCGACGGGCCGACCGTGTCCACGGCCGGCCCGTCCTGGTCAGGTGAAGCGTCGTTAGGCGTCAGTACCAGATGTTCACGACATATCGCTCACGGATGATGGACGTCTTCGGGTTCGCCGTCAGTATGAGCGTATGGGCGGAAATGCTCTTGACCCGCAGCCAGGCGATCACGCAGCCGGGCCCGCACACCAGATTGGCAACGTCCGTGGTGTGAATGGTGCTGTTCCCCGACTGAGATCCATCGCTGTTAGTTCCGATCCAGCTCATTCCCGAGTCGTTGCCGTTGGCGTTGATCAGCGCGCTGAAGACCTCGCTGGGCGTCTGCACCCCGCCATTCGTCGAAGGTGAGGCGATGTCGATCGTGACTGGATCGTTGGTCGCGGGCACCTTGAACACGAAACTCCCGCCCGGGGACACCACGAAGGTGAGGCGCTGATGGTCTGGCCCGGTGACAATGACGCTCGGGCTGCCGCTGGTGGCGGCCAGGGCCGCCTCGCCGCCACCCGCCAGTGCGAGCAGTGCCGCGCCGACCGCGATGGCCTGCAGAAGACGTCTTTTTATCATTGCCGCTCCTGTCTCTGGGTGCTTGTTCAAACGCACGGAGGCATGATCGGACGGCGAGATACACCTTCTCCCGAGATTTGTCGATCGCACGCACGGCCGGGCCTCCCCCGGGCTTGCCACTCGCGCCGCGGCCGGCACTCCCGGCGCTGGCGTTCCAGGGCAGCCGGTCCTCGGAACCGTCGGGCCGTCGCGCGGAGCCCGGCGGCCTGTTCTCCGATGCTGAAATCCACGCGGTCCATACTTTCAATACTTATAAGGATAGATAGGGCACGGTGGCTAGGATTACCCTTGTGACCTGTGCCAGATAACCCGAGCGCGGCCGCGTGAGTAGCACCGTCCGCCGGGATCGCGTCCCGCAGCATCGCATCGCCGAGACGGTCGCCGACGAGCTTCGTGCCCGCATCCTGGCCGGTGACGGACCTGACGGCTACCGGCTCCCCACCCAGGACCAGCTGGTGAGCGAGTTCGGGGTCAGCTATCCCTCGGTCAGGGAGGCCATCCGCATCCTCGAGACCGAGGGTCTGGTCACGGTCCGGCGCGGCAACGTCGGCGGCGCCGAGGTGCACCGTCCCGACCAGTCGTCGGCCGCCTATCACCTCGGGCTCGCGCTGCAGGCCCGCCGGGTCCCGCTCGGCGACCTGGCGGCCGGGCTGCGGCTGCTCGAGCCGCTCTGCCCGGCCGAATGCGCCCGGCGCCCCGACCGCGCCGAACTGACCCGGCGGCTGACGGCCAACATCGAGGAGTCCGCCGCGCTGGTCGATGACGGGGTGGCGTTCACCCGGGCCGCGCGGGAGTTTCACGACCTGCTGGTGGCGTTCACTCCCAACGTGACCATCCGCCACGTGGTCGGCAGCCTGGTCACCCTCTGGTCCGCGCAGCAGCAGGCGTGGGCGGAGGCCATGACCAGGCGCGGTGAGTACCCCTCGGCGGATGAGGCCGCGCACGCGGTCAGCGTCCACCGGCGCATTGCCCGGGAGGTCACGGCCGGCCACGCCGGCGAAGCCGAGCGGGTGGCCCGCGCCCACCTGGCCGCCACCCAGGCGCTGGTACTCGAGCGATTCGACGACAGCATCGTGACGGTGTCCTCGGAGCAGCCACGGCGCGCCATCCAGTCCAGCCGCAACGGCCGGGCCGGATAGTGGACACGCCCCGTCCTGATGCGCACCAGCGCGAGGCGCACCGTCATCACCTGCTGGCAGAGCTCGGCTTCACCTCCCGCGCGGTAGGCGGCGAACTGCACGGCACCGGCGCGATCACCCCGCTGATGCACGTGCCAGGCACCGCACTCCTGCGGACCTCGATCCTGGCCGTCTGGGCGGACATGGTCGGCGGGCTGCTGACCATGCGCGTCATCGCCCCGCGGGTGCCGGTCACGCTGGAACTTGACGTTCACCTGTACCGCCCGGCGCCGTCGGCCGGGCGGCTGCGGGCGGTCGGCCGGCTGGCCAAGACCGGGCGGTCGGTCACCGTGATCGAGGTCGATTTCCTCGACGAGCAGGGAGCCAGGTTCGGGTTCGGCGGCGCGTCCTTTATGGCGGCGCCGGACGCCAGCCGCACGCTCCCGTCGCGGGCCAGCGTCGACCGGCCGCCACGCGAACCGACCCTGACGCTACCGCTGGCAGACCGGGCCGGCTGCAAGCGCGAGCAGCCAGGCACGGCGGTACTCCCCCGGACCGAGGACGGGCTGAACGGCGTCGGCACGGTTCACGGCGGGCTCCTCGCGCTCGCCGCCGAGGAGGCCTTGCTCTCGCTCCTGCCCGGCCAGACCCTGAGCTCGCTCGGGCTGCGCTACCTGCAGCCGGTGCCGGTGGGGCCGGCCGTCGCGACCGCGACCGTCACCGCCGGGCTCGGCCGGGTGGAGCTGCGCGACTCGGGCCGCGGCGGCCGGCTCGCGGTGACCGCGACCGCGCGAACCTTCGGTGCGCTTTAGCGGCCCTCAGCGGCAGGCCCGGATCAGCGCCTCTTCGGCCTGAGCGGCGAGGAGGCCGACGAGGTCGGCGGCCGACGCCAGGTCGTTGATGAGGTCGATGGCCTGGCTGGCCCACACCGGCCCCGGTGGCAGGTCACCGCGGGCCACGCCGTCCTGGTATTCGCGCCTGGCGTCGGGGTCGGCGGCCAGATCGCCTTCCCGGTCACGCCATTGGTCGAGGAAGGGGTGGGCCAGAGTGCGCCCGGTGTACTCCAACGGCCACTGGGAGCCGCGGGCAATGTCGAGCACACTGCTGCGCTCGGTGTTTTCCCCGTGCCCGTCGACGATGGCCTTTTTGCCCTCGGGGCTGGCCAGGGACTCGGCTGTCGCCAGAAAGCGGGTGCCGATCAGCGCCCCGGCCGCGCCGAGCGCCAGTGCGGCGGCAACGCCCCGCCCGTCGGCGATCCCCCCGGCCGCCAGCACCGGGACCGGCGCCGCCAAATCCACCACGGCCGGCGTGAACGCGAGCGTGGACCAGCCGCGCCGGGCGCCATGCCCGCCGGCCTCGGTGCCCTGCGCGACGACCACGTCCGCGCCCAGCTCCAGTGCCTGCCGTGCCTCATTCATGTCGGTGGCCTGGATGATCAGCGGAACGCCGGCCTGACGGACGAGTCCGGCGAACGGCCGCGGGTCACCGAAGGACAGCACCACGGCCGCGGGTTCGTACTGGAGCGCGAACTCCACCACGCTGGGATCGATCGCCCAGTCAAGGAAGCCGATACCCCACGGCTTGGCCGCGGCTTCGGCAATGAGCCGCACCTCACGGGAGATCCAGTCCCGTTCTCCGACGCCGCCGCCGAGCAGGCCGAGCCCGCCCCCATGAGAGACGGCCGCCGCCAGCGCGCCGCCTGCCGAACCGCCCATCGGGGCCAGCGCGATCGGGTGCCTGATACCGAACATTTCCGTGAACGCGGTCGACAACGCCATGGTCAGCATTCTCGCCGCCATCCCCAGGCCCGTCCAGCCGCCGCCGCGCGGCATCGCTCGGACGGCCGGCCCTCGTGCCGCGCGCAAGAGAAGGCCAATAGCCAGGGACGATATCACCATCCCGACCGGCAAATACCATCACTCGCACACGCATTTTTTTGTTCAAGAACTGTGAATTTATTTTGTATTGACAATACTCGCGGCAGCGCTCCGAATAATCGGCCAGCAGCCTCTTTTTCACCGCGAATTCCTCCGCTAGCATCCCTTAGGGCGCACCGAAAAGCGGGCGGGGTGCCGGGGTGGGAAGGAAGCGATATGAGGTTTGGATTGCCTGGCGGCCGCACCTTTTGCGCGAGCGTCTCCGTGATCACGGTTGTGTCCTGCCTGGCGGCGGCCAACGCTCCGCAAGCGACCGCCGCGGCGGCGGCGGCGCGGCGGGCGACCGTGACAGCGACGGGGCCGCGAGCCGCCGGGGAGGCCGCCATTCAGCGGCTGATTCCCGTCGCCGCTCCGGCCGGGCCGTCGGCGCCGTCGCTGCGGGCCGTGCCCGCGCGGCCAGTCGCCTTGGTCATGGCGCCGGTCGCGCTCGCACTGACGCGGCGGCCTGCGGGTGACAAGGCGATCACCGCCAATGCCGCGGCGTTTCCGCCGATCACCGCGCTGGCTAAGCGCCTGAGCACTCCGCAGAAGATCTTTTCCTGGGTCCGGCGCAACGTCATCAGCGTGCCGCTGTGGGGTGCGACTCAGGGCGCGGCCGGCTGTTTCGAGACCCGGCAGTGCAGTGCCGACGACACCGCACTGCTGCTCGGCGCCTTGCTCGCCGCCCGGGGCATCGGGACACGCTACCAGCGGGGGTACGTTGAGCTAAGCCCGGCGCAGTTCAGGTCGGCAATGGGCGCGTTCTCCAGCCTTTCCGCCGCGGCCAACATGGCGAGCGCCGGCGGAATCCCGCTGGCGGAGATCGTCAACTCCAGGCATCAAGTGGTCGGCGTCGAAGTCGGCTCCGTATGGGTCGAGGCGGATTTCCGGATTAAGGCCGGACAGAAAGCGCGATGGGTTGCCCTGGATGCCTATCTCAAGCCGCTCAGGTTCATCGCGCCGGTCAGCCTCGAGTCGGTGACTGGGGCCAGCCAGGCCGCTATCAGGAAACTCGCGGCGTCCGCGAAGACGAGCGATAAATCGGTGCCGTCGATCACCTCGCTGAACGTTCCGGCGATCAGCTCAGCCGTATCGTCTTGGGACAAGAAGATCGCCGCGAAAGAGCGCGCGATGGCCAAGGGCGGCAAGTCCGTCGGCCAGTTCCTCGGCGGCCTGGTGGCGAATGTCCCGGCTTCCTCCCCGCCAGCCGGCCCGGAGGGCAAGATCCTCAAGGTCGTCACGAGCACCACGGCGCTGCCCGCGGTCGACTACGACGTGGTGACGGTGACGGCCGGCGCCGACATCAGCCTGAACGTCCAGATGACGCTGCTGTCCACGCAGCGGCTGACCGTCGGTTACGTGCCCGCGTCGGCCGCCGACGCGGCCCTCATTAAGAAGGACGGCGGGCTGTACAAAACGCCCGCGTTCGCGGTCTCGCTGAAGCCGGTGGTGTACCTGGGCGGCGTGCCGAAGGCCGTCGGCGAAGCCGTCGAATTCGGCTACGCCGAGTTGCTGACCTACCGTTACAGCGAGCCGGACGGAGCGTCCTTCCCCGCCGCCACGCACTACCTGCCGGTCGGCGGCTACGCCGCGTTCGGCGTCGCCACCGGCCCCGTCATTGGCGGTGACCTGGGCGAGGACCTGCCGGCCTGGAAGACGACGATCAGCAGGCTGGCGGCCGGGAAGACCGTGAGCGCCGATGACATCCTGGGTGAGATTCTCTCGATCCACGCGCGCGAGTACTACGGGATGATGGACACCGCCGACCTGACGGTGGCTAACCAGCTCAACACCCGTCTGGTCGCGCGCCCGCGGGAGATGTTCATGTCCTACTACCCGGCGTTCGAGGCCTCCGGGAAGGTCAACGGCAGCGGGATGAACATGGACCTGCAAGATGTGTCGCTGTCGATCGGATCCGCCACCGGCTCGGCGACGGCCAATGCCACCGTGCTGACGCTGGCAGGCATGATCTCCTCCCGGCTGGAGGCCGCGATCTTCGAGGCAGGCGAGCGGACCCCGGCGGTTTCCACCGTCAGCCTGCTCGCGAGCGGACTCACCCATGGCACCCCGGACGCGGTCATCGACTCGTGGAATTCGGCGACCGCGCCGGGCAAGCTGGCCCTCCCGGCCGCTGACCAGCAGGACATCCAGAGCGCAGCGGCTGACGGATACCTGGTTGTCGCGACGAGCAAGCAAGTCACCAGCGCCGGATGGTCCGGCGCGGTATGGGCCGAACTCGGCCGCCAGGGCTTCGGCTATGAGATCGCCGGGGGCCTGGCGGGCGGCAGCACCACCGAGCAGACGCCGCAGCTAAACCTGTGGCAGTCGGTAGCCGACGGGCTGAGCTCGCTCACGCCGGATACAGAAGGCCTGACCGGGTCTCTCGCTGCCCGCGTCGCGCCGGCCCTGGGCCCGCTCGGCCTCGGGTTCAGCGGGTACGAGGCATACCAGACCGAGACCGAGGTGATCAACGAGACCGGCAGCCCGCTCAAAGGCATAGCGGCCGGCGAGACCAGCTTCGCCGTCAGCGTGGCGACCGGCGCGGTCATCGCCGGCGGAGTGGCGCTGCTCCTAGCCAGCCTGGCCACCGTGCCGGTAACGGTGCCGCTGCTGCTCGTCGCCGGCTCCTTCGCGGTCATGAACGCGGTCACGATCGCGGTTGTCGGCAACCTCATCAGCGGCGCACTGGTCAACGCGATCAAGGCGGCATAGCGGACCACCCGTCCCTGGATGCCTGCCGTGGGGTTGCTTCCAGGCCGATGGCAGCGGTAAGGAGCCGTTCGTCTTGCGCTGCGAGGGAGGTGAATGCCGCTCCTTCAGGCCCGGTGGGCGAGGCCGTCGGCCATCAGGCCGATGGTGAAGCCGAAACGGTCGTGGCCGGTTCCGGCCGTGAGTTCGGCCGCGTAGCGCTTGGCCTGGGGGAAAGTGTCGGGCAGGGCGGCGTACCGGCGCAGCAGTTCGTCGCGGCTGACGACCCAGCTGCCGTCGCTGTGATCACGCTGCTGGTTCACCAGGGAGATCTCGAGGCTGTAGGCGTTGACGTAGAGCAGCAGGGAGTCGATCGCCCAGGCGGCCGCCTGCGGGTCGATGCCCCCGGCGAGCAGGATGGCGAGCATTCCCTCGGCGACGCGCAGCGTGTCCAGATTGGACGGAGCGACGGCAAAGGCCGCCCGGGAAATGCCCGGGTAGCGCAGGTACTGGTCGCGCAGCTGGGCGCAGACGCTGATGATCTGCGGCCGCCAGCTGAAGCGGTCGGGTTCTGGCAGGTCGATGGCCGCGCACAGGCGGCCGATGAGCAGCTCGTCCAGGTCCTCTTTATTAACCACGTGGGCGTAGAGCGACGACGGGCCCGTCTCCAGGGCGGTGGCCACCCGGCGCATCGTCAGCGCCTGGTATCCCTCCTCCGCCACGATGCCGAACGCGGCGGCGATGATGGCCTCGACCGTGATCGGCTTCTTGGTCCCGCCGGACGGTCCGCGCCTGGCCGCGGGTGCGCCCGGTCCGGTGCCGAACTGGTGCCGCGCGGCGCGCCGCTGCTGCGGGGTCGGTGACATACGGGCAGTATAGCGGACAAGGCGAACGGTGTTCTATACTCTGACGAACACCGTTCGTTATGGTACGAACTCATGATACGAATAGAGCATGAGCCCTAACCGCGAAGTCCTTTTCGGCCTCGGCCTGGAGAACGGTGTCACCCAGGTGAGCGAGCTGCTGGGGCACGCGCGCCTAGCCGACGACGCGGGTCTCGACCTCGTCAGCCTCTCCGACCATCCCTACTTCGCCGAGCGCATCGACGCCTACGCCGCGCTCGGGTTCGTTCTCGGTGCGACCAGCAACATCACCGCCGCGACGATCATGACGAACCTGGTCAGCCGCCCCGCCCCGCTACTCGCCCGGACCGTCACGAGCCTGTCGACGGTCTCATCAGGACGGTTCGTTCTCGGACTTGGAGCGGGCGGCTCCGAGGAGGAAATCGTCGCCCTCGGTGTCCCCCGCCGGTCGCCCGCGGCCCGGGTACGAGCGCTGGAGGAGGCGATCCTGGTCGTGCGGCTGCTCTCCGGCGGCGGCCACCCGGTCACCTTCGAGGGCGAGTTTTACCAAGTCACAGGGCTGACTCCGGCGGCCGCGGCGGCGCCACCGGTCTGGGTCGGGGCGCTCGGCCCGAAGACGCTGGCGGTGACTGGCCGGCACGCGGACGGATGGATACCAGGACACCTGGCCGACTGGCGCAGCACGCTGGTTGCCCAGTCACGGCCGATCATCGACGAAGCGGCCGCTTCGGCCGGGAGAAATCCGGCCGATGTCGCCACCATCTACAACGTGACCGGGCGCCTCACCAGGGACCCGCTGCCGCGGCCCCGCGACGGGGAGGGCCGCTGGATCGGGGGCGGGGTCGCGCAGTGGGTGGCGGAGCTGACTTCCGCCGTGCTTGAACACGGCGCCGCCGCTTTCATCTACTTGCTCCGCCCGGGCGACATCGTCGACGACACGACACTGAACCGATGGGCCCGCGACGTCGCGCCCGCCGTCCGCGAGGCGATCGCAACGCGCTGACCTCGGCAAAGATGCCGAAAGGTAATTGTCACAATATGAGGGTTTGTGGCGTGGCCATCGGTTACGCTGCAGCTTCATCGACGGGAGGCGATTCCGGCTCAACGGTTTCCCGTCAGACGGGCTGAGTTCGGAGGGGAACCCATGGCCACGTTTGCTCCTGGTATGCAACCAGTGGAAGAGTCGAGGGACAAGGGTCTCAAGACTGGCGCTCTTGGCCTGGCGTCAAGCATCGTGATCGGGGTGGCGTCAACGGCGCCCGCCTACAGCCTGGCCGCGACATTGTTCTTCGTGGTTGCCGCGGTCGGGCTGAAGGCCCCGCTGATCGCCGTGCTGGCGTTCGTGCCGATGCTGCTGTGCTCGATCGGCTTCAGCGAGCTGAACAAGGCCGACCCGGACTGCGGTACCACGTTCATCTGGGGGACCCGGGCGTTCGGGCCGCCGGCCGGCTGGGCAGGCGGCTGGGCCACCGTGGCGGCCGACATCCTGGTCATGGCCAGCCTGGCCCAGGTAGCCGGGCAGTACGGGTTCTTCCTGTTCCAGGGGCCGAACAGCTCTATCGGGGCCAACGCCTCGGGCGGCTGGGTGCTGCTGGTAGGCGTCTTGTGGATCGCCGCCATGACCTACATCTGCTACCGCGGCATCGAGCTCTCGGCCAGGTTCCAGCGGGTGCTGCTGACCATCGAGGTCGTCATGCTGATGGTGCTGTCGGTGACCGCACTGGTCAGGGTATTCGTCAGCAACCCGCCGGGGTCGGTGCACCCCAGCCTCGGCTGGCTGTCGCCGTCGCACCTGCCCCTCTCGGCATTCGTGTCCGGCATCATCTTGATGCTGTTCATCTACTGGGGCTGGGACACCGCGCTGTCGGTGAACGAAGAGACCGCGGACAAGTCAAGAACGCCGGGCCGGGCCGGGATCATCTCGACGGTCCTGCTGCTGATCACCTACGCGATCGTGATCGTCGCGGTGCAGTCGTTCGCCGGGGTCGGCGGCACCGGCGTCGGGCTGACGAACCCCGCCCATCAGTTCGACGTGCTGTCGGTGACCGGAAGCGCGATCTTCGGGACCTCCGGGTTCGGCACCGCCCTGTCCCGGCTGCTGATCCTGATGGTGCTCAGCTCCGCCGCCGCGTCCACCCAGACGACGATCCTGCCGGCCGCCCGCACCACGCTGTCCATGGCCGCGTACCGGGCGCTGCCGCAGCAGTTCGCCAAGATCAATCCCCGGTACCTGACCCCCACGGTGTCGACGATCGTGGTCGGCGTCGTTTCCGTCGCGCTGTACATCCCGCTGAACTTCATCTCCGGCGGCAACCCGATCGGTGACGCCGTTACCGCGATCGGGCTCTACATCGCCTTCTACTACGGGCTGACCGCCTTCTCCTGCGCCTGGTATTACCGGTCCACGCTGACCAGCAGCCCTCGCAACCTGTGGATGCGCGGCATCCTGCCGACGGCCGGCGGCGTGATCATGTACGCCGCGGGCCTCTACAGCCTGCAAAGCGACTGGGTGGCGTCCAACAGCTACACCAGCTGGACGGTGCCGGGCCTGCGGTGGCACATCGGCGGGATCTTCATCATCGCCGCGCTGGCGGCGCTGGCCGGACTGGCCAGCTTCGTCTACATGCGTGTCACCGCCCCCGCCTTCTTCCGCAGGCAGACCCTCACCAGGGCGACTCCCGCGCGAATTCCCGAAATGGAACTGTGAGCCGGGAGGCGGAGGTGAAGACCGATGACCAGCGCGACGCAGCTTAGAGACCCGGCCGGCGCGGTGCCCGGCCGGTCGTCCTGGCCGGTCCGATCGGGGACAGTACCGACGGTGGCCGACGGTCACATCGACCGGCTGGAGACGGCTCCCAACTTGGCGGCCGCGTTGCGGGCCGGAACCGCGGTCGCGTTGGTTCCCGGCCGGCCGGCCGGCTCAGGGCCGGTGGCCGGCGCCACGGCGCGGGACTGGCTGAGATCGACCGGCAAGACTCAGCTCGCCGCGGCCTACGCCGAGTCGCTGTGGCAGTCGAGCGGGCTTGACCTGCTGGTTTGGATCGAGGCCACTAGCCGGACCTCGGTGCTGTCTGGCTATGCAGCGGCAACAACCGCCGCTACCGGCCGGGAACAGGTGAGCAGTTGCGAGTCAGTCGCGGCCCAGTTCCTCAGCTGGCTGAGCGAGACCAGCCGTTCCTGGCTGCTCGTACTCGATGACCTGACGGATCCGGCGGACCTTGACGGCCTCTGGCCGGCCGGCCCGGCCGGCCGGGTTCTGCTGACTTGCGCCGACCCCGCCGCCGTCCCCCGGGGCATGCAGGTCCTGCCGGTCGGGCTGTTCAACTCGCGGGAGGCGCTCAGCTACCTGACGGAAAGGCTGTCGGCCAACCGGGGCCAGCGTCTCGGCGCGATAGACCTGGTCAATGCGGTGGGCTTCGAGCCGGTCGCGCTGACTCAGGCCAGCGCGGTGATCGCCAGCTCGACGATGTCCTGCCACAACTACCAAGACAATTTCGTGCGCTGGCGTGAGCAGCTGACCGAATCTTCCGGCGCGGTGCCGCTGGCGGGCGCGGTCACCTGGCCGCTGTCGTTCGAGCGGGCCACTCAGCTTGCCCCCGGCGGGTCGGTCCAGTCGGTGCTGGCCCTGGCCGCGTTGCTTGACGGGCACGGCATTCCCGGAACCGTCCTGACCACCCCGGCGGCAGCCGGCTATCTTGCCGACGGCGGCGAAGCCCCGGCGGGCAGCGAGACCGCCCGGGCAGCGGTGACGGCGCTGGAACGCGTCGGCTTGCTGACCGTCGAACGAGCGACGGCCCCGCCGACGGTCCGGATCAGCCCAGTGCTGCAGGCGGCACTGCGGGCAGCGATGCCGGAAGGCATGCTGGATCGGGCGGCCCGGGTGGCCGCGGACGCGCTGCAGCAGGCCTGGCCGACACCAGAGCCGCCCGGCTGGCCCGCTTCCGGTCTGCGATCGTGCACGGCGGCCCTGGGGCAGATCGCCGGAAACCGGCTGTGGGGCAACGGCTGCCATCCGGTGCTGCTTCGGGCCGGGGACAGCCTGGACCGCGCCCGGCTGACCGGTCCCGCCGCGGATCACTGGCGTGACCTGGTCACGACCAGCGACCAACTGCTCGGCGCCGGGCATCCACTCACGATACTGACCGGGCAGCGGCTGGCCGAGGCCTGCCTGGCGGCCGATCGCGCGGACGACGCCGTCATCTGGTTTCAGCGGCTGCTCGACACCCAGGCCGTGCAGCTCGGGCCGGATCACCCTGATCTGATCGGAACGCGGCTCCGGCTGGGGCACGCCCTCGTGGCGGCCGGCCAGTTCGACGGCGCGGCCGCCGTCCTTGAGCGCACGCTCTCCGATTCTGAGCGGGCCCACGGCCCTGAGCATGCCGACACGCTCGGGACACGGGACGAGCTCGCCGCCGCCTATCTGTCGGTCGGCCGCCCCTCCGACGCGGTCGCCCTGTACCGGCGCACGCTCGCCGACCGGGAGCGCAGCCAAGGACCGCGCGACCCGCAGACGATGACCACGCGGCAGGGCCTGGCCGATTCCTACCTGGCCAGCGGCCTGGCGAAAGAGGCGGTAGCGGCCTACAAACGGGTGGTGGCCGACCGGGAGCGCACCCTCGGCCCCGACCACCTGGACACCACCAGGGCACGGTACAGCCTGGGTCTCGCGTATCAGCAGACCGGCAAGACGGTGGCGGCCGAACGGTGTTACGAGCAGGCCCAGGCCGGCTTCGAGCGGGTGCTCGGCCCCCGCCATCCCGATACGCTGCGCAACCGCGCGGAACTGGCCCGGGCCTACCGCCAGCTGGGCCGGTACGGCGACGCCCGCGCGCTGCTGCGCGACACGGTCGTCCGCCTGGAGCGCATCCTGTCCCCCAACGACCCGCTGATCACCGAACTGCGCGAGATCCTGGCCGACATCGGCGATGAATAGCCGCGTGGTGCAGGCTGGCCCGGTGGAAGGCCGGGAACCGCGCTCCCGGCTCAGATGCCTTCGCGCTGGGCGATGACGGCGGCCTCGGTGCGGTTGGTGACGGCCAGCTTGGCGAAGATGTTGGAGACGTGCACGCTCGCGGTTTTCGGGGAGATGAAGAGTTCCTCGCCGATCTTGCGGTTGGACATCCCGCGGGCGAGCAGGCGGAGAACCTCGCGCTCGCGGTCGGTGAGGGCGGCCGTCAGGTAGGCGCGATCGCGGGGGGCCGCGGGGCCGCCGCGGGCGGGCCCGGTGCTGAGGTGACCGCGGAGGGCAAGAGCCTCGAGCGCCGCCGACAGCGGTGCCGCACCCAGTTGCGCGGCCGTTGCCGCCGCTGCGCGCCACGTCTCCGTTGCCTCCTCGCGGCGGCCGGCGCCGATGAGCGCCTCGGCCAGCCGCCACTGGCCGCGGGCGGTCTCGTAGACGTACTGCGGGCCGAACGCGGCGAGCACCGCCTGCCAGGCCTCGGGAGCGTTATGACCGGAGGCACGAAGGTATTCGGCCTCGGCCCGGGCCAGCCAGCCCCGCCCTTCGGAGCCGAGCACGGCCTTGGGCCGGGCTGGCGACCGGGCGCCTTCGCGGGCGATATCGAGCAGTTCCCCGGCGATTTCCAGTTCAGCGGCCTCGGCGTCCGTGTCCCCGGCCGACCGGGCGGCGGCCGCGCGGTCCGCCCGCGCCGCCAGTGCGACGGCGGCCGGGCGGAGCACCGACGGATAGTACGCGGGCAGCATGTCCGCACGGATCATGTCCGCCCGGATCGCCCCGTCGGTGTGCGATAGCGCCAAGTCGGTGTCACCGCGCCAGAGCGCCTGCTCGGCGAGCAGCCCCCGGGCGATGTAGCTGACAAAGCCGTCGTGGTAGAACGGTTCCAGCCAGGTCCGGCGCTCCTCGGCCGCCGGGTTGCCCCTGGCCACGTCGACGAAGAGCGCCATCGCCGACAGCAGCGCCTCGGGCAGGCTGGTGACCCGGACCGGGAAGCCGTCGGCCAGTTGCTGCGCTTCGTCCCACTCGCCGGTGAGGAAGCGCGCCTGGAAGTGCAGGTGCCGCAGGTCCAGGCCGAACGGAGCGAGGCCGAGTCCCTCATCGTCGGCCCTGCGCACCCCAAGCCGCGCGATCCGTGCCGCCTCGGCGAGCTCGCCCCTGGTCTGCTGTTCCAGGGCGAGGAAGTAGGTAGCGCGCAGCTCAACCTGGAGCATCTGGGTGCCTGCCGCCTGCTCGAAGGCGGCGGTGAACAACCTCTTGGCCTCTTCGGTCTCGCCCTCACGGCTGCTCAGCTGGCCGAGCGTGACCAGCGCGTCGGCCGCCAGCCAGGGTGCGGCACGCTCTCCCGCGGCCTGGGCCCGCCGCGCCCACTCCCGGGCCGACGCGTCGTCCCCGGTGACCATGAACGCTATCGCGTAGGTGCTCATCGCCCGGGCCAGATTCCGCGTCGGCGGCTCGGCCGGGAGCTGTGCCACGCTTTCGGCCGCGGCCCTGAGGGCTTCCGCGGGCGCTTCGCTGTCGTCGATTTGCAGCAGGAAGTACGCCAGCCGCTCGCCGACGCGGCTGCGCAGTTCCGGATCGGCGTCGCCGACCGTGCCGTCGGCCAGTGGCTCGGCCAGCCGCTCGCGGATCCGCCGCAGCAGGTGCACCGCGCGCGGCACGTCACCCGCCGCGGCCGCGGCGGTCGCGGACTTGAGGCCGAGTTCGCCCCGGCTCATCCCCGCGACCGTGGCCGCGTCGTCCACCCGGTGCCACAGGGCCAGCGCCTGGTCATAGTGCTGGTGTGCCTCCGCGGGTGCGCCAAGCCGCTGCGCCTCCTCCCCCGCGCGGACCGACGCGGCGAACCCGCCGGGCACGTCGTGGCTGGCCAGGCTATGGTGCGCCAGTTCTGCCGCCGCTCCAGATACCCCGGAAAGCAGCACCGAGAGCTGGCCGTGGAGCCGGGTCCGCTCCCCCGGCAGCAGGTCGTTGTAGACCGCCTCGCGCAGCAGCGCGTGCCGGAACGTGTAGCCATCGCCGTCGCGCACGAGCAGATGGTTCGCGACCGCCTCCCGCACCGCCTCGTCGAAAGCGGCGTCCGGCAGGCCGGAAGCGGCCCGGATGAGGTGATCATCAGCCCGTCGCCCGGCCACCGCCGCCGCCCGCAGCACCCGCTGGGCGGCGTCCGATACCCGCTCCACCCGCGACATCAGCAGCGCCGCGAGCCCGGCCGGGAGCCCGGCTCCACCCGCGGTGCCGGCCGCCACGTCCGACAGCGCCGCGAGCAGTTCCTCGGCATAGTAGGCGTTGCCATCGGCGCTGGCCACGATCCGGTTGATGGTGGCGGCCGGCAGCTGCCCGCGGGCGCCGGAAATGGCGGAGAGAAGCTCAGCCAGCGCCGACGGGGCCAGCGGGCCGAGTTCAAGCGGCAGCACCGACGGCATCCGCAGCAGGTCAGCGATCACCGGCCGGAGCGGGTGGCGACGGTACAGGTCGTCGGTGCGGTAGGTGCCGATCGTCACGACCCGCTCGCGGTGCAGCATGCGCAGCAGGAACGTGAGCAGGTCGCGGGTGGACGCGTCGGCCCAGTGCAGATCCTCAAGGACGAGCAGTACCGGCGCCTTGGCCGACAGCTCGGCCAGCAAGCCGAGGACGGTGCCGAACATCTGCTGGCGGGTCAGCCCGGCCAGGTCAGCCTCGGGATTGCGGCCGTCACCGCCGTCGGGCAGCAGCCGGGCCAGCACCGGGCGTGCCTTCACGGCGGCCTCGACTTCCGGCGAGGCGGTGCGGATCGCGTCCGCGAACGGGAGGTAGGGCACGCTGTCGCCGATCTCCGCGCACTGCCCGCACAGCACCGTGAACCCCTGACCGGCGGCGATCTCTGTCACCTCGGCGACCAGCCGGGACTTGCCCACCCCGGCGTCCCCGGCGATCAACGCGGCGACCGCGCGGCCGGACGCGGCATCGTCAAGCCGCGCCCGCAGCCGGCCGAGTTCCGTGTCACGCCCTACCAGGATCGCCATACCTGCGATTATCCCTGCTCGGCGGCGCTGCCTCGAATCAATGCAGGCCGTGACCCGCGCCCGGCCAGCGCTCCGCGGCAGGTCATCTCATCCCTGGCGGGTGATCCGCGGCGACCGCGAACGGCTGCAATAGCAGGTAGGGGCACAGTCTCTGGTGACGGGGGAAACTAGGGCAATTTGGCCGCGAAAATTAGCACCGCACGTTCAGGGTAAGAGATTTTGATTTTTCCGAACGCACGCGTGGTGCCCCCGGTAGCGGACCGCGACGCCTAGGCCGAGGGGTTAAAGCGACGTACCAGGACCTCGGTCGCGCCCCAGGGGGTCAGTGGCTCTTCCGACTCGCGGCGGAACTCCTCCGGCAGGTCGTCGGTGATGCGGTTGACCGCGGCGAACCGGCCGAATCCGACGAAGGCCGCGCAGCACATGCCGATCTCGAACACCTGGCGGTCGGTGAAGCACGCCCCCAGCCGCTCAAGCAGCGGGTCATCGATCGCCAGATGATTGTTCGCGAACAGGTCGGCGAACCGCAGGGCGGCCCGTTCGCCGTCGGTGAGGTCGTCGGCTTCCTGGGGCTTCTCCAGCGAGCAGACAAGGTCTTCGGTGACCCCGTCAGCGATCGCCTCTTCATAGCGCAGGGCCATGCAGCTGCGGCATTGGTTGTGGAACGCGATGCGAAGCCGCAGGAGCTCTCGCAGCCGCGGCGACACCGAGCTTTCGGTGGCGAGGGCCTGCATGAACTCGAGCTGCTTTCCGGCGACCGCCGGATTGGGGGTTCCAAGTCGGCCCATTGGTCCGCCCACCTTCCCTTCAGCTGGACCAGGTCAGGGTCTGGTACTCGAGGTAGTCGTCAAGCGCCCACTTGCCGCACTCGCGGCCGAGGCCACTGAGCTTGAAGCCACCTCGCGGTGCGTACGTGCCGTCCATCGCGCCGTTGATGCTGACGGCACCGCAGCGGATCTGCCGGGCGACTTCCAGGCCGTCCTTAACCTGGGCGCAGGCGACGTTGGCCTGCAACCCGAACGGGCTGTCGTTGGCCAGGCGAATCGCCTCTTGCACGTTGTCATACGGGATCACCGAGAGGACCGGGCCGAAGATCTCCTCCTGGGCGATCTTCATGTCGTTCCTGACGTCGGTGAAGATCGTCGGTTCGAAGAAGTAGCCCCGGTCCAGGCCCGACGGCCTGCTGCCGCCCACGACCAGCGTGGCGCCCTCGGCGACGCCGGAGGCTACGTAGGACTCGACCACCTTGCGCCGTTCCTCGCGGATCAGCGGGCCGACGGTCACGGCCGGGTCGGTCGGGTCACCGATCTTCAGCTGGCGCACCGTGTCGGACATCTTCGCCACCAGCGCGTCCGCCATCGCGCGGGGTACCAGAACCCGTGAGAGCATCGAGCAGGTCTGCCCCGCGTTGAGACAGCCCTGGATCGCTTCCATGGTGGCGACCTGGTCGATATCGACGCCGTCGAGGATGATGTTGGCCGACTTCCCGCCAAGCTCGAGGGTGACCCGCTTCAGAGTCCCTGACGCGGCGGCCATGATCCGGCGGCCGCTTTCCGGTCCACCGGTGAAGCTGATCAGATCAACCTTGCCGCTCGTGACGAGCTCTTCCGACGCCTCGATGCCGTCCCCGGTCACCAGGTTGAAAACGCCGGGCGGCAGGTCGGTCCGGGCGATGATCTCGGCCAGCTTCAGCAGGGCCAGCGGGGTCTGCGGTGGCGCCTTCATCACCATCGTGCAGCCCGAGGCGAGCGCGGGCCCAAGCTTACGCACCGCGATCGCGATCGGCAGGTTCCACGTGGGCAGCAGCCCGCACACGCCGGCCGGCTGCCGCATGACCTGACTGGAGGTCAGCCGGCCGTTGATCTCGCGCGGTGCGATTGTCTCGTCGAAGGAGAAGGTCCGGGCGTGGTCGGCGTAGTCGTACATCATCTCGATCGCCAGCGCCTGACTGCCCAGGCGGCCGGCGATCCCGGTCTCAGCGATCACGACGGCCGAGAGCGCGTCGTTGTTCGCGGCCATCGCGTCCGCGATCTGGCGGATGATCCGGGATCGCTCCGCGAGCGGCATCCGCGGCCAGGGGCCCTCATCGAAGGCCTTGCGCGCGGCGTCGATCGCCCGCCGCATGTCTTCCTTACTGGCGTGCGGCGACAGCGCGAGCTGCTCTTCGGTTGCCGGGTTGACGGTGGCGTACTCCCGCCCGTCGAGAGCATTCGACCAGTCGCCGCCGATCAGCATCCGCGGGCGCGCCAACTCGAGCGTGGACATCGTTACTCCTCCGGCTGCACTGACGGCTCCCGGGTCGTTCACCGTCCTGACTCGGATCTTAACATGCGTTGTGAATTTTGGATTCTGGATTTATGATCCGCAGGTAAGGGCAGCCGGCACGGACAACGGCCGCCCGGCGGAGCGCAGGGTGAGGGCAGGCAGGATCCCGGGCATCAAGGCGCGCAGCCTCGGCGTGTCGGCATCCGGCCTGAACAGCCCATACACCCCGGAAAAGTCGGCTCTGTTACAAAATCGTTACAGTATTTTGCATCCTTTAATCTTGGATTTTACATACAGTCGGGCGATGGCAACGGCACCGCCTAGTACCTGGCAATGGCCACCTGGGGACCTCGCCGTCCAGCCCGTGCCGAGGCGAAGAACTGCAGTGGCGGGAGAGGAGCAACGTGTCTGGATGGAAGGTATGGCTCGTGCTGGCCGCGGCGCTGATGGTCGCGGCCGTGAGTGCCTGCAGTAGCAGCAGCAGCACTGTCGGCACCAGCAGCACCGTCGGCAGCAGCCCGTCGTCGGGGGCCTCATCGTCGGCATCGTCGGGGGGCAACGCGGCGGCCGGCGCGCCGATCAACGTCGGCCTCATCTGCAGTTGCAACAACGCGGTCTTCGGCAGCACGGCCACCAACGAGTCGGACGGGGCGAAGGCCAGCATCGACGCGATCAACGCGGCGGGCGGCGTCAACGGGCACAAGATCAACATCATTCAGCAGAACGACAACGGCAACCCGGCCACGTCCGTCACCGCCGTCCAGGCGCTGGTCTCCGACCACGTGGCGGCGATCCTTGACTGGTCGTTCGTCGACGCGGCGTGGGCCTCGACCATTGGCAAGTCCGGCATTCCGGTGGTCGGCGGGAACATCAACGGACCCGCGTTCAACACCTACGCGGACTTCTACCCGCAGGGTCAGACCCAGGATTCGGTCTCCGAGTCGTCGGCCAGCACATCCAAGGCCACCGGCGCCAAGAGCCTGGGGATTCTCTACTGCACCGAGGCGCCGACCTGCATCTCGAGCGCGGCGTCGATCAAGTCAGAGGCCCAGGCGGATGGCTTGCCGGTGTCCTACGACGCGCAGGCGACCAGCGTCGAGCCCAACTACACGGCGCAATGCCTGGCCGCCAAGCAGGCGGGCGCGGGGGCGCTGTTCCTGCTCTACGCGCCGGCCGCGGCCCAGGTGATCGCAACTGACTGCGCGCGGCAGGGCTACAACCCGAAGTACGTCATGGAGGGCGGCGCGATCAGCTTCCACATCGCGCAGTCGAGCACGGGCCTTAAGACCTACCTGGCGGGCCCGTTCGCGAACCGGCCATCCATCGACACGGCCAACCCCGGCGTCCAGGCGATGAACACGGCGATCCAGAAGTACTTCCCTGGCCTGGAGGACCAGACCGCGTGGACCGAGCTGAGCGCGTCCGGGTGGGCCGAGGGCCTGCTGCTTGAGGCGGCGCTGAAGGACGGCGGCCTGACCGCGAGCACGTCGGCAACCCCGGCGCTGATCGTCAAAGGCCTTGACTCCATGAAGGGCGAGACCCTCGGCGGCATGGCGCCGCCGCTCACCTTCACCCCGGGCAAGCCGACCTCAATCGACTGCTGGTTCACGGCGAGCATGGTCAATGGCACCGCCCAGATGACCAACGGCGGCAACACCACCTGCGCGAAGTAACGTCCTCGCTCGGGCGGGCGGGTCATCGACCCGTCCGCCCGGCTAGCGGGCCGTGTAACCGCCATCGATATACAGCTCGGAGCCGGTGACGAAGACCGCGTCATCGCTGGGAGCCGCTGCCTTCATGCCGAGGAAGACACCCGTCTGGAGGGTGGCGATCCTGCGTTCTTACTCAGCGACGCTGGTGTCTTCGATGGACGTGGGTTCGCCGTGAATGCCCGCATTGTTGACGAGGATGTCGAGGCCGCCCTGCCGGTCCACCGTTTCATTGACCGCGGCGTGCCAGTCCGACTCTGATGAGACGTCGAGGTGCCGGAAGACGGCGAGATAGCCCGCCATGACCAGGGCATCGGCCGTCTCGACGCCGGCCGGGTCGTCAATGTCGGTCACCACCACCGTCGCACCCTCGGACGCGAGGCGACTGGCGGTGGCGGCGCCGATGCCGCGCGCGGCCCCGGTCACGATCGCGACCCGCCCGGTCAGGCGTTTCACGCAGCCCCGACTTCGACCCAGCCGGCGCCGCCCGCGGACTGACGCGCCGCGTCAAGCACTGCCTGCACGGCCACCCCGTCGCGGAAGGTTGCCGCCGGCGGGTCGTCGGGCACGTCCTGGCCGGCCACCCGCGCGCGCAGCCGCTGGTACAAGCGCGTGAACGGCGCGAGATCACCACCCTTGGTATGCCAGCCGGTCTCCACTGCGTAGGCCGGCAGCAGGTACCGCGGTGGCGGGTCGGGCTGGACGCTCGGCTGATCCGGCGGATCGTCCACCTGCCTGGGACCTGATCCGGTGTCGATCCAGACGCTCTCTGCGCGGCCTCGGCCGGCCGGCTCGACCCAGACCGAGCCGACGGTCCCGGAGATCTTCGTCAACGAAGTGACCGGGCCGGTGACCGCGCAGGATCCCTGCAGAACGCCCGAGCATCCGCTGGCCAGCCGGAAGTGAATGGAGTAGGTGTCGTCCGCGGTCATCGAGGGCCTGGCTGACAGCCGGTCAAGCGAGGCGCTGAGGGCCGCGAACTCGCCCAGCGTGGACCTGACCTGGTCGATCAGGTGTGAACCGGCCGCGCCGAGCCATCCGCCGCCGCTGTCGGCTGACTCCCACCACCCGGGCAGTGCGGTATCCGGGTTGACCAGGGACGGCAGATAGCGCACCAGGTTCGCCAGCCGCGGCTGGCCGATGACGCCAGAACTGACCACTCGCCGCACGGCGACCTGCGTGGCGCTGAACCGGTACTCCGTGCCGAGCAGGTGCACGACTCCCGCCCGCTCGGCGGCCGACAGCATGTTTCTGGCCTCGGCGAGGTTAAGGGCGAAGGGCTTCTCGCACATCACGTGCTTCCCGGCCGCGATCGCGGCCAGCGTGATCTCCGCGTGCGTATGCGGCGGTGTCGCCACCACCACGACGGACACGCCGGGCAGCGCCAACGCCGCCGCCAGGTCGGTCAGCGGGTTTGGGATCCCCATCTGCTTGGCGCGCGCACTGGTCTTGGCCGGGTCGCGGCCGACCAGGCCGATGACGTCGAGGCCGGCCAGCCGCAGCGCCCGCGCGTGGGTGATGACGCCGTAGGTGGTGCCGACAACGACCGCGCCGAGCGCCGCGGCCCCGGCTGCGGGCTGTCTCACCTCGTGGCCTACGTCCGCGGTACCCAGCTGCTGGTGCCGCTGCCCACGTCCTCGCCGGCGAGTTCCATGTTGCGCGCGAACATGTCGTGCACCTGCCGGTGGTCGGCCGCCCGGCTGAACTCGACCATCTCACCGCCCTTGGTCAGCACGTGGGTGTGGCCGGGCGCGACGTAGAACACCTCGCCCGCGGCGAAGGTCTCGTCGCCGTCCGGCCGCCGGTAGGTGATCGTCCCGGCCAGGACATAGCCCCAGTGCTCGCAGATGCAGCTGTCGCCGGGCAGCCCCCTGAACATGGGGGACAGATCGAAGTCGACCGCGTGCTTCTCAACCGAGACGAAGTACTCGGCCAAGGTGGCCCGGTACCCGCCCGCGACCCCGGTTCTGATGTCTTCGGCGATGGACGCCGACGTCTTGGGCATCAGACCGTCCCCCTCGGGCCCGCCATGACCAGCACCGAGCGGGCGACCGCGCCGTCGCTCATCGAGTCGAGGGCCAGCTGTACCTCACTGAGGTCGAGTTGCTTGGATACCAGCGCATCGAGCTGCAGGGCGCCGTCTTGGTAGTGCTTGATGAGCTTGGCGAACTCGGGTCCGAAAGTGCCCATACCGGCGAAATTTCCCTTGATCGTCCGGCCGGCGCGGATGAGCTCGTTGATGGAGAAGGTGAGCTCCGCGGCGCCAAGACCGGACAGCACGAGGGTGCCGCCTGGCCGGGTCATCGCCAGGCCGTTCCTGGCCGTCTCGGGAACGCCGACGAAGTCGAAGGCGAACATCGTGCCCGCTCCCCCGGTCAGCGCTCGCACCTGCTCCACCGGGTCGCCATCGGCCGCGTTCACCACATCGGTGGCGCCCGATCGGGCGGCCAGTGCGAGCTTGCCCGGATTGACATCGACCGCGATGATGCGCTCGGCGCCGGCGATCCGGCCGGCCTGGATGGCGCTCAGCCCGAGTCCGCCGCAGCCAATGACGGCCATGGTGTCCCCCGCCCGGACCCGGCCGACGTTCGCGACCGCACCGAAGCCGGTGATCACGCCGCAGCCGAGCAGCGCGGCGGGGACGAGCGGCATGTCCTGGTCGATTTTCACCGCCGAGCGCCAGTGCACCACGGCCTCTTCGGTCCAGCACCCCACCCCGCCCATCTGGCCGACGGGCTCACCGTCCAGCGACAGCGGCCGGCTGCCGTCGGGCAGGGCGCCGGTGCGCATCGTGGGGAAGGCGGCGCACAACGTCGGCTGGCCGCTCACGCAGAAGCCGCACTCGCCGCACTGGGTGATACCGGACAGGACGACGTGATCCCCGACGGCGACCTCGGTGACGTTGGCGCCGACCTCGATGACCTCGCCCGCTCCCTCGTGGCCGAGGACGAGCGGCCGGAAGATGCCGGGTGCGCCGGCGTTGTAGACATGCAGGTCCGAGTGGCACACGCCGGCCGCGGCCATCGCCAGCCGGACCTGGTCAGCACCGAGCGGTGCGATGTCCAGGGACACGACCTGGAGCGGTTCGTCGGCTGCGGTCATGATGACTGCGCGCGGCATTGGATTCTCCCATTAGCGCTTGGTCTGATTCCGGTCGGTCTGATTCCGGTCGGCCTGATTCCGGTCGGCCTGATTCCGGTCGGCCTGATTCCGGTCGGCCTGATTCCGGTCGGCCTGGTTCTGGCGCCACTTCTCCGATGCCTCTTTCCGCTCGGGTGAGTTGTAGAGGATGAAGCTGCGGTACTCGTCGGCGTCAGCGGTGGTGCTGGCCTGCGACTGGACCAGATAGGACAGCGACTCCTTGATGAAGCGGACGCTGAGCGGCGAGCTCTCGCTGATCAACGTCCCCATTTCGAGTGCCGCCGCGCGCAGGTCATCGCGTGGGCAGACCCGGTTGTACAGTCCTGACTCGCGGCCGGCCTCGGCTCCCACCTTGGTGCAGCCGAGCGTCCACTCCAGCGCGCGGGCAATCCCGACGGTGGCGCTCAGGCGGGCCAGCGTGCCCGACCCCGGCAGCACTCCGAGCTTGGCCTGGGGCCACTGCATCCAGGCCTCGTCGGCACAGATTCTCAGGTCACAGGCCATCGCGAGGTTCGCGCCACCGCCGACGGCGGGGCCGTTCAGGGCCGCGATGATGGGCTTACTCGACCGGGCCACCAGGTCAAACACGGTGGATCGCCGCCGCGGCACGTGTTCGCGAACGTCAGCGGTGGCGTGCACGGTCCGGTCGTTGAGATCAGCCCCCGAGCAGAAGGTGTCGCCAGCCCCGATGATGATGCCGACCCGCAGATCCGCGCGCGCTTCAAGTTCGCGCAGGCCCCCGATGAGCTGCGTGGCAACTTGATTGCTGAGTGCGTTCCTGGTGGGCGGATGATCGAGCGTCAGGATGAACTGTGACCCGATCGTCTCCAGGGTGACAGACGCTTCCGGCTGTTCGTCTTTAACTGCCATGCGAGTCAAGGACCTGACGGCAACTCATCGCGTTCCCCTGGTTCCGTTATTTTGCATTTTGCATCCGAAATTTTGTCTTCAGAGTAGCTAGGCGTTGCTCGGTACGTCAAGGCATCTGGCCCCTGGCAGGAGGCCCGGGTGGCGGCCCACGGCCGAGCGGGCCGGCGGTCAGCCGTCGGCGCTCAGGCCGAGCCAGGCGCGCAGGGCGCGGGCGATGTCGGCGCGGGCGGGCTCGCCCGACCGCACGACGTCGACCATCGTCAGTGAGCTGTGGATATGACCACGCGCGCGGATGTGCTCGACCGGAACCCCGGCGGCGCCGAGCGCGTCCGCGTAGGCGTCCCCCTCGTCCCGCAACGGGTCGAACTGCGCGGTGACCACGACAGCGGGCGGGAGGCCGCGCACGTCACCGCGGAGCGGGGCGGCCCGCGGGTCCGCCCGCTCGGCCTGGTCGGCGTAATGATCCCAGAACCACTTCATCGTCGAAGCCGTGAGAATGTATCCCGCTCCGTTATCGCGATAGGAGGGGCGGTTGAAGTCACTGTCGGTCACCGGACAGACGAGAACCTGCCCGGCGATCGCCGGCGACCGCAGATCTCTGGCTTGCTGGCAGGCGACCGCCGCGAGGTTGCCGCCAGCGCTCCAGCCGAGTACGGCCAGCCGGCCGGGGATCACGCCCAGCTTCCCGGGGTTCGCGGCGACCCACTCAAGCGCCGAGTAGGCGTCGTCGGCGGCGGCCGGGTAAGGCGCCTCCGGCGCGTGGCGGTAGTTGACCGACACGATGGCGGAACCGGAGCGCACGCAGATATCCCGGCAGAACGGATCGTCGGCGTCGAGGTCTCCCAGGGCCCAGCCGCCGCCGTGGAAGTAGACCACGGCCGGATGCGGGCCGGCGGTCGCGGGCCGGTAGAGACGGTAGGGCAGGTCGCCACCCGGCGCCGTCATGACACCGTCAGTCACCTCGCCGACCGCGGGCCCGGGTGGACGTTCGGCGATCGCGCCCTTGGCGAAGTCCCGCGCCGCCGCCACCGTCATCGTCTCTATCGACGGCGGGCTCATCTCGGCCACCGCGTTGAGGACAAACGCCACGTCCGGCTGGAGCGCGCGGAGAATCCCGTCGTTGCACTGGGTCTTGTCCGGCCCTTTCAGCTCGAACCCGAAGTACCCACGTTCAACGACCTCGTCGCAGGTGGCACGGTAGGCCCCGACGCCGCCGGCATAAGGAGCGATCACCTTAGGCTTGCCAGGGACGTTGACCCCCAGGTACCAGGAGTTTGCCTTGGGCAGCAGGGTCAGCGCCCCGCAGTCGGCGACGTGCCGGTTCCAGCCCTCCTCGGCCATCGCGGTGGCCTCGATCCGGTCGAAACCGTCGGCCCGCAGGTTGGCAAGGCAATCCACGATCCAGTCGACGTGCTGCTCGATCGACAGGACCACGTTGGTGAGTACCGAGGGGCTGCCCGGGCCGGTCACCGTGAACAGGTTCGGGAAACCGGAGACGGCCAGCCCTAGGTACGTCGACGGGCCGGCCGCCCACTTGGCCGTGAGCGTCTGCCCCTCGGTGCCGGCGATGTCGATCGCCATCAGCGGCCCGGTCATGGCGTCGAAGCCGATCGCGTAGACGATGGCGTCCACGTCGAACATCTCGGTGGCCGTCTGCACGCCGGCCGGGGTGATGGTTACGATCGGGTCCCGCCGAAGGTTCACCAGGCGCACGTGCGGCTGGTTGAACGTCGGGTAGTAGCCGCTATCCAGGCACGGCCGCTTGGCACCATAGGGGTAATCACGCGGCGAGAGGTCCTCGGCCACCAGCGGATCACTGACGATCGAGCGGATCTTCTCCCGGATCATCTCCGCCACCAGCGCGTTGGCCTGGGGATTGATCGCCTCGTCGGCGAAGACGAAGCCCAGGTTGAACAGTTCGCCGGACGCCCAGGCGTCCTCGAACCGCTGGCGGCGGACCTCGGGCGTGGTGTCAGCCAGCCGGAGCGTCGTCAGTTCACCGCAGATACCGCCCGGTGACCAGCGGGCGGCTTCGCGGTAGGCGTCGCGGTCGGCGGCCAGCGCGGCTACCCGCTCGGCCGGTGCGGGGCCGTTGACCGCGGGCGAGGTGTAGCTCGGAGTTCGCTGGAAGACAGTCAGCGAGGCGGCCTGCCGCGCGATCTCCGGGATGCTCTGAATGCCCGAGGAGCCGGTGCCGATGACGGCGACCCGCTTCCCGCTGAAATCAACCGGCTCATGCGGCCAGCGGCTGGTGAAGTAGACCTCGCCGGCGAACTCGCTCACCCCGGGGATGTCAGGCACCTTGGGCTGGGACAGGCAGCCGGTCGCCATCAGCAGGAAACGGCAGGAGATCGCCTCGCCGCGATCGGTGCCCACCAGCCAGCTCTTCGCCTCCTCGTGCCACCGCGCGCTGGTGACACGGGTCGACAGCGCGATGGCCGGGCGCAGCCGGTAGCGGTCGGCGACGTGTTCCAGGTAGGCGAGGATTTCCGGCTGGGTCGCGTACTTCTCTGACCAGGGCCAGTCCCGCTCCAGGGCAGGGTCGAAGCTGTAGGAGTAGTCGGTCGTCGGCGTGTCGCAGCGCGCACCGGGATACCGATTCCAGTACCAGGTGCCGCCCACCCCGTCGGCCGCCTCGATCACCCGCGCCGAGAATCCGCTCTCCCGCAGCTGCTTGAGGAGGTAGAGGCCGGCGAACCCCGCTCCGACGACCACCGCGTCAACGTCGACGGCTGAAGCGGGCGACGGGGCGGCGATCGCCAGTCCAGTCTCGTTGTCGTTGAGCTTTCCATCCATGGGCGTCCCCTCCACCGATAATTGCATATTGGATGTTACATCTAGGATCCTGAGTCAGAAATACCTTGACAGGATCAGGGCCGGTAGGTCCGCCGTGAGTTAGAGGGTGTAGCCGGCGTCGACCTTCAACTCGATGCCGGTTATGTAGCGGGCCTCGTCGCTGGCGAGGAAGAGCGCTGCGTTTGAGACATCAATGGCCTCTACCCAGGGAACCGGCAGCGCATGGGCTGTGATGAAAACCTCGGCGGCCTGTTCGGCCGTCGGATGCGCAACGTCAGGGCGCACGAGCTTGAAGACCGACTCATTGAGGATCATGTCGGTCGCGACTCCGGTCGGATGCACCGTGTTGACCCGGATCCGGTGCGGTCCGAGTTCGGCTGCGAGGGTGCGCATCATTCCGACCTGGCCGAGCTTGCTCGACGCGTACGCGACGAGGTGCGGGTTGCCCTTATGCGCGGCCGTGGAACTGGTGATGATGATCGAGCCGCCGGCGCCCTGCCCCACGAGCGTGGGGATCGCCGCCTTGACCGTATGCCAGGTGCCGGTCAGGTTGATGTCGATCACATCAGCCCACTGCGACGGCTCGACCAGGTGAGCTTGGCTCCCGAATCCGAAGACTCCCGCGTTGGCCAGTACGATGTCTAGTCGGCCGAGTTCCGCGGTCCCTTGGTCGAGAGCATCTTTGAGGGCCTGGTAGTCGCGGACGTCCGCGCGCGCGGCGAATATCCGCCGGCCGAGCGCCTCAACCTCCCTGACCGTCTGGGCCAGGTCCGCATCGGTCGCTCCGGGATACAGGCGCGCAGTGCTGGCGACGTACTCGCAGAGGTCGACCGCGATGATGTCCGCGCCTTCCTCGGCCAGCCGGATCGCGTGCGAGCGGCCCTGTCCGCGCGCCGCGCCCGTGATGAATGCCACCTTGCCCGCTACTCGTCCCGACACTAATCTGCCCTCTCAGTGGGGCCCGGCCGGGTCCGGCCGGGTGCCAAGGAACTCGTACGACGGATCACCATCGGCCTTCGACCGGCCTTGCCGCGGCTTGCCGTCGGCGCTGGCCCAGGGCGGCCCGGCGAAGTCATCGCGTGTCCAGTCCATGACCACCTGGCGCGACGTGATCGCCCAGGTGCCATCGCGCCGCTGAAAGCGGTCGAGATAGCGGCCAGCCGCGATGGCGAACTTGGACTCGTCAGCCGGCTGAGGATGGAAGGCGAGGAAGTAGCTCTCTACCCGGGCATCGTCCGCGCCATCCATCTCGATCAGCATGTTCGTGATGTGGTGCTGGCCAGTCGTGCCCAGCCCGGCCAGCCGGTCTACCAGGCCGCGGGCGAAATCGGTGGCCGGGCCGCTGAAGGACGTGTGCTGGTC
This sequence comes from Trebonia sp., assembly GCA_050013875.1. Lineage (GTDB taxonomy): Bacteria > Actinomycetota > Actinomycetes > Streptosporangiales > Streptosporangiaceae > Trebonia. The sequence goes on along the minus strand of JBEKEK010000010.1, from coordinate 30,101 downwards.
GGTGGCACCCGGGTGGTAGGCGCTCACGATCGCGTCATGGTCCACCCGGTCCACCCCGCGCGCGTACCGCCAGAGGACGTCCTGGATTTCGAGCCGCGCGAGGGCCTCGTTGACCTCCATCGCTACTTGCTCCGCATGGCGATCAGCACCGGGCCGGGGCCGCCGTCCTCGGCGAGCAGACTCTCGGCCGGCGCGAGCCGGTACTCGGCCGGAATCGGCGCCCACCAGGCTTCGGCGACGGTCTTCGGTGCGTCCGGCTCGCCGATGTTACGGGCGAACATGTGGCCCTCGTAGGCGGCGGCCGCCCAGAGCCGCACGGCCAGCGCGTCCCCCGCCGAGTACAGCTGGGGGACCTTTCCCTCTAGTTCTTTGGCGAGCGCGTTGACCGGGACGCGCCCGGTACTCAGCACCACGGCGGCGACATCGCCGATTGTCCGCTCCTGGTCAGTGAAGACGTCGTAGAGGGTGACCTCATGGTCGCCGATCTGCCTGATGTTGGTATCGGTGGCGAAGTCCACCCCGGCTACCTTGAGACGCCGCAGGACGAAGGAGTACTCCGTGGTGCCCTGCATGGGGATGGAGACCGGGGAGATATTCGGGGTGATGACCGACACCGTCGCCCCGGCCGCCGCCAGCACCTCGGCGACACCGAGGCCCGCGTTCTGGCCTTCGCCGTCAAGCACGATCACCCGGCCGGCCGGGCGCACCCCGCCGCGCAGGATGTCCTCGACGGTGTAGACGAATTCCCGGTCGGTGCCGGGGATGTCGGCATCCTTGTAGGAACTCCTGCCGTGCCGGCTATAGAGCGACCCGGTCGCGACGATGACGGCGTCGGGCTGCTCCGCGAGGACTGACGCAGCCGTGGCCTCGGTGCCAAGCCGCAGGTCAACGCCAAGGCGGCGCAGCTCCCTTTCCCACCATTCGATGGCCTGGGAGAAGGCCTCGCGGCCGGGCAGGCCCGCCCACAGCGCGAGCCCGCCGCCCAGCTGCTCCCGCGCCTCAATCAGCGTGACGTCGTGGCCGCGCAGGGCGCTGACCCGGGCCGCTTCCAGGCCGGCCGGGCCGCCGCCGACGATAACCGCCTTGGCGTGCTGCGTCGCCGGGGTGAAGCTGTCGGTCCCCCAGACCCGCTCACGGTAGCTGGCGGGGTTGATCGCGCAGCCCGCCGCGCCGTGCTTACTGGAGTCCAGGCACCAGTTGCAGGCGATGCAGGTCCTGCTTCGCTCCTCGTGGCCGTTGTAGGCGTTCTTGACCAGTTCCGGCTCGGCGATGAGGGCCCGCGCGGCGCCGACCATGTCACAGACGCCGGCCGCGAGCGCCGCCTCACCGTCGGCGATCGAGGTGAGCCGGCCGAGCACGCTGAGCACCGGGATGCCGCCCGCCGCGCTGCGGACGGCCTCGACATACGGCTGGTAGACGTGCGGCTCGACGAAGACGTTGGGCATGCCCAGGTACAGCTGGTTTGGCTCGATCGCGATGTCGAGGTCGACGAAGTCAACCAATCCTGACTGGCAGATTCGCTCGACGACCTGGCGGGCCTCGGAGACGCCGTAGCCTTCCGGCATCAGCTCGTCGCAGTTCAGCCGGACGCCGACCGCCATCTCGCCGGCGCTGCCCTCGCGGGTCGCTTCGAGGCACTCGAGCAGCAGCCTTATCCGGTTGTCGAAACTCCCGCCGTACTCGTCGGTGCGCTGATTGAAGTAGGGCGAGAGGAAGTGCTCAAGGATCGCGCCGTGCGCGGCGTGCAGCATCACCCCGTCGTAGCCTGCCTGGCGCAGGTTCGAGGTCGACTGACGGTGCGCGCCGACCAGCCTCTTGATCTCGTCCTTGCCGATCTCGTGGCTGGTGTGCGCGGTCTGCCCGTAACGGAACTGCATGGGGGAAGCTCCCAGCGAGGGCGCCGCCGGACTGAGCGGTCGCCACTGGCCGGTGACGCCCCACCAATACCAGATCTCGCCGAAGATCTTCCCGCCGGCGTCGTGGACCGCGTGCGCCAGGGCTTTGAATGAGGGGATATTGGCCTCGGGGTAGGCCGACGACTGGAAGGCGGTCCCGCGCTCGGTCACGGTCAGGCTGTTGATCACCAGCCCGCAGCCGCCCTTGACCCGGGCGGCGCTATAGAAGGGGAAGTCGACGGCTGGCTTGCTCGCCGCGACCAGCCCGACGCCGTGCGGGGCGAAGTAAAAACGGTTGGGAATCTCGACCGGCCCGAGCTTGATGGGGCTGAACATGTGGGGATACTTCGCGTGCATGGGCGTTGCCTTTCCCTTCTCAGGGTCCCTGTCAGGACCCAATTCCCAGGTACCGCTCGTAGATCTCGCCGGGATCGATCTGGTTGGCGCCGCCCCGGTGAACGATTTGGCCGTGGTTGAGTATGTAGACGGTCTGGGCCAGATCCAGCGCCCGCTGCACGTACTGTTCGACAACCACGACGGACAGACCGGTGGACGCCAGCCGCGCGAGGACCTCGTAGATCTTGTCGACGATGATCGGGGCGAGCCCCAGTGACGGCTCGTCGACCAGAACCACCTGCGGGTGCGTCAGAAAGGCACGCGACAGCGCGACCATCTGCTGTTCGCCGCCGGACAGGCTGCCCGCGGTCTGCCGCATCCGGCCCGCCAGGCCAGGGAAGAACCCGGTGACCTCGTCGATCACCGAGTCGATGTCGCGGTTGCCGGCCTGGATGCGCAGGTTGTCGTAGACGGAGAGCGAGGGGAAGATCCCCCGCCCCTCAGGAATGTGGCAGACGCCCGCCCGGCTGAAGGCATAGGGCCTGGCCCCGGCCATGTCGCGGTCGCCGACCTTGACGCGGCCGGCCTTCGGCTTGATAAAGCCGGTCGCGGTGCGCAGCAGCGTCGTTTTGCCCGCGCCGTTCGGGCCAAGCAGGGCGACTACCTCACCCTCGGCTACCGAAAAGTCCACCTCGCGCAGGACCGTTGTTTGGCCGTATCCGGCGGTGACCGAGCTCATGGTCAGCATGTCGCTACTCGCTCCTTGCGATCGGCCCGGTCACCGAGTCGCCGATCAGGCCCTGGTCGAGGGCATCGGCCGGGGCGGTGTCGCCGAGGTAGGCGGACCGCACCGTGTCCGACGTCAGCATCTGTTCCGGGGTGCCCTCGAAGATCAGCTGGCCGAACTCGAGCAGGTACACGTGGTCGCAAATCTCGCGGACCAGGGCCATATCGTGCTCGACGAGCAGGATCCCGCATCCCCGCTGGTCGACCACGCTCCGCAGCACCTGCCCGAACCGCTGCGTCTCGTGGGCGTCTAGCCCGGATGACGGCTCGTCGAGCAGCAGCAGGTCGAATTGGCCGGCCAGCGCGCGGGCGAGTTCGACCAGCCGCCGCTGGCCGATGGTCAGCAGGCCCGCTTGCTCGTCGGCCAGCCGGGCGATGCCGGTGAGCTCCATCGCCTCGGCGGCGGCGGCGGAAATGTCGCGGCTCTCCCGCGGTGGCCCGAAGACCTGGTCAAATGGGTTGCGTCCAGCCAGCCGGGCCTCACGGCCCATGGCGACGTTCTGCCGGACCGTCATGCGGTCGAACAGCTGACCCTGCTGGAAGGTGCGGCCGAGTCCGCGCCTGGCCCGGGCCGCCGGGCCGTAACGGGTGATCTTGGAACCGAGCACGTACACGTCGCCGCCGCGGAGCCGGACCAGGCCGGTTGAGGCATTGAACAAGGTCGTCTTGCCCGCTCCGTTCGGTCCGATCAGCCCGGTGATCCGCCCCATCGGGGCCGCCAGGCTGACACCGTTGACGGCCTTGACGCCACCGAAGCTGACCGACACGCCCTCGAGCACCAGGCCTTCGCGGTCGGCGGCGCGGCCGGTCCGGCCATCCTTTTCGCGGTTGCCGCGCGGCTCGGCGGGCGCGGGCGCGGGCACCACGGAAAGCGTCGGCACCTGCGCCGGGCTTCCGCTGGCGGTCGCGGCCAATGGCCGTCGGCCGCCGAGCCGGTTGAGGAACTGCTGCATCGCCATCGGCATCGGGAAACCGCGGGCGCCGTAGGCCGCCAGTGCGGCGGTGACACCGAACAGCAAGGTCAGCCAGGTGCTCGTCGTCTCGCTTGTGATGTAGCCGGGGACCACGGCGTAGCCGATCGCCGCCACCACCGCGTACCACGGGTCTCCGATCACGATGATCACGACCAGGACGACGAGTTCAAGCGAGGTGAACGACGGGAAATAGGAGCCGAGCGCGAAGCTGTAGAGCATTCCGGTGAGCGCTCCGGCCAGCGAGGCGATGCAGGCCGAGATGCAGAAGACGATCACCTTCAGCACGCTCGAGTCGACACCGTGCGTCTCGAGCGCGACCGGCGAGTCCGAGAGCGCTTCCAGTAGCCGGCCGAGGCGCCCCCGGCCGATCGAGGTGACGAAGAGCGCGACCAGCACCGTGATGATGAGAATGAGGTAGTAGAAGCCGTTGTCGCTTGATAGGTTCCAGCCGCCGATGGAGAAGTCGGGCCGCGGGTCGTTCAGCCCGAGCGGGTTGTCGCCGAACAGCAGCCCGGTGGAGTAGAACACCTGCTCCATCAAGATCCCGAACCCGAGGGTGGCGAGCGCGAGGAAGACGCCGGAGATCCGGACCGCGGGGATCGCGATCACCGCGCCGACCGGCGCCGCGACCAGTGTCGCCAGGATCAATGCGAGCAGCCAGGGCATATGCGGGGCGAAGTGACCGAACGAGGCGGCGCCGACCGCCGCGAACGCGAGCTGGCAGAGCGAGATCTGACCCGACTTCCTGACCAGCAGCCCCAGCGACAGGAAGAGGATCACGTCGATGAGGGCCTCGGACCAGACCGCGACGTGCGATCCCTGCAGGGTCGGCACCAGCGCGAGCAGCGCGATAACGATCACCCCGGCGCCCAGCCGTACCCGGCCGGGCGCGGTGTAGGACCGAAGGGTCGGCTTCACCGGCACCAGGCGGCGCTGTACCAGCCGCGCCCGCGGAATGAGGATCAAGACCAGGAACAGCACGATGAAGGGCAGGCTGGCCGGGATGCCGGACAGCCAGGAGATCGTCGCCGCGTACTTGTCGATCAGGGCGCCGGCGATGCCGATGAGCAGACCCCCGGCGAACGTCAGCGGCAGGCTGGCGAAGTAGCCGATGGCGGCCGCGCCGAACGCGGAGAACACCGCGATCGGGAGCGTCACCCCGTCGACCGGCATCGTCGGCGCCAGCAGGAGGCCGGCCGCCGAGGCGAAGACGGTGCCGATGACCCACGCCCAGCGGCGCACCCGGACCGGGTCGTCCCCGCTCATCGAGACGAGCTCGTGGTTGTCGACGACGCCGCGCATGAGGACGCCAAGCCGGACGTACCGGAAGAAGAGGTACAACGCCGCGCCGGCCACCAGCGAGAAGACGAACAGGATGACCTGTTCCCAGGTCACGTTGGTACCGAGGATCCGCACCGTCGACTGGGAGAGGAAATGCGGGAACGTCGGCGCGCTTGTCCCGTTCCAGAGCAGGGCGATCGCCTCGACGATCAAGATGATGCCGACCGTGGCAACCACCTTGATCGTCTCGCTCGAATCGGACAGCGAGCGGGCGAGCAATTCCATCAGCAGGCCGAGTATGGGCGCCACCACCAGCAGGGCGACCGCCGCCGCGAGCGGCCAGGCCCAGTGCAGGTTGACGTACAGGGCGTAGAAGACGAACGAGTCGGCGGCGGCGATCGACCCGTACCCGAAGTTCAGGATGCCCGAGGTCTTGAAGGTCAGCACCACGCCCATGCCGGCCAGGCCGTAGACCGCGCCAGTCGCGAGTCCCGCGATTATGAACGGAAGAAACTCATTCATGGTTGTTATCCCTGTCCGTTTCGATACGCCGTGATGAGGCCCTCAAGCGCACGGCGATCCGGCTTGCTGCTCGACAGGTAGGGAACCTCGCCCGGATCCAGGACGAGGATCGTCGCCGGGACCTTGTACGAAGACAGCTCGCGGCGGCAGTCGGCAACCAGCAGGCCGGCGTCGAGTGACGCCTGGCCGTCGCGCACCACGACGGCGACGACCTCCTCGCCGAACCGCTCATGCGGGAGGCCGAGCACGAAGGAGATCCGGACCCCGGGGTGGGCGTTCAGCACCGCCTCGACCTCGGCCGGCGCGACGTTGGCGCCCTTGGTCTTGATCATGTCCTTCAGGCGGCCCTGGAAGTAGACGAGCCCGTTCTCCAGGTACCCGCGGTCGCCGGTCGGGAAGTACCCATCGGGGTCGAACGTCGCCTCCCGCTGGTGCTTGTAGAGGCCCTGCATGAGCCCGTAGCCGCGGACCTGGAACTCACCGTCGGCACCGTCGGGGAGGATCTCGCCTGACTCCGGGTCGACCACGCGATAGTCGAATCCGGAGACGCCCGCCCAGGGGCCGAACGTCTCGCTCATCCCCAGGGCCGTCGGGGGGTCGGACTTGCTGCTGGCCGGGCCCTCCCATGGCCGCGGCGGAAGCGGCCGGATGCTGGGAATGAGACGGGCGAGGTCAGCGTCGCCGAAGAGCGTCTGCAGGGCTTTCGCGTTACCCATCACGCTGGTCGCCTGCTCGCGCTGGCCGAGTTCGAGTGCGCTCGGGGCGTCGAGCCGCTCCTGCGTGAGCAGCGTCGCCCCGGACTGCAGGGCCGACAGCACCTCCTGGATGCCGCCGATCCAGAAGAACGGCATCAGCATCAGGACGCGCCCGGGGAAAATGGCATGGAGCGCGGCGTCCGCGCCGGGTGACGTCTTGCGCAGCGCCGCACCATGGCTGTGGATGACCGCCTTCGGCTCGGCGGTCGTGCCCGAGGTGAACATCACCAGCAGCCAGTCGGCGGGCGACACCTCGGCCTCGACCGCCTCGAGCAGCCGCTCGTCGATGCCGGAGGCCGGGTCCTGGCCGGCGGTGAGGCACGCCTTCTCCGCCCAGTTTCTGCTGCTGTCCCCGATCAGCACGATCCTGCGCAGGAAGGGGACGTCGAGCAGGTGCAGCCGGCCAGCGTCCGCCCCCGCCAGGCCCTCGATCGCGTCCTCGAGAAACGCCTCGTTGTCCTTGCCGAGCATCGTGGGCGCGGCGATCAGCACCGCGACGTCACCAACCCGCATCGCCGTGCGCAGTTCAGCCGGGCGGTACAGGGTGCTGAACGGCATCGCCACGGCGCCGATCCTGGTGACGGCCGCGAAGGCGACCGCCCACTCCGGCCCGGTGACAAGGTGGATGCCGACCCGCGTGCCCTTGCCCACCCCCGCCGCGAGCAGTTGCAGCGCGAGATGGCGGGAGGCGAGCTCAAGCTGGCGGAAGGAGATCCTGCGGTCAGGCATGACGATGCAGTCGTCGTCGCCATACAGCGAGGCGGCCCGCCTGAGCACCGCGGGCATGGTGCCCGCGCGCGACTCGTCAGCCAGCATCCCGTCCACTCACTTCGACAGCTTCCCGAGTTCTGGCGCGATCGGGGGCATCTGCCGGGGTGCGCCGGACGCGTCAAGCGGCAGCAGCACCTCGACCTCCGCCCAGCAGGTGCTCTCGTCCCGCTGGTTACGGCCCTCGACGCGCACGGTGACGACCGGCCCGAGCGAGGGATCGTCGCGCACCTGGGTGACGGTCCCGGTGATCCACGTGGTGTCGCCGATGTAGTTGAACTTGGTCACGGCGACGTTCACGCTGCGGATCTGCCCGGAGTCGCCCATCCAGTTGGTGACGAGCTGCACCATCCACATGTAGCGCTGGATGCCGTAGTCGTAGGGAGCGGGCTGCCCGAGGGACTGCGCCCACTCCACCTCCCAGTGGCAGCGCTGGACCGCGTCGGGCGCGCCGAAGAAGTTGGCGTTGTAGAAGCCAGGAATCCGCTGGCGGTTGAGGTATCCGGCCCGGAGCGCGCCCACCCCGAACAGCTCGCCGAATCCCCACCCGACGTGCAGGCCGATGATGTCGGTGAGCAGGAACGGACCCCGCACGATGGCGGGCAGACTTGTCCCGGCCAGGTCCCCGGAGTGAACCAGGTGGTCGCCGCCGCGGAAGGATTCGGCCGCGTAGGCCGCGTCGATGCGCTCAATGTCGGCCGGGGTGTAGTCGCGTCGCAGGTCCGCCTCGGTCATCGGGGTCTTGCGGTGCGACCGGTCCCGCTCGGCGTAAACGAACGTCCGGTCCAGCGAGGTGACAAGCTCGCCGGTCGCCATGTCTGAGTAGATGTGCCGGTACGTCAGGTACACCGCGACGCCGCCGGCGAACTTGCTTCCCTCGCGCACGCTGACGTCGACCAGCCCGTCCCGCCGGGCGACCTGCATGCCTGGACGCAACGGGGCCCCGCGCGTCCACCGCTCGGTGGCGAGGTACTGGCCGATCCCCTTGAAGGGATCGCCGCCGCTCATCACCTCGGCCTCCTCCGGCGTCCAGCTGGTCGGCACCGGCGTGCCGCAGGCGATCGCGAATAGCGGCGTGCCGATAACGTCTTTCCAGTGCGTGCCACTGGCATAAGCGCGGTCCGAGTACAGCGGATTCGTATCGCCGTTGCCAATCGCGAAGTGCCGGATGCCATCCCAGGTAATCCACTCGTTGTGCGGGCGTCTGGTACTGTGCTGAGGAATGCCGACCCGGCGTCGCATCCGCTCAATGGCATCGTCGGTGAGCCGACCTGCTTCCGTGGTTTGCGTCATGATTCTTCCTCCATTACGACCGGGTCGGCCACCTCGAATTGAATTTGGGTGGCGCTTTCCATGACGGGAACGATGTAGGTCTGCGCACAGCGAAGATGAGCGGGATCGGCATGGTATTGGGCGTAGGAGTTCAGGTCGTCGAATAGGGCTACGATCCCGACCGTCGCGTTGCCCGGATTGCGGCCGAGGCCGACCTCCCACGAACGGATGAGCGGGATCTCGGCGGGCAGCTTGCGCACGCCCTCGACCATGCGTTCGGCCGAGCCGGCCGGTGCGTCCGGCTTCAGGTTGATGAGCACCACATGCCGGATCATCCTTCCATCGCCTCGATGTAGCCGATCTGAGTGCCGATTTCGTAGGTCTCATCGATGACGCCGGTCCAGTGCACGACACCGGTGGCGGCCGACTCGACCTCGCTGTCCACCTTGTCGGTCCCGACTTCGTATAGCGGTTGGCCGGCGGTGACGTTTCCGCCGTCGGGGATGATGAACGAAACCAGAACGGCGTCGATCGCGGCGGACGATACTTTAGGGATCCGAATCGGAACTTGCGCCATCAGATATGCACCGGCCTAAACCTTCATGCTCTTAATCGCCGCATCGGCGATGTCGGACGCGGTGGGGAACACCACCGGCTGCAGCGGCGCCGCCGATGGGAAGGGAATGAAACGCGCGCCGAGCCGCGTCACCGGTGCGGCCAGCCGGCCGAATAGGGACTCCTCGATCGTCGCGGCGATCTCCGCGCCCGGCCCGGCGAATTTCAGCGCGAAATGGACGACCAGTGCCCGGCGGGTTCTCGATACCGACTCGATGATGCCGGGGACGTCCAGCGGCAGCAGCGTCCTCAGGTCGAGGACCTCGGCGTTTATCCCCTGCTCGGCAAGCTGCCCGGCCGCCGCCAGCGACTCCCGCACGCCCCGCCCGTAGGTGACGATCGTGATGTCGTCGCCTGGCCGGACGACGTTCGCCTGGCCGAACGGGATGGTGAAGCCCGGATCCTCCGGCACCTGGCCGCGGGTCCCGTACAGGGCCCCCGTCTCGATGAACAGGACCGGGTCGTTGTCCGCGATGGCGGAGGTCAGCAACCCTTTCGCTTCCGCCGGCGAGCTCGGGATCACGACCTTGATACCGGGGACGCCCATGAACCAGGCCTCGAGCGCCTGCGAGTGGGTGGCCGGGGTGCCCCCGCCCGCGATGCTCGAGCAGCGGATCGTGATCGGCACCGAGAGCCGGCCGGCGGTCAGATAGCGCAACTTCGCCGCGTGATTGACGATCTGGTCCATCGCGATCGGGAGGAAGTCCATCAGCATGATTTCCGCGACCGGCCGGTAGCCGTTCAGGCTGGCGCCGATGGCCGCGCCCACGATCGCGGCTTCCGAGATCGGCGTGTCCCTGACCCGGTGTTCGCCGTACTTCCTGGCCAGCCCCTTCGACACTCCCATGACGCCATCTGAGAGGCCGATGTCCTCACCGAGTAGGAACACCTTCTCGTCCGCGGCGAGGGCCTGGTCCAGCGCCAGATTCAGCGCCTGGACCATCGTCATCTGCCGTTCCTGCACGTCAGCTCCTCCAGCTCGTTCGTCGACCGCGGTGACCGGCGGTAAGGCCGGGATGTTGCCCGCGTCTTCGTACAGATCGGTCATCACGTCTTCTGGGCGCGGGTCGGGCGCGGCGAGAACCTGCTTGACCGCGTCGGTGACGACCGCGAGCGCGGCCGCGTCGATGTCATCGAGCTCGGCCGCCGAGCAGACGCCCGCCGCCAGCAGCCGCTGGCGGTAGGCCGGTACCGGATCCTCCGCCTCGGCCTCGGCCCGCTCTTCGGCCGGCATGTAGGTCATCGTGTCGCCCAGGCTGTGACCGCGGAACCGGTAGGTCATGCACTCGACCAGCGTCGGGCCGCCACCGGAGCGCGCCTGTTCGATGGCCTCGGTGAGCGCTCCGTAGGTCGCGTCGGGATCGTTGCCGTTTACCCGCACTCCGGGGATGTCGTAGGCCGTCCCTCGGTCGGCCACCCGCATGACCTTCATGGAACTGAGCACGGGGGTCTTCTCGCCGTAGAGGTTGTTCTGGCACACGAAGACGACCGGCAGGTTCCACAACGACGCCAGGTTCAGGGACTCGTGGAACGACCCGGTGTTCGACGCGCCGTCACCGAAGCACACGGCGGTGACCCGGTCGGCCCCGTCGAGCTGCGCGGAAAGCCCGAGCCCGGCGGCGATCGGCAGCCCGCCGCCGACGATGCCGGTCGAGAGCATCGCGCCAACCTCCGGATGGGACAGGCTGAGGATGTGGCTCTTGCCGCGTCCGGCGCCGATGTCCTTGCCGAGGACGCCGCCGAGGAGGTCAACCAGCGGGCCGCCCTTGGCGATATGGTCGTGCAGCCCCCGGTAGGTCGTCACGAGCTGGTCGGTCGGCCGCAGGGCGGCGCCGAGCGCCGCCGCGATCGCTTCCTGACCTCGGTGCGAGTAGTAGATGGCGATCACCTCGCCACTGCGGATCGCGCTGGTGACGCGGTCGTCAACGAGCTTCATCAGGCTCATCAGCTCATACATCCGGCGTCGTACCTCCGCCGCCGGCCGCGGCTGACCAGCCGCGGAATGGCCAGGCACCGTCATCGTGCCACCGCCCCCTCGTGCGCTCGGGACCTCGGGCTGACTCCCAGGTCGTAGGACGGGTCGCGCTCGTCGCGGCGGCCCTCGCCGACCAGGCCGATCGCCGCCAGTTCGGTCTTGAAGTCGACGATGCACACCCGGTGATCGATCGCCCAGCGGCCGTCGGCCAGCGACCACTCATCGAGGTAGCGGGCGCGCACCTCGGTCTGCCTGCCGGGGGTCTGGGCGACCGCTCCCCCGGCGGCGTCCGGCGCTGCCGCCAGGTCCGTCGTCGACGAGCCGGCGGCCGGCGTCCACAGCGAGGCGGACACATAGGACTCGGTGACCGCCGAGCTGGTGTCCGACGCGGGGCTGAAAATGACGTTCGACATCTGGTGACTGTGAATCTCGTACGCGCGGTGCAATGCCCACATCCAGTCGACGAACTCGGTCCAGGCGCCCTCGAACTTCGGGTACCTGACCGTCGCGTTCGGCTGGAACACGGCGGCCATCAGCTCTTTGTCCATGCGGTCGATTGACCGGCAGTACAGCGCCAGCACCTCGCTGATCTCCTGCCGCGCCGGCCGGCCCAGCGCCGGGTTACTCCTTGGCACCCGCGGCTCCCTCGAAGAAGGCGGAAGGAAGGTTGTACTGCTGCGCGCGCCACTTCGACCGGTGCTGCCAGCCGCCGCCGACCTCGGGGCTGAACAGCCACGTCGCCAGTTCCTTGCTCTCGATCGGCAGATACGACGGGTACAGGCAGGTGACCGTCCGCTTGGCGAAGCGCCAGCCGTCCGCCGTCCGTACCAGCCGGTCGTCATAGGTGCCGCTGCGGACCGGGGTCAGCTTCTCCACGATGAACAGGTAGGAGTGGGCGTTGGCGGTGTCGCCGTTTACCTCGACGTACTGGTTCATCTGCAGGTGGAACCGGCCCTGCACGCGCGGTGAGGTCTCTTCGGCGTAGGAGCGCAGGTCGTCATACCCGATCGGGTACTGGCCGCCGCCGTCGTAGTACTCGCCGTCGGGGGTGAAGCAACTGGCCCAACCGTGAAAGTCGAGGTTGTCCCAGCAGTGCGCGTACTTGTACATCAACTGGCGGATGTCATCGCGGTCGACCACTCGCCGGAGTTCCTCATCTGAAACGGAAGCCATCCTTGTTGCCCTTTCCGTGCTCGATCGGTTAGCAGTGGCGCTGGCCGCCGCTGCGGCCAGCACGTTGGGTGGGCTTAGAAGCCCAGGTCCTTGCACGGCGCGTCAATCAGCCCGCTGACCGCGCCGTTGGCGGGCACCAGCTGCGCGTTGCCGAGTCCGGCGAGATAGCCGTCGACCAGCCGTTGGTAGTTGCCGATCATCCCTTCGATCCGGTCCGACAAGCGCATGAACTCGATCCCGCCGGCGTGCAGCCCGCGCTGCTGGAGCGGCAGGTTCGCGAAGTCCTGGGCGGGGACCGGCGGGGTACGCGGATCGTCGCCGGCCATGGGTTCCGGGCGCCGCGGCCGGGGCGGCTCCTCACCCTTGGCGTAGCGGCTCAGCGACCAGATCTCGAACAGGCACTGCTCCGGGCCGAGTGGCCGGATCCGGTAGGCCACCGTGCTGCTCAGACCGGGCAGCATGAAGAAGTTGGGGAAGGAGTAGTAGACGCCGCCGCTGATCCCCTGCCCGGGCAGGTCATCGAGGTTGGGCACGTCGATCCCGGCGGCCTCGCTCCATTCGACGATCGCCTCGTTGAGCTGCTTACGCCAGACCGCGGTGCGTTCCCTGGGATCGTCGGGGAGCTCGGTATTGCGCATTTTCTCCGCGACCCAGATGTCCTTCTGGTGGTAGATACCGCGGAGCCCGTCGTTGTAGATCCGCATGAGCTGCAGCTGGCTCTCGATGAACTCCTCGGTGCTCATCCCCACGGTCGCGGCGGCCTGCGCCTCCTTGGTGGCGCGCCGGCTTCCGCTGAAGAACTTGTCTCCCGAGCTGTAGGTCGCGGCCATCTTGCGCGCGGCGGCCGGGAGAAGCTGCGGATGGGTCTGCCGCACGTGGTAGCCCTCCATGAATGCCTCCATGGCGAGCTTCCAGTTGACCGGCAGGTGGAACGACAGCCACCATTCGGTGCGCAGCGACTCGACGTGCCAGGCGTCCATCGTGGCGGCGAAGGACCCGATGCAGTCGCGCAGCGGCGGCGCGTCGTCGTCGAAGTTCACGAACGCGCAGCCACCCCAGAGTTCCACCCGGCACTCGCGCAGGCTCAGGTCCTTCTCCCCCCGGTTGTGCTCAGCGAAGAGGTCCGGCTGGTAGACGAAGGTGTTGGTGCCGTCAAGCGCGTAGCACCACCCGTGGAACGGGCAGACGAAGCCGTTGTCGGAACTGCCGCGGTCCTCGATCAGCTTGACGCCGCGATGCCGGCAGGCGTTGTAGAGCGCCTTAACCTCGGTCGGGCTCACCCGGACGACGATGACCGACCGGCCCGCGTTCTCGTACTCGACGAAGTCGCCCGGCTCCGGGATCTCCTCGAGCCGGCAGGCCATCTGCCAGACCCGGGGCCACAGCTGCCTGCCCTCCAGGTCATAGAAGTCCTGGTCGTAGTAGCGCTGCACCGGGACCCGATCTGGCGTCGTCATCGCGTAGGGGACGGGAAGGGCAGCACGCTCAACCAGATCCTGGTTGTCAGTTTGATTAGTCACCGTGGTCACCGTTCTCTCCGTTCCGTTCCGTTTCGAGCCAGGCGTCCGACCATGAGGGCGGCCTCCCCTCGACGAAGGCACGGGGGCCTTCCATCGCGTCGGGATGGCCGCGGTGACGCCGCAGCAGATCCCATCCGTACTGCTCGGCCTCGGCCTGGGGGCGCTGCGCCGACTGCCGGATCGCCTGTTTGGTCAGCCGCACCGCGTTGGGGGAGGCCGCGCTGATCTGCCTGGCCACCGCGAGGGAGCGTTCATGGAGTTCCTCGGGCGCGACCAGCTCGTCGACCAGACCGATCCGCAGCGCCTCTTCGGCGTCGATCCGGCCCTCCTTGCCCAGCAGGCACATCTTCAGGGTCCGGCCCAGGCCGATCCGCGGCACCAGCGCGATCGGTTCCAGGGCCGACACCTGGCCGACGCTGACGTGGGTGTCGAGGAACGACGCGTTGGTGGAGGCCACCACGACATCCGCGTCCGCCACCAGCTGCAGCCCGGCGCCGGTGCACACGCCGTTGACCGCGACGACGAACGGGGTCCACAGCTGATGCCGCAGCGGGTTGATGCCCACGTGATCGGCCAGCCGCTCCGGAACCTCGGGGAATCCCCCGTCAGCGACCAGGCTCTTGAGATCCATCCCGACACAGAAAGCACGCGATCCGGCGCCGGTCACGACGATGGCGCGGATGTCGGTGCGCTGCTTGACGCGCTGCCAGAGGGTGACGAGTTCGGCTCGCATCGGGCGGTCGACGGCGTTCAGGCGGTCTGGGCGGTTGAGGGTGACGTGCAGAACGTGGTCGCCGAACTTCTCCACCAGCAGCGACTGCTGGCCTTCTGCGGCCGCATCGCGGGTCTCGCCGCTAGCGCCGGGCATCGGAGGACCTGATCGTCTCTGCGCCAAGCAGGGTACGGGCCAGCTCGGCCGCCTTCTTCCGGTCGACCTTCCCGTAGGGCGTCCGCGGGATCTCGGTCAGGCTGAAGAACCGCCGCGGCAGCTTGTAGTGAGCCACGGTGTGCCGCAGTCCGGCCAGCAGGTCGGCCTGGCGGTCGTCGCCCTTCCACACCACGCCGGCCACCGGTACCTCGCCAAGCCGGTCGTCCGGCAGGCCGACCACCACCGCGTCGATCACCAGGCCGGAGCCGCGGATCTCCAGCTCGACCTCGGCCGGGACCACGTTGAAGCCGCCGACGATGATGCGGTCCGAGGTCCGTCCGCTCACGATCAGGATTCCGTCGCTGGTCAGCGCGCCCCGGTCCCCGGTGTCGAACCAGCCGTCGGGCCCGACCGCGACGTCGCCCGGGGGCGCGGCCCGGCCGGTCGCCCGGACCAGCAGCTTGCCCTCTTCGCCCGGGCCGAGCGGCGCGCCGTCATCGCCGACGATGCGTACCTCACGGCCGGGCGACACCCGCCCGACCGAGCCACGCGGCTGACGGCCGGCCAGCACGTCCGCCAGGTGCTCCTTCGCGACGTTGCCGAACTCCGTCATGCCGTACGCCTGCAGGATCGGAATGCCGAACCGGGCGCTGAACAACTCCTTGATGTCGGGCGCGAGCGGCGCCGTGCTCGAGGTCACCGACTTCACCCCGGGCAGCTCCACCTGGCCCGGCGCGGTCGCCAGCATCTGGATCATGGTGGGGGTCAGGGTGAGCGTCGGGGGCGCGAACCGGGCGACCGCGGCGACCGCCGCGTCGACCGAGAACTTGTCGATCAGGACCAGCCCGCGGCCAAGCCAGAGCGCCATGCCGAGCCAGCTCTGGAAGCCGTTGTGCCCGAACGGGCTGAAGCTGACCACCGGCCGTCCGACGCCCACCCGGGGGCGCCAGCCGCCCGGCTTTCCCGGCGCCGCCGTCAGGCGTACCGCCTGCTCGACGAGATGGCGGTGCGTCATCGTGACCGCCTTCGGCTTCCCCGTCGTCCCGGAGGTGAAGCAGATGCAGGCGAATTCTCCGCTGCCCACGGGACCGGCCGAGCCGGCCGCGTGGGCCGTTTCGCCGGACGGCGCCGTCGAGCCGGTGGGAAGCGCCTGCCAGGGGCCCCCGGCAAAGGGAGCGACATCCTCGGCCAGCACGGTCGCGCAGCCTGCCAGCTCGAACAGCGGACGGGCGGCATCGGCCGGGACCTGCCGCCCGCAGCAGGCCAGGCACCGGCCGGCCTGCCAGGCGGCGAGGAGCGCGATCACACTCATCGCGTTGTTGCCGCCGTACGCGCCGATCACCGGTGAGAACGGGGCAATGCCAATCGCCTCGGCGAGCAGGTCCACATGGCCGGCGATCTGCCCGTAGGACCACTGGCCGCCGTCGAGGGCGGACACGAAGGTCGCCTCGGAATCGGATTCCGCCCGCTCGCGGAAGGCGGCGAGCAGCGACGCTGGCTGCCCGGGCGACGCTGCCCGTTCGGACGCTCCGGTCATCGCGGCGTTTCCGCCCAGCTGCGCCCCGCGTACAGGTCGGGCTCCTTCGGCAGCCCGAGAACCCGCTCGCCGACGATGTTGCGCATCATCTCCACCGTGCCGCCGCCGATGCTCGCGGCGCGGCTGCGCAGGAACGCCCACGATGTCTTGTCATCCCAGTCGTCCTCGGGTGACCAGGCGACTCCCGCGCAGCCGGCCAGATCGATGGCAAGGTCATGCAGCCGCTTGGTGTGCTCATCGCGGAAAATCTTGGTGACGGCCGCGAATGAGCCGAATTCCGGGCTGCGGCCGCGAATCTCCGCCATTCTGCGGTTGGTCAGCTCGAGGACTCGCTCGTCGATGTAAGCCTGGACCAGGCGGTCGCGCAGAATCGGGTCATCGACCTTCGGGTACCTGGCCATGATCGACTTCAGTGACCGGCCGACGACAACGGGGTGCACGGCGGTGCCAGCCCCCGAGTTGGACCCGCGCTCACCGCCGAGCACGTCCCTGATGACGCGCCAGCCAGCGCCGGCCGGCCCGATGCGGTGCTCATCGGGGATGACCGCCCCGTCGATGAACACCTGATTGAACTCGGCGTCGCCGGTCATTTGCAGTAGTGGCCGGACGGTGACCTGCTCGGCGTGCATGTCGAGAATGAAGATCGTGATGCCGTCGCGCTTGGTCGCGTCCGGGTCGGTGCGGCAGGCGACAAGGCCCCATCGCGACAGGTGGGCGAAACTCGTCCAGACCTTCTCCCCGGTGACCGTCCAGTTGTCACCGGCGGGTACCGCCCGGGTCGCCAGACTGGCGAGATCCGATCCGGCCCCTGGCTCGCTGAGCAGCTGGCACCAGATCTCGGTCTGCTCGCTGATCGGCCGGAGGAAGCGCGCCTTCTGGCCGTCGGTTCCCCATTTCAGGATGGCCGATGCGGCATGGAACGACGCGTGGCTGAGCGGCCGTGGCACCTTGTACTTGGCGAGGACCGCGCGGACTCCGCGCGCCTGGGCTACGTCGGCGTCATGCCCGCCGTACTCCTTCGGCCAGGTCGGCACGAAGTAGCCGGTCTTGCCCAGCCGCCGCCACCAGTCCTCGACATCGACGCTATCGCGCGCCTGCGCGAGGGCTCGTGCGTCATCACGGTCGATCGCCCGTACCCATGCGGCCGGCAGCTCGGCGCGCAGCCACGCCTCTACTTCGGCACCAAGATCTCCGCCGCGGCTCAACGCCTCGCCCCTCTCGTGTTGCGTCGTTGCGTTCCGTTCAGCGAAACAGGCCATCGGCCGCAAAAGCGGACAACCGACAAATCTGGCTTTTGGATTTTGGATGACATAGCCACTTTGTCGCTCATCGATTCGCTTGTCAAGCAAAAACATGACCCAGGCACCGGGCCTACCTGCGCAGTCACAGCCCGAGTTGGCCGGCGATCAGCCGACGGTGGTACGCGGGATCGCCGAACAGATGCTGGGATGTCTTCGCGCGCTTGAAGTACAGGTGCGCCGGGTGCTCCCAGGTGAACCCGATACCGCCATGAATCTGGATGTTCTCCGCGGCCGCGTAGAAGTAGGCCTCCGAGCAGTACGACTTCGCCAGCGACGCCGCGACCGGGAGCTCAGCGCCGCCTGCCGCCGCGGCCGAGCCGGCGTAGTACGCGGCCGACTTAGCCGACTCCACCCTCAGCAACATGTCGGCGCATTTGTGCTTGATCGCCTGGAAGCTCCCGATCGGCCGGCCGAACTGCACGCGCAGCCCGGCGTAGTCAACCGCCATGTCCAGTACCCGCTGGGCGCCGCCCACCTGCTCGGCGGCGAGGCCGACAACGGCTAGGTTGAGCATCCGCGACAGCGCCGCCCAGCCTTGGCCGTCGGTGCCGATCAGGCGGGCTTGGACGGCGGCGAACCCAAGTTTCGCCTGCTTCCTGGTCTGGTCCATCGTCGACAGCGCGGTCGTGGTGAGGCCCTGCGCCCCGCGGTCAACCGCGAAGACCGAGACGCCCGCCCCGGTGCGCGCGGCAACGAAGACCACATCAGCGGTCTGCCCGTCGAGAACGAAGCACTTCTCACCCGAGAGCGTCCACCCTCCTCCCGCCGCACTGGCGGCAAGGGTGATGCTCTGCTCATCCCACCGGCCCGAGACCTCGGCGAGGGCCACCGTCGCCAGCGTCGACCCGTCGGCGATACCGGGCAGATAGTCCCGCTTCGCCGTTTCGTCATCGGAGCTCAGCAGCAGGCCGGCCGCCATGACGACGCTGGAAAGGAAGGGGGCGCAGAGCAGGGCCCGTCCCATTTCCTCGAGCACGACGAACACCTCCGCGAACGTGTAACCCGAACCCCCGTACTGCTCAGGGATGGCCAGGCCGTGCAGGCCGAGTTGCCCGGCCATCTGCCGCCACACATCGGGGTCATAGCCGGCCCCCGTCTCCATGAGCCGCCGCACCTCCGATTCCGGCGACCGCTCTTCCAGGAAGCGCCGAACGATCTTGCGGAGTTCCTCTTGTTCATCACTGAACCCGACAGTCACGGTGGCCTGCTCTGACACCCCTCGCCCCTCTCGATGCCCAACGGGCTCAGCGTATCGCTCAGCACAAAAAATGTAAAATCCAAACTTCTAGATGAGCTCCAAAATGGTGGCGTTGGCCTGGCCGCCGGCTTCGCACATGGTCTGCAGTCCGTACCGGATCCCGTGGTCGCGCAGGTGGTGCACGAGCGTCGTCATCAGGCGCGCACCGGAAGCGCCGAGCGGATGGCCAAGCGCGATCGCGCCGCCGTTCGGGTTCAGCCGCCCGGGATCGGCGCCGGTGTCGGCCAGCCAAGCCAACGGCACCGGCGCGAACGCCTCGTTGACCTCGAACACCCCGATATCGTCGAGCGACAGGCCGGACCGGGCGAGCGCCTTCCCGGTGGCGACGATGGGGGCGGTAAGCATGATCACCGGATCCGAGCCCGCCAGTACCGCGGTGTGCACCCGGGCGATCGGCGTAAGGCCAAGCCCGGCCGCCTTCTCGCTGGTCGTCATCAGCAGGGCGGCGCAGCCGTCGGAGATCTGCGATGAGTTCCCGGCGGTGATCACGCCGCCCGGTTTGAACGCGGGCTTCAAGGCACCAAGGGCCTCCATCGAGCTCTCGCGAATCCCCTGGTCCTGGTCGGCAACCTGCCCGTCGCCGGCATCGCCAAGCGGCGCGATCTGGGTGTCGAACCGTCCCTCGTCGCGGGCGGCGGCCGCCTTCGCATGCGAGCCGAGAGAGAACTCATCAAGCTGTGCCCGCGACAGCGCCCATCGCTGCGCGACCATCTCCGCGCCAATGCCCTGGTTGGGTGCGGCGCCGTCGTACCGGGCGGCGAACCCGGCCCCCAGCGGGTCGGCGTCGCCGACGGCCGAGAACATCGGTACCCGGCTCATCGACTCCACCCCGCCCGCCACGACGACGTCGTACTGCCCGGCGATCAGGCCAGCCGCCGCGAAGTGCACCGCTTGCTGGGAAGAGCCGCACTGGCGGTCGACGGTCACACCGGTCACCGACTCCGGCCAGCCCGCGGCGAGCACCGCGGTGCGGGCGATGTCATTGGTCTGCTCGGCAACCTGGGACACGCAGCCCCAGACGACGTCGTCGACGAGCACGGGGTCAACGCCCGCCCGCTCCGTCAGCGCATTGAGCACGTGCGCGGAGAGGTCGGCCGGGTGAATGGCCGACAGCTGCCCCTTGCGCTTGCCGATCGGGGTGCGCACAGCCTCAACGATCACCGCGTCCCGCATGTACTGCTCCTAATAAAAGTGGCTGGAACTGTCCGCAAGCGTGAAGTCATCGGCGAAGGCGTAACCGGCCGCGAGTTCCCGCGCGATGACCATGTACTGGATCGTGGGTGTGCCCTCTTCCAGCCAGTTCAGGCGCGCATCACGGTAAAGCCGCTCTATTGGGTGGCGCCGGGTGTAGCCGATGCCGCCGTGGACGAGCAGCGCGCGGTCGGTGACCCGGCCGACCGCCTCGAGCCCGAACTGCTTGCACATCGAGGATTCGGCCGGGATCCGCTGCCCGCCGTCCCACTTGCGCGCCGCGTCGAGCAGCATCGTCCGCATCGCGTAGACGTCGATCGCCATTTCGGCCAGGTACCGCTGCACCGCCTGGCGGTCGGCGATCGGCTTGCCGAAGGTGCGGCGCTGGGCCGCGTACGTCCGCGACAGGTCAAGGGCACGCTCAGCGGTCCCCCAGGAGCTGGCCGCGATGAAGACCCGGCTGATCTCCAGCGCCCGCTCGAGATGCTCACCGCCCTGCCCTTCCCGGCCGATCAGGCTGTCGGCCGGGACCACCACATCGTTGAACGTCAGCTCTCCATGCTGGCCGCCCTTGCAGCCCATGGTCTCGGGAAGCGCTTCGATGGTGAATCCGGCGCTGTCGCGTGGCACCAGGAAAGCCGAGACCTCCTTCGGCCCCGTTTTGGCCAGCACAATGAAGTGGCTGGCGAAGTCTGAGTTGGTGATCAGCCACTTCCGCCCGGTGATCCGGTACACGCCCCCGTCACGGACGGCCTGCGTGCTGAGGTCTGCCCCGGTCCCGTTCCCCGGCTCGGTCAACGCGAAGGCCACCGACCGTTCCCCCATCGCGGCACCCGGCAGGACCTCCGCGCACTGGGCCTTGCCGGCAATTTCCGACAAGGCGTGCGCGAATGAATTGTGGACGTGCACCACCACGCGGATTCCGCCTTGGATCTTGGCGAACTCGGCCAGGATCGGCAGGTACTGCTCGACGCTCAGCCCCAGACCGCCATACTCGGCCGGTACCAGCAGGCCGAAAGCCTGGCAGCGTTGCAGAGCCGGCCAGATCTTGTCGTAGGGCAGGCTCTCTGAATCCTCGATATCCGCCTCCAGGGCGTCAAGTTCTCCCCAGATCGCTTCCTGAATGCGCTGCCGGAGCGCGCTGTAGTCGGACTGTGCCAGAGCCATATTCGCCTCTCAGGTTGTGTTCGACAAAGGTCATAGGGACCAGCCCCCGTCTGCATTGAGGACCGTTCCGGTACAGAAGGTCGCGTCTTCAGAAAGGAAGACCGCGGCCTGTGCGATCTCGGCGGGCGACCCGAACCGGCCAAGCAGCGTGCGGTCCACAATTCGCCGACGGGCAGACTCGGAAACACCCGCGGTCATGTCGGTCTCGGCGAACCCGGGAGCGAGAACATTGACACGGATGTTGTCTCGTGCGACTTCCTTGGCCAGCGACCTGGCGAGGCCGATCATCCCGGCCTTGGCAGCCGCATAGGCGGTGTCACCGGGAAAACCGATCTCACCCACGACCGATGACACCAAGACGATCGACGGGTTCTCGTCGTTGCGCAAATACGGAAGGCAGGCGCGGCACAACTGAGCCGCTCCCACCAGGTTGCGCTGCACGACTTCAGCCCACGACCCGGGATCGATCCGCTCGAGGAGTCCGCCAGCCCAGATGCCAGCGTTCAGCACAACCGAGTCCAGGCGGCCAAAGTGCGCGGCGGTGGCGGCGACGGCTGCCTCCGCCGAGGCGGCCGAACCAAGCTCATACGGCACTGGGTACACCGCGGGCGACACGGCGGCGAGATCACCGGCCAGCTCCGGCGACGAGTGGTAGCCGCAGCCGACGCCCAGTCCGCGCTCGGCCAGGGCAAGCACGATCTCCCTGCCGATCCCCCGCGTTCCTCCCGTCACCAGAGCAACCCGGGACACCGCGCCGATGCGTCCTCACCATCCTCCGAGTAGCCCCGCAACCGAACTTTGGATGCTGGATTCTGGATACTAAACTCTAAATCTACTCTTCTACAGTAAGATGGGCCAGACGGCAAGGCTCGCTCACCCCGGCGCGGCCGGGGTTGCCTGGCCGGCGTCGGCTGACTGCGCGGGGTTCGGCGGGCGTGCGGAGGATCGCAGGTTTTGCTATGCTCCACCGAAACGAAGCATAAGAAATACTAAATCCACATGTCAGGCAGGTACTGGTGGCTTGGCGCGTCTAGGAGCGGAGGCGCGCCGCTTCGGGAGATCCGAATGGCAACCAGGAAAACGGCTGGAACAAGACCTCAAGGAGGCCCGCTCGGTGATGAGGACCTACGCCCTGATCTGGCACGCCACCCGCTCACTGGCATGGCTGGGTAACTCCACGCCCATGCCGAGAAGAGCGGTGGCGTAGATGGCCGGCCATGAGGCGAGCGGGGAGCCGACCGGAGCCGCCCCGGCTTCAGTGGTAATTGTCCGCGGCTGGAGCCGGCGGCGCGCCAGCTATGAGGCTGTCGAATACATCATGAGCCAGCTCTACGCGGGAGAACTCAAACCCGGTGACCGAATCGACGTCGAGAAGGTGGCGTCGACGCTGAACATCAGCCGGTCCCCGGTCCGTGAGGCCGTGCTTGAGCTTCAGCGGGACGGGTTCGTGGACAATACGTTCCACCGTTCTGCTTTCGTCGCGCCGTTCGACGCCGCCGGTATCGCGGATTCTTACGATCTTTACGGCGTTCTGTGGGCGCGCGCTACGGCGGAGGCCGCCAAGCTCGACCGCGACAGCCCCATCGTCATCGAGCTGGGCAAGCTGATCGACGGCATCCAAGGTCTCACCTACCCCGAAGATATTCACGCCACGGCGTACCACTATCGCCGTATTATCTCCCGCAACTGCGGCACCCAGCGGCTGCGGGCGCTGCTGCGGAGTTTCCGTAGCTTTGTCCCCACGAGCTACCGGATCAGCATGCCCGAGCTCAGCGATTCGACCCGAATCGGCCTCACCGCGGAGTTCAAAGAGATATCGCGGGGCAACCCCGAGAAAGCGGCCGAGGCGACCAGGAAGCTCTACCGCGAACAGGCCAAGCTGGTCGTCGCCGATCTGCGCCGCAAGAACATCATCGAGTAACTCAGACGGATCCCGGAGCCCCCCGCGAGCGCTCTCGCTCGCGGGGATCGGGAAATCAGCGCCGTGGCGGGGGCTCGAATCCGTACAGGCGGGCCGTGTTCTCGACGGTGATCTGCACGCGCTCGTTGTGCGGTACCCCGGCAAGCTGCGACGCCAGGCTGTCATCGGAATGCGTGAACGGGCTCTCCGGGTGCGGGAAATCGCTGCCCCAGGCCAGGTTGCCGACCCCCAGCAGGTGCCGGTTCTGCACCAGGAACGGGTCCTCGGTGAAGCAGATGACGACGTTACGCCGGATGTAATCGCTCGGCAGCGAGCCGTCGGGGAAACGCCGCGCCAGCCGGGTATAGCGGCGGTCGTAGCGGTAGGTCCAGTCAAGCCGCTGCATCAGGTGGAAGATCCAGGACCCTTCGTGCTCGACCGAGAGCACCTTCAAGTCCGGGTGACGTTCGAAGACCCCGCTGTAGATCATGTCGGTCAGGGCGATGCGGATGTGGTGGTCCGCGGAGTTGACCGGGAGCGACAGCCGCGCACCGCGATTGCCGAGGATCTGCGACGCGTCGCCCGGCGTGCGGTGGCAGGCGATGTGCATGCTCACCGGCAGGCGCAGGCCCGCGATCGCCGCCCACAGCGGGTCATAGTCGGCTGAGTCGTACGTGTGGCCGTCGTGCATCATCACCGGGAGCATCACGCCCGCGAAACCGCGCGCCTTCAGGTCCTCGACCGCGCGCACGGCCCTCGGAATGTTGTCCGGGTTCAGCAGGCCGATCGGCTTGATCCGATCCGGCGCGTAAGCGGCGAATTCACCGATCCAGTCGTTGTAGACGCGCAGGATCTCATCGAGCAGTTCGGTGCTCCGCACCCCGTAGACGGCCAGCGTGCTGCTCGGGAAGACGACTCCGCCGTATACGCCGTCGCGCTCGTTCTCCGCTAGCCACTTGCTCGCCACGTAGGCGCAGTCCCCCACGCCCTCGGCGAAGACCGGCGACCGGACAGGCCGCTCTTCAACCGGCAGGAAACGGTCACCCGGCGCGAACGCCGAGGTCGACGGGTGAAAGGCGATCCCTTCCGCGCTCCAGCGCTCCATGCCGTCGACCAGGGCGAGCTGCGGCGCGTCATCGCGGTACTTGGCCGGCATCCGGCTGGTGAACAGGTCCGCCGGCTCGATGATGTGAGTATCGGAGGACAGCGAGAAGAAGCGTTCCGACGTCGTCGCGTGCTCCGGTTGTACGGCTACCATGCTCGATTGCCCCTCTGCGTTCTCAGTCGGATTCCGACGGGCCGGCCTGGCTGGGCGCGGATGTTTCCGGTGCGCCGATTTCTGACCTCTGGATCATTTCCGCGGGGGGAAGCGGGTGGTTGTAGAGGCGCGCGGCGTTCTCGTAGCAGACCATCCGGATCAGCTCGGGCGATGCCCCCGCGAGCTCGGAGCGGATCATCGCCTGGCACTGCGGCCAGGTGCTGTCGAAGTGCGGGTAATCGGTCTCGACCATCACCTTGTCGCGCCCGATGAGATCGATCAGCCGGAATCCGGACGGGTCCTCGATCGACGTGAAGAAGAAGTTGCGCTCGACGACCTCGACCGGGGTGGGTGCGTCCCTGGGCCATCCCTTGCCGATTCCGTCCGCCTGCCGATGGGCCCGCCGAAGGCGTTCCTTGGCCATCGGCACCCACGAGATGCCAGCCTCCGACAGCGCCACCTTGAGGCCGGGAAAGCGAACCGGCAGACCCGAATACGTCCAGTCGACGAGCGCTTCGAGACCGCTGACGGGGAACAGCGCCGTGCCGACGGCCTCGTGCGAGACCGAGGACGGAAGATGGATCGTCCCGGACGAGCCGACGTGCAGGTTCACGACCGTGCCGGTCTCCTCGCAGGCCGCGAAGAACGGATCCCACGCCCGGTCGTAGATGTTGGCGAACCCGAGGGCCTCGGGATTCTCCGAGAAGCTGACCGCGCGTACCCCGCGCGCGGCGTTGCGGCGGATCTCCTTGGCCCCGAGCTCCGGATCGCTCAGCCACGGGATCTGGCACGGGATGTACCGCTGCGGTGCGGCCCCGCACCATTCTTCGAGCATCCAGTCGTTGTAGGCGCGCACGCAGGCAAGGCCGAGTTCCGGGTCGGGCATCCGCGAGAACCGCCAGCCGGCGAAGCCGAAGAGGATCGAGGGGAAGCAGAGGGTCGCCCAGACGCCGCCGATGTCGAGATCGCGCAACCGGGCCTTGGAGTCCCAGACCCCTCGGCGGAACTCCTCGTCCGGCCGCGACGCCTGCAGGCCCCACTCCGTCATCACCCGCCCGGCGGCGCCGTTGCTCATCAGGATCGGGATCCTGGTGTCCCCGATCTGCCACCACGGCGCCCCGTCCTCGCCGGGGCCGAGGAAGGGAGCCGAGTCGCTGTATTTGCCCGGCAGCCGGCGTTCGAACAGGTCACCGGGCTCAAGCAGATGATCGTCGACCGAGATCACCGGGCAGAAGAGCGGCTCGGCGGCCGGTTCTGGTATGAAAGTGACCGAGCCGCCGCGGCCGCGCTCGCGGACCTTAATGATGGTGTATTCGTCCTGCGACATGGTGGCCATGAATGGTGCCCTCCTCGTTCGTCCGCGCGCGGCGGCGGTCAGTTCAGGACGTCGGCGTCCGACCGGATTTCCCGGCGGGCAGCCCACCCCCACAGTTGCGCCATGAGCGAGATCGACTTGCTTGACGACATGAACTCGGCGATGGCGCGCTGGCCCGGCTCGGGCACGACGTTCTTGCCGCCGATCGCCTCGACATGCCACGCCTGACGGCAGCGCCATTCGAGGGAGACTGACCGCGTAAAGGCCTGGGCGATGTCCGACCCGACGACGAACGCGCCGTGGTTGCGGAGGATGGCGCAGGGCCGGTCTCCGATCGCGGCCACCGCGGCCCGGACCGCGTTGATGTCGTCCACGCCGCCCTCGTAGTCGTCGTAGAAGGCGATCTGGTCGTTGGCGACCCACGCGGAGCGCTGGTCGTAGGGCTCGGGGACGCGTCCGGCCGAGGACCAGATCGTGGTGTAGCGAGGGTGCTGGTGGACGGTGACCCCAGTACCAGGCTGGGCCCGGTGGAATTCCACGTGCAGCAGGATGGGCGGCGTGATCGTGCCGGCCCCTTCGAGGAGGTTGCCTTCGGCGTCCATCCGGACGATGTCACTCGCGCGCATCTCATCCCACCCACGCTCGACGGGCAGGGTAAGGAGAGTGTCGTCTTCCTGCCGGTAGGTGATGTGGCCGACGTTGTGGTCGTCCCAGCCCTCCCGGTAGAGAGCCCGGGCAAGGATGGCGATCTCCGCCTCGGGCGCCAGCGACCTCTCGTCAAGGGCTACTTCCACGCACTTCCGCCTATCTGCCGACGGCAACGTCGGCGCGACCATGTCCACCAGCGCGCACAGCGCCAACAGCCGTCAAGATCTTATAAATGAAGGATATCGCATCCAAAATTTTCACACAAGCATGCCGGCGGCCCCCGATCCAGGCGGAACACCACCCGCGACTGGCCGGAGCCGGTTAAGTAGCGTCGTCGTTTCTCCGGCTCATACGGCTGGCCCGGCTACCCGCCAGGCACGTCCTGGACCGGGGGCCGTCTCTCCCGTCCGGTGGTTGCGAACGGGCTCCGGTTCGGTGCGGGTAACCAGCTCAATGTTCGGGTCGCCTGGTCGCGCTCCGCTTGCCTCGACGGCCGTGCGCCAGGTTGAGATGGCGAGTTGGCGATAGCCTTCCAACTCGGCGTCCGGCACGTCGTCAGGGATATTCAAGTCGTAGCTATAGATCATGGTTATCGCCTCAACGGGCGGTCGGGCTGAATCTCAGTGGTTCGGACTTCAGTGAGCTCATCACGTTGGTGCGCAGCCGGGTCAGCCGTGACGAGCTGATCCGCCAGCGGCCGTCGGGGCAGCGCAGGTAGGTCTCGAAGTAGTACCCGTAGCCCTTGAACGCGTAGTCCCGGCTCGGGTAGTCGACCCAGTCGAACAGCGCCCAGACACCCTCGGCGTGATCGTCATCGGTGAACTGGATGTCCGGCATGTGCCCCTGGTGGACGGTGATCCGGTCGTCCGGGGTCGACGCGAGGTAGGAGACTAGTTCGTCGGCACTCGTCCATACCGGGACGGTACTGATCTTGTCCCGCCCCTCATCGATGAAGAACTGCAGGTCGTCGACGAACAAGGTCCGGAACTCGGCCCACTCCCGGTGGTCCATGTGCCGGAAGTAACGGGACTTGACCCGCTGGATCTCCTGGGCATCGATGAGTTGCTGAAGCGCGTCCACTGGCATCCACCTCGTCGAAGTCGGATCGCTCCCGGCGCCCCTGCCCCGCTACGCGGGCGTGGAGACGGTCTTGGATTGCGGGAACTCAAGGAAGCCGTCGCCACGGGCTGCCCGCACATCCTCTCCGGAAGAGGCCGACCCACCGGGAGAAGGCCGACCATTCTGTCGAAAACATTCTGGATGAAAAATCCAACCTGAGGTAATGTAAGCACCCCGAAGACGTGGAGGTCAACAATGGCGGGACAGCTCGAGGGCAAGGTTGCTTTCATCACCGGCGCGGCCCGCGGCCAGGGGCGATCGCACGCGGTGCGGCTAGCCAGCGAGGGCGCGGACATCATCGGCATCGACATTTGCGCTCCGGTCGACGGCGTCGAGTACCCGATGCCCGACGAGAGTGACCTGGCCGAGACGGCCGACCTGGTCAAGAAGCACGGCCGGCGAATGGTGACCGCGGTAGCCGACGTACGCGACCGGGAAGGCCTGGCCGCGGCGTTCAACCAGGGCGTCGGGGAACTCGGCCGGTGCGACTACGTCATCGCGAACGCTGGCGTGATGCCGTTGTTCGGCCCGCGCGGCCGGGAGTTTGCGTCCTGGCAGCTCTGCCTGGATATTCTGCTGACCGGCGTGCTGAACACGGTGGAGTGCTCCTACGGCCAGCTTGTGCGGCAGGGCGAGGGCGGCTCGATCGTCATCACCAGCTCGCTGGCGGGACTGCAGCCGATGATGGTCACCGAGAACGCGCACACCTACGGGCTGCTTGGCTACTCGACGGCCAAGGCCGGACTGGTCAGCCTGGCGCGGAACTACGCCAGCCTCCTCGGCCAGCACTACATCCGGGTGAATACGATCCACCCCACCGGCGTGAACACGCTGATGTGCCACAACGACATGATGGACCAGCACTGGGCGACCGCCGATCCGGGCGACTCGCACGTCGTCGTGCACGCCATCCCGGTCATGGAGGTGCAGCCCGAGGACATCTCCGCCGCGGTCCTGTGGCTATGCTCGAACGAATCCCGGTATTTCACCGGGCACCAGCTGCCGATTGACGCAGGCGGGCATCTCGGCGGGCGGCGCGCCCCCGCTGACTGGGGCGGCAGCGGGAACTAGCTAGGACGCGCGGGGGTAATGATGGCGGCATATAACTTCGGCGTGATCGAGGAGCAGGCTCGCAGCTGGCGGCTGCTCTCGCAGCGGCTGGCGGCGGAGACGGACGAGCGGCTGCGCGCCAACCTGGAGGTGGTCGCGCGCCACGTCGAGGCGGAGGTCGGCGGCGACATTCCGGCCCTGATGGCGACCCTGGTCCCGCAGCCGGAGTACGAGTTCCTGAGCGATTCAGGCTCCGGTTCGGCGTCGGGCTTCGAGACCGTGCGGGGGCTCTATGAGCGGGCCAACGAGTTCGGACGCAACCGGCGCGAGTTTGAGCTGTCACTCGTCCTGGTTGACCGCGATCACGTGGTGACCGAAGGCGCTCTCCGGCAGGTCATGCTTGGCCGTCATATCGAGCCGTTCGGGATCGAGTTCGACGAGGAACCGGTGCCGGACGCCTGGTACCTGACCGAAGCGCGCACCCTGATCGTGTGGCCGATAACGACCGACGGCCTGATCAGCGGAGAGCGGGTCTACTACGCGCAGAAGGAGCGGATCATGAAGCGCGCGGGACCCGGGGAGTTCCCGCACATGGGGCCTCTGAGCAGAACTGCCAACTGACCTAGCGAAGACCCGCGTGCTGTTCCCTGTCAAGCCACTGTGTCGAAGTTCTGGCGGCCAGTTTCCGTGATCGGTTCAAACGCTAGCTGGGCAGTCGTCTCGGTCGCTTCGCGAGCACGAGTGCCGCTTTGCCGTCAGGCTGCTATTTCGGATGCTTGATCGGCGGCCCGCGCCCGGGTGAACGAGCGGCTGCTGCTGAGCGGGTTCGAGGTCCGCGAGGACGGCAAGGTCGTCACGGTGCGGGCGGCCGGGACGGTCGGGGAGGCGCAGCAGCGGTCCGACGGCCTGCGGGCGGAGCTGGCCCGCAGGGACGTGCACCCGGACGTGCTGGCGTTCTGCCGCGCCGAGCTGCTGTTCAGCACCTTCCGCAACCCCGCCGCCCACGCCCCCAAGGTGGCTTGGGCCACCTCGCGCAGCGACCTGGACATGCTCACCCTCGCGTCCATGCTGCACCGCCGCCTCGACAAGGCTGACGTCAGGCAGGCGGCTGCAGGATCCGGACAACCATGAGCAATCACACGCCGCTGAACTGCGGCGTTCTTGCCGATGAGAGCAATGCTGTCCGGCTGGCGTTCCGGATGATCGTGAGCAATCAGACGCGGTGGTCATGAGTGCAGGCCAGTATCCAGGATATGGTGCGCACTGACAGCTATCGGGAGCTACCCGTTGTCTTCCGGCCTCACTCGGCGGCCTTACCGCATACCTCGAGAAGCTAGGAGGCTCACGATGACCGCATCACCCCCGGCAGACGACGCCCACTTGCAGCCGGCTGTGGCCGCTGAGTTCGCCAGCCTGGCCGGCCTGCTCGCGGGTGCCACAGATGCCCAGTGGGACACCCCGTCGATGTGCGAGGGCTGGCGGGTCCGCGAAGTGGTCGCGCACATGACGGTGCCCGCGCGCTACCCGGAAGAGGAACTCATGACCCGGTTCCGGCGCTGCGGGTTCGACTTCACCAGGCTATCGAACGAGATGGCCGCCCAGGACGCGGGCCTGCCG